>CAYREV010000189.1:0-2508 GCA_964423345.1 uncultured Balneolaceae bacterium | reverse complement strand
CCCCGAGGGCGAGTACTTCAGCCAGTGCGCCGAGTACTGCGGTCTGGCTCACGCCTACATGCGGGCCCAGTTCCAAGCGGTCCCGCAGGCCGAGTTCGACGACTGGCTTGAGGACAAGAAGGCCGAGCAGGTCAGCGACGGCAACCTGATCACGGTCACCGACAGCGGCGTCGAACCCACCAGCATCCAAGCCGTGGCCAACGCACCCTTCGAGTACCTGATCCGCAACGACGGGTCCCAGGCCGTCGAGGCCAGCTTCGCTGGTGCGTCCACCGACCCCATCCCGCCCGGCCAATGGGGCTGGCTGAACACCACCGCCCCCGAGGCCGGCCAAGCCGAGCTCACCGTCGGCGAGCACACGGTCGCTGTCGAGGTCATCGAGCCGACCACGGTAGATGTGGAGCTGGGCGACTTCGTCATCCGGCCCGACCTCACCGAGTTCCAGCAAGGCGAGGCCTACCTCCTGAACGTGACCAACGTCCACTCCACGGTCCACAACCTCTTCCTGGGCCTGCCCCAGGAGGAGGCCGGCCAGGACGAGATCGTCACGCAGACACGCAACCTGGAGCCCGGTGAGAGCCAGCAGATCCTGTTCATCCCCGAGGAGACCGGCGGGTTCACGATGTGGTGCGATGTGCCCGGCCACTACAGCGGCGACATGTTCACCGGCTACCAGGTCACCAGCGGCTGAGCCGGTCCCTTGGTCCCAGAGCCCAGGGAAAGGCTCATCAACCAGCGTCCCCCCATGTCGGCGTGATGGACCTGGTGGACGCGGGTCTGATCCTCACCGGCCTTGTGGCCCTGGTGGCCATCCTGGTCTACTGGGCCGACCGGTTGTCCGGCGGCCGGGAACGGTGCTCCCTCTGCGGAGCCTCGAAGACCGCGCCCGAAGCCGCATGCACCGTCTGCCAGGCACCCTTCGATGCCCCAGCCGGTACCCCCGTCCCTGAGGAAGCCTCCATGAACGAGATCCCCACGACGCGTCCCGATCCGCCCGAACCGACCGACCACCCAGAGGCCGGCGTCCTGAACCCCGGGGTGCAACCCTGGATGGTCCAGGCGGCCTTCCTCATGATGATGATCGGCCTGGGCACCCGGTTGTTGGGGATGCTCCAACCCGCCGGGCTCGACGTCGGCATCCCGACCAGCGTGACCACCGTGCTGACCGTCCTCGGCGGGATCGGCATGTTCCTCGGGTTCGTCGTCCTCGACGTGGCCTAAGCACCGGCCCTCCGCCCGGTCTTCCCTTGGGCCATCCCGCTGCCGACCGATAGGTTCTCATACCCTCAACGGACAGCTCGGCCGGCGGACCCCCGGAGCCCACGGGGATCTGCCGTAGCGATCAAGGCATCATCTTGCCACTGCCACCCATGACCTTTGTCCGCTAGGCCTCGCTACGAAGGGTTTATCACCGATGTGCGTTCCATCGGCGGCTCTGCCGCGGTCCCCGCGTCAGGATCCGGAGGAGATCCCCCGTCACGAGCGGTAACGGACGGCTGTCGTTCCCCGCCGGCGCCCTGCAAGGCTTGGGCGTCCGAGACATCACGCTCCTCCTCGCGGGCCTTGCTACGGTGATCTTCGTCGGGTACGAGATCCTCTTCGCCGCCGAGGCCGAACTCATCCTCGGAGCCAAAGCCCTAGGGGTCGGCCTGCTGGCCGGCTCGGCCGGCGCGATCATCGGCGGTGGGTTCTCCCTGATCGCCGTGCCCCTGATCGTGGTCCTCCTCGGCTTCCCCCTCCACCTGGCCATGGGGACCAACCTGGTCCAGAGCCTGTTCACCGCGGGGAGCGGGGCCGTCACCCATCGACGCCAGGGCAACGTGAAGCTCAAGCTCGCTCTGCCGCTCTTGGGCGGTGCTGTCATCGGTGCCCCCCTGGGGGCCTGGGTCAGCGTCGGTCTGAGCGAGGGGCTGTTGGCCTGGGCGTTCGCCGCCATCACGCTGGGCCTCGGGATCCACCTGGCCTGGCAGGCCCTGCGTCCCGAGGCCCGGGAGACCGGCGGGTTCGACCTCACAGAGAGCCTGGGCGACGAAGGCCTGGACAAGGTCGAAGGCGTCGGCCGGCGCGTGCTCGGTCGCAAGCTGACCAGCCTGCTCATGGTCGCCCTCACCACGCCCATCGAGGGCACCCACGGCGGCAAGCGCTACTCCATCGATCGCGTGACCCCCGTGCTCCTGGGCGCCGGCGTCGGGTTCCTCTCGGGCCTGCTCGGCGTCGGCGGCGGCTTCATCCTCACCCCGCTGATGACCTCGTTCCTGATGATCCCGGCCCATCTGGCCGTCGGGACGGCCCTGGTCGTCGGCGCCGGCAACGCGCTGTTCGGCGGGCTGACCCACCTGGTCCACGGGAACGTCTCCCTGGTGGCCGCGGCCTTCCTGGCCATCGGCGGTATGATCGGTGCCAACATCGGCAGCCAGCTCTCCTGCAAGCTCTCCGACCGTCACATCCGCGGGGTCTTCATCGTCGTCCTCCTGGTGGTCGGCTGGAACGTGGCGCCCGTCTCCCTGT
>CAYREV010000188.1:0-2511 GCA_964423345.1 uncultured Balneolaceae bacterium | reverse complement strand
TCTGGAAGGGCAAGGACACGGGCCTGAAGTCGTGCCGGGTGCGGATCTTCGACGCGCTGCCACGCACCGGGATGCCTCGATCGTTCAGGAACTTCGCCGACTTCCAGGCCGCCGTTGACACCTTCAAGGCCGTCGGCAGCATCGAGGACTACACGAAGATCTGGTACGACATCCGGCCCCGCCCGGACCTGGGCACCGTCGAGATGCGGATCCCGGACCTTCCGACCGAGACCGACCAGTCCGTCGCGCTGGCCGCCTTGACCCAGGCCTTGGTCGTCCGGCTGTGCCGGGCCTACGAGAACGGGGAAGCGCCGCCCCTGCAGCACAACTACGAGGTCATCCAGGAGAACCGGTGGCGTGCCATGCGCGACGGCATCGAGGCTGAGCTGATCCAGCTCACCCCGGTCGGCAGCGCAGAGGCGATCCCGATGACCCAGGCCTGGGAGAGCACCAAGGAGATCCTCGGCGACATCCCCCAGGAGCTGGGCCTCAAGCAGGAGATCGCCACCATCGAGGAGATGGTGCAGCGAGGCCAGACGGGGGCGGACCGGCAGCTGGAGGTCTACGAGAAGACCGGCGACTTCACCGAGGTCGTCCGGGACGTCGTCGACCGCACGCCACCCTGACCCCGGGACCTGGCAAGCCCCTAAGTGTCATCCCCCCCATGGGGAGGCGGTCGACCTATGACCCTCGAACGTGCTGGCTCCATCGTGAAGGGCTCCCCAGAGGCGGGCTTCACCCTCGGCATCGAGGAGGAGTTCCAGCTCATCGACCCCGACACCGGTGAGCTCGTGTCCCGGGCCGCCGAGGTGCTCGATGGAGGGGCCAGCGAGACCCGGTTCCAGTCGGAGCTGTTCCGATCGGTCATCGAGACGGCCACGCCAGTCTGCAACGACGCCGACGAGGCCATCGAGAACGTCCGCGCCTTGCGGGGCGAGCTCCTGGACCGGGCCCGTGACGAAGGGCTGCTCGTCGCCGCCGCCGGCACCCACCCTTGGGCCCGGTACGAGGAGCAGGACATGACCCGGTCGGACCGGTACGACGAGCTTCGGCGCCAGGTCCGGTGGCCGTTCGAGCGCAGCTTGGTCTTCGGGCAGCACGTCCACGTCGGTGTCGGTTCGGCCGAGGAGGCCGTCACCGCGATGAACGCGCTGCGGGCCTTCGTCCCCCTGTTGCTCTCCTTGTCGGTCAACGCCCCGTACTGGCGGGGGATGGACACGGGCCTGGCCTCGGTCCGGTTGCGGATCTTCGAGTCGATGCCTCGCAGCGGGTTGCAGCCCCGTTTCGAGGACTGGCAAGACCTCGAACTCACCGTCGATACCCTCCGCAAGGCTGGTGCCATGGAGGACCTGAGCAAGATCTGGTGGGACGTCCGACCGCGACCCAGCCTGGGGACGGTCGAGGTCCGCGTCTGCGACGCCGTCCCGGACCCCGAGCTGAGCGTCGCCCTGGCCGGCCTGATCCAAGCCATCGTGGCCCGAGCGACCCACGCGCACCAGCACGGCGAGCACCTGGCCTTGCTCCAGGTGGATCAGGTCGTCGCCGAGAACCGATGGCGAGCCATGCGCGACGGGACGCGGGCGCGCTTGATCCACGTCGACGAGGATCGGGAGGTCGACCTTCTGGCCGTCCCAGAGGCCTTGGAGCTGACCAGGATCCTTCTCGAGGAGGAGATCGAGCTGCTCGGTCTCGAGCCCCAGATGGAGACCCTCTCCCAGGTGGCCGCCCGGCACGAGATGGGTGCCGAGCGCCAGCGCGCCGTCCACAGCGAGACAGGCGAGCTGCGGGACGTCATCCTGGATGTAGCCCGGCGGACAAGCGCCTGAGCTGGATCACCGGATGAGCATGGGGAGGAAGGATGCGCCCTCCGGGGGCGCGTTGGGGCCGGTCACTCCTCGACCCAGGGACCGTCGATCCGGTCGTAGCCGACGATCTCATCGTCGGTGAACCAGAGCTTGATCTCCTTGGCAGCGGTCTCGGGGGAGTCGCTACCGTGGACGATGTTCCGGCCGATGTCCACGGCGAAGTCGCCGCGGATCGTGCCGGGTCCGGCCTCGATGGGGTCGGTGGCACCGTTGAGGGCGCGCACGGCCTTGATCGCCCCAGGGCCCTCCACGACCATGGCGACCACGGGGCCGCTGGTGATGAAGTCCACCAGGCCCTCGAAGAAGGGCTTGTCGCGGTGGACGTCGTAGTGGGTCTCGGCCAGCTCCTGGTCGACGTCGACCAGCTTGAGGCCAGCGATCTTGAGGCCGCGGTCCTCGATGCGGGAGACCACATCGCCGACGAGGCCTCGTTGGACACCGTCGGGCTTGACCATCACGAAGGTCCGCTCGGCCACCTACTGCACACCGCCCTTCTGGTACTCGCGGGTCCACTTGAAGTAGCGGGGCTGCCGGTCGAGGTCGATCCGGTTGCGTCGGCACTTGCTCGTGCAGAAGGAGAACTGGGTGCCATCCTTCTTGATGTAGAGCATGCCCGTGCCGGGTTCGATGGGCTCGCCGCAGAAGT
>CAYREV010000187.1:0-2524 GCA_964423345.1 uncultured Balneolaceae bacterium | reverse complement strand
TCACCAACGCCAACTACGTCCCGCTGAGCCTGTGGGCGTGGGTGCTGGTCCTGGTACCACCCTACCTGGCCTGGCTCTACCTACGCCGCCAGCACACCACGGGGGATCGTCCGCTGGAGACCCGGTTCGGCCACTGGCCGGTCCGCCGGCTCGTGGATCTGATGCTGGTCCCGATCGCGGCCTTAGCGATCCTCTCCGGGTTCCCGCTGCTCTTCGATGGGCCCTTCGATGCCGCCGGCCTGAAGTACGCCACGAAGACCTGGCACGTCTGGCCCAGCGTCCTGTTCACGGTGCTCGTCTTCATCCACAGCGTCCAGGCCTGGTCGACGGTCAAGGTGCACTGGCGCAAGCTGGGCTGACGGGTCGTTCAGCTCGGCATGCCAGAGGCCCGGCCGACGGAACCGGTCCCGCGAGCGCCCGGCTCTCTGATCATGGCAGACAGCGTCCAGATGGTCGGCTACTCAGCTTCGACGACCATCTGGACCGAATTACCTCCACCCAGACAGAGCGTGGCCAACCCGAGCTCGCCACCGGTCCGGTGGAGGTTGTGGATCAGGGTCGTCAGGACGCGAGCCCCGCTGCAGCCAAGGGGATGGCCGAGGGCCACGGCGCCGCCGGTGACGTTGAACCTATCGTCGGGCACCTCGAAGTGGGCCTTGACCGCGCAGCTGGCCGTGGCGAAGGCCTCGTTGTGCTCGAAGAGGTCCAGGTCGTCGATGGAGAGGTCGAGCTGGTCGAGCAGCTTCTCGGTGCCGGGGATCGGCGCGCTCATCACGCGCTCGGGCTCGACGCCGGCGGTGGCGTAGCCCTTGACGGTGGCCTGGATCGGGAGGCTGTGTTCCTCGGCGAAGGCGCGGGAGGTCACGACCATGGCCGAGCCGCCGTCGCTGATCTGGCTGGCGTTGCCGGCGGTGACCACGCCGTCCTTGCGGAACACCGGGCGAAGGCGCGCCAGGCTCTCGGCGTCGGTGTCCGGTCGGATGCCCTCGTCCTGGGTCATGGTCTCGGCCCCCTTGCGCCGAGCGTTGGGCTTGGCCTCGACGGGGACGATCTCGTCCTTGAACCAGCCGTTCTCGGTGGCCTTCCAGGCTAGCTCGTGCGAGCGTTTGGCCAGGGCGTCGGCGGCCTCGCGGGTGATGCCATGCTCGTCGGCCACGACCTCGCCGGTCTCGCCCATGTGGATGTCGTTGAAGGGGTCGCGGAGGCCGTCGTAGATCATGGCGTCGACGATCTCGCTGTCGCCCAGCCTGGCCCCCTGCCGGTGGTCCGGGAGCAGGTGGGGGGCGTTGGTCATGGACTCGGTGCCGCCGGCCACGATGGCCTGGGCTTGATCCAGTCGGATGGCCTGGTCGGCCAGCATGACCGACTTGAGCCCGCTGCCACAGACCTTGTTGACGGTGAACGCTGCCACCTCGGGTGGGAGGCCAGCGTCCAGGGCGGCCTGCCGGGCCGGGTTCTGGCCCACCCCGGCCTGGATCACGTTGCCCATGATGACCTCATCGACGCTCTCCGGCTCGAGACCGGTGCGCTCGAGGGTGGCCTCGACCACCGTCGCGCCGAGGTCCGTGGCCGAGTACCCGGTCAACTGGCCAAGCAGCTTGCCGATGGGCGTCCGGCAGGCTCCGGCGAGGACGACCTCCTGGGTCATGGCCGTTGGTAGGACCGAGGCCCTTTTGACGTTTCCCCTGGAGGACGTCCGGTGGCCCCGATCGCGGACGTTTCAACGACCTGTCTAGAAGACCCTTATACCTCCGATAGAGACACAAGGGTGAGGGCGGGCGCTGTTCTGCCCCCTCTCACCTCTTCATCGTCTAAGGGCCAGCTTGGCTACGTCAGCGTCAGCTCCGCCCGCGTCTTCACGAAGGCGCTCTCCTGCGGGTCGTCTGCCGAGTAGACGTAGAAGGCGATGGACGTCGTCGTGAGGGCCGACAGCGACTGGGTGACGTAGATCGTGTTGGTGCTGCCGGGCTCGAGCTTGACGTAGGTCCCGTCGCTGTCCAACACGGTCCCGGTCTCGATGACGATCTGGTCGGTGGTCGTGCCGTTATCGATCCCTAGCTTGAGCAGGTCCAGGTTGGCCAGGTTGGTCGTGTCGATGACCTCGAGGCGAGCGTGGTGGGCCCCGGTGGCGTTGGTGTTGTTGATGTAAAGGATGTCGGTGGTGGTCTCCAGCAAGCTGCCTGCGATCGACACCGAGGCGTTGGTCTGGTTGGCACCCAGGGTCGAGCCGGCCACGTGCTGGCCGAAGGGCACCTCGACCTCGACCGGTCGGAAGTTGCCCGAGGACTCCGTGTGGAGCAGCGTCAGGGCGCCGCTGGCCGACGGGATCAAGGCCAAGGCCAAGCCGAGGAGAAGCAGGCGTCTCACGGTGGATCGACCTCCAGCTGCAGGTCGAAGCTGATCCCTGCGTTGTTGCGGCCCGCACCGTCGGCTAGGTCCACCTTGAGCTCGAAGGTGTAGGTCTGGTCGGCGGGTAAGGTGAAGCTGGCTTGCGGGTCCGCTGTGAGGTAGTCGACCGTGGCGA
>CAYREV010000186.1:0-2527 GCA_964423345.1 uncultured Balneolaceae bacterium | reverse complement strand
GAACTGCAGTCAATGAATGAAGAGCTGAGGTCTACGACGGAACAGCTTGAAACAAGTAAAGAGGAATTACAATCGGTTAATGAAGAACTCAAGAGCGTAAATACCGAACTCGAACAAAAAATTGAAAAACTCAACCAGGCGAACAGTAATCTCAAAAACCTGATGGAGTCTACGGATATTGCTACGCTCTTTATTGACAGCAATAACTGTGTGCAATTTTTCACTTCTTCCGCTACCGATCTTTTTAACCTGATCTCCTCTGATACGGGACGCCCCTTTAATCATGTTACCCATCAGCTCGACTATGATTCGATACAGGCCGATATCAAACAGGTGACGGAGAGCCTGCAGCCTGTCAAAAAGGTCATTCCGGATGAGAAGGGAAATCAATATATCATGCGCGTGCGTCCTTACCGTACCATAGATGATAAAATTGACGGGGTGGTACTTACCCTTGTAGACATCACACAGCTTAAAGAAGCGGAAAAACAGCTTAGAGAGCGGGCACAGAGGCAGGAAACGATTTCAAAATTGGGCCTTTTTGCACTGCAGGAAGAGGACCTGCAGAAAATTATTGAAAAGGCTATAGAAGATATTTGTGATATAACCGGCGTCGATTACTTTTTAGTGTTCGAAGGGGATCATCAAAAGGATTCATTGAAGATGGTCCACAGTAATTTAGAAGAGGTTACACCGGGGGAAACAACCATCGAACTGAATACCGGTTGGGATGTCGGTTATGCCTTAACCCAATCGGAGCCCTTGATTATTGAAGACTACCGGAAAGAACAACGATTCGGCATAATACCATTTCTTGATGATAATAAGGTTACTTCCGGCATACATATCAATATCGGAGGAAAGGAAGAAGATTTCGGGGTTTTAAGTCTCTATACCAAAGCATCAAGCAGCTTTTCAAAGCACGACATGAATTTAGTTCAAATTACCGCAAACATTATAGGATCCGCTATAGAGCGGAAACGATCTGCTCAAGAACTTCTAAAAACCAATGAACAGCTTAAAAAAGAGATTGAACTCAGTACAAAATTACAGAATGAGATCCTGAGCAACAGCCTGGCAGATCGTTGGGAGCTTGGGGAATACCTGCACGACAACCTGGGGCAGATCCTTGCATCGATAAAAATCAAGGTAAATGACGTTAAAGATGAGTTGTCAGATACCGACCTGGGTGAGGCTTTCTCTACGCTGGCTGAAGTCAATGAACTCATTGACATGGAAATAGACAGCATCCGGGATTTGAGTCACGATATTATCCCGATCGATGTGGAAAAGGAGGGGGTCTCCCATGCTTTCCGTCTTTTAATGCGGCGTTCACAGGAAATTCATGGCGTCAGGTGCATTTTGGACACCGATGGCGTCCTGGAAAAGATTACCAATAGAGAGTTATCCACGAACTTGTACCACATTACCCAGGAGGCCATCAAGAATACGGCTGTTCACGGAGAGGCGGAGCGAATTCTGGTAAGGGTCTTCGAGCGGGAAGAGCAGCTGCATCTGCATATCAAAGACAACGGTACGGGATTTTCGCCGGAAAATACCAACAGCAAGGGTATGGGCCTGCGGATTATTGATCACCGGGTGGGACTGTTGGGAGGTTCTTTTGACATTGATAGATTAGCCGACTCGGATGAGTATACCATATGTATCCGGTGTGCGTTTCCGATAGTATCTATCAGATGAGCATGGCGGTGCACCGGATCCATTCTCATACATTCCATACAGGGCCATCAAGCGATCATTTCTGCCTATTTCTCCGAGAATAAGTGATATATGTAAATCATTTTTACCAGGGTATAACACTTGTCCGGCGTAAAATAGTGACCTTTTATTAAAGTAACTCCGACAAATAAAAGGGAGCTTGCCATGGCCCCAATCAGGCGATTAAATTCATTTCTTCTATCCGCGCTTATCTCAGGCTTTATGGTGATAGCCGGTTGCCAGTCCTCGGGAATGGAGCGATCCGATGAGACCCGAATCTCGCTGCAAACCATGGACGACGATGTAACGGCGGCGATCCTGCAGCTGGATGCCACCGGGGCCGCGCTGGGTGAGATCCTCAGACCCGGCCAACCTGACCTGAAGAGGGCCCTGGAAACCTTTTCAGAAAACGTAGACAAAATAGTTGCCACCGAGACCAAGTTTGTCCGCCATGCGGACGAACTGACTGAACGCGGTACCGATTATTTCCGGGAGTGGCAAAAAGAGGGAAACGAATATGATAATCCGCAAATACAACGGCTGAGCGAGCAGCGCCGGTCAATACTGGGCGGCGTTTACGGCCGAATTTCTGTACAGAGTAACCGTATTAAAGACACATTTAAAACATATGCCATGGAGGTGACAGAGATTCAGAGGTTTCTGTCCAACGATCTTTCGACCAACGGGGTGGCCGCTATTGCCCCGATCTCGCTCCGGGTTATCAGCGACGGTGACAGCCTTAAAATGGCTATGCACAATGTCCAAAGCATAATTCAGAGTGCGCGTAAAGAAATGGCACAAAGCGGAA
>CAYREV010000185.1:0-2546 GCA_964423345.1 uncultured Balneolaceae bacterium | reverse complement strand
CCTCTCCCGAAACATCTCTTGTAATAGAAGGATTATCGCTCTTACGGGCGATCTTATCGATCTCATCAATAAAGACGATTCCATGCTGGGCTTTCTCTAGGTTATAATCGGCAGCCTGTAAAAGCCTGGTAAGTATACTTTCCACATCTTCTCCCACATATCCTGCTTCTGTAAGTACGGTGGCATCCACAATTGCCAAAGGTACATTCAACATCTTTGCAATGGTCTTGGCCATGAGCGTTTTCCCTGTACCAGTCTCCCCTACCATAATGATATTACTCTTCTGTATCTCGATATCCTCATCAGAGACCGGTTGAAGCAGTCTTTTGTAATGGTTGTAAACGGCAACGGAAAGCACTTTTTTGGTATGCTCCTGTCCAATTACATATTGGTCCAAAAAGGATTTAATGGCTTGTGGTTTCCTCAGTTTTAATTCTGAAGAAAGCTCACTTACCCCTTCCTGTTTGGATTCTTCTATAACGATACCATGAGCCTGTTCAATACAGCGGTCGCAAATATGTGCGTCCAATCCTGCAATCAACAGGTTAGTCTCCGGTTTTTTCCTTCCACAAAAGGAACATTCTAATTCTTCTTTTGCCATAATTTTTTTATTGTGATCCCTGCGGCACAGAAACCTTCTCTACATTCTTCAATAAGGTTCTTTACGACCTTGTTAAAATTTCATCTATCATTCCATAATCTAAAGCCTTATCTGCTTTCATCCAGTAGTCCCTATCACTGTCTTCCTCGATCTTTTCATAGGACTGCCCGGAATGTTTGGCAATGATTTCATATAACTCCTTCTTAAGGGTCAGGATCTCGCGGGCCGTGATCTCAATGTCGCTCGCTTGCCCCTGGGCACCCCCTAAAGGCTGATGAATCATCACCCTGGAGTGCGGTAAACCACTGCGTTTGCCTTTTTCTCCTGCACATAGAAGAACAGCTCCCATAGAAGCAGCCATCCCTGTGCAAATGGTAGCCACATCGGGCTTAATGAACTGCATCGTATCATATATCCCAAGACCTGCGTAAACACTACCTCCCGGTGAATTTATATATATCTGGATATCTTTGGATGAATCTGTGCTTTCAAGAAACAACAACTGTGCCTGAATAATATTTGCTACCTGATCATTAATAGCTGTTCCAAGGAAAATAATGCGATCCATCATCAACCTGGAAAAGACATCGAAAATCGCAATATTCATTTGCCTTTCTTCGATGATATTGGGGGTCATCCCCAACGGGTTCATACTGCTAATGATCTGGTTATAGTAGTTACTATTGATCCCGTGATGCTTGGTAGCGTATTTCTCGAATTCTTTTCCGTAATCCATTAAAAATGTATTTTTTACTGATTTTTCTTCTTTCGGGGAGACCTCTCGGGATCCCCAGATTATTTGCTAAAAAAGGCGTTATTCCTGGAAATGGAATAACGCCCTTAAAGATAAGTATTAATTTATAAAAGTTCTATTGATAAACCTCTTTAACAAATTCTTCGTATGTCACCTCTTTCTCTTCCAAATTTACCTTCTCTTTGTAAAGCTGAAGGAGCTTTTGGTTCATTAACTGCTCAGAAAGACGTTTGACCTCATCCTGACGGGATAGGATACGTGCTGCAATATCATCCAGCTCTTTATCTTCGGGATTCATCTGACCGAATTGGGCCATTTGTTCTTTGATCCTCTCTTTCGCAAAAGCCTTAAGGTCCTCAAATTTTACCTGAAGGTCATGTTCAGCGATTAGCTTGCCTTCAATTAACTGAAAACGTAATCCTTTTTCACTTTTTTCGTATTCTTCTTTAGCTTCCTCTTCTGAAAGTTCTTTTTCTCCTGCAGTCTGGATCCACTTTTGAAGAAATTCTTTGGGAAGATCAAATTTTGTGTTCTCGATCAACATCTCCGTCACATCATTAAGCAGCTGCTGGTCACTTTGCTGCTCAAACTGCTTGGCCGCATCTTCCTTGATCTTTTCTTTGAGTTCGGTTACCGAGGTAACTTCACCTTTCCCGAAAAGTTTATCAAATAATTCCTGATCAAGGTCTGCCAATTCCTGCTGATTGATCTCTGAAACAGTGAATTCAACCTCAACATCCAGATCATGTGCCTTATCGTGTTCTACCTTCAGAAACTCCATTAGGTCATGCTCATCTTCAAAAAGACCTTTGGTCTTTACTTTGATCACATCCCCAACTTTGGCGCCAATGAATGTATCCTTGTTTTTCTTTCCTTTAATTTTTTCTATCGGAAGAGTTGCCTGAGCATCGATATCCTCTTCTTCATTCTTGAAAGTTCCGGTTACCTGATCTCCTTCTTCAGCAACTTCTTTGGAAACTAATTTCCCGTACTGTTTTTGAATGGTTTTGATCTGATTTTCGACCATTTCATCACCGGCAACGATTTTATAGTGAGTAATAGGCTCCTTATTGTCAAGACTCACCTCAAATTGCGGAGAAAGCCCCAATTCGAACTCAAAGCTATAGGTTTCGCTATCCCAGTCGAAATTCTCCTGCTCTTTTGGCAGGGGATTTCCCAGAACATCCAGTT
>CAYREV010000184.1:0-2547 GCA_964423345.1 uncultured Balneolaceae bacterium | reverse complement strand
CTCGCCTACGATGGGGTTCCGTACAGGGGGTTCCAGCGCCAGCCGCACGGCGAGACCGTCGAGGACACGCTGCTGGATGCGCTCCGCTCGCTGGGCGTGCTCGACGCGGCGGACACCCCTGCCGGTTACGCCGCCGCCGGCCGGACCGACGCGGGCGTCTCCGCGCTCGCCCAGACCGTCGCATTCGAGGCCCCAGACTGGCTCACCCCCCGGGCGCTCAACGGCGAACTCCCGGGCGACGTGAGGGCGTGGGCGAGCGCCGACATCCCCTCGGCCTTCCACGCCACCCACGACGCCCGGAGTCGAACCTACGCCTACCACCTCCACGCGCCCGATGCCGACGAGCGACTCGCACGCGTGGTCTGTGAGCACCTCTCGGGGGAGCACGACTTCCACAACCTCACGAGCGACGACGACGGGACGGCCAGACACCTCCGCGTGAGCGCGGCCCGGGACGGACCGTTCCTCACCTGCTACTTCCGGGCCGGCGGGTTCCCGCGGGGGTTCGTCCGCCGTGCCGTGACGCTCGTCGAGGCGGTGTCGACCGGCGAGCACTCGGTAGAGTTCGTCGACCGCGTCCTCTCGGCCGAGCCGCTCGACGGTCCGGAGGGAGTTCGGTCCGCGCCATCCGAACCGCTGGTGCTCCTCTCGGTCACCTATCCCGGCGTCCAGTTCTTCATCGACGAGCGGGCGGCGACGAGCGCCCACGAGGTCTTCGGGTCGCGACGGGCGGCGGCGAGCGCCAGGGCGCGGTCGATGAGCCTGCTCGCCGACGGCGTGGGGGGATGAGGGGACCTCACCACTCGTCCGGCCAGATGCCGGCGGCGCGCATCCCCGATTCGGCGTCGACCGCCCGTAGCTGGTCGGCCAGCGTCTCCGGGTCGACCCGCGGGAGTTCCGTCCGCGCGAGGGCGTCGACGAGGAGCGCACAGAGTCCCGCGTGCTCGCGGACGTCGCGGAGTTCGACCTTGTCGAGGGTGTCCGCCCGAGTGTGCGCGACCGGTCGGCCGCGCGGTCCCCACGGGGTACCCTCGTCGGGCGGCGCGCTGTGGAGTTGCAGCGCGGGGACGCCGGCCCGGAGGAACGGCCAGTGGTCGCTGTAGGCGTGGGGACGGGACTCGACGGCGAGCGGCTGCTGGACGCCCTCGACGACCTCGCGGGCGGCCCGTTCCATCGCGTCGAGCCCGTGGGTGTACGCCCTGAGATTCCGCGCTCTGCCCGCGCCGTCGACGTTGACGACGGCCCGCACGGAATCGAGGTCGAGCGAGGCGGCGAGCGCCCGGCTCCCGAGCAGGCCGCTCTCCTCACAGGAGACGCCGGCGACGACCACGCGCCGATCGAGCGCGCGGTCGGCGAGCAGCCGGGCGGCCTCGACGGCGACCGTCAGCCCGCAGCCGTTGTCCAGTGCTCCCTCCCCGACGTCGTGGGCGTCGAGGTGTGCGAGCATCACGACGCAGTCGTCGGTGTCGGGACCGAGTTCGCCGACGACGTTGCGTGCGCTCGCCTCGTCCGTGCTCGCCTCGACGCGGAGCCGTGCGGACGCGTCCGCGGCGGCGTACCGGCGGAGCCGCTCGCCCGCCTCGTGGCTCACGCCCACCGCCGGGATCGCCGCGGGCTCGCCGAAACGGAGCGTCCCGGTGACCGGTAACCCCCCGGGAGTGTCGTTGACGAGGACGAACGCGGCCGCGCCGGCCGCGACCGCGTGGCCGTACTTCTCCATCCGGTGGACGTGGCGCTCCCCCGAGGACCCCTGTCCGGCGAGGACGATCCTCCCGGAGACGTCCACGGGATCGAGTTCGGCGGGGGTCCCCTGCCCGGCGTCGACGAGCGGAGCGTCGACGTCGCCCGCGGGGGTGTAGGGCAGGCCGACGGCCTCGAACGACCGTCCGGGGTCGCCGGCGTCGGCGCTCGCCGACGCGACGAGTTCGGCCTCACCGCGCGTCCACCGGGTGATCGGAAACGGGATCTCGTGGGGGTCCGCGTCGATCTCGGCCAGCGCCGAGGCGACGAGATCGGCCGCCCGCCGCTCTCCCGGGTGGCCACCCATCCGGTTGCCCGCGTCGGTGAGCCGTTCTATGAACCGCGCCGGAAACGGGTCGGTCACCGCCCGGCCCATCGTGGCCGCGTCCGCATCCGCATCCACGTCCGCATCCGTGTCCATACGGGCCGACAGACTCGGCCGAGGGAAAAGCCCCGCGTCCCGGCTCCGTGTCCCGTGTCGGGCGACCCGGGCGTCGACAGGACGACCGCCGGACGCGGACGGTGCGGTGGTCACGCATCGACGGTACGATGCGTTTACGGGTCGGCTCGCCCTACGCGGGGTACATGAGTTCGACCGACGTCCCCGAGCGCGGCGAGATCGACGAGGCGTACAAGTGGTCGCTCGATTCGATGTTCGCCGACAGCGAGGCGTGGGAGGCCGCGTTCGAGGACGTCCAGGAGCGCATCGCGGAACTCGAGCAGTACGAGGGGCGAGTGACGGAGTCGGCGGAGACGCTCGAGGCGGTGCTCGAGACCCGCGAGTCCATAATGCGCGAGGTGGCGAAC
>CAYREV010000183.1:0-2570 GCA_964423345.1 uncultured Balneolaceae bacterium | reverse complement strand
ACCTCGACGTGCCCCCGGGCCTGCTGGACCGCCTCGCGCGGATCAGCCACCTCACCATCGCCTGCGTCGGACGTCCCCACCTCCCCGAGGACACCGACCACGTGCAGGTCGAGCCGACCGAGCCCATGGCCGAGGAGTGGTCGCTGGTCGCGGTCACGTCGACCGCCGGGGTGGTGCTGGTCGCCAACGAGGTCGCGGCCTCGCTGCCGGCCCGCACCGTCGAGGGCGGCCGTGCGTTCCGCTACGACGCCACCGACGACCCCCGCGTGGTGGTCGCCCACGCGCGCCGGCTGCTGCGCACCTTCGGCGCCCGGATGCAGCCCGAGGCGGCGGCCCGCTTCGGTGCGGCCGCGACCGACATCGCCCAGGACGCGGCGATCGACGACCACATCGACGTGCGGACCCAACGGGTCGACGAGGCCATCAGCGCCGCCGACGACGCCCGCCGTGAGCACACCGAGCTGCCCAGTGACACCGGTGGCCTGGCCGGGCTCGCCGCGTGGTTGGCCGACGCCGGCCCGCGGGCGCCGTCGCTGGGCATGATCGTGGTCCGCTCCGACGCCGACGGGCTGACCAGCACCCTGCGCGAGCACAGCAGCAACATCGGCCGGGTCGGCGACATCATCGTCGACGTGCCGCCCGACGCGGCGATGATGGTCGCGCCGGGCCTGCACGGCGAGGCGCTCGAGGAGCGCGCCGACGAGGTCTGCGGCCTGCTGTGCGAGACCCTGACGACCAGTGACGTCGACGCCCTGGCCGTGGACGTGCCGGCCGAGCACGCCCGCCGTGACCTCGTGGGCAGCCTCGGCGTCGCCCTGGCCCGCCTACGACAGCAGGCGAGCCCCAGTCGCAGCTGAGACGCCCGCTCCGGTCCTCAGGCGGGTGCCGGCTCCACCAGCTCGACGCTGCGCTCGGTGACCTCGCCGTCGCGGATCCGGAACGCGCGCATGTCTGGTGCGTCGCGGTCCTGGAGCGTCACGATCGCGTAGGTCGCATCCGGGTACGCGGCGAGGCGGATGTCGGTCGCCGACGGGTAGGCCTGGGTGTGGGTGTGGCTGTGGTAGATGACCAGGTCGAGCTCGTCGTCCTCGATCTCCCGCATCGCCCGCAGCATCTGCTTGGCGTCCATGACGTAGTAGGTCATCGACCGCTCGGCGTTGTCGATCGGGAAGTGCCGGATCGAGCCGTCGTCCTCGATGCCCAGCAGGCCGCACACCTCGAAGGGGAAGTCGGACTCGGCGTGTGCGACGAGGGTCTGCCAGGTGGCACGGTCGATGCGGAGGGGGTCGTCCACTGCGCGCTGCCTCCTCGAACTGGGCCACGGCGACGATAGCGAGGCCCGCGCACCACGCCCCGGTCAGGAGGGCCTGCGCGGACCGGGGAAGAAGGCGTTGGTGCGGCGGACGTACTCCTCGTAGCCCTCGCGGGTGCTGCCCGACGACATCGACTTGTCGGTCAGGGCGACGCCGGAGACACGCACGATCATCAACCCCATGAACACGACGCTGTAGAGACCCCACCAGGCACCGGACGCCACGGCGACCAGCGAGAACCCGAGCCACACCACGGTGTCACCGAAGTAGTTGGGGTGCCGCGTCCAGCGCCACAGCCCCCGGTCCATGACCTTGCCCCGGTTGTCGGGGTCGGCGAGGAACCGCGACAGCTGCCAGTCGCCGACCGCCTCGAAGTACAGGCCGACGAGGAAGACCACCACGGCCAGCCCGTCGACCCAGTTCAGCCCCGTGTCGGGCCGCACCGCCGGGTAGTACAGGGCCCCACCGATGACCCACGCCAGCACGCCCTGCAACCAGAACACCGTGACCAGGCTGCGGATCGGGAAGGTGTCGGGGCTGCGTTCCCGCATCCTGGCGTAGCGCGGGTCCTCCCCCTCGCCCCAGTTGCGCCACGTGACGTAGGCGCTCAGCCGGATCGACCACAGGGCCACCAGCCCCACGACCAGCACCTGCCGTTCGGGCAGCCCGTCACCGAGCACCGCCCACACGACCGCCTCGGTGAGGAACAGCAGGCCCCACACCCGGTCCACCAGCGAGGCGTCGCGGCGCAGGACCGAGACGGCCCACACCCCGGTGAGCAGCACCAGGACCGCGGCGAGGCCGAGCAGGTTGATCGTCAGGTCGCTCATGGCCTGCTCATCCGGGGAGGGTGTCGGGCATCGGCGCCGGTCGCTTGTAGCCGCCGTTGTCGTTCAGGGCGCCCGCGAGGGGGCGGGCGAGGTCGAACAGCCGCTGGGTGTCGTCGCGACCGAGCGCCTCGAAGGGTGCAGCGGCGAGCCGGTCGGTGGCCTCCTCGACGGCGTCGCGCTCCTGGCGGCCGAGGTCGGTCAGCTCCCCGTCGTCGTCCAGCCAGCCACGCTCGCGCAGCCGCTCCTCGGCAGCCGGCCAGGCGTCGTCCTCCCAGCCGCGGGTCGCCTGGAGGAAGCGTGCCGAGACGGTGTCCTGCCAGGCCGCGTAGGTCACCAGTGCCTCGACCGGGTCGAGCTCGGCGACCGTCAGCGCCGCGATGTGGCCGTCGCCGCGGTACTCGCGGAGCACCGCCAGCGCCTGCCATGC
>CAYREV010000182.1:0-2570 GCA_964423345.1 uncultured Balneolaceae bacterium | reverse complement strand
ACGAGCGTCGCCTTCGAGAACGTCCCGTCGTTCGTCTACGCGCGCGACCGGACGGTCGAGGTGCCGGAGGTCGGGACGCTCTCCTACGACGTCGCCTACGGCGGCGCGTTCTACGCCTACTCCGAGGCGAGCGAGGCGGGCGTCGGTCTCGGACCGGGAGACGCCGACGACCTCGTCCGGGTCGGGAGAACGGTGAAGCGGGCAGTCGCCGGCGACCTCGAGATCGAACACCCCGTCGAGGACGACCTCGGGTTCCTCTACGGGACGATATTCACCGGTCCACCCGAAACCGGGGGTGCCGACCGCCGGAACGTCTGCGTGTTCGCCGACGGGGAGATCGACCGCTCGCCGACCGGCACGGGGGTGAGCGGCCACCTCGCGCTCGAGACCGACCGCGGTCGGCTCGCACCGGGAGAGCCGTTCGTCGTCGAGAGCATCGTCGGGTCGCGGTTCACCGGCCGCGTCGCGGAGCGAACCTCGTACGGCGGCTACGACGCCGTCGTCCCCGAGGTCGAGGGGAGCGCGAGCGTCGTCGGTCGCAGCGAGTTCGTCGTCGATCCGGACGATCCGTTCGGAGAGGGGTTCTTCCTGCGGTAGGGACCGCACCGCGGGAGCCGACTCGAGCCGTCGGACCGCGGACCGACCGATTATACCCCCGCGAGTCGTCGGCCCGACCATGCTCTCCCCGTGGACCCCCACGTCCCTCTTCCTGGCCGCGTTCGCGCTGCCGGGCGTGGCCGTCCTCGCGTACGGGCTCCGCGAGGGGCTGGTCGCCTACCGCCTCCACGCCACCGAGCCGACGCCCGTCGCCGACCTGGCGAACGTCTCGGGGACCGTCGAGATCGCGGGCACGGCCCGAGTCCACGACGGGACGATCGAGGCACCGCTCACCGGGACGCCCTGTCTGGCCTACGAGTGGACGGTCACGGAACGCCGACGGGACAGCGACGGCGACACCACCTGGACGACCATCGCCTCGGGGAGTTCGTCGGTCCCGTTCCGCGTCGACGACGGGACGGCGAACGTCCTCGTCGACCCCGCGAGTGCGGACCTCCGGCTCGCGGAGGCACGCGAGATACACGTCGGAAGCGGGGAGCGCCCGCCCGAGGCGGTCCGGGCGTTCGTCGAGCGCGAGCCCGACGTCGACACGGAGTACGGCGAGTTCTCCGTCGGCCCGTTCGACCTCTCGTTCGGGAACGCCCGCCGGTACACGGAGTCGCGTCTCGACCCCGACGAGCCGGTGTACGTCTACGGGACGACCACCTACGCCCCCGGCGAGAGCCGCGAGGTCGGACAGGTCAACGCCCGCATCGAGGGCGGCCGACGGTTCATCGTCGCCGACGGCACCGAAGCCGAGGCGACCCGACGGGTCCTCTTGCGAGCGACCGGCTTCGTCGCCTTCGGCCTGCTCTGGCTCGGGTTCGTCGCGGCGTTCGTCCTGCTCGCGTGAGGCGCGTGGCGAGGACCGAGTCACCGTCCGCGACGAGGACGTATCGGTGACCGGTACGTTCGGCTCGTCGAAACCCTCGCTCGACCCCCCGTTCGCCGGCCCTTTTGAAGGGGTGTCGGGGACCAGTCTCAGTTGTGATGCGTAGGACGACGACGTGCTGTCCGGAGTGTGGTGGGGACCTTCACCGGGAAGCGACCGAGACCGTCTGTGCCGAGTGCGGTCTCGTCACCTCGACCGACGAGATCGACCGCGGGCCCGAGTGGCGCTCGTTCGCCGACGACGAGACGAACCCCGAGCGGACGGGGGCACCGCTCACGAGATCGCGCCACGACCGCGGGCTCTCGACGGAGATCGGTCGGAAGACGCGGCTGAAGGGCCGCAAGCGGCGGCGATTCGCCCGGATGCGAAAGCACCACACCAGAGCGCGGATCGGGAGCAAGACCGACCGCAACAGGGTGTACTCGTTCACGGAGGTTCGCCGGCTGACCGGACAGCTCGAACTCCCGGAGCACGTCCGGGACCGGGCGTGCGTGCTCTTCGAGTCCGCACAGGACGCCGACCTGCTCCGGGGCCGCTCGCTGGAGGGGTTCGCCGCGGCGGCCGTCTACGCCACCTGCCGGACGGCCTCGGTCTCGCGGACGCTCGGCGAGGTGCTCGAGCACGCGAAGGCCACGGAGGCCGAACTGAAGGCGGCCTACGACGCGCTGAACCGCGAACTCGGTCTCCCGACGGGCCCCATCGATCCGAGGGAGTACCTCCCGCGCTTTGCCACGCGGCTCGACCTCTCGCGAGGGGTGGAGCGCCGAGCGCGCGAACTCGCCGTCCGCGCCCACGAGTCGGGAGCGGTCGCCGGCCGCAATCCGGGGGGCGTGGCCGCGGCCTGCCTCTACGCGGCGGCGCGCGAGACGGCGGCGGATTGCACGCAGGCCGAGGCCGCCGAGGTGGCCGACGTCACGCCCGTCACGCTCCGCAAGTCCTACTACGTGGTCCGGGAGACGGGCGAGACTGACGCCGACGGCGCGGGAGAGGCGGGGGCTGCCTGAGCCGGGGGATCGGTTCAGACCCGGAGGACCGGCGCGTCGAGCCACGCGGCCGCCGTCTCGATACGCTCGAACCGGCG
>CAYREV010000181.1:0-2570 GCA_964423345.1 uncultured Balneolaceae bacterium | reverse complement strand
GGACCTCCGCGTGCTCCTCGTGGACGGCAAGGACACGGTGCAGGCGGACCTCAGCAAGCAACCTGAGAGCGTGAGCTGGGACGGACCCGCCTGGGAGGCAAGCGAACGGGTGGGAAGCGCCCGCATCGAGTCCACGGTGGGTGACGCGATCCACCGGCTCGATGTCACGAACGCAGCCCCCGCCATGAACCTCACGCGGGACGCCAGCACGCCCAGCTTCCGCTTCGACGCCAACGCCGCCGTGGACTCCGTCACCCTCGAGGTGGCGCCCGAGGGAACCCTGCCCGACGTGACCGGCGACCACGTGGCGCTCCGATCCGACGGCAACCGGTGGCTCCGGAACGATGCGTGGAGCGTGGACCTCCAGGACGTGCGCGAAGCCAGCTTCCAGGCCTCCAGCATTGAGGACGCGAGCGTCCACGCCCACACCACCTCGCGTCGCACCGTCCAGTTCGACGCGGACGCTCCCTCGGCCCGCCTCCACACCACCCTCGAGGGCACCGAGGACGCCACGTGGTGGAGCGCCACCTCGGACCACGGCTTCACGCTCCAGGGCACCGTGGACGGCGTCACCCTGCATGCCGACATCGGCGACCAGATGGCGCACCTGGACCTCACATCCCCAGCCACGCCGCTCACGGTCTCAGCGAGCACCACGAGCACGGGGGAGAACCTGCGCGTCTCGGGCTCGGGCACCTCGGACGACCTCGAGTGGACCCGCGCCCCCGCCACGAACGCGCCCAGCGTTCTGCCGGGCGAGGACACCGTCACGGTGCACCGCGCGGGCCCGGAGAGCAACGCCGTGAGCGTCCACGCGAACCTCCAAGATGTGCAGGACCTGGAGGTGGTGCGGGACGCTGCGAACCTGACGGTGGTGCAAGTCAACGCGCGGGACCTCCAAACGCACTTCGCCACGGGCGACGATGCCCTCACACTCACAGCCCGCGGGTTGCCCACGCGTGGGGAGTTCAGGCCCGCCGCCACCACCTACGGGTACACCGCCCCCGCAGGCTCCACCACGCCCGGGTTCACCCTCCAGGGCACCGTGAACCACCGACCCATCCACTGGAACGCCACCGGCGCCCCCGATACCGTGACCGTGGGATGGCGTAGCCAACCGCCCCTCGTCACGCTGAACCATACCGCGAGCACCCTCTCCAGCGTGAACCTCACCGCCGGCACGAGGGCACCGGACACGCCGAACCTCCACATCGAGGCCGCGGACATCCCACGCACGGTGCGGGTGAGCGTGAGCGACGCGTGGAACCAGACCCGCGTCACCACGCAGGGCACCGGCGAGGTGGGGGAGCTCACGATCCGCCACGGCATCACGGAGGACGTGGAGGTCCCCACCGGCGACCTCACGGGGTACGTCCTCGCGAAGCAGGACCCGAGCGCCTCCAGCGCAGGGGGCAGCATCGCGGTCCACGTCACCGACACCACCCGCGTCGCCGCCACCATGGCAAGTAGCACCGGCACCGCCCGCGTCACCGCCGAGGGGAGTGGCGCCGGCACGTTCCTCCTGGAGGCAGCCCCCGCCGGCAAGGAGCGCCTCACCGCTCGCTTCACCAAGCCCGCGGGCGTCATGGAGGCGACCACGGGGTTCCACGCGCCCAACGTCCAAGACGATGGGAACGACGATGAAGCCGCGAGCCTCGGCGTGCACCTCACCGCCACCGGCAGCGCGGAGCTCGCGGAGCTCCACCACGCCACGCGGCACCGCAGCCTCCTCGTCCACGACGCGGACTACCAGGACGAGGCGCGCGTCGCCTGGACCGAGGGCGCGGATCTCCGCGTGACCTCCCCCCACCCCAGCACCGTGGGCGTGCGCTACGGCGACAGCATCCAACACAGCGCACCCTGGACATCCGGCGACCACATCGCGCTCCACGAGGACCAGGACGTGCCCCAGCTCGGGATGCACGTCACGGACGTCACCACCCTCCACGCCCCCGCGAGCACCGGGTTCCACATCACCGCCGAGAGCGGGGAGGAGCTGCGTGTGGAACGCCGCCTTCCCGGTATGCAATCCCGCATGCGCCTGGGCCCCGTGAACGATGAGGTCATGTTGAACTGGACCCTCACCGAGCCGGGTCTGAACCTCACGACGGCAGCGAGCCTCAGCACCGCCCACGTGGACACCGTGAAGGGGAGCAGTCAGCTCGCGGTGCGTCTCGAGGGCGTGCCCGAGGGCCAGACAAGCGTGGGTGGGAACGCCACGAGGATCCACGTGACACCGCCAAGCAGCACGAGCCTGAACGAAGCGTTCCTCGCGCACCGCGGCGACGCCCCCGACAACACCCTCCAACCCCTCGATCTACTGGGCCCGCAGGAAGGCGTCGTGTGGGCCACGAACCCCGCCAGGGAAGGGCACGCAGATGCTCCCACGCGGGAGGGCATCACGGTCAAGATGTCAAACGTTAAGAGCCTCGATGTGGTTCGGGACGTGGGGAGCATGGAGGTCCAAGCGGAGCGCACAACCCTCGCGCCCACCGTGAGCGCGCGGTTCGTCAGCATCGCGGACGAGACGACGGGGGATGTGACGCTCACTGCGCTCGGGTCGAGCCTCG
>CAYREV010000180.1:0-2575 GCA_964423345.1 uncultured Balneolaceae bacterium | reverse complement strand
GGCCGTCTACCCCTCGCAGGTGACGCACCGCCAGACCTGGATCCGGTCGTTGCCGAAGTCGGCCACGTAGATCCGGCCGTCGGGCCCGGTCGCCACGTCGGTGGGACGCTCGAACTCGCCCTCTCCGGCGCCCGGCTCGCCCCAGGCGGCGCGGAAGCTCCCGGCGGGGCCGAAGGTCTGGACCCGGTGGTTGTAGAAGTCGGCGACGTGGACCCGACCGTCACGGTCCACGTGGACCCCGGTCGCCACACTGAACCAACCTCTCCACGGGCCCGGAATTCCCAGGCCCAGGGGTCCGCCCCAGCCGTCGAGGCGGTCCCTTTCCACGGCGAAGCGCTGGATCCGGTGGTTGTAGGCGTCGGCCACGTAGACGGTGGAGTCGGGTCCGAGGGCCACGTCGGTCGGGTAGTGGAGCCGGCCGGGGAGCCAGCGACCCGGCGTGCCCACTGGGCGGCGGAAGCCACCCTCGGGCCCGTACACGGCCACCCGGTGGTTGAAGAAGTCCGGGATCCAGAGCGGGCCGGCCGGGCCGGCGGAGACGACCCCGCCGGGAGCGTCCAGGGCTCCCGACGGGGAGAGGGTATCCTCGGAGACGACCCGCACGGTCGCTCCCCCGAGCCCGAAGACCTGGACCCGGTCGTTCACGTACTCGGCCACGTAGAGGAGGCTGTCGGCCACCAGCGCCAGGTGCATGGGCCGCCGGAGCTGGCCCGCGTCCTCCCCGGAGCCGCCCCACTCGGCCACGAACTCACCGGAGGCGGTGAACTTCTGGATCCGGTCGTTGCCGGAGTCGCTGACGTAGACGAAGCCGGATCCGTCCACCGCCACGCCCACCGGGCCCCGGAACTGCCCGGGCCCGCCGCCGGCCTCACCCCAGGCCGCGCGCCACTCGTAGCTCTCGGCGTCGCTCCGGAGGAAGGTGGGAACGACGGCCACGGCCGCCAGCCCGGCAAGGAGCAGGAAGAGACCGGCCGCCGTCGCCCTCCACGGAGCGCCGCCCCTCGCCGGTCCGAAGCTCACGTCGACGGCGCACCTCCGGGCGGGGAACTTTCCGAGGGCGGCGAAGCGGGACGCTGGACCTCCCCCGGCGTGAAGCCGGCGTCCCGGACGACGCCCCGGACCTCGGCGTCGGTCATCTCCCGGTCGGGCTTCAGCCAGAGCCGGACCTCCCCCTCCTCCAGGCCCACCTCCACCGAGTCGACGGGCGCGGCCTCGACGAACTTCTTCTCGAGCCCGTAGGCGCAGAAGGGGCAGGTCAGGCCCCCGACCTCCACGACCACCTCCGGGGGTCCGGCCCGTGGAGGCTCGGCCTCCGCCTCCTGGCCGACCGCCGGTACCGGTACAGCGGCCCACAGAAACAGGGCAAACGCGGACAGCATGGTCACTTTTCTGGTGCGCATGGTTCGACCTCCTCCGTCCGAGGCGCGGTCCAGGCGTGGCATCCGGGCCCCGCTACCGGAAGACCGAGAAGCGGATGCGGGAGCCGAGCTGGAACCGGGTGTCGTGCTCGAGCTGAGATCCGTTCAGGCGCTGGACCACGGGCAACTGGACGGAGCCCTCCAGGAGGAGCCACGGGAAGAGGACCCACTGAAGGTCCGGGCTCACGAAGAGGACGTGTCCCCCCGAGTCCGAGTTCACCCGCCCGTCCACCCGGTCCTTCCCGGCCACGGTCCCGTTCAGCTCCAGGTACGCCACCAGCGTCCGATCCCTGATGCTCTCGTAGGTCCACGGGAGGAAGCGGAGCCCGAGGGCCACGTCGTAGCTGAAGACGTCGCCGGCCTCGAAGCCGTCGGCCCCGGTGTTAAAGCGCCAGCCGGCGTCGGCCGTCAGCCCCCAGTGCCTTCCGCTCTCCGTGTAGACGAGCCCCACCGGCACGTCCCACGAGCCGCTCCCCACCTGGAGCGGACGCGGCGCGACGCCCCCGTCCGGGAGCCGGGCGTCGGTGTCGCTCACGGGAATCTTCACTCCGCCGCGGACGCCGATCCGGCGGGTGCCCCCCGGCCGGTCCTTCCGGTGGAAGATCCACTTGGTGTCCAGCACAGCATCGCCCAGCCCCGACGTCTCGAAATCCGGGCTCCCGGCCACGGAAAGCGTCTTCGAGATCCAGGGTACCCGAAACCCGACGGTCCAGAGGGGCGTGAACGAGAAGGGAATGACTCCGTTCCCCACGACCACGGCGTCCACGCTGCGGGTCGCCCCGCCGACGCGTCCGCTCCGCCCCAGGAACCGGACGAAGCTCCGGGCGGCGTTTTCCTGGAATCCTGCGGTGAGGGCCGAGGTCGTGTGGGTCGGAAGGCCCTGGGTCAGCGCGCGATCGGGCGCCGCGAGGAGAACCAGGGCGGCCGTCACCAGAAGCCCGAGGCGGACGACGCGGCCCACGCCCGCATCCGGATCCACGCGCTCCGGGGGCGTACGAAAGGCGGTCGCATGTGAGGGCAACGGTCTTCCTCGATCTGGGGTTCCGGAGTCCGCTCCTCCAGAACCTGACCCCTCTACCTACCTACAGGGTCAAGGCCCTCCGCCTCCTCCCCCCAGAGCTCCTCGAGGCGGTCGTCCCGGCCACAGTTCCAGCGGT
>CAYREV010000179.1:0-2594 GCA_964423345.1 uncultured Balneolaceae bacterium | reverse complement strand
GGCGCTTGCCACCCTCGGCCTCCACGACGGTCAGCGTCTGCTCCAGGTCGTAGGCTTCCCAGGCCCAGGTCATCTCCTGGCCTGGCTCGGCGGTGCCGGAGGCGCTGTCCACGAACCAGCGGGCGAGCTCGTCGGGATCGGCCCAGGCAGCCCACGCGGCCTCCGGCGGGGCCTCGACGGTGACCTCGTCCTCGATCCGGCGCCCTGTGTGCTCCCAGCCCTCCTCGCTCATCGGGAGACCTCCGGGTCGTCGGCGGGCTTGGGGTGCATCCCGACGATCATCCTGAAGGGCCGGCTGCCCTCGGCGCCCGGCTCGGAGAACCGGTCGACGAGGCCGGTGACGGCCTCCTGGAGGGCCCTGGCGAAGGCGGCCCTACCCTGGGCGTCCGCGAGGTGGACGGTGGTGTCCATCGAAAGGGTGGCCACGCGCTGATCGGCGGCCTCGGCGTCGGCCAGGACCCGGGCCAGCTCGCTCTGGGTGCGACCGGTGAGGGCCAGGAGGTAGGACGCGCTGAAGCGGTCGGTGGCCTCGCCGGGTGCGGGCGCGGCCGGGCCCAGGACCTCGGGGGCCAGCAGGTAGGCCTGGCCGGTGGCCTGGTAGAGGTTCTCGGTGAACCCGCGGGCCTGGCGCTGGCCGGCGGGTTCCAACAGGCCGGCGGCCTCGAGCTTCTTGACGTGGTAGTTGACCTTCTGGCGGCTCTCGTCCAGCACCTCACCGAGCTCGGCGGCCGAGGTCGGCTCTCTGGCGTGGGCCACGATCCGGGCCCTCAGTGGGTGGACAAGCTGTCCGGCGGCGGCGGGGTCGGTGATCAGGCTGACGGCCTGGGATGGACCGGTGGGCATGGATCGATGATGGACCCACGAATAGAAAAGTATTGTTGTCAAAAGGGTCGACCGTGCAGATGGCAAGGGGGAGCAAGGGGAGGGCTCGACGGTCCAAGCTCGGACTGAGCGGTCAGCCCGTCCTCGTGAGGTGTTGGATGCCGCTCAGCCTGGGGCTCATCATCGCGAGCTCAGCATTGGATTCAGTCATCATCGCGGCATGGGTGCTACGGTCGCCCTCCCGGTTAACGGCTACCCCCAAGGCCGCAGCTTGGGACAGTCAATCGGCGTGTGGTTTGACCTGAGCACAGCTTCCGCTACAAATCGAAGAAGGAACGGGTGCACGGGGCGTGACCCGTGTTGGTGCACATGGGATGCACGCCACCGCGACCCACAACACACACCCGAACCAGCTCAGAAGAACCCTTCGCACCACGCTGGACACCTTCGCCCACGCCAGCAGTGCCCCAAACGCCATCTACACGCCCGGCGACATGATCGAACTCGTCGCCGTGGCCACCGGCCGCCGGGAAAGCCTACACCACGCCGGCACCACGTATACCCGGTTGCCCTCAAGCGATGCCTTCCACGCACCCCTACACGAAGCCTGCCCAGACGCGCTCTTCACCTCGTTCCAAGCCACCCTGGACGACCAACTGACCCTCGCCGGCACGCTGGGCTACCTGGACCAAGCGTGCATGGTCGGCCTCGATAAGCACGAGGAGGCCTGGTACGGCCAAGACGGGCCCTGGCTGGTGGGCACAAACCAGTGCCCGGGCACCACCCTGGCCCATGCCTACCTCACCAGCCAACGACTGGACGATCCCATGCTGACCCTGGGCCTGGAACGCCTCTCACCGTTCCGGGACCAGCACGCTGCCCTCGAGGACCTGCTGGAGGCCACGCTGGCGCGCCAACGCGTGGATCTGTTCCTGGCGGACAAGGGCTTCTACACGATCCAGGACCTCTCCCTGCTGGTCGACACGGGGCGTGATTTCGTGGTGCCGGTCCCGGCCAACCAAGTCCCGGGCGACCTGGTGGATACCTGCCGGGCCGAGCGTGTGCCGGTGGGCGGGCAGCGGTTCGTGGCCGCAGACCAGCACACGTTGGACACGCGCAACGGGCGCGTGACCGTGACCCTGGTGTTCCTCTGGGAACCCGCAGCCGATCCCCAGGAACGCATGCAGGGCAAGCAGGACCTGTTCGTTTACGCCTGCCAGGCCAGCGCGTTGGACGCTGACCCCGAGCAGTTGTTGGCCTGGGGCAAGGCCTACCGAAGCCGCTGGGGCATCGAGACCGGGTACCGGGTCTTAGAGGACAACCGGTTGCGGTCGACGACACAGTACCGGTCCAACCAGGTGTTCTTGTCCTACGTGGCGGTCCTGCTCGTGAACTTGTGGCGGATCGTGCGGCATGCCAGGTTGTTGCGGTGCCCGGAGGAGAAGCCGTTGAGTTTCCCTGTGTTTCGGGAGTGGTTGTTGGATGGGTTGGCGCGGACCAGGGGCGTGGGGTAAGCGGTCCGTGGCGGGGGCGTAATCTTGGTTGGCCCAGCGCGGCGTGGGTCCAGCCGGGGGTTGCCGGTGGCGCGGGGAGGGGTCAGGCCCGGTGGCATGCCAGCCAACCGGTGTGAGGGGATTCTTCTGAGCCGTTGGGTGGGTCGTTCGTTCTTAAGCGGGTGTGTAGTTGTTCCACTCGAAGCGACACCGCCGATTGACTGGGGTAGGGGAAAGGCCTTTATGGACTGACTGGGATTCTTTCAGTGGAGTTCCAGG
>CAYREV010000178.1:0-2600 GCA_964423345.1 uncultured Balneolaceae bacterium | reverse complement strand
GCCGTCGGCGGCGGGAGCAGCATCGACGTCGCGCGGGCGATGGGGCTGCTCGAGTCCGACGGCCGGACGATGGACGACCTGCTCGAGGAGGCAGAGCGCGAGGGCGAGGGCGGGATCGCCCCGATCCGTGGCGGTGAGGAGGTGACGCCGCTGGTGGCCGTCCCGACGACCTTCGCTGGCGCGGACGTCTCCGGAGGCGGCTCGCTGCTCGTCTCGGCGGTGGACGAACACCCGGAGGGGCAGGTCGACCGGCTCGGCATCGACGACCCGCGGGCGCCGCCGCTCGAGGTACGCTACGACCCGGCGCTGTTCGAGACGACGCCGATGGGTGCGCTCGCGGGGTCGGCGATGAACGGCTTCGACAAGGGTCTCGAGACCATCTACGGCCGGGCTCCGGCGCCGATCACCGACGGGACGGCGGTCCACGGGCTCGGGCTGCTCGCGGAGGCCTTCCCGCGGCTCGACGACGGCGACCCCGGAGCGATGGACCGGGCCGTGACCGGCATCCTCCTCGTCCAGTTCGAGCGCAGTACCAACGTCATCCACGCGTTCGGACACGGCTTCGCGCGGCGCTACCCCGTCCAGCAGGGCGTCGTCCACGCCATCCTCGTCCCGCACGTCCTCCGGTACGTCTTCGATCGGGTCGACGGACGGCGCGACCTGCTGGCCCGGGGCCTCGGCATCGACACCGAGGGACTCTCCGCGGCGGAGACGGCCGAGGCGGTCGTCGACGAGGTCGTCGAGATCCGGGACTCACTCGGGCTCCCCACCCGGCTCCGGGAACTCGATCCGGTCGACAGGGACGACGCCCCGGCAATCGCGGAGTTCATCATGAACGACGCGGCGCTCTACCGCTCGCCCGAGGGGCTCGACCCGGCCCCCGAGGAACTCGAGGCGGTCATCCACGAGGCGTGGTGAACCGGTCGAGGGTCGTGGACTGACGAGGCCGTGACGCCGGAGTGTGGGCGATCCACCAGGACCGGAAAGATACATTCGCCTGCGGAACGTCGGACACGTGACGGACACGCGGGGGGAGCCCCGACAGGAACCATGGTACCGACGTGGAGCGTCCGCGGGCACACGCCCGGCTCGAGATGACCTCGCTGGCTCGCCCGGCGACGACGGCGAGCGGCGTCGTCGCGACGCTGGCCGGGAGACTGGTGACCCCTCGAGCGTTCGCCCTCCTGTCCGGAGTGGCGCTCATCGCCGCGTTCCTCGCCGTCTTCTACCACCTCGTCGACGTGGTCGGGGGCGTCCGGTGGCTGGTCGCGGCCGTCGCGGCCGCGTTCGTCCTGAGCACGGCCTTCGCCCGGTTCCTCTCGCCACGTGTCGCCCTCGGCGTCGGGGTGGTGATGCTCCTCGGCGGTGCCGCCGTGTACGTCCTCCTCGTACCCGCCCACCACGACCGCGTGCTCACTCCCGGGTTCCTGGTCGACTTCGCCGCCTACCTGACCGGCATCTCCGTCCTGCAGTTCCTCCGGGTCGACCTCTGGGCGGTCGCCATCGCGCCCGGGCCGACCTTCCTGACCTGGTATCTCCTCCTCCGCCGCCGGTACGACCTGGGGTCGCTCGTCGGCGGGGCCATGCTCGGGTTCTTCGTCCTCACCGGCGACGCCGACTGGGCGACGACCGTCGTCGGGGCGACGAGCGCGCGGGCGGTCCTCGGGTTCGGGACGCTCGAACTCGCCGGTGGGACCGCCAGACACGTCGAGCGCCTCGGCGGCGTCGTCGTGGGCGGCGTGCTCGCCGCGCGGCTGCTACGCGGCGTCGATTGGGGCGCCTCGGCGACGACCGCCAGAGCCGGCGGATCGGGCGGATCGGGTGGAATGGGCGAGTCGAGCGGGTCGGGCGGATCGGACGGGAGCGAGACCCTCGAGGCCAGCCTGACCGCGACGGACGGGCGCGTCGACGTCGTCGGGCAGATCAGCCTCTCCCCGGCGGTCCGGTTCAGCGTGACCGCCGACGAGGTGGCCTACTGGCACGTCGCCGCCTTCGATCGGTACACGGGGAGCGGGTGGATTCGATCGGGCGGATCGAACCTCTACGAGGAACCCCTCGATCCGCCCGCCGCCCCGACCACGACCGTCGAGCAGACGTTCCGTGCCGAGTCGTCGATCCGGGCGATGCCGGCGGCGTGGAAGCCGGTCAGCGTTCGCGACGGGCCCACAGAAGGGGTTCGGATCACCTCAGCGGGCGGGTTCGAGCCCGTCGCGTCACTCCGAACCGGCCAGTCGTACACGGTCGTCAGCGAGGTCCCGGAGATCGACGCCCGGCGGCTCCGGGAGGCCGGTACGGACTACCCCTCCCGTGTCGGGGATCGGTACCTCCAGCTCCCGGAGAGCACGCCCGAGCGCGTCGGCCGAAAGGCCCGCGAGATCGCGGCCGGGGCGGCCACGCCGTACGACGCGGCCCGGGCTGTTGGACGGTGGCTCCAGGACGCGAAGGGCTACTCGCTCGACGTCGAGCGGCCGGACGGCGACGTCGTCGACGGGTTCATCTTCGGGATGGACCGCGGCTACTGTGTCTACTTCGCCACCGCGATGGTCGTCCTGCTCCGGACGCTCGGCGTTCCCGCCCGGTTCGCGACCGGCTACACGCCC
>CAYREV010000177.1:0-2608 GCA_964423345.1 uncultured Balneolaceae bacterium | reverse complement strand
CGGGTGTGGCGGCCGACGCCCGGTCCGTGTTCGAGTTACTCGGCGAGGCCGAGGCGGCGGTCCACGGGACGGCCCTCGACTCGACGCACTTCCACGAGGTCGGGGCCGACGACGCCATCGCCGACGTGGTGGGGGCGTGCCTGCTCCTCGAGGACCTCGGCGTCGAGCGGGTGGTGACGACGCCCGTCGCCGCGGGCGGCGGCCAGGTGTCGATGAGCCACGGGACGTATCCAGTACCTGCACCGGCGGTGCTGAACCTCGCCGCGGCGGCGTCGTGGGTGCTGAAAGGTGGACCTGTCGCGGCCGAACTGCTCACGCCGACGGGCGCGGCCCTCCTCGCGCACTTCGCCGAGGGGGTGGACTCGTTCCCCCCGCTTCGAGTCGAGCGGGTCGGCTACGGCGCGGGCGGCTACGATTTCACCGACCATCCGAACGTCCTCCGCGCGACCGTAGGCGAGGCCTCGGGGTCGCTCGTCCGCGACGAGATCCGGGTGCTGGAGACGAACCTCGACGACGCCACCCCCGAGGTCCTCGGAAGCTTACAGGAGACGCTCGTCGACGCGGGTGCGCGGGACGTCACGGTGGTGCCGACGACGATGAAGAAGTCCCGGCCGGGCCACCTCGTGAAGGTGGTGGTCAGACCCGAGGACGCGGAGCGAGTGGCCCGCACGCTGGCCGTCGAGACGGGGACGCTCGGCGTGCGCGATTCGGGGATCGGCCACCGCTGGATCGCGAACCGGCGGTTCGTCACGACGACGCTCCTCGAAGGCGGCGAGCGGTACGCGATGCCCGTGAAGGTGGCGAGCGATGTGGGGGGAACGGTCTACGACGTGAGCGCCGAACACGACGACGCGGTGGCGGTCGCTCGCGAGACCGGTCTCCCGGTGCGGGAGGTCGCCCGCCGCGCCGAGCGGGCCGCACGCGAGGGCGGCGCGACCGACGAGCACGTCCTGCACGTACTCGAGCGCGACCGCTGGGACGAGGTCGAGGACGCCTATCGCCCGGGGTCGCTCGACGAGGAGGGGTTCGTCCACTTCTCCACCGTCGGTTCGATCCTCGGCGTCGCGGCGTACACCCACGCCGACGCCACCGACCCCGTGCTGCTGGTCGTCGATCCCGCGCGACTCGACGCCGAGGTGCGCTACGAGGAGACTCCCACTGGAGCGTTCCCGCACGTCTACGGGCCCGTCGAACGGGAGGCCGTGGTCGAGGTGCTCCCGTTCCCTCGCGAGGACGGCCGGTACGTCCTCCCGGAGGGACTGCGCTGATGCGGAGCAGGTTCGGCTTCTGTCTTGCGCCGCGTGGTGACAGGCCACAGTGAAGTTCTTCTCCTCCGGTGAACTACTGGTACGAATGGCCACCATCGTCATCGGCACGGTTCCCAGCGAGGAGCTGGCGCTGACCTACACGTTCGAGCGACTCCCCGAGATGGAGATCGAGTGCGAGCGTATCGTCCAGCACGGCGAGAAGAGCATGATGCCGCTGCTGTGGATCCGCTACGACGACCGCGAGGAGCTCGAGGCCACGCTCGAGGAGGATCCGACCGTCGAGACGGTGGAGCTCCTCTCGGAGTTCGAGGACGAGTTCCTCTACCGGATGGAGTGGATCGACCACGTCCACCTCCTGCTCCACATACTCACGAACGGATCGGCGACCATCCTCGACGCCTACGGCCGGGACCGGGGCTGGCACCTCCGGGTGCTCTATCCGGACCGGGAGCACTTCTCGCGGACGCACGAGTTCGCGGAACAGCACGGGCTGACGTTCGACGTCGTCACGATACGCGAGATGGATGGCGAGCCGGCGGGTCGGTTCGGGCTGACCGACAGCCAGCACCGCGTGCTGGAGCTGGCGTCCAGACGCGGCTACTACGAGGTTCCGCGGGCCGTGACTCTGGCCGAACTCGCCGCCGAAGTCGGCGTCTCTCACCAGGCCCTCTCGGAACAGCTCCGACGGGGGACCGGCGCACTCGTTCAGGACACGATCTGTATCGGGACCTTCCCGGAGGAGGACGAGGTGGCGGCCGCCGACACCGAACGGACGACTCCCGCCGACTGAGGTCGAGCGAAACGGGGTGGAGAGCCCAGGGGGGATCGGCGCGTCCCGAAAGGCGATGTGTCGCGCGGCGTCGGTGGCGCGCCGCCGCGTCGTGTCACTCCCCGCGGTGTTCGGCCATCGCCTCCTCCAGCGAGAGTTCGCCGAGCGCCACCCGGCGGGCGAGTCGGTCGGTGAGCTCGCGGTTCTCGGGTGACCGCTCCCGCGAGCGGTTCTTGACGACCTGTATCTCCCCCGCCGTGGGTTCCACGTCTCGAGAGCTGATGGGCTCGCCCGACAGCCGGGCGATGTTCACCGCGGCGAGGACGTCCCCCACGCCCGTCCCGCGGGCTCCCTGGCCGAGGTAGGGGGTCGTCCCGGTCTCGTCGACGAGTTCCACCCGGACCCCCTCCAGCGCGTCGACGATCCGGGCACCCTGCAGGCGGGCGCCGTCGCCGATCCGGACCACCGGGTCCACCGCGCCCTCGAGTTCGCGTTCGATGACCGCGGCGGCGTCGGAAAGCGGGACGGCGAACGCGGCGACGACCGTCTCCCCCGAGAGGACGGCGATACC
>CAYREV010000176.1:0-2635 GCA_964423345.1 uncultured Balneolaceae bacterium | reverse complement strand
CGGGTTCTTCATGAAGTGCGATGCCTGCGGGTTCGAGGCCGCCGATCCCGTCCGGCTCGACTTCAAGACCGACTAGGGTGGCGCGTCGTCCTTCGTGGCCGGGGCGGGCGTCAGCGACCCAGCTCGTGCCGCTCGTAGCGTTGCTCCAACAACTGCTTGCAGGACGGGCAGCAGACCACGTAGCTCCGGCCGCCGAGGGTGAGCCGGATGCCCTCATCCTGGATGACCTTCCCACACTCGGCGCACGGTATCCTGGCCCGTCCCTCCGGGACCTGCGGCGCGCGGGCCACCGAACGCTCATCGAGGACCGTGGTCTCGACCTCCGGGTGCTCGGCCTCGAAGCTCCGGAGGGCGGGGAGGTCGGCGAACAGGGCCAGAGCGAGGAGATCGCCGGTCTCGGTGGTCCAGGCCTGGTGGACCCTGCCGTCGCCGGCCAGGTCCTCGGCCGCCTCCCCCTTGGCCTGGAGCAGGACGAGGGTGCCAAGCTGGGCCAGGTCGACCTCGCGCCGGGTGGGACCGATGAGGCCCAGGTCCTCTAGGCGCTCGAGCCGGCTGGCCACGGTCGGCGCGGTCACGTCGACGATCTTGGCCAGGTCCCTGAGCGACCGGTCAGCGTCCTCGAGGACGGCCTGGATCAGGGCGTGGTCGGTCTCGTCGAGGGGCACGGTGACGGCAGACGGGGTCTGGTTCATAGGATTAACCGGAGGCGGTCCTCCCCCACCGGCTCGCTGAACCCTCGCTTCGGTAAGCCGGGTGAGGGTTGTCTATCGGTCGATAGCCTGGAGCGCCTCTCTCTCCTCGCGCCGCTCCAGCCGTCCTCGGGGATAGCAAGGCCGGGAACCTCGCTTCGACCCGGCGACAGGTCCCTCTGGTGGCCGCCGGCTCCTCTCTGGAACCATCCCCCCCTCCCACGGGAGTGTGAGTAGGCGCTTGACGTGGGGATAAGCCGGAACGGAGGTGCCACGGTCGTGGGGTCCCTCTGTTCCCCACGCTCCATCCCCTTGAGGGCCAAAGTTCACGCCCTCCGGGTCGATGCGTCCACATGGCTCTCGCGATCCACCTAGGGGACAGGCCTTGAACCTGGCCCCTCAGGAAGGCTGTTCCAGCCAGACGGAGCGTACCATCGACCGCGTAGGCGAGATCTTCCGCAGGCACCTCGAGGTGTTCGTGGGTGGGCTGATCCTCACCATGTGGTTGCCCATCACCATCCTCCGGGCCCTGGGCTGGTGGGAACCGACAGGCGGCCTCTCCCGAGCCGCCGGTCCGGGCTCCATCGCGGTCGGCGGCGTCCTCGTCCTGACCGCGAGCGCTCTGCTCCTCCGTGTCTTCCCTTCAAGGGCCGCACCAGACCGGTCGATCCGCCGGAAGCTCGCGTCGGCCTGCTTGGCTCTCGCGGCCGTCATCGTGTTCCTTCTCCTCGTGGTGGCTGGTTTTCTCGATGGGGTAGGGACCGGGTCGTTGCTCGGTTCGGGGGCTCTCCTGAGCCTCGCGCTCTCCTCCCTGTGGTATCGTTGGAGGCGGCGTACCTGCGACCCCGGTTACGCGGGCCTTGAGGCCGCTGCCGTCGGCGCGGCCACCGCCACGTTCGTGGTGACCGTCACGGCGTTCGTGGTTATCGTGCTGCAGGACAGGCTCCCGGACCCGTCGGCCACTGGGCTCGGACCCATCGAGGTTCTCGCCATGGGTCTTGCCAACGCAGGAGCCCTCCTCGGTCTCCCGTTCATGATCCTGGGCCTCCTTGCGTTATCTCCTTGGATCTTCGCCGACAGCTTGGCAGGCGAGGATGAGGGACGGTAGGCTGTTCCCCAGTCCCGGGACAACGCCGGTTTGGGCAACGTTCACCACCCGGTTGCCCTATGCGCCGAGGCGTGAAGCGTATCCTGGTCGGTACCAGCGGGTGGGCCTACGACGACTGGGTGGGCCCGTTCTACCCCAAGGCGCTGTCCCGTCAGCGGTGGCTCTCGTTCTACGGCGAGCGGTTCCCGACGGTGGAGGTCAACAGCACCCACTACCACTTCCCGTCGGCCAGCGAGGTGGCTGGCACGGCCGGTCGCGTCGAGACCGCTGGCCTGACCGACGTGATCTACAAGGCGCCTCGCGAGATCACCCACGAGCTGATCGTCGACCACGAGGCCGCCCGGGCGCGGGACCAGGCCCAGCGGTTCCACGACGCCCTGGCGCCCATGGCCGAGATCGACCGGCTCTCGGGCCTGCTCTACCAGTTCAGCCACACCGCCGAGCCCGACGCCGTGGTCCCGGGCATCCGCCAGATCCTGGAGACCGACCCGCCGGCGCCCTTGTTCGTCGAGGTCCGGCACGCGGCCTTCAACGAGGACCGGCACCACGAGGCCCTTGGCGACCTGGTCGAGCCGGGCGGCGGTGCGGTGGTGGCCACCGACAGCCCAGCCAGCACGATCACCCGTGCGCCACCGGCCAAGGCCGCCTACTTCCGGTTCCACGGCCGCAACCAGGGGACCTGGTTCGAGAAGGATCCGCCGGGCGTGCACGGGTCGGCCCGGTACGACTACCTCTACCCCGGCGACGAGATCGCCAAGCTGGCCGACCGGATCCAGGCCGCCGAGGCCGAGGTCGTCTTCGTCTACTTCAACAACCACGTCGGCGGCCAGGCGGCCAA
>CAYREV010000175.1:0-2636 GCA_964423345.1 uncultured Balneolaceae bacterium | reverse complement strand
CGTCGAGTTTGTCGAGGTGGTAGCTGAAGTTCGCGCTCGTGTCGTACTCGCTCCGCTCGAACAGCGCCGAGAACGATAGCGGTTCGCCCACCTCGCCGAGCGTCCGCAGTATCTCGAGGCGCGTCTCGTCCGCGACGAGCGCGAACGCCTCGTCCGGCGAGAGTCCCGATTCCGATGGATCGTCGGCAGTCATACGCGCCCTTCGCCGAAGGCGTGTTTAAATCTCCGTCTGCAACAGATTCTGGGCGGCCGATGCGCACGCCCGAACCTGTCAGCAGTTCCACTATAATGTCATATAGATTAACTATAACTCCTCGATCCAGATACGCTGTAGCATGGCATCAGGAAGGAGCAAGTTGGAACTGCTCGAAGCGAAGGCACCGATACTGTTCCTCGCAGGAGGATTGCTATACGGAGTCGGGACGGTGGGCCTGATACTCACGACGTACACGGGGACGTCGTTCGGGGCGGACACCACCTTCGCGGCCGCCGGGAAGGTCCTCGTTCCGCTCGGATTGTTCGGATTGTATCCCGCTCTCGTCGAGCGGCGGCCGTACCTGTCCCGTGCCGCCGCCGCCGTGGCGGTGATCCCGGTCGCCTGCTGGTCCCTCATCTTCGTGGCCGAGGTTATTTTAAAGCCGGCGGGGATCGTCACCGAGGCACCCGGCCCGCTCGCGCTGACCCCGCTGGTGGGCTTCGTAGGGCTCTACCTGGCGTTCGCACTCTTCGGCATCGCCGCACTCCTCGCGGGCGCTCATCCCAGAGGCCTCGTCGTCCTACTGCTGGTGTACCCGGCGATGTTCCCCCTGTGGATGACGGTTCTCGGCGGGGTTCCGGACTTCGTCACCGGCGCGTTTGCCGTGGCCGTCTACGTCGGTATCGGGGTCGTGCTCTGGAACGCTGACGTCCCGACCGCCGAGGCCGAACCAGCCGCCGACCTGGCTACGTGACTGCGAACAGCCCCGAGCGCCGTCGCCGGCACTCCTCCGGACGAGGACAGCCCCCGGTGACAGGTCGGTGGCCCCTCCATCTCGGCCGGCGTGAGACGCTCGGGATCCTCGGATCCGGAGTCGTCGGGGGGCTCTCGGGATGTCTCTCCGGCCCGTCGTTTCCCGACGCCGACGTGATCGCGGGCGCGGACGGTCGGAACGTCTTCGAGCCCGCGGAGCTGACGGTCGCGGTGGGCGAGAACGTGATCTGGGGGTTCGCGAGCGCCGGCCACAACGTCTGCTGTCGGGCCGACGACAACGACAGAGTGGGACTGCCTGCCGGCACCGAGGGGTTCGCCAGCTACGGTCCGGACGAGCCGCCGGACGGGTCGTTCGTCCCCAGGGGTGGGACCTACGAGCACACGTTCGGCGTACCCGGGCAGTACGACTACGTCTGTATCCCACACGACGATCTGGGCATGACGGGAACGATTCACGTCGAGTAGTCCCTCCCGGAGCGTTTGCGGAATCTGCCAGAATCGAAGGGAGAGGCCCGCCCAGAAGGAAGAGCGTGAATCCGACTATACACTGTGCGCAAGTTTTTGTTTAAAAGATTTGATAAAGTCGTATGACAAATATTGTCACGCAGCAGTTAGAGTCCCTCGAACACTGGAGCGCGATGATTCCTCCGTTGAGGCTCGGCTACCGACCCACGGCGGTAAACCCATCTCCGGTGGCCCCGCCCGGCGCACGCCTCCGCGAACGTGTCAAACCCACAACTATAATGTCATATAGCTTAACTATAACTGACCGGGGTAGGATGGGATTGACCGATAGCATGAGATCTGATACGACGGGCACTACCGACGGCATCGCAGGGGCAATACTGGACGTTTCGAGGGTCGCTGAACTATCAACATTCGGAAAGGTACGCCTCGCCGGGTTCGGCCTCGTTGTCCTTGCGGTGACCGGGCTCGCAGTAGTGGTTCTCGGGGAGTTGTTCAGTCTGCTCGTCCTCGGGTGGACGGCGGACGTCGGCGCGGAACTCGGCATCCATCGCCTCCACGTGATGGTCATTGCGACCGTTATCCTCACGACACTTCTCGGTGTGTTCGTCCAGGTATTCGGGCCGACGAGACAGGTGACATCGATGCTCGGTGCCCTCATCAGCGTCGTACTCGCGGCACTGGTTCAGTTCGTTGCCGAAGGGTCGCTTGGATCTGTCGTCCCCTTCCTGGTCCTGATCGGGCTCGCAACGCTCCTTCACCCGGCGGGCCGGCGGTTACTGCATCGTGGGCAGTCGTACAGTCCCGCGATGCTCGCGTTCGTCGTCGTCGCTGCCGTCCCCATGCTCGCGTTTACGATCACTCAGGTGGGACTCCAGGCTAACGCGACTGATGCACACGCCGCTGCCGGTCATTACACGGGCATGGCACAACTCGGGCTGATTCCGCTCGTCTACGGCATCCTCGCGGCGATCGGGATGCGAGGGTGGCGAGTCGCCGCCTGGATCGCGGCCCTGCCGATAGCGTACTACGGCCTCCTCTCCGTTTCGTTCACCGGACAGGCGGGATCGACGGGCGTCGTGTGGGGTGCTGCCGCCATACTTTGGGCCGTCGGATTCGTGGTCGTCGCGGAGTATTCACGCGTCGGCGGGTCTCCGGCACTCCGTCGGAACGTGGCCGGACAGGACTGACCGAACCTCGG
>CAYREV010000174.1:0-2636 GCA_964423345.1 uncultured Balneolaceae bacterium | reverse complement strand
AGAACCTGCGGTGCGATGGCCTGGTCGGTCAGTCCTCGCGGACCAGGAAGACGTCAGCGAAGGCCTTGACCGGCAGCTCGGTCTCGATCTCGACCTCTTGGCCGGCCACGGCCTCGTCGACGAGGTCGTGGTCGACGGCCAGGGCTCCGATGGCCTGCTCCAGGTCCACGCCGTCGCCGGCGATGTGGATCTTGTCCCCTGGGTGAAGCTCGCCGAGGTCCAGACGGATCGAGGCCTCGTGCGCGCCCTCCTCGTAGCCCGTGACCACACCGATCCAGTCCTCGTGGGTCATGGCCGCCTGGCTCTCGGGGTCCCCCTATGTCAACCTTCAGGCCAGGTGCCCTCGGTCAGCTCGGGGATCTTCAACCGGTCCAAGCCAAGGTTCATCCCGGTAGGAGCCGCCAACGGGGCCCATGGTCAAGGCTACCTGGCAAGGCACGGTCATCGCCAAGAGCGACAACACCCGTGTGGTCGAAGGCAACCACTACTTCCCGCCCGAGGATGTCGACAAGAGCGCGCTGAAGGAGAGCGATCACCAGACGACCTGCCCCTGGAAGGGCGAGGCCAGCTACTACCACATCGAGGTCGATGGCCAGGTCAACGAGGACGCGGCCTGGACCTACGCCGACCCCAAGGACGAGGCTTCAGAGATCGAGGACCATCTCGCGTTCTGGAACGGGGTCGAGGTCACGGCCTAGGACCAACGGTCCCGGCGTTCATCCCGGTCCACCGACCCGCTCGGCCAGCCGGTCCTCGGCCATCTCGACCACCAGACGGTGGCTGGGGGCATCCTCCAGCCTCGACCGCTCCAACAGCTCAGCCACCCTCTCCTCGATCCTTGCGATCTGCTCGCGGGCTCGACGGCGGACCGTCCCCGTGGCGCCCTCCCGGGTGGTCATGACGCCCTCGATGGCCGCACCGGGGTTGACCAGGATGTCCGGCGCGTAGAGGATCCCCTGCCGGTGGAGCCGATCGCCGGCCGCCGGGCTGGCCAGCTGGTCGTTGGCCGAGCCGCAGATGGCCTGGGCCTGCAACCGGTCGACGCTGGCCTCGGTGAGGATGCCCCCCAGCGCGCAGGGGACCAGCACGGTGCACCGCGTGGCCAGGATCTCGTCGGGGGCCGAGATCTCGGCGCCCAGCTTGCGGGCCTGGTCGCATCGGGCCTCGTCGAGGTCTGCCCCGACGACCGTCCCACCGGCCTCGATCAGGCCCCGGGCGACCTCGAGGCCGACGCCGCCGAGGCCCTGGACCGCGAACCGGTGGCCGTCGGGCGAGGGGTCGCCGTTGAGGACGGTGAGCACGCCCCGGATCCCGGCCAGGACGCCCAGGGCCGTGCTGGCGTTGGGGTCGTTGCCAGCCGGGTTGACGTGCTCGGTGACCTCGCGGACGTGGGCCAGCTCGTCAGCGCCGGTCCCGACGTCCGGCCCGCAGAGGTAGCGCCCGTCCAGCCGGTCGATGGCCTCGCCCAGGACCCGGTAGACCGCCGGCAGGTCCAGGTCCTCGTGGTCGAGGATCACGGCCTTGGCACCCCCGGCGGGCATCTCGGCCAGGGCCAGCTTGAGGCTCATGCTCCGGGCCAGGCTCATGGCCTCGGCCATGGCCTGGGTCTGATCGTCGTAGGCCCGACGCCGGATCCCGCCGCCGGCGACCCCGTCGATGACACGGTGCAGGACGATGACCGCCCGGAGACCCGTGGTCGGGTCCTGGAGGACGACCATCTCTTGGTAGTCGCCGCCGGGGATGTCGAACTCGAAGAGGGGGCCGGGCACGGGAGCCGTATGATGAACCCTGCGGTTAGCCCTTGCCTCGGGTGGCGAGTAGCCTGCTCGTCCATCGGCACGTCACGTTCGAGGTCGCAGACGACGGGGTCCCGGAACCGGTGGACACGGAGCATACATCGTGGTCGACGAGGAGCGCTGGAATCCCCGCTGGGAGTGCACCTCCTGCTGCAAGGTCCTCGAGCTCGAGGACGGCATCCAGCGGTTGCCCGGGTGCGACGAGGCCCACAGCGGAAGCTGCCGGGAGGAGACATAGTCGTGCGCTGGGTGCAGCCGGACTATGTGGAGGCCACGTGGTTCCTGGCCGAGGAAGCGATCGAGCGGGCCGCCAAGCGCTCGGCCAAGGACGTCGAGGCCGAGGGCAGGCAGAGGCCGGATGGGGACCACTCTTGGACTCCCCGCCTCTTGCATCATTCGCGAGAGCTCTCTGGGTCGCGTCATGCGCACAATTTTCCTCGCCACAACGGCCCAGTGTGGTGACTGACACGCTAGGCCAGAGCCAGGACGATAACGAAGTGTCACCCTCCTCGAGTCTTGAGATCGACCCAATGTTTATAGTATTATACACTAGTGGCTTTACGTTCTTTCGGCCGGGCAGGCCGGGAGGGGGCCCCATGCCACCAACCACCGATAGCTCTAGCAACCGGGCGCGGCCCACAACCACTCTCATGAGAGGTCTAATCCTCGCCGCAATCCTCTTGATCGCGGGAGTCCCCACCATCGTGGGCTCCAGCAATGGCACGTACTCTGGACCAGCCATTGTCTATGAGGAGATCTCTGTATCCGGCGGTGAGTGGGATCCATGGGCCCTAGCTATGGACGACGGTTGGCTGGCCATAGGACACCGCGATGCGTCCC
>CAYREV010000173.1:0-2642 GCA_964423345.1 uncultured Balneolaceae bacterium | reverse complement strand
CGACGTGCTCGTGCTCGACGAGCCGACCTCGAACCTCGACCCCCGGAACACGGCGGTCATCGAGGAGGCCGTCGCGGCGGCCGCCGACCGCGACGTCGGCGTCGTCGTCGCCACCCACGACATGCACCAGGCCGAGCGGGTCGCCGACCGGGTGGCGGTCCTCCTCGGCGGGACCGTCACGGAGGTGGGCCCGACGGAGGCGGTCTTCGCCGACCCGACCGACGAGCGGACCCGGAAGTTCATCACCGGCGAACTCGTCTACTGAGCCGAGCTGTCAGCCGACACATCGACCACCAACCATGCCACCAACCCCCGCCGCCCGGCCGTGGACATGAGCGTCGAGAAGGGCGCCGAGCCCCACCTCGTCGTGGACGACGTCACCGTCACCGCCCGGGACGTCGAGATGCTCCGGGCCATCGACCGGTACGGCTCGATGCACCGCGCCGCCGCGGAGCTGGGCCGCTCCTACGGCCACCTCCAGCCGCGGGTCGTCGAGCTCGAGGAGGCCCTCGGCACGCTGACCAGGCGGGTGAAGGGCGGGGCGGGGGGCGGCGGGACGGAGCTCACCGACGAGGCCCGCGAGCTCATCCGCCGCTTCGAGCGGCTCCGGGTCGAGCTGTCCGGCGTCGCCACGGTCACCGAGTCGGTGCTGCCCGGGACGGTCATCGAGCGGGAGGGCGCCCTCGCGACGATCGAGACGCCCGCCGGCACGATCAACGCCCGGGCGCCCGCCGCGGCGGCCGAGGTCGAGATCGCCATCCGCTCCGACGCCGTGGTCCTCATGCGGCCGGACTCGGCGACGGCGAGCCACACGAGCCTCCGGAACCGGCTCGAGGGGACGGTCGAGGCCATCGCCGAGGAGGCGGGCATCGTCACCGTCACCGTGACCGTCGGCGAGGGCATCGAGCTGGCCGCGGTGATCACCGAGGAGAGCCGGCGGCGGCTCGAGCTGGCGCCGGGGAGCAGCGTACTCGCCGCGTTCAAGACCACCGCCGCCCGGGCATCGCCAGCCGAGGTCTAGCCCCGCCTCAGGGCGAGAGCTCACCAAGCGGCTGGTCCCGGACCGGGTACCCCGCCGGGACCGCGAAGCCGTGGGCGCGGAGCCGGTCGGTCTCGCCGACGAGGGCCTCGACCCACGGCGTCCCGCGGTCGGTCAGCGCCCGGGCACCGTAGCGGATGGGGGCGCCCGTGATCGGCGTGCCGTCGAGCTCGTAGGAGACGCTGGCATAGGTCTCGGCGTGGGCCGGGTCGGAGAAGTCGATGGCCGCCGGGAGCGGGACGTGGGGCAGCCCCCGCTCTGCGGCCATGTTCCGGTAGGCGAACGCCGCGTCGACGGCGCCGCCCTCGAGGACGTTGAGGAGGTCCGTCTCGGGGAAGACCCGGGCGCGGGCCAGGACGTCGTCGGCGTCCACCCCCGAGCGTCGCTCGGCCAACCGGAGCGCCATGACCGTCCGGTAGCCGAGCGGGTCCCGCTCGGGGTCGGTCCGACCGAGGGCGACCGACGGGTCCGCGATCGCCGCCCGCCAGTCATCCCGGAGCGCCCCGGCGTGGGGGGAGTCCGGGGCGACGGCGAGGACGAGGGCGTTCGTCGCGAACAGCGTCGCCCGGTCGCTGATGCCGGCGAACAGCCGGGGGTCGGCGAGGGCCACCGCGTCCGGGCGCCGGAGGTCGTCGAGGATGAGGCGGCGGACCGCGGCGCTCCCGTGGGCCTCGATCGAGGCCCCGCCGACGGCCGAGGCGACCGAGAGCAGGCTGCCGGCGACGAGGGCGGTCGGCTCGCCCGGGCCCGCGTCCGCGAAGGCCTGCCCGTAGGCGAAGGTGCCGCCCGCCCCGAGGACGGTCGCCGCCCCGGCGGCGCGGAGCAGCGAGCGGCGGGAGGCCATCGTGATAACTGATTCCCGTTGCGACAAAGGCGTTGCGTAACCTGGGATGGTTACCTGCCTGTCCGAGCTCGACAGATCGACACCCGGGTTCGACCGTTGGGTTCGACGGGTCCCGGCACGGCGAGGTGGGCCCGTGGACGACCGTCTCAGTAAGATTCATGCGTCGAGCGTCCCAAGCCGTTCGGAAGGAGTCCTACCCAGCGATGTCAAGCGAAAATCAGGAGCCGGTCAAGACGATCTGTCCGTACTGCGGCGTGGGCTGTGGCATCTCGGTGATGCCCGGCGAGGAGCCCGGGGACATGCGCTTCATGCCCTGGGGCGACGCCCCGGTCAACGAGGGGCGCATCTGCATCAAGGGCGGTGCTGCCACGGAGGTCGTCAACCACGAGGAGCGGCTCACCGAGCCGCTCATCAAGGACGAGAACGGCGAGTTCCAGGAGGCCAGCTGGGAGGAGGCCTACTCGCGGATCGTCGATGAACTCTCCCGCATCCGCGAGGAGTACGGCCCCGACGCGATGGGCTTCTACGCCTCCTCGAAGACGATGAACGAGGAGAACTACCTCATCCAGAAGCTCGCCCGCCGCTACGGGACCAACAACATCGACAACTGCACCCGGATGTGCCACGCCTCGACGGTGTGGGCGCTCCGGACGAGCCTCGGCGCGGGCGCGATGACGAACTCGATGGCCGACCTCCGCGACGAGGGCGACGTCTTCTGGATCCAGGGCGCCAACCCCGGTGAGCAGCACCCCATCGCCA
>CAYREV010000172.1:0-2649 GCA_964423345.1 uncultured Balneolaceae bacterium | reverse complement strand
CCTACGCCTCGACGTACTTCGGGAGCGAGACGGGTCTGCTCACGCCCGAGGCGTACGCCGACTTCGCCGAGCAGTGTCTCGACCTGGGGTATCCGGCGTTCAAGATGCACCCCGTCGGCGGGCTGGACGACCGCGACATCGACCGCGAGATCGAGGGCGTTCGCGCGGTGGGCGAGCGGGTGGGCGAGGAGATGGACCTCATGCTCGACCCGGTCAGCCAGTACGAGACGTTCGCCGACGCCCTCGACGTGGGTCGGGCCTGCGACGAGCAGGGCTTCTACTGGTACGAGGACCCCATCGGCAGCGGCGGGAGCTCACAGCACGCCTACCGGAAACTCCGGGAGAAGCTCGACACGCCCCTGCTGTTGACCGAACTCGTCAGGGACCTCGAACCGCACGCCGACTTCGCCGCCGCGGAGGCGACGGACTTCCTCCGGGCCGATCCGGAGTGGGACGGCGGGATTACGGGGGCGATCAAGATCGCGCGGGTCGCCGAGGGGTTCGGGCTCGACGTCGAGTACCACCTCGCCGGCCCCGCACAGCGCCACCTGATGGCCGCCACGCGTAACTCGAACTACTACGAACTCGGGCTGGTGGGGCCGTCCTCCGGGCCGCCGCACACCGAGCCGCCGATCTACGACGAGTACACCGACCGACTGGAGCGCGTCGGCGACGACGGGACGTTTCCGGTCCCCGATGGACCGGGGCTCGGCGTCGAGTACGACTGGGACTACATCGAGGAGAACGCGCTCGGCGGCCGAACGTACGAGTAGGGGACGGCTCGTGGGGGTTTCCCACGAGTCCGGTAGCCTTACGTTCCGATGGGCCGACCGCGACCCATGCAGGGAACGGTCGATTCGATACACGTCTCCCCGGAGGCGACGGAGCCGGTGGAGTCCCGCGATTCCGTCGAGGCCGTCGCGGGGAAGGGACTCCGCGGCGACCGGTACTTCGACGCCGAGGGGACGTTCTCGAACGCCGAGGCGGGCGGGAACGAACTCACGCTGGTCGAGCGGGAAGCCATCGAGGCCATCGAGCGGGAGGCGGATATCGAACTCACACCCGGCGAGCACCGCCGCAACATCACCACGAGGGACGTCGCACTGAATCACCTCGTCGGCGAGCGGTTCCGGGTGGGTGAGGTCGTCTGTCGTGGGGTGAGGCTGTGTGAACCCTGTGACCACCTCGAGTCGCTCACGGCCGACGGCGTGGTCGCGGCACTGACCCATCGCGGTGGCCTCCGTGCCGACATCGTCGAGAGCGGTGCGGTCCGCGTCGGCGACCCGATCGAGCGGATCGAGTAACGCTCGCGGTTCCGGAACCGGGAGACGTCGGGGTGATGCCAACACCTTTCACACCGCGGGACGCACGAGGCGCTATGCCCGACTCGAAGTACCGGCAGTTCGTCTCGGACATGATCGGCGGGGTCGGCTGGCGCGACCTCAGCGAACAGCCCGAACGCCGCGTCCCAGACCGCGACCTCGAGATCACCGGGATCGAGTGCGTGGTCGTCGAGGGGAACTTCCCGTGGAACCTCATCAGGGTCCACACCGACGCGGGCGTCCACGGGCTGGGCGAGGCGTTCCCCGGACCGGCGAGCGAGTACGTCGAGTTCCTCGAACCCGGACTCGTGGGACAGAACCCGCTCGACGTCGACCGCCTGGTCGAGCACATGACACAGCTCGTCTCGGGGCTGGGCGGATCGCTCGGCTACTCGCAGGCCGCCGTGAGCGGCATCGAAACCGCCTGCTGGGACATCGCGGGGAAGGTGACGGGCCTCCCGGTCTACCAGCTTCTGGGTGGGAAGTACCGCGACGACGTGACCATCTACGCCGACTGTCACGCGGGGGAGAACCTGGCGTCCGCCGCGGACGCCGACCCGCGGGACATCTACACGCCCGAATCCTACGCCCGCGCGGCCGAGGAGGTCGTCGACGAGGGGTTCTCTGCACTCAAATTCGACCTCGACGTGAAGGTCGAGCCCGCCGACACCGCGACCCGACGGCTCTCGACCGACGCCATCCAGCACAAGGTCGACATCGTCGAGGCAGTCCGGGAAGCCATCGGCGACGAGCCGACGCTGGGGTTCGACCTCCACTGGAACTTCACGGTCGAGACGGCGACGAAGATCGCACAGAAGGTCGAGCCCTACGAACTCGACTGGATCGAGGACCCCGTACCCCCCGAGAACGTCGAGGCCCACCGGAAGGTCACGGAGAGCACGAGCACGCCCATCCTCGCCGGCGAGAACGTCACCCGGGTCGAGGGGTTCGCCCCGTTCCTGACCGAGCAGGCGATCGACCTCGTCGCCCCGGACATCCAGAAGTGCGGCGGCCTCCTCGAACTCCGCAAGATCGCCACCCTCGCCGACGCGTTCGACATCCCCGTCGCCCCGCACAACATCTCCAGCCCCGTCGGGACGATGGCGAGCGTCCACGTCTGTTCGACGGTCCCGGGGACGTTCGCGCTCGAGTGGCACGCCCGCGAAGTGGAGTGGTGGGACGACCTCCACACCGGGGCCGACCCGCTCATCGAGGACGGCGTCATCGCCGTGCCGGAGGAACCGGGCCTGGGTATCGAACTGGACTACGACGTCGTGGCCGAGCACATGGCCCCCGGACAGGAGCCGCTCGAGCCGGTGTGAGGTGA
>CAYREV010000171.1:0-2651 GCA_964423345.1 uncultured Balneolaceae bacterium | reverse complement strand
ACGAGTGGTACAAGGAGTACACCCGCGAGACCTGGAACGAGAGCGCCGACACCTACCCCAGGTTCCTCAGCCTGCTGGCGCCCTACAACCCTCCCTTGTTCCGGGCCGCAGCACCCCGGAAGGGCGATCGCGTCCTGGATGTCGGCACCGGGCCCGGCGAGCCAGCGCTGACGTTGGCCCGTGTGGTGGGCCCTGAGGGCGAGGTGGTCGGCGTCGACCTTTCAGAGCGCATGATCGAGCTGGCGGAGAAACGCGCCCGCGAGGTCGGGCTCGACAACGTCAGCTTCCGCGAGATGGATGCCGAGGATCTCGAGTTCGACGACGGCGCCTTCGACCTGGTCATCAACCGGTTCGGCCTGCAGATCTTCACCGACCCGGAGAAGGCCATCGCTGAGAGCCACCGGGTGCTCGAGCCCGGCGGACGGTTCGCCACCAGCGTCTGGGCCGCGCCCGGGGAGCGTGTCCCCCACATCCACGTCATGGTCGGTCCCATGCTGGAGTTCGCCGAACCCGACGAGACCGGCTACATCCCTACCCCCTACGAGATGGGTGGCGAGGGTGAGCTGGTCGAGATCTTCGAGGACGCCGGCTTCAAGGACGTGCGCGAGGAGCGGGCCACCTACGACTACGTCCTCTCCAGCCCGGACGAGTACTTCGAGCTGGTGCTCGAGGGCACCCCCCTTGGCCACTCGCTGCGGGAGGAGGATGAAGAGGTGCAGGCCTCGGTGATGGCCGACACCCGGGAGAACCTCAAGGAGTACACCTACGGGGACGCGGTGGTCCTGCCAGGGGAGGCCGCCTACGTGGTCGGGACCAAGTAGGCCTGGATCACGGCCCATCTCCGACGGTGTCACGCAGCCTAGGACCTCCGAAGGTTTATAGCCGGGCTCGCAGACTCCAAGGCCGAGGCAGTCAACGTGGGAGGAAGCGAACCTACGACCAGAGACAGAGCCTGGACCGTCGTCCTCGGCCTGACCGCCGCCCTGGTGCTCGTCGCCATGGCCGGCTGCATCGGGCTCGGCGACGACGAGACCTCCATCGAGACACAGTCGACCCCGGCAGATGTGACCGCGGCCACCCAGGCCCTTCGCGAGGCCGGGTTCGCCGATCCCTACCTCGACGTCGAGCCGACCGGTGTCGTCCACGAGTACGAGTTCTGGGTGGACGAGAACGTGGTATTGAACCCCTTCGGCGACCGGGAGATCTGGGCCGTCGGGTTCACCGAGGACCCCGACGAGCCCGGCACCGTGCCCGGTCCCGAGATCCGCGTGAAGCAGGGGGACACCGTGCGCGTCACCCTCCACAGCCCCAACACCGGGTTCCCCGGGCACACCATGCACTGGCACGGTGTGGACGTGCCCTGGACGAGCGACGGTACGCCCTTCGGGACCCAGCCCATCGCATCACCCAACGAGGAGCACTCCTACACGTACGAGTTCGTGGCGAAGCAGGCGGGCACGTACTGGTACCACTGCGTCACCGCCTTCCCCGTGGACCTCGACATCGGCCTCTTCGGCACCCTCATCGTGGAACCCCAGGACCCCAACAGGGCCCTCCCCCACGACCGGGAGGAGACGCTGGTCTTCCACGAGATGGACAGCCAGTGGGCCAACGCCCTCGGCATCGCGCTGAACCCGAACAAGGACCCCAACCCCGGCGACCTCCCCAGCAACCCCTTCGACATCCTCGACTCCGTGCTGAACCAGGGCCGAGCCAACGTGGACATCGCGAGCGCCGTGGTAGGCGGCGCCACCGGCGAGTACCTCTTCACCGAGGGGCCCCGGGACTACTACCCCGAGTTCAGCCCCCGGTACAAGCCCCACTACGACACCTTCATGATCAACGGGAAGAGCTACCCGAACACCGACCCCGTGGAGATCCGGGAGGGCGAGACGGTGAAGCTCCGGTTCGTCAACGCGGGACAGAACGTCCGAAGCATCCACCTCCACGGGCACCACATGCTCGTCACGCACAACGACGGGTACCCGCTCCCGAACCCGCACTGGGAGGACACCATCGGCCTGGCGGCCGGCGAGCGCGTGGACGTGCTCGTCATGGGTACGAACCCGGGCATCTGGTCGCTCCACGACCATGGTGGGATCCCCGGCAGCGGGACCACGTCGGCCAACGACTACGCCTTCCCGGGCGGCATGAAGACGGTGCTGACCTACGAGGACTTCGAGCCGCCGGGCGAGCGGGCCCAGCCCGACGGTGATGGGGTCACCGCCGGTGACCTCGCCGTGTACGCGCCCAGTTACAGGTACCGGTGAGCCCGATGTCCGGGGCCTCCCGGACCCGGCTCCCCGTCGCCTTGGTGCTCGCGCTCTGCGTCCCGGCGCTGGCCGGCTGCCTCGGCGGCGCGGACGACAGCCCTGGAGCCAGCCAGGCCGACGGCGACCGCAGCATCCCCGAGGCCATCGCCATGGAAGGCTGCCGGGAGGTCCTGGGTAGCTGGGAGCTCCCCTACGAGGACGCCCAGCCCTACCTGCCACCGGGGTTCAAGGCCTTCAGCGGCGGGGGCCCGCTGGCGCTGCCAACCGGCGAGAACGTGACCATGAACGCGATCGCCTTCAGCTGCGCCGAGCCCGAGGAGGCGGCCATCCTGCTCCCCTGGCTCTACGCAGAACCCCCGGACCACCTCCTCGACGCCG
>CAYREV010000170.1:1305-2662 GCA_964423345.1 uncultured Balneolaceae bacterium | reverse complement strand
TCGGCATGGATCCGGGCAAATTCGAGGGCTATATGCCCTCCCATGGAGTTGCCCAGCAGCACAAAATCTTCAAGCTGCATCGCATCGACGTAATCCCGCACCCATTCCGCCAGCCGGGGGATGCTCAATGCCTGCCGATCCAGCTCATAGAGAGGGATATGAGGTACATAAAAAGTATACCCTTCCATCCTGTTTATAAGGGGATCGTAGTTGCTCAGTCCCCCAAACATGCCGTGCAGCAATAGGACCGGTGTATCAAATTCATGATTTCCTGAAATTTTCAGGAAAGTATAACCGTTATGCTCATAGGTCTCGAAACAGCTTTCTCCAAACATGTACCCGAATACTTAAGGTTAATAATGTCATATGGGTGAATATAATAATTTCTACCGGGGAAATTGCAGAAAGGCCTTTATATGGTTACTTTAAAATAGTTTTATTTTAATCTCAAACCTTGAATTACACACGCAGGTAAGATCATGTTCAAGAAAACGTTACCCGTACTTATTTTAACATTATTTATAGGGCTTCTGGCCGGTTGTGGTTCCTCCAACCCCTATGTGGATGATGCCGAATCCAACATTAAGGACCAGAACTTCCAGGCCGCCCTTGAAGCAGCAAACGAATCGATTGCGAATCAGCCCGATGACCCGCTGGGTTATTATTACAAGGCAGTGGCATTGGGCGAGCTCGCCGAAACCGAGGACGCGGCCAACCGCCGGGATTGGTATGAGCGGATGAACGAAGCTTTTGCCAAAGCTCAGGAAACAGCCTCGAAGATGGAAGACCCTCCCTCTGAGATCGAGCGTATTCCGGCTGTCATAAACACTATCTGGAGCCAGGAACATAACCAGGCGATTGCCTATGCCACGGACGACAGCCTGAAAAATGTTACCGAGAAACCGCTGGATAAGGCGATAGCACACCTTGACAACGCTACGCTTGTTCAGCCCGACAGTGCCCTCTCCTGGGATGTCAAGTCACAGGTTTACTACATGAACAACGATGCCGAAGGTGCAGCATCCGCCATGAAAAAATTCGTGGAGACCAAGGAGAATCCGGAGGCCGAATCCTATGTACGGCTGGCCCAGTATTACCGTATTGCCGACATGCCGGAAGAAGCGATCAAGGTGCTGGAAGAAGCCCAGCAGCAATATCCTGAAAACAAGGATATAGCCACCAACCTGGCCGACTCCTATACTACGGTGGGCAGGACCAACAAAGCCATTTCCACCCTGGAGGATCTCATCGCGCAGGAACCGGACAACCCGCAGTTCCACCTCGTCCTCGGTACCCAGATCTACAAGACGGTACTCGGCATGAGCGACACGGTTTCCACCAACAATGATGAAATATT
>CAYREV010000170.1:0-1205 GCA_964423345.1 uncultured Balneolaceae bacterium | reverse complement strand
GAAGGCTGCCGCAATTGACAAGCGGGCTAAAGAGACCCTGCGCCAGGCTATGAAGTATTACGAGAAAGCCACCGAGATTGAACCCGACAACCAGGATTACTGGGCCAACCTGTTCAGGGTATACACTTCTCTCGGAATGGACCAGAAAGCTGAAGAGGCGATGAAGAAAGCCGGCCTTGACAGCTAATTTCAAGTAAAAACGTTTCAATTTAACCCAGGGCAGTTTATGCAACGCAACTTTACCCGAACGGCAATTCTCTCAATGGGAATTGCCTTCGGGTTTCTTATTGGATGTTCCTCACTCTTTCCCGCCTCGCAGGATAAAAGTTCTCCGGATGACCTTTCAAAAAAGGAAGTTCAGAATGAGCTGAAATCCCTGGAGCAGCAACTGCAAAACGGACAAGAAGCTCCCGCCCTCTACTACCGTAAAGGGTATCTGCTTAACGAGCTTGCCCAGAAAACAGACAAGCCGGCCGAGCGGGTATCCACCTACCGGGAGATGCGGACGGCCCTTAAAAAGGCCGAAACCCTCTACGGCCGTTCCACCGTCCCCGACGGCAAGCAAAAAGTCGACGAGATATTGAAGGTGTCCTGGAGCAACGAACACAACCGCGGCGTCAGGATCATGCAGGGCGACAGCATCAAGACCCGCGACCTGCATCGTGCGGCCGTCCATTTTCATAACGCAACCATTATCCTGCCCGACACCTCCCTCTCCTACAAGATGGAGGCCCGGGCCTACTACCGCAGCCATAACTACCCGAAGGCCATTGCCACCCTTGAAACCGCGCGCGGGCGCATTGACAGCGTCCCCGCCTCACTCCTGGAGCAGCTGGCCTTCCTCTACCTGGAAGATGATCAGACCCAAAAGGCCATAGCGGTCTACGAAGAGGCCAACTCCTTTACCGGGGAGAACCTCAACCTCATTCACGGGCTGGCCAACGCCTATATCAGGGCCGGCAACCACCGGAAAGCCATCGACCTTATGCAGTCGCTCGTAGAGGAGAAACCGGACAACATTATCTACCGACAAACCCTCGGCAACGAATATTATCACCTGGCCTCGGCCCGCCTCGACAAGGCCCTCTCCGCCACCGGCGAGGGAATGACTGTAGACGCCCGCTTCTACAGCACCGCCGACTCCCTGATGAGCCTGGCAAAAAAGCATTACGAGGAGGCCCTTTCCATCAGTTCGGGCGACGCCG
>CAYREV010000169.1:0-2671 GCA_964423345.1 uncultured Balneolaceae bacterium | reverse complement strand
TCCAGAGCTTCCAGGCCGACGGTGGAGAAGCCGTAGGTCTCGAAGCCGCCGGTCCAGGCGTTCTCGAGGCCGATGCGGTCGAGGAGCTGGGCGGCCATGGCGTTGTCGGTGAACAGGCGCAGGGTCGGGGCGCTCTCCTGGGTGAAGGCCTGGGCCAGGAGGATCGGCTGGTCGGTGGCTCCGATGGCGGCAAGGCGGTCTTGGGCCGCACCGAAGCTGGTCTCCATGTCCGCCAGGACGCTGCGGGCCTGATCTTGCTCGCCGAGGGCTTGGGCGATCGCGGTGAAGGTCTCGGTCATCTCGGTGAACTGGTCGGGGCCCCCGGGTCCGGGGTAGGGGTCGAACAGGAGGGTCGGTGCGATCTTGGAGAGCTGGTCGTAGATCGGTTCGTGTCGGAACTCGACCCCGATGATCAGGTCCGGATCGAGCTGGGCGATCTTCTCGAGGCTGGGTTCCTGACGGGTACCGACGTCGGTGACGTTGGGACCCAGGCTGGGCTCAGCCGTGACCCACCGCTGGTACCCGTCGACGTCAGCCACGCCGACAGGCTGGACGCCCACGGCCAGAGCATCCTCCGCGTAGGTCCACTCAAGGGCCACGACCCGCTGGGCGGGGCTTTGGAGGGTCGTGCTACCCATGGCGTGATCGATGGTCGTCGGGCCGGTGTCCTCCAACGGCACCCCGGTCATCGCCTCGACGACCAGGTCCACGAAGGCTTGGCCCGACAAGGGCCCCGGCAACAACCAGGCACCGCTGAGGTTGTAGATGCGCTCCTCCTGGACGAACGTGAGACCGTCCCAGACCGGGTTGCCCTGGAACCGGTCGAGGGAGGCGTCGCTGCTCGGCACGTAGAGGAACGAGGCGTCCTGGACCCCCTCCAGCGCCTCGACATCGACGGTGGAGAACCCGTTGAGCTCGAACCCACCGTCCCACGCGTTCTCCAGGCCCAGCCGCTGGATGATCTCGACCGCGGCATGGTGGTCCTGGAAGAGGCGGAACTGGCCGTACTGGGGGGCCAGGACCTGGGCCAGGACGAACCGGTCATCGTCGAGGTCGGCCTGGGCAAGGGCCTGGCGCCCCTGCTCGATCGTCGCGTCGAGCTCGCCCAGGGCGTCCTGGGCGGCCTGGTCATGGCCGGTGGCTTGACCGATCTGCTCGACGGTCTGCTCCAGGCGTTGGAGCTGGTCGCCGGTCCCGGGCCACGGATCGAAGACGAGGGTCGGTGCCAGCTTCGACAGATCGTCGTAGATCTGCGCGTGCCGGAACTCGACCCCGATGATCAGATCGGGGTCCAGGCTGGCGATGACCTCAAGGTTGGGCTCCTGTCGGGTCCCCACGTCCGTGGTCGCCTCCGGGATGCCCGGGTCGGTGGCCACGAGGGCCTCGTAGCCTTCGACATCGGCCACGCCCACCGGTTGGATCCCTAGAGACAGGAGGACCTCGGTGTAGGACCATTCGAGGACGACGATGCGCTCCGGTGCCTCGGTGACGGTCGTCTCCCCGATGGCGTGCTCGACGGTGACCGGGAAGCCCGATCCGTCGGGGGTGGTGCCAGCGGTCCCGTCGGTCGGGGACTGCTGCCCGCTGGGTGCCAGGCACCCAGACAGGACCACCAGCAGGGCGATCATGAGGGTGAACGACGGCGTGGCCGAGGGTTGCCAGAGGCGGCTCGAAGGCATGGGGGCTCACGGACGCGCTGGGTCTGACCAAGCGCGCTTGACCCGGCACATAGGGGGCCGGTATTTGGAGTTTCGGCTTGCCTAAAGCGACCACCTAGGGCCCGATCTTGCCGCTACCCTGACATGTCCACCTTTTTTAGGAAACCCTAAAGATGGGGTCCTAGGTGGCGCGCCCATGGCTGCCGGGAGGCGAACGTGGACCCTGGTCACCGTCGGTCTCGTCCTGCTAGCGACCGTCCCCTCGATCCAAGCCTTCCACCTCAGCGTGGGAAGCCAGGACGCCGTCCTTCTCCAACCGAGGGAGGCTCCCGAGGATCCGGACACGGAGCCGAGCCTCTACGAGCGGGGGCTCCAGACCGACTGCCCCGATCCGGATGACCTGACCGGTGACCCGTTCTGTGGCAAGCTCATCTACCACCCGGGCACAGAGCTCTCCCAGGCCAGCCCACCGGACCAGCACATCCCGATGCCAGGATGGTCCTTCGACGTGGTCGTCTCCCAGTACGTCGGCACCTACGGGCTTGGCACCTGCTACCCATGGTGTGCCCCCGGCGGGGTCATCGCCTACGAGGCCATCGACGGCACCCTGCACGAGACCTTCCCGGGGATCTTCACGGCCAGCCACGAGGACGAGAGCAACCCCAACCACCAATCCTACGCTGTGGACCTGCGCATGCCCAACGCCATCCAGGTCGCTCAGACCGCAGCAGGCACCGGCAGCGGTAGCGGTTGGCTGTTGCCGACGACCGATCCCACCTTCGTCGGGTTCCTGCATGATGGAGCGGGCGTCCCGGTCGACCAGGCCACCCTGTCCGGGACCGTGGAGGATCTGATCCAGGCAGAGCAACTGCCCGCGACGGCCCAGGCCACGGTGTGCGGGTTCTCGCCCTCCCTAGAGGCGGCCGGCCCGACCCGGGAAGCCCCGCTCACGGACACGGTCACCACGGCCTGCGATGTCCTGTTCACGTGGCGAAGCGAGGGGACCGACACCG
>CAYREV010000168.1:0-2687 GCA_964423345.1 uncultured Balneolaceae bacterium | reverse complement strand
TATCACCGGATCCTCAAGGTGGCCCGGACGGTGGCGGACCTGGAGGGGAGCGAGGCGATCGAGAAGGAGCACGCGGCGGAGGCGGTGCAGTACCGGGGGGTGGGGCGGGGGGAGATGGTGTAGGTCCGGGGAGCGCACGTTCGCAGCGCTCTGGGCCGAAGTACGTGCGCTCCAGGACGACCTCCTGGTCGACTGGCAGAACGACGTGGAGGTGAACCTCCTGATCGCCCGGACGGTGGATGGACAACCCCCGGCCTGACTTTCCGGGCCTCCTTTCCGTGAGCTGATCGACCGACCAACCTTTCGGACTCATGCCGAGGCTCGGATGGCGACCCTCGACTCCGTCGGGGGCTTCTACAACCCACTTCGGCGGCACTCCGCCCTCGAGTATCTCTTCCCTGTGGGCTACGAGGAGAAGTACCGCAGTACCGCCTGATTTCGACGGCGTTCACCTATCGACGATTTGGGGGAACTTCAGTTGACCGCTTGAGACCGCCGGGGTGATCCAGGCTGGATTGTCGTCACCCCTTTTCGACTCCCCGTATACTCCCCAGCTGTTATTGAAACCGCACAGTAGATGGCATCGCTGCATACTTCGGCCCGAAGGGGGTCCGTAGAGTACGCATTGCCTCTCCTGCAGACTGCATCACCTCAAAGTAGGCCACATCAAAACGGGTAGGCCCAACCCACTCCTCATCCGAGACGTATGAGGATCCGTCACAGCGGTAGAGTCTAGAGTCCGCGCTAACTTTGGGCGTCAGTATGCTTCGGAACGAACACGTATGTCCAAGACCCAAGATGTGAAGGAGTTCGTGAACAACCGCATTCGAGTTCCAGACGATTCGTCCGTTAACATCCGTCTCGATAGCGATATTCACGAAACCTTTTTGAAGTGCAAATAATGCACAAAGTCCGTCACTTCCCGTCAATATGCAGGTTTCATTCATCTTCGTGATTCCGACCACTTCACGAAAGAGAGCTTCCTTATCGATCAACTGAATGAGGACATCTTCTTCACCTCCGGGCCCATAGGCTTCACTGCATGTTCCCGGTCCTCTTCCTTCCACGGTAATCGGTCCATCCACATCCGCGAAGAGGTTTAGACCTACCGCGTTCTCCACTCTCAGTAAGTCGTTTCGTAGCAACCTGAGTTGTTCGTCCCGCCGTGGAAGTGCACCCGAGCAGGACTCACGGCCATGAAGTTCGCCAAACCGGACGGACAGATTTAGGGGAAAGGCTTCAGAGGGCCAGTACCGCAAGGGGGTATGAAACAGTTTCTGGTCATGCTGCCCAAATCCGTACGCAGCAGATACATCAAGAGGCACTCTACGCCCCGAGTGAATGCCATTCTGAATTTGCCAGATCGGTGGGATACCAAGGGTGGTGACCATTTTCCTATCGACTAGCGCTGGAACGGGCAATGCTACCGGCATCGCCCTGTCCCCAGGCGGAGTCGAAATCACGAGGATGCTATCCGAGTGCTCCTTGCCAAAGCCAACCTTGACGTTCTTCCCTGCAGTGTGCCGAGAATAGAAACCACTCGTTTTATATCGACGAGACGTTCGCTGAGCGAATGATTGCATTCGGGGAATGTACGATGATATACCAACGACCCAGTAACATTTTCCGGCGTGGCTCGTGGGTCCCGCAATTAATGCTCCTACGGATATCCTGGCGTCAATATCAACAGCACGGACAGGTCTACCGCACAGTGAATTTTGGTGACCCCAGTTGGGAAGCAAGCACACGATCGCGGTCCCAGCGATTACTGCAGATATCGGCAAGCTATTCTTCGACATGTGGAGGAGTGCGGAGGCGTCATCCAAGGTTTCTGGGCGAGCGGGTCCCGAATTTATCCCTGATAGACAGGCGCGTCATTTCCTGTCAACCGAAATAGTAGACAGATCCTCACTCTACAGCGTAACCGATCAAAGACGTACTATTTAATGTTTGCACACCGACTACGAACTTGAGGCTCGCCATCTACGCGCCGATCCCAATCGGAAAAGGCAGGGTCGACCACCGGCGTACTTCTCCACGGGGGTTGAACAGGCGGATCAGACGCCGGTCACTCCGAACGTCGGAGAGCGTCTGTAGGTATCCGCTCGGTATTTCCACAATGGGTAGAGACATCCACTGCCGTTCACTGTCGCCGGTGTTACTGTATAATACTGATTCTCTTGCGGGTGGAAAGTGCACGTCCCATTCACCAGCACAGCTCAGCTTACGTCCCTCATACGGAGATCCAATTCCAGTGACTGTAAGCCCCCCATTCACAGTTTCTAGAACGAGCGGAGATGAACCGTCACCGGACCCACCGAGCCACGTCACTGCAGTTCTCCAATCGAGTGAACCCGCTTTCGAAAACTTGCGTATACTGAGGTTGTCCTCGGCGTCCCGGCTTGCGACGAACCACCCGCATGGAGCACCCTCGACTGCGATCACTACTTCAGACAACGCCAACTGTTTAGTTTCGGTCCGTTGACCGTCTGGAGTGAAACTCTTCAGCGAGCGTGTGAGAATGTCGAAGACTTGGAATCCATCTCGTTTTTCGTTCATGATGGCTCCACCTGGCCGTTCAATCTGCGTCCGGCCAAGGACGGTAGGCGTAGCATCCTCCACATCAAAAAACCATACATCAGAACTCGACCAGAAAAAGATAGATCCAGACGACGCAATATTTACCC
>CAYREV010000167.1:0-2725 GCA_964423345.1 uncultured Balneolaceae bacterium | reverse complement strand
TGGGCGAGAGCGCCGATCCGGCCACCGTGGCCCGGATCCGGGAGATCGCCCGGGATGACGACGCGGTGGACGAGGTGGTCCGGGCCCTGACCATGCACGTCGGCCCCGACGAGGTCATTCTGAACCTGGATGTGACGTTCCGCTCCAACCTGAGCGCCGACCGGGTGGCCCGGGCCGTGGACCGCCTCGAGCGGGCGATCCGGGAGGAATTCCCCGAGATCGGCTACATCTTCGTCGAGGCCGAGAAGCTGGCGAGAGGGGCGGCGGGGCGGGGGCCCCGGGAGTCGGAGGAGCCCGGGCCGCCCCGATAACGAGCCCGGGACGCCGGGTGCCGCGGGCCGGTCGGTGGATAGCCCGCATTCTCCACTTCGACGACCTCGTGGGAGAGACCAAGGACTCGGAGGCGGTCTTGGACACTATCGTCCAGGTGTCCGAATGACGGGATCTTCCAGCGCTTCCTCCACCTGTCACAGATCCCTGTCCCGACTCGTTGAACGAGTGAAGCCCGGTAGCCGATCGACGTCGAGACTGGCGACGTCAGGCGACCGAGAGCCGTCCCTATGAAGTGAGCCCGCGCGTGAGCGGAGAGGGGATCGGATCGAGCGCACCGTCCGGGAGGAGTTCCCCGAGTTCGGCTACATCTTCGTCGCGGTACGCGGTTGGCCGGGCAGCCTTCGACGAGCAGGCGACAGAATGCTGGTACTGAGGCTCATTTCTCTTGCGGCTGCGGCCCTCACGCTCCTCGGAGCGTGCACGTCGGCCGTGGAGGGTCAGTCCCGGCCAACCGAGGTCGAGCGACCCACCGTGCGGATCGGGATCGGGCCCGGGTGGAGCCTCTTGAGAACGCCCCGTACTGAGAGTTCCGGCCCTGGTATGATCGCAGTGGAAAAGGAGTCACGGCTCCTGGGCATCTCCGGGTTCGTGGGCTTCGCCACGGAAGTGAATGATCACTTCTCGGTGGGTCTCGAGGCGAGCGGCTGGACGGGAACGACCGACTTCCCGTCCCGGAACAGGCGGCGGACACAGCTCGGCGCCCACGGCGTCGGCTATTTCTATCCGACGCTCCAGAGCAGCTTCTTCGTGAAGGGCGGCCTCGGAGCTGGAGTCGTAGCCATCGATACGGACGACGGCGGTGGTGAGGACTCGGGTGCGGGGCTGGGCTATCTGATGGGCGTGGGATATGACATCCCGCTGTGGAGCGAGACCGTGCTCAGCATGTACGTGGACGTTCCGTTCGTCCGGCGCTTTCGGGATGGTGTGCCCAATGTCGTCCAGATCGGGGTGGCCGTCGCCCCGGAGCAAACCTCGGCGCAGGAGCCACCGCGCCAGGACCATGCCTCCGTCGCGGTCGCGGACAGCACCCCCGACGGGACCTTCCTTCGGCACGCTCTCATGTCTGCCGTCGGCTCCGGTGCCGGAGTGGGAGCGGGATTCGCACTGGCAAGGGCTACTGACGATGGCGCGGGGGGATCAGTGGCACCGGTCACGTTCGTCCTTGTCGGGAGCATCGTGGGAAGCTCTGCGTTGATGGCGCTCACTGATGATCGTCTTTCATTCGATCCGGCACTTGGCGCGAGCACCGTCGGAGTCCTCGGAGGGCTGGCCGCCACCTGGATGGTCGTGCAGGCCGACAATGGCGGGTTCGAGGAGGGTGTCGTGGTCGGCTTCTCCGTCGGGCAGGCATTGGTGTCGGCAACCGTCGCCGACGGCTTGAGGTACTGACGCAGAAGACGTTCGGGCTCCGGGCCGTATCCCTGCGGTGAGACGATATCCGACCCTCGGCTCCCGGGCCTTCGGCCGCTCCGTTGCGAGCAGACTTCCGACACGGGACATTGAAAGGCATGGCATCCGACCGTCACGAGGAATACGAGAGACTCCGGGAAATGTCCCCCGCCCAGAAGCTGGCGGTGATGCATTCGCTGATCCGACAGGGACTGGAGTTGAAAGCGGCCGGAATCCGTGCCCGCCGACCGGAGCTGACGGAGGAGGAAGTGCGGACGCGACTCCGCGAGATCATTTCCCGTGAGCGCCCCTGACCTCGTCGGGCTCTTCATCGAGCCGCTGGAGCGCCTGCAGGTCTCCTACATGATCACCGGGGGGGTGGCGTCGGTCATCTACGGCGATCCGCGGTTCACCCGCGACATCGACGTGGTCCTGGACCTCGATGAAGCGGAGGCCAGCCGGCTCGCGGGCGCCTTTCCCGAGAGCGAGTTCTACGTCCCTCCCCTCGAAGTCCTGCGCCGGGAGATCGCCAGACCACACGGCGGCCATTTCAACATCGTCCACCACGACACGGCCCTCCGGGCAGACGGATATCTCTCCGGAGACGATCCCCTTCACCCCTGGGGCTTCGAGCGACGGAAGCGCATTTCCGTGGACGAAGGCGAGATCTGGCTCGCTCCCCTCGAATACGTGATCCTCCGAAAGCTGGAATACTACCGGGACTCGGGGTCCGATCGACATCTTCGTGACGTGGTCATGATGCTGCGGATCAGCGGCGACTCCCTGGACCGAGACGAGCTGGATCGCTGGATCCGAGAGCTCGACGTTCACGACGCCTGGCGGGCCGCTGCGTCGTACGGCGAGGAGACGCTCGGAGACGATCCGGTTCCGTGATCGTCGCCCCTTCCGTCAGCTCCCCACGTCGTCCTCCAGCGCCTCCAGCTCCCCGGTGAGCGTCGGCAGCATCTCCCGGTAGTACTCCAGCCGCGAGCCCTGGTCCGTG
>CAYREV010000166.1:0-2727 GCA_964423345.1 uncultured Balneolaceae bacterium | reverse complement strand
ATCAACCAGGAGGTCTCCGAACAGCTCCAGCTCGCCGTCGCCGGCGACAAGGCACCCGACAAGGCCCTTGCGGACGCGCAGAGCTTCATCGACACCGTCCTGAGCCAGTAAGCGCTCAGGACGCTCGGGCGACGGTATAAACGTCGTCGCCCACGACGCACCGTTGCACCCCGCGACCGGCCCGATGTCGCGCCGAAAATCCGCGAGGGCGGCCGGATCGACGTGGTCCGAGCCCGGGCGCCTCTCGGGCGGTCCCGAACACGTAGAGTAACTTTTTTAATAGTGGGGAAAAACGAACCGATGTATGCCAGGAGATGTCATTGGAAAACGGTCGGGTACGCGCCGTGACCGCCCACGACCGGTGAAACGGACCGACGAAGTGGAGTGAAACAGAACCCATTATGGCAACTGATACGAATGTTGGAGGTATCGAGACGTCCGACGGGATCAAGGGAACGATAAGCCAGTTCGTCAACGATCACATCGTCCTGGCGTTACTCGGCCCGGGGCTGGTGGTCATCGGGGGGATATTCGTCTACCCCGTGGCGTGGATGTTCATCCAGTCACTGTACATCACGGCGCCCGGTATCCCGGAGCCGATCTTCGATCCCCTCTACAACTACGAGAAGCTGTTCACGTCCGCCAGGTTCCCGAAGTACTTCTACCAGACGCTGTTCTACGCGACCGGCTCGCTGGCGGTCTCGTTCACCTGGGGGATGTTCATTGCGCTGGCGATCAACCACGTGAAGAACCAGCGGGCACGGGCGTTCTACACGACGGTCATCCTGTTCTCCTGGGCGCTCCCGATCGCGGTCGTGGCGCTCATGTGGGACTGGGTCCTGATCGCCAAGCCGTTCGGCCTCCTGAACATGATCGCGACCGACCTCGGGATCACGGGGCCGGGCGAGACCATCTCGCTGATGTCGAACCAGACGCTCGTATTGCCCACGGTGACGTTCGTCGACGCGTGGCTGCGGATGCCGTTCGCGATGATCGTCTTCCTGGCCGGCCTCCAGGCGATCCCCCAGCACATGTACGACGCCGCGCAGGTCGACGGGGCGACCTCGTTCCAGCAGTTCTGGAACATCACGCTCCCGTACCTGCGGCCGTACATGGCCATCGTCGGGCTGATCAGCTGGATGTTCGCGTTCCGGGCGTTCTCGATCATCTTCCCGATGACCCAGGGCGGCCCCGGGACCGCCACGACGACGATGGCGATCTGGATCTACCGGGAGGGCATGGTGAAGCTGGACTTCGGGTACGGGTCGGCCATCGCGGCGTTCCTCGTCGCGATCACGGTGATCATGGCCACCTTCTACGTAACGGTAGTGCTAGAGCGCATCGAGGAGTGAGACACATGACGACACACGACAACGACGATACGACGGACGCATCGCGAGGTGAACGATGAGTGCCGAACAGGGCAACGAGCGGATCAGCTACAAGACTCGACAGGGGTTCTGGAACGTCATCGAGGGGCCCTGGGTCGTCCACCTCCTCCTGGCGTTCACGGTAGTGATGATCCTCGTTCCGATCGGGTGGATGTTCCTGACGTCCCTGAAGAGCGCGCAGGGGACGTTCCTCCCGACCTACCTGCCGTCGGAGCTCACACTCGACACCTATCACCGCGTCCTCATCGAGAACAACTACTGGCGGTCGGTGGTCAACAGCATCGTCATCTCGACGACCACGACGTTCCTCGTGCTGCTGTTCTCGGTGCCGGCCGGCTACGCGTTCAGCCGCTTCCGGTTCCCGTTCGACAACGCCATCTTCATCGGCGTCATCTTCTCGCGGCTGTTCCCCCCGATCGGGATCATCGTCCCGTACTTCCAGGGGATCGCGTACTTCGACCTCATCAACACCGTCCCCGGGATCATCATCGCCCAGGTCTACCTGTGGCTCCCGCTGATGATCTACATCATGCGGAACTTCTTCATCTCGATCCCCGAGGAGATCGACGAGTCGGCGCTGGTCGACGGCTGCACGAAGTTCCAGGCGTTCCGCCGGATCGTCCTGCCGCTGGCCCTGCCGGGGATCGCCTCCGTCGGAATCCTGACGTTCCTCTACTCGTGGCGGGAGTTCCTGTTCTCGTTCATGATCTCGAGCACGACCGCGTCGAAGCCGATCTCGGTGGCCGTGTTCGACTTCGTCGGCGAGGTGAACGTCTCCTGGGAGATGATCTCGGCGGCGGGCGTGGTGGCCATCATTCCCACCATCCTCGTGGTGATCTTCTTCCAGCAGTACATCGTGACCGGACTCACCTCCGGCGCGCTGAAGGGGTCCTGAGATGCGAGGGGCCACGTCGTCGACGGACGCGGGCGGCGAGGCGGTGATCGAGTCACGACCAACGAGCGGTCACAGCGGACCCAACACCTACACAGAACCATGAGCGACACAGAACAGCGGACCGAAGCACCGGTCGAGGAGACAGTCCCGGGCGACCGGGGAGACGAGGAGGACATCAACGTCCGGATCGACAGCCTGCGGAAGGTGTTCCAGGACGACGAGGAGGGGGAGGTCGTCGCGGTCGACGGCATCAGCATCGACGTCCGCCGGGGGGAGTTCCTCGTCCTCGTCGGCCCGTCGGGCTGTGGGAAGACGACGACGCTCCGCTCGGTAGCCGGGCTGGAGACACCCACCGACGGACGCATCATCATCGAGGGCGAGGACGTGACCGGACTCGACCCCCGCGAACGGGACATCTCGATGGTGTTCCAGAACTACGCG
>CAYREV010000165.1:0-2780 GCA_964423345.1 uncultured Balneolaceae bacterium | reverse complement strand
CGGCCACGTACAGCGCCGAGGCCGCGACGATCCCCGGGTGGGCCTCGGCCAGGGGCCCGTGCACCGCGACGTCGGGGATCTGGTCGAGCCCCGCCCGCAGGTGGCGTCGGACCAGCTCGCGGGCGGACCGGTCACGCTCCATGGTCGCCACGGCCTCGTCCAGGGCGACGGCCGCGGCGGCGATGGACGCCACGGGCAGTCGCCCCGCGCGTCGGCCCTGCTGGCGGTCGTCGCCCACCAGCAGCGGTGCCAGTCGGGCGCGCTCGCCCAGCAGCAGCGCCCCCACCCCCTGGGGGCCACCGAACTTCACGGCCGACAGCGACAGCAGGTCGGCACCGAGCTGGTCCATCGTCACGCCGAGCTGGCCGACCGACTGGCACGCGTCCACGTGCAGCAGCGCGCCGTGGTCGCGGCAGGTGCGGGCGACGTCGTGGGTCGGTTGCAGCGTGCCGACCTCGTGGTTGGCGTGCTGCACGTGCACCGCGACGGTGGTCGCGTCCACGGCGTCGGCGACGGCGTCGAGGTCGACGACCCCGGCCCCGTCGACCGGCACCTCGGTCAGCTCCACCAGGCCGTCGCGTGCCAGCCGGCGCGCGCAGTCCAGGACCGCCGAGTGCTCGACGGCCGAGACGACCAGCCCGCGCCGCTGGTCGTCGCCGCGGTCCCGTGCCGCCCGTGCGGGCCCGACCACCGCGAGGTTGGCGGCCTCGGTCCCGCCCGAGGTCCACACCACGTCGCGGTCGCGACCGCCGAGCAGCTCGGCGGTGGTGGCGGTGGCGGCCTCCAGCAGCTGCCGCGTCGTCTCGCCCTCGGCGTGGCCTCGCAACGGGTCGCCGTCGGTCACCGCCAGCGCGTCGAGCAGGGCCCGCCGTGCGACCTCGCGCAGGGGCCAGCCGGCAGCGACATCGAGGTTGACCCGCTGCACCGTCTGCGCTCCTGTCGCGCGTCCGCCGCGACACGACGTGCCGCTCCGCGACGAAACTATCCCCTTGCGGTCCACCGCCCGGTGGGGACGAACGTCACTACGGTGTCGTGGATCACCCCAGGAGGGGGCGCGCAGGTGGTGCAGGAGCCGGACACCCTGCCGCGCCGTGCGGTCGAGCACCTCCTGCAGACCGCTCGACGCCACCTCGGCATGGAGGGGGCGTTCCTGGCCGAGGTCACCGCGTCCGAGCAGATCTACCGTGCCACGTCCGACGCCGAGTCGTTCACGATCCTGGAGGGCGGCAGCCTGCCGCGGGTGGAGAGCTACTGCCAGTACGTCGTGGAGAGCGGCGAGGCGTGGGTCGTGCCCGACACCGGCCGGGACGAGCGGGCGCGGCGCCTGGCGATCACCGACGCCGGGGAGTTCGGGGCCTACATCGGGGTGCCGGTGGTCCTGCCGGACGGTCAGCCCTTCGGGACGCTGTGCTGCCTGAGCCACGAGGCACGGCCGGACCTGGGCGACCGGGACGTGGCCGTCCTGGAGGCCCTGGCCGAGACCCTGGCGTTCCACGTCACCCAGCTCGAGGAACGCTCGGAGAGGATCGCCGAGCTCGAGGCGCACGCCGGGGAGCTGACACGGGCCGTGCGCCAGTCCGAGCTGTGGGTCGGACTCTTCTCGGAGGTGACCGACGCCAGCGAGACGCCGACCCTGGTGCTGGACCCGGCCACGCTCACCATCGACTTCGCCAACGAGGCCGCCAGCAGCCTGCTGGGCGTGCCCGCGCACGTCGCCGCCGGCACTGCGGTCTGGGTGCACCGTGAGGGGTGGACCGAGGAGGGTGTCCGGGGCCGGCTGCGGCCGCTGCTCGAGGGGACCGCGCAGACCGTGCGCTACGAGGAGGACGCCGGTGGGGACTGGCCGGCCGTCGACGTCATGGCCCAGCGGATCACGCCCGTGGACGGCAACGACCTCATCCTGTGGACCGCACGGGACATCACCGCCCAGCGAGCGGTCGAACGTCAGCTGCGCCGCACGGTGGAGCGTGAACGCGAGGCCACAGAGCGCCTCCGGCGGCTCGACGAGGTCCGCGACGGGTTCCTCTCGGCGATCTCCCACGAGCTGCGGACCCCACTGACCGCCATCCTCGGCTGCGTGCAGACCCTGCGGGAGCGGGAGGGCGAGCTGACCGAGCAGGTGGCCGAGCAGCTGATGGAGCGTCTCGCGGCCAACGCCGAGCGGCTCGACCGGCTGGTGGCCGACCTGCTGGACCTCAACGAGTTCACCGGCGGGGCGGTCCGACCCGTGCGGGAACGCGTGCGCCTCGACGAGCTCGTGCGTGCGGCCGTGGACGCCCTGGGCGGCGCAGGGCCGCCACCCGTCCTCGAGCTGGCCCCGGTGGAGGCCGAGGTCGCCCCCGCAGGCTTCGAGCGGGTCGTCACCAACCTGCTCGACAACGCGACGGTCCACGCGTCCGGTGACGAGGCCCCGCAGGTGCGGCTGACGGCGTCGGGCGGCGGAGCCCTGCTGGTCGTCTCCGACCGGGGCGCAGGGGTCGCGCCCGCGAACCGGCAGGACGTCTTCCGGCCCTTCTGGCAGGGGCCGACCGCCCCGACCCACAGCCCGGGCGTGGGGATCGGCCTGTCGCTGGTCGCTGCCTTCTGCGAGCTGCACGGTGGTCGGGCGTGGGTCGAGGAGCCGCCCGGCGGCGGGGCGGCGTTCCACGTCTGGGTGCCGTGTGGCCCGCTGGTCGAGGGCTGAGCGTCGGGACGACCGCGGTGGCGCGCTACCGTCCGTCCTGGCCGTCCCACCGGAGTGCAGCGTGCGTGTCCTGATCGTCTCCGAGCACCAGGTGGAG
>CAYREV010000164.1:0-2795 GCA_964423345.1 uncultured Balneolaceae bacterium | reverse complement strand
GTTGCTCATGGACATCCTCCCGGTGGTTGGGACACCAAGCCCGAACATCCCCGGGAGGATGTCCTGCTTCAACCACTACGGGAGTTACTAGGCGACGAAGGAGCTACTGAGGCGGCAGGTCGACGGCGACCAGCCAGCCCGACCGTTGGTCCACGAGCACGTCGGCCGCGACGAACATCGGCGGCCCGAACATCTCGGCCGTGACCGTCCCCAGCGGGGTGCCGGACGCCAGGTCCAGGAGGACGTGGGAGTTCTCGGTCGTACTGACCATGACGGTCCCGTCGACGGTCGTCACGTGGCCGACGAGTCGGTCGAGCTGGGTGCGCCAGCGCAGCTCCCCGGTCCCCGCGTCCCGGGCGACGACGACGCTGTCGCCGGGGACGACGCTCAACACGATCCCGTTGAGCCGGGACTCGTACCGGCCTTCCCACCACCAGGGGACGGTGCTGACGAGGTGCTCATCCCCCTGACCGCCGACGCGCCAGCGTTCCTCACCCGTGGCGATGTCGAGGGCCGTGATGTCCCGGTCGTCGGCGATCACCAGGACGTCGTCGTCCACGAGCTCGATCGGCGGGTGATTCTCCGGCAGCGGGTACCGCCAGCGCTCGGTCCCGTCCGCTGCGTCGAGTCCCACCAGCGCCCTGGGCGAGTCGGAGATGCTGAGCGTGTCCTCGCCCTCCTCCTCGACGACCCGCTCGATCTCCATCACGATGGCGATTCCGTGGGAGGCGTGGATCGCTCGGCTGTTCCGTCGTCGCCAGCGCTCCGTGCCGTCCTCGCGGTCCAGGGCAACCAGGTCGACGTGCTGGCGCGCGTCCGTGGTCAGCATGGTCAGCGGCCCGGCCTGCGTGACCTCGGGCCCGAAGAACCCGAGCTCGCCCTCGCGTTCGGGCAGTTCGTACTCCCACTGCACGCTGCCGTCGTCGGGGTCGCGGGCGGTCAGGATCGACCGGTCACCCTGGAGGGGGATCAGGTGGACGACACCATCGCCTCCTCGACGGGGGGTGACGGGTCCGACCCCGTCCGCTGACCACAGCTCGGTTCCATCGTCGGTCGACAGTGCGTGGGTGCGCCCGTCCGATGCCAGCAGGACCACGACGTCGTCGACGAGGTGCCAGGTCTCCACGGGGCCATCGAACACGCGCTGCCACTGCAGCTCGCCGGACTCCCGGGACAGTGCCCTGACGGTGTCGTGCACCACGGTCACGATGCGCTCGGCCGTGACCCTGACCCGGGATGCGCCGCGCATGGTCGCATCGGGTCCCTCCGCAGCGGGATGTCGGATCCAGCGCACGCACGCCACCGGTGCGTCGTCTCGAACGCAGTGCACCGTGGGCGGCGCCGTCTCGGGCGAGGTGTCGGGGTCCTGCAGGTCCCGGCCGTCGGGCGCGGCCACCTCGTCGTCGCCCCCGATGTCGCGGGGCGGCCCCGATCCGCCCACGAGGGCGGCAGCGCCGGCGACGAGTGCGAGCAGCACGACCGCCCCGGCCGCGACCCACCGACCGCGTGCCCGATCGCGACGCGGCGTCGGCTCGTGGGCGGGGGTGGTCGATCGGGCCGGGCTGCCGGGCAGCTGGTCGCCGCATGCGCCGCAGAACGTGGCCCCCTCCCCCCACGACTGCCCGCACGTGGGACAGGCCACGTCTGGCACCGCATCGCCCCGATCATCGCTCCGCCGGGCCGCACCCTACCCCGATGGGGGCTGCGGCAGGTCGACGGCGGCGACCCAGCCCGACTCGGCATCGACGAGCACGTCGTCGGCCACGAACCAGGGTCGTCCCGTGGGAGCCGTGCTCACGGTCACGAGCACCTGCCCGGTCACCGGGTCCAGCTGCGTGACCGACCCGCCGCCCTGGCCGGCGATGATGCGTCCGTCGACGACGGTGAGGAACTCGGCGCGTTCGACGGGCTGGGTCCGCCACACCAGCTGACCCGTCTCGGGATCCCGACCGAGGACGAGGTCGTCCTGGTCGACGAACGACACGATCACCGGGGGGTCCCCGGACGGCGGGCCCCCGATGGGCACCACGTCGACCAGTTGCTCGAACCCGTGCCCGGCTCCGCGCCAGTGTTCTTCACCGGTGGCCAGGTCGAGGGCGATGACGCCGTCGTCCGAGGATGTCACGAGCAGCCCGTCCCGGAAGACGTACCCGCCGAACATGGTGGACACCTCGTGGCGCCAGCGTTCGGTCCCGTCGGTGCTGTCGAGGCCGATGATCGTCGTGGAGGCCTCCGTGGAACCGGGCGCGGGGTCCTCCGGTCCATCCGGGCTCGGCTCGACGTCCACCACGACCGTGGTCGTGGGAGTGGCGTGCACCGGGTGGCTGGCAGGACGGCGCCAGCGCTCGGAGCCGTCCTCGCTGTCGAGCGCCACCACCGCCGGCGGCCAGGATTCGCCCTCTTCCACCACGAGGGTCACGATCTCGGACGGGATGACGTGGACCACGCCGTGGAACGGGGGCTCATGCGCCACGGTGACCCGATGCCGCCACCGTGCCGTGCCGTCCCCGGCGTTCCTCGCGGTCAGGACGGCTTCGTCGTCCTCGCGCCGGACCGTGTGAACCGTCCCAGGCGTCAGTCGATCCAGCAGCACCCGTTCCGTTCCGTCGACCGTCCACCGCACGGTGCCGTCCTGAATCGACAGGCCGAGTGTGATCCCGTGATCGGTCTGCACCACCACGACCTCCTCGTCGACCCACAGGTCGACGAGGTCGGCCCCGACCCCGCGGTCCCACTGCATGCGACCCGTGACACGGTCGAGTGCCGTCAGCATGGATCCGTGGGCGACGAGGACG
>CAYREV010000163.1:0-2840 GCA_964423345.1 uncultured Balneolaceae bacterium | reverse complement strand
TCGGCCAGACGTCGAGCGGGTCGCGCGTCCCCTCCTCGACGAACGGCTCCTCGAGGAGCCGGTGTCGCTCCTCGGTCTCGAACCCCCGGTCGGAAAGCCGCTCGTCCAGGTCCGGCCGCGGATAGCACCCCGGAATCGGGTCGAGCACGTCGCGGACGTACACCCCCGTCGCGGTGAGCCGGGCGATCTCGTCGAGGACGGCCTCGACGCGGTCGTCGTCGAGCGTCTCCAGCAGACCGAGCGCGAGCGTGTAGTCGAAGTGGTCGTCCGGGTAGTCGAGACCGTCGACGGCGTCGCCCCACTCGAACCGGAGCGTCACCTTTTCGTGCGGCGAACGGGCGTGTCGGCGGGCGTTCTCGACCCGGCTCTCGCTGAGATCGACGCCCACGACCTCCATCGGGAAGCCGTCGTAGCCGGCGGCGAGCCACCGGCCGGCGACGAACTCGGCCACCCGCTCGGTCTGGTCGCCGTCGCCACAGCCGAGGTCGAGGACCCGCGCCGTTCCGGGTGCGGCGAAGCGGCCCCACCCCACCGGCGGATGGAACCACGCTTTCCGCCGTTTCAGGTACGTCCACTTCGTCCGGTCGATGGGCCGCTCCATCGACCGGTAGTACGCCTGGGAGTCCTCGAGGAACCCCTCCGCGGCGTGCTCCTCCTGCTCGCGGCGCTTTCGCCGGTGGCGCTCGTTCTCCGCCCGCCGGCGTTCCCGTGCCGGCGAGAACTCCTCGATGGCGGCCATCGGCCGCTCGACGAGGCCCCAGGTCTCGAGTTCGCGGAAGTCCTCCGGAGTCGGCACCCGCATACCCGACTCTCGACACCCGGGGAGTTACCTCTGTGGGTGGTTCCGTCGAGTCGTCGACGAGCGGCGATCCTGTCGGAGGTTCCTGCTGGAGCGTGCGTCCCTACCGTCCGGCTCGCCGCCACACCAGCACCGCCAGCGCCAGCAGCCAGAGGTACAGAAGGATCCTGAACGCCTCGCTCCACAGGTACACGGGATTTGGCGGGTGAGAACCCTGTCGCGGCGACGGCGAGTCCTCGCACTACCAGCCCGGCCCCACCGACCGCGCCGATCCACCCGAACCACCGGGGGTAGCCGTCCTCGAACGTCAGTGCCGCGCCGAAGACGAGGAACGTCGTCCCCTGCAGTAGCCTGAAGAGGCTGTTGATCCCGATCACGATCCACCGCACTCCTTTCGCGGCGGCGAAGGCGGCCGCTCGCTCTCCCGGTGGAGCGTTCGCCCACGCGTCGACCATCGCCTTGAGGGCGATGCCGTCCACGCCCTGGAGGACCGCCGAGACCGCGAGGCTGACGGTCGCGAGGGCGACGCCCGCGGGTCCGAGGACGCCGGCGAGACCGGTCCGGGAGCTGAGCGAGTACGACACCAGGCCCACGCTCCCGAAGACGAAGAGGAAGCCCGCGAACTGGACGAGGTGCGTCGCGACCCATCGGTCGTCCTCCGCGTACTCCTGGAACACCCGGGCGTGGTCCAACGGGTCCTCCCTCGCGGGGTAGGTGAGGCCGTATCCGACCGTTGCGACGACCCCGAGGACGAGCAACACGGACGCGACGCGCAGGAGTACCCGCCGCTGGTCGGTGTCCATCGTGTTCGTCGACATCACGCCTCGTCCGCATCGACTCGAACGGCAATAAACCCCGGTCACGGCCCCGCCACGGTCGGTGCCGATGGTTCGATCCTCACTCGCCGACGACTTCCCGCACCCGGTCGCGGGTGAGGTCGGCCCGTGGGCCGACCGCCGCGGCGGCGAGGGCGCCACAGGCGTTCGCCACTGCGAGCGCGCGTTCGGCATCTGCGCCGCGGAGCCGGGCGGCGTGGAATCCGGCGGCGAAGGCGTCGCCCGCCCCCGTCGTGTCCACGCTCTCGAGCCCGAACCCGGGGTGTTCGAGCCGCCGGTCGGGTCCCTCGAGGGTCGCCCCGTCGGCCCCGTGCTTTCGGACGACCAGACAGTCCCCCGAGAGCGGCGGGGCCTGGTCGGCCTCCCGGGCGTTCAGGAACAGGAGGTCCGTCAGTTCGAGCGTCTCGGTGTAGTCCCGCCTCCCCAGTCGCCGACCGGGGTCGAACGATACGGTGAGGCCCGCCTCGGTCGCCAGTTCGGCCAGCCGGGCGGCGGTAGCCGGGTGCTGGCCGGTCAGGTGACAGACCGCCGCCCCCTCGAACAGCGCCGGCGAGGTCGACGCCGGGTCGACGGACTCGTTGGCCCCCCCGTCGTCGAGGACCGCGACCTCGCCCCTCTCGTCGACGAGGAGGTACTTCACCGACGTCCGTCCGTCGACCACCCGCAGGGGGGCGGTGTCGACGCCCGCGGCCGCCAGTTCGGCCCGCGCCCGCTCGCCGTTCTCGTCCGCCCCGACGCTCCCGAGCAGCGACGCCGTCACGCCCAGGTTCGCGAGCGCGGCCGCGACGTTCGCCGCCGAGCCGCCCCCGGACTCCCGGCGGTCGACGACCACCGACTCGGCGTCCGGGGCCGGCAGCGAGTCCAGGTGCATGGTGACGTCCCAGTTGACGTGCCCGGCACAGACGACGCGCATGGGGGAACTGTAGCGGAGCGTCGACAAAAGCAGTCGGGTCGCGACCCCGGGACCGGGACACCGAACGCGATCCGACGACCCGGAACCGGGACACGTCGGTCCCACGACGAGGGACTCGGCCGTTCGAGAATCGTCCATGAGGGCGGAGTAACTAATTCGATACTTATAGTAAATTATATGATTTCAGGAGTCCTACATTAGTGGTTCGTATGCTGTCAAGCGTCATCACCACCGTCCTGGTCGTGCTGTTCGTCCTCGGGGCGACGGTGGGGGGTTCGGGGACGGCGTGGTC
>CAYREV010000162.1:0-2844 GCA_964423345.1 uncultured Balneolaceae bacterium | reverse complement strand
GCTTCAACCACATCACCGACCTGGTCCTCTACCTCGGCACCGAGCCGCCGACCGAGGAGGCCAGCTTCCCCCGCAGCGAGAACGGCTCAGCCGGCACCGGCCAGGACGGCCAGGTGGCCGGGATCCGGGAGCCCTTGCACCAGACCGAAGGTTGGCAGAGCTACGGGTTCGAGTGGACCACGCCAGAGGGTGCCGACCAGCTCTACGTGGCCGTCGGGATCAGCGTGGTCTGGGAGACCCAGGTCCACCACTTCGTCGACGACCTGTCGGTGGACCTCGAGCCTCGGGCCACCGGTGGCACCGGGGGCGGCGGTCCCTACTAGGTACGCCGCGTCGACAACGGTCGGCGATCACGTGCCGGCCGAGGCCCAGTGCTTGAGGCCCTGGCGGTAGAGGAGGTAGCCGGCCGCGGCCATCACAGCGGCCAGAAGGGCCAACCCCAGGGCCAGCGATGGGCTGGGCGGGCTCAGGGCCAGGCCGACGATCAGGGCTGGGACCATCGGGACCATCATGGCCACAGAGAAGATCGCGAACCTGGGAGCATCGAAGAGGAACCTGTTGGGCGACAAGCCAGCCATGCGCACGGTCAGACCGAGGACGTAGAAGCCCACCCCCGACAGCAACAGGAGCCCCAGCAGGGCCTCTAGCCACGGGGTGGTCTGCCAGGCCACCGCGAGGGCGTAGAGGACCAGGGCCACCGGGGGGCCGACCACGAGCATGGCCCGGAGCTTGGCCTGGATCACGTCGGTCACATCCAGGGGTAGGGAGAGGTAGCTGTCGAGGTCGTCGAACTCGGTGATCCAGTTGTAGGTCGTGAACGAGGTCAGGCCCAGGATGGCGCCGAAGCAGATGCCCACCGACGGGGTCAGGCCCGTGATCCGGCTGGCCAGCTCGAAGAGCCCGATCGACACGAGGAAGAGGACGCCACCGGAGAAGAGGACCTTGCCCGCCCCGCCGGTGCTCCGGTGGAGGTCCAGCAGGCTCTTGGTCGCCACCGGGTCGACCAGGAAGCGGCGCCAGCGGGCGAAGGCCGGCGCGGTCCGCCGGGCCGGGGTCCGGGTCTCGACGTCGAGGATCGAGGCAGCGGCGACCGCCAGGACGACCACGCCCACGATCACGATCAGGGCCTGGCTCCAGGAGCCGGTCTCCAGCAACCCGTAAGGCGTCCAGGGGACCAGGTCGATCCCGGCCAGCCAGACCCAGGCGGCCAGACCACCGATGCCCAGGCCGACCACCGGCGCCGGGACGCCCTGGCTGGTGACACCGACGGCCAGCAAGGTGATCGCGATGCCCAAGAGGAAGCTGAGCACGAGGCTGGCCCAGACGAGGGCCAGCTGGAGCGCGGGCGGTAGGCCAGCTACCAGGGCCGGACCGGCCAGGACCGCCGGGAGCAGGCCGACGGCCACGGGCAGGAGGAACAGGACGGCGTAGTAGCCCACGTCCTTGACGACGAAGAGACCCAACAGGCGGCGGTGGGCCACCGGGAGCGTGCGCGAGGCCGAGAGGATCAGCGTGACGTCGCCGAGCAGGTTGCGCAGCATATCCCGACCGACCAGGCCGACGGTGCCGGTCTGGAGGCCCAGCAGGACCACGAGCACGTGGAGGCCGGCCAGCACGTGGCTGATGTCGGTCCCCGTGCGGACGAGCAGCTCGGTGGTCACGCCGACCAGGAGGGCGACCACGACGGGGAAGGCGGCGAACCGCGCGCCGCCGAACAGGCGGCTGTGCAACCGCCATTCCTCCCGGGTCATCTCCCCGAGCAGCCGGCCGAGCAGGTGGTCAGCCACGGACCGGTGCCTCCTGGCCTCGGCTGGCGGCGATCTTGTCGACGAAGACGTCGAGCAGCGGCTGGTCGAGCTGGTCGGGTGCCAGCTCGTCGATCAGCTGGCCGCGATCCAGGATGCCCACGCGGGTGCAGATCTCCTCGGCCACGGCCACGTTGTGGGTCGAGAGCAGCAGGGTCCCGCCGGCCTCCTGGAAGCTGACCAGGTGGTCCTTGACCTGGGCCTGGGCCAGCGGGTCGAGGTTGGAGAGCGGTTCGTCGATGAAGACGAGCGAGGGCTCGTGGAGGAAGGCCGCGGCGATCATGATCTTCTGCTGCTGGCCGCGGGACAGGTCGGCCGACAGGGTGTCCAGCTTGCCCTCCATGTCTAGCTCGGTGGCCCACCGGTCGGTCTGTGGGACAAGCATCTGCTCGTCCATGCCTCGCACGGCGCCGACGAAGGCCAGGTACTCGCGGCCCGACATGAAGCTGGGTGGCGAGCTGCGTTCGGGGAGGATGCCGACCTTGGCGCGCACGGCCACCGGCTGGGCCACCGGGTCGATGCCCAGCACCCGGGCCTGGCCGGCCTCGGGGGTCCGGCGTCCCGTGAGGATCTCCAAGGTGGTCGTCTTCCCGGCCCCGTTGGGACCCAGCAAGCCGTAGAGCTCGCCGTCAGGGATCTCCAACGAGAGGCGGTCCAGGGCGGTGAGGTCCCCGTAGCGCTTGACCAGGTCCTCGACGTCGATGGCGACCATCGTGACCGGCCAGGGCCTGGAGGCCCATGTAGCCAGGTGGTCTGTCCCGATGCCGGTGGACAGGGCCCGGGCCAGTCCGACGCGATAGGTAGGGGACGGGGCGACCCAACCTATCCGAAAATATCCCTTGTCTATATGGTGTCGGGGACCGCGAAGCGGTCGTGTCCTGCCCCGGCCACGGGGGACGTTGTCCGTTCACCCAAAGCCTTTTACACGTTGACCACCCGACGGGACAGCGAGTTCGACGCAGGCCACGCCGGATCGGCGGGCCAGCGCCGGGATCGGTTGGAGACGTGCCATGTCCAAGCTCGTGATCGTCGAGTCGCC
>CAYREV010000161.1:1332-2848 GCA_964423345.1 uncultured Balneolaceae bacterium | reverse complement strand
CTTCGCCTGGATATTGGTGTACACATCCCTGCCGGCGATGTAGAGGAAAGAGGATATCAGCCCGGCGAAGAGGGATATCACCAGGATGAGGATGCGCTGGGGTTCGCTGGGTGAGGAGGGCACGTTGACCTCCTGGATGGTCTTGAAGACGGGCGTCTGCTCCTGCACCTTCACCTTGGCCTGCATCAGTTGCTCGGAAACACTGTTGTAACGGTTGTAGGCGATGTCGAATTCGGCCTGCAGCCGCTGCTCCCGCGCCCGCGCCTTCGCCGAGGTGATGTTCACGTTCTGGTCCAGGAACTGTGCCAGGTTCTGCTGGGCCTGCTCAAACTGCTCCTGCGCCTGCTTGTACTGTATCCTCGCAAATTCCAGGTCCTCCTTGGCCTTCTGGGTGCTGTAGTCCTTCAGAAATTCCTTCAGCATCCCGATCACTTTGCGGGCGGTCTGGGCGGAGGCCACCGGGTCGGGCATCAGCGCCGTAATAGTCAGCACCCCGGTTTCGATGTCGAGTTCGATGGTAACCCGCTCGTTCATGTCCTCTACGATCTCCAGCTCCTCGTCGGACAGCCGGGTGACATCCTCCAGCTCAAACTCTTCGCGCAGCCAATCGGGCATCCGGGGCGGGGGACTCGGCCCGAAAATCTTCCGGGGCAGCTTAATGGTATATTCGAGGATCAGGTCAAAGACCGAGGGCACATAGAACTCCTCAAAATAGCGGTAGCCGGTCACTGTGGTGTCCAGGTCGGAAAAATAAAAAGTGTTTTTGAGCAGCTTGTGCTGGAATGAGGGACTGTTGACGATCATCGGGTACACCTGCGGGGTGATTACGCCCTGCTCGGCGGAGCCCAGATCGCCCAGATCGCCCAGCCCGAACATCCCGCCGTAGCTTTGCAGCAGGCTGCCGGTCTGTCCGTCGGCCTGCTGCATCTCGGGCATCAGAACCGACTCCGAGGTATATTCCACCGGGCTGAAAAGGGCCACGATGAGGCCGATGCCCAGGAATGCAGCCGTAATCTTCTTGATCAAAGGCTTGTTATCCCTCAGCTTCCTGAACAGGTCGATGATATCAACGGCGTCCTCTTCCCCGTTGGCTGTTTCCTCCCCTACCGGTACCAGCCGGTATTCCGGTGCGGTCAGCGAGCGCTCTCGCTTTTCCCCTCTTCCGGCATCACCCCCGTTATTTTCGTTCTGCTCGCTCAGAATATGCTTTTTTAAAGGTTATTGAATTTTACAGGCTCAAATTATACGGATTTTTACAGTAGCGGAAAAATTTATGGATAGAACACGGATTACACAGAATAAATGAATTTTCATGGGCGGGGATATACTATTAATTCCGCGATAATCTGCCGGTTCGGCATCATCCGTGTTCCAAAAGGCTGCGGCGGTCCAATGCCTTGTTGTACAACGCCCAATCCTCGGCGTGAAACTCCCGGAGTTCCCGAACCATCCCCTCGTCCTCAAAATAGCTCCTGGAATTTTCGGGGTTGACGTTTTCTTTCAGCACGGGCACCTC
>CAYREV010000161.1:0-1232 GCA_964423345.1 uncultured Balneolaceae bacterium | reverse complement strand
AAAACGGTATCCTCCATCCCGTGGAAGTGTCGGTATTTATAGGGCAGGAAATGTCCGTGGATGCAGTCGGTGAAACGGTATCGAAACAGGTATTTATGGGCGAAAGCCACCCGTTTGGCGTCGCGCCGTGCCTTGCGGGTACGCCTTTCGTCGGATTTGTGGATGGGGTACTGGTTGTCGTCCATGTAGGCCCGGCCGAAATGGCGTTTCAGCAGCTCCATGAAGCTGCTCCCTCCGCACTTGGGCATGTGTACTGATATGATCACTTAACTAAAATTTAAAATTAGCCTTGCCTGGCAAGGCGGGACAGGTATTCGCCGTAGGAGTTGGGGAAATCTTCGGCCAGCCTCCTGACTTCCTCCGCGGTAATCCATCCCTTGCGGAAGGCGATCTCCTCGAGGCAGGCGATCTTCAAATCCTGCCGCCGCTCGATGATCTCCACGAACTGGGAGGCTTCCAGCAGGGATTCGGGCGTGCCGGTATCCAGCCAGGCAAATCCCCGGCCGAGCAGCTCCACATGCAGCTTTCCCTCTTCCAGGTACCGCTTGTTGATATCGGTGATCTCCAGCTCCCCGCGATCGGAGGGCTCCAGCTTTTTGGCCTTCTCGACCACCGTGTTGTCGTAAAAATAGAGTCCCGTCACGGCATAGTCCGATTTCGGCTCCTCGGGCTTCTCCTCAATGGAGCGCACCTTTTGATTGTCATCAAAATCGACCACCCCGAAACGCTGCGGGTCTTTCACCCGGTAGCCGAAGACGGTTGCTCCCTCCTCCCGGTTTCGCACTTCCTGCAGCATACCGGAAAAGCCGCGCCCGTAAAAGATATTGTCGCCCAATATCAGGGCCACGGGATCGTCCCCTATAAACTCCTCTCCCAGCAGGAAGGCCTGGGCGATGCCCTTGGGTTCGGGCTGTACGGCATAGGAAAGGTTCACGCCCCACCGGCTGCCGTCGCCGAGCAGGTCTTTGAAGAGCTCCCGGTCACGGGGGGTGGTTATGATGAGAATGTCGCGGATATCCGCCAGCATCAGCACCGACAGCGGATAGTAGATCATCGGCTTGTCGTATACCGGCAGCAGCTGCTTGGATACGATGTGTGATATGGGATGCATGCGCGAGCCGCTTCCCCCGGCAAGAACTATTCCTTTCATTTTCAATAATTTTAAATTATTCAAATGATCATTCCGGCGCCGACGGTTTCGTTGGTAAACTCGTCGATGATGATCAGGCTGC
>CAYREV010000160.1:0-2852 GCA_964423345.1 uncultured Balneolaceae bacterium | reverse complement strand
CTGGTGCTGGTGATCGGCTACACCACGCAAGTGATTGAATACGTTAAACTTGGCCAGCAGTCCGCCGCGCTTGAGCAGGCAATCGAAGAAACTTACCGCACAGCGTTCCCGGACACCCAGCGCATCGTCAACGTGCGCTCGCAGCTACGCAGCCGGATGGCGGAGCTAAGCGGTGTCAGCCCCTTGCTCAAGTCACCGCTGGTGATGCTGAGCGAGCTGGAGCCGGCGTTCAAGGCCGCGAGCGATGTACGGCTTGAGCTGCTGCGCTTCGATCAGGGCACCTTACGCCTGCAGACGCGCGCCAATAACTTCGCCAGCCTGGAGACATTCCGCACGGTCGCCAACAGCGGCGGCCGGGTAACGGTCGAGCAGGGCCCGGTGAGCAACCAGCCAAACGGCGTAACCGGCACCCTGACCGTGAGGGCTAACTAATGAACGCATCCAACGCAAAAAACGCAGCGAACCAAATCAAACAACAATTCGCCGACCTCAAAACCCGCGGCCAGCATATTGTCGGCCCGCACTGGCAGCGCCTGAATCAGCGTGAGCGCCTAATCGTCAGCGTCGCCGGCGTGCTGCTGGTCATCGCCGCCGTGTACTGGCTGCTGTGGAACCCCATTGCCAGCGGCATCGAGCAGCGCAAGCAGACCATCGCCGCGCAGCAGGAAACCCTGCAGTGGACGCGCGAGAATACCGGCATCTATCTGGCCGCCCAGGAGGAGGGTGACACCACCTCATCCACAGCATCAGGCAGCATCAGCCAGCGCGTGACCCAGCTGGCCGCCGCGCAGAACATCGAAATCACCCGCATGCAGCCGCAAAGCGACGGCCTGCTGGTGGTCATCGACACCGTCGCCTTCAGCCAGCTGCTGACCCTGCTCGACGCGCTGCAACAGCAGGGCGGGCTGGCCATCGAGAGCCTGGACGTAACTGAAGGCCCCGAGCCGGGCGTCGTGCGCGTCCGCCGACTGCAGGTGAGTGGCGCATGAGCTGGCGTTACCTCCTCTGGTTGATCCCCGTTTATCTTATCGCACTGGTGATCCTGGCGCCGGCACAGCTCGTCGGCTGGGGCTTGCAGCAGTTCGGCGGCGGCATGGCACAGGTACAGAACCTCAGCGGCACCATCTGGAACGGGAAGGCGGGGCTGACACGTATTATCCTCCCCACCGGCACAGCGCTCGAACTTGAGAATATCGAATGGGGTGTCAGCCCGCTCCTCCTGCTAACCGGCGAGCTCGGCCTCAACTTCGACATCCCCGAGCCGGGCAACGTGATCAGCGGCAGCGGCGTGCTACAGGCGAACCGGCAGGGGCTGCCAGTGCTCGAAGCGAACCTCGAAGGCGCCATCGCGCAGTCGGCGGCGGCCATGAACCTGCCAATGCCGCTCAATATCGACGGTGTCTGGCGACTAAACCTGAGCGAGTACAGCCTCAGCGATTTCAGCAGTCCCGGCTGGTGCGACACGCTGAACGCAAACATCAACACCGAGCAGGTACGCGTACGGCTGGATAACGCCTGGCTACCGCTCGGTGATTTCCGCGCCGACCTCGAATGTGGTGATCCGCAGACGATAAATGTTAGTATTCCTCCTGAGAACCGGCTGGGATTACAGGTGAACGCCGCGCTGCACGGCACGCGCAATGCGCCCCGCGTCCGCCTGCAGGGCAGCATCAGGCCGACCCTGGAAACGCCCGCCGAAGTGAGCGAGTTGCTGGTGCTCATCGGCAAGCCCGATGCCTCCGGCCGCTATACATTCAGCTTCAATCTGTAAGCTTTTGCAGAACACAGAACAAAGAAACAGGACACCGACAACATGGACCAGATTACCCAGTGGGTTACTGAGAACCGCGACCTCATCATCAGCTATACGGTGAGCTTCATCGTCGCCATCGTCATCATCATTGTTGGCCTGATCGTCGCCAACAACGTGGTCAGGCTGATGAGCCGCGCCATGCATCGCAAAGAAATGGACGGCGCGGTGATTTCCTTCCTGAGCGCCATCGTCAAAGCCGTGATTTTCATCGCCGCGCTGCTGATGGCCCTGTCGCAGGTCGGCGTGCAGACCACGTCCTTCATCGCCATCTTAGGTGCCGCCGGTCTGGCCATCGCGCTATCGCTGCAAAGCTCGCTGGCGAACATGGCATCGGGCGTGCTCATCATCATCTTCCGGCCGTTCCGCGCCGGTGAGTACGTGGACGCCGGCGGCGTGTCGGGCACCATCCAGGAAGTGAACATCTTCCAGACCATCATGAAAACCCCCGACAACAAGGTGGTGTTCGTGCCGAACGCGCAGATCACCAGCAAGCCGACGATTAACTACCATCGCGAAGACACCCGCCGCATCGACCTCGTCATCGGCGTGTCGTACAGCGCCGATCTGCTGAAAACCAAAGAAGTACTGATGGAAGTAGTGCAGGCCGACAGCCGCGTACTGCCAGAGCCAGCCATCAATATCCAGGTTAACGAACTGGCCGATTCCTCGGTCAACTTCATCGTCCGCCCCTGGGTAGCCGTAAACGATTACTGGCCCACCCGCTGGGATCTGCTGCGCGAAATCAAAATCGCCCTCGATAAAAACGGCATCGAAATCCCGTTCCCCCAACGCGACGTACACATACACAACCAGTAGCCCGTGGTTCCACCACGGGCAAAACCCACCACCGCGCACACCGGTGGTACCATCGCCCGCACACCGCCGCTACCATCGACCACCGCCCCGTGGTAAAACCACGGGCTACGGGTTCGGCGGTAGCCCGTGGTTCCACCACGGGTAAAACCTGCCATCACGCACATCGCCGGTATCATCGCACACCGTGTAGCCCGTGGTTCCACCACGGGTAAAACCTGCCACC
>CAYREV010000159.1:0-2860 GCA_964423345.1 uncultured Balneolaceae bacterium | reverse complement strand
TATTTTCACTGAACTACATTTACATATAGGAGACGTTGAAGTATCAGCGATGGATGAATAAAAAATATCAGCCAAACGGTAACGCTAACTGAAGGATCAAAAGAATACCATGGGTAAGAACCTTAAAGAACGTCTTAAAAGAGAACTTTCCGAACTAAAAGAAGAAGGCCTCTATAAAGAGGAACGCATTATTACCACTCCCCAGGGGGCGGTGATTAATACGGAAGGAGGGGAGGAGGTCATCAATTTCTGCTCCAATAATTATTTGGGATTATCTTCTCATCCCCGGGTGCTCAAAGCCGCCAAAGAAACCGTCGATGAATATGGATACGGCATGTCCTCGGTGCGATTTATCTGCGGCACCCAGACCATCCACAAAGAGCTGGAAGCCAAGCTAGCGGACTTCCTGCATACCGACGATGCCATCCTGTATGCGGCCTGTTTCGATGCAAATGGCGGGATTTTCGAGCCGTTACTGGGACCTGAAGATGCCATTATTTCGGATCAGCTGAATCACGCTTCTATTATTGACGGGGTGCGCCTCTGCAAGGCAGATCGCTACGTATATGCCCATAATGATATGGAATCACTGGAAGAGAAACTGCAGGAAGCCTCGGATGCCGAAGTGAAGATCATTGCCACCGACGGCGTCTTTTCGATGGATGGCACAATTGCACAGCTGGATAAAATTTGCGACCTGGCTGATCAGTACGATGCGCTGGTCATGTCGGATGAATGCCATGCCACGGGATTTATAGGGGAAACAGGGCGCGGCGTGCCGGAATATCGTGATGTTCTGGGACGTGTAGATATCATAACCGGTACGCTCGGAAAGGCCTTGGGCGGTGCTTCCGGCGGATTTACAGCGGCCCGTCAGGAAATTGTGGATATGCTTCGCCAGAAATCGCGGCCCTATCTTTTTTCCAATACACTGGCTCCGTCCATAACCGGTGCATCTATTGAGGTACTGGATTTGTTAAATGAAACCACTAAGCTCCGAGACAAGCTGGAGGACAATACCACTTATTTCCGTGAGGGTATGAAGAATGCCGGTTTCGATATTAAGGAGGGTACGCATCCCATTGTGCCGATAATGTTGTATGATGCCAAGAAAGCGCAGAAATATGCCGATCGGCTACTGGATAAGGGTATTTATGTGATCGGCTTTTACTACCCGGTGGTACCCAAAGGAGAAGCGCGTATCCGCGTGCAGCTTTCCGCGGTCCATGAGAAGGAACACCTGGATCAGGCGATTGAAGCTTTTACCGAAGTCAAAAAAGAACTCGCATAACCTTTATTTATGACTAAGATTTTAATAACGGGTGCCTGCGGACAGCTTGGAAGTGAGCTGGCGGGCAAGTTGCGGTCTGTTTACGGTACAAATAATGTGCTCGCTACGGATATTCGTCTCCCGGAGGGCGAAGCGGCGGAGGGACCTTTTGAAGAGCTGGATGTTCTTGACCGGGAGCACACCGAAGAAATCATTGATCAATACGAAATTGAGCACGTTTACCATTTGGCGGCACTGCTATCCGCCAAGGCCGAACAGGATATAGAGTTCGGCTGGAAGCTGAATATGGGGGGACTCCTGAATATTCTTAAGGTGGCTAGGGAAAAGTCACTCGGACAAATTTTCTGGCCCAGCTCCATCGCGGTTTTCGGTCCCGATGCGCCCAAGCAACAGACTCCGCAGGATACGGCTCTCAATCCTACTACGGTTTACGGCATCAGTAAAGTGGCCGGCGAGCAGTGGTGCGCTTATTTTTACCGGCGGTTCGGAGTGGATGTCCGTAGCCTGCGCTATCCGGGACTAATCGGTTATAAATCGATGCCCGGAGGCGGAACAACCGACTATGCAGTGGATATTCATCATAAAGCGCTGAAGCGGCAGCCTTATGATTGTTTTTTAGACAAAGACACATCCCTTCCTATGATGTATATGGAGGATGCGGTTAATGCAACCGTCCAGTTGATGCAGGCCGATGAAAAAGATATAAAAGTCCGCAGAAGTTATAATCTTTCCGGGGTTAGCTTTACGCCGGCAGAAATAGCAAAAGTCATCAGGCAGCATATTCCTGGCTTTGAAATTAACTACGACCCCGATTATCGCCAGGATATTGCGGATTCCTGGCCCGATTCCATTGATGATACTCCTGCCCGCGAGCAGTGGGGATGGCAGCATCAGTACGATTTAAATGCTATAGTAGAAGATATGCTGGACAACCTGTCTGAACAGGTAGAAACATTATGATTTTATAATAATTAAGGATAAAATACTCTCCTTTTTTGTGAGGACCGATTAAGTGTTTACATTTTGAAATCTTTATTTGACATTGCAGATAGGATGGCTATTACAATTCTTTTTTTTCACCCTAAATATTGCCCTATAATAAATAAATAAGCTATGAAGTCTACCGTTGATCGAAGAGATAAAATAATACAAAAAATACAGAGTGAGGGATCCGTTCGTGTTGATGAGCTGAGTGAAGAGTTTGATGTTTCAACAGTGACCATTCGCAACGATCTGGATTTTTTTGAAGAAAAGGGATTGATCCATCGTACTTACGGTGGTGCACTTCTTCGCAATAATGTTTATAACGACCCTTCTCTGGAAGAAAAACAGAAAATAAATGTAGAGGAAAAAAGACGGATCGGAGAATATGCGGCGGAGTTGGTTAGTGATGGAGACTCTATTGTTCTGGATTCGGGAACCACCACGCGCGAAATTGCTCTCCGTTTGAAAGATAAGGAGAACTTGACACTTTTAACGAATGCCATCAATATTGCTGTTGAGCTGGCAGGGGTTTCCGGAATGCGATTAATGCTTACCGGCGGAGTGCTGCGGGATAAATCGTATTCG
>CAYREV010000158.1:0-2864 GCA_964423345.1 uncultured Balneolaceae bacterium | reverse complement strand
CGGACGTCGAGCGCGACGGCGTCCGCGAGCGCGACGCTCTCCTCGACGGCGCGCACCGTGTTCTCGGGGTACATCCCCCCGAAGCCCCGGTCCGCGATGAGTCGCATTTTCACGGAGGTGCGTCACTGTGTCTCATAAGCCCGTCGAGACGGGCGCCACGAGATCGATTCACACGACCGAACGGACTTATGTCGATCCCCGTCGATTCTCCGACGATGCGTGCCGTCAGGTACCACGAACACGGCGGGCCGGAGGTACTGCAGGTCGACGAGGTCCCTCGCCCGGAGGCGGGACACGACGAACTCCTGGTGCGGGTCGAGGCCGCGGGCGTCAACCCCGTGGACACCTACTTCCGAGAGGGGGAGTACTCGCTCCCTGGCCTCCCCTGGACGCCCGCCTCGGACGCCGCCGGAGTGATCGAGGCCGTCGGCGACGGGGTGGAGGCGTTCGATCCCGGCGACCGCGTGTTCGCCACGGGGCTCGGTCGAGACCGCCAGGGCACCTGTGCGGAGTACGTGACCGTCCCCGAGGGGCTGGCCGCGACGCTCCCCGAGGCGTGCGGGTTCGACGAGGGCGCGGCGCTGGCCCTGGTCGGCGTGACGGCGTGGCAGGCGCTCGTCCACCACGGGGCGGTCGAGCCCGGCCAGCGGGTGCTGATCCACTCGGGGAGCGGCGGCGTGGGCCACGTCGCCGTTCAGCTCGCGGCCGCCGCCGGCGCCCGCGTGACGACGACGGCCTCGCCGGCCTACCACGATCACCTCTACGCCCTGGGCGCGGAGACGGTCCTCGACTACGACCGCGATGACCTCGCCGACGCGGTCGCGGATGCCGGTGCACCCGACCTGATCCTCGATACGCTCGCCGACGCGTACTTCGAACTCGACGGGGCGGTCGCCGCCCGCGATGCGACCATCGTCGGCATCGGCAACGACTCGGCGACGGCACCCGTTCCGATGGGTCCGGGGAAGTTCAAGGACCTCCGCTTCCAGGTGATGTCGATGTTCAACACGCCGGATACGAGTGCAGTCCTCGCCCGGCTGGCGACGCTGATGGCCGCCGGCGAGGTGGTCCCCGAGATCGCCGGGACCTACGACCTCGAGGGGACCGTCGACGCCCAGCGGGACGTCCTCGAGGAGTCGTTCCTCGGAAAACTCGTCGTCACGCCCTGAGAGTGCCGATCGACTCGCGTACACACGGGCCCGCAAGTCGGCCGTCCGGGCCACTCGACACGGACTTTATCCCCGTCCCGACCCAGTCTCCGATATGGCAGTCGACTACGACTTCGACGGACGGGTAGTGCTCGTCACCGGCGCGGCTGGCGAGCTCGGGAGCGCCGTCGCCGAGGCGTTCGACGAGGCGGGTGCGACCGTCTGTGTCGCCGACATCGTGGACCCGGAGAGCGACGACGTCTCGGTCGATCTCTCCCGGGTCGACTACTACCAGGGAGACTTCACCGACGAGGAGGCCGTCGCGGAGACGGTTCACGCGGTCCTCGAAGAGCACGGGCGTCTCGACGCGCTCTGTAACATCGCGGGGACGTGGCGCGGCGGGACGTCGATCGACGAGACCGAGGCCGACACGTTCGACTTCCTGTTCGATCTCAATCTGAAGACGATGTTCCTCGCCTCGAAGCACGCCATCCCGCACCTCCGGGAGACGGACGGGGCCATCGTCTCGGTCTCGGCACGGTCCTCGCTCGAGGGGGGCGAGGGCGACGGCATCTACCGCGCCTCGAAGGCCGGCGTGCGCCTCCTGACCGAGACCATCGCCGAGGAGAACCTCGGGTCCGTGCGGGCGAACGCCATCATGCCGAGCGTCATCGACACGCCGATGAACCGCGAGATGATGCCCGACGCCGACCACGACGCCTGGGTCGACCCGGCCGACATCGCCCGGGTCGTCCTCTTCCTCTGCTCGGACGCCGCCGACGTCACCAGCGGCGCGGCCGTGCCGGTGTACGGCGAGGCCTGAGCCGCGGCGTCAGTCGCCGTCCCAGAAGGGGTTGTACGCGACCTCCCAGAGGTGGCCGTCGGGGTCCGCGAAGTAGCCCGAGTAGCCGCCCCAGTCGGCGCGCCCGCCGGGCTTGACGACCGTCGCCCCGGCCGCCTCGGCCGCGGCGAGCAGGGCGTCGACGGCCGCCTCGTCCTCGACGTTGCTCGCGAGGGTGATGCCGGCGAAGCCCGAGCCGTCGGGCGAGACCGTGGCGTCCTCGGCCAGCCGCTCCCGCGGGAAGACGGCGAGCCGGACGCCGTCGAGGTCGAAGAAGGCGATGGCGTCGTCCGGCTCCCGGTCGAGGGCCGGCAGCCCGAGGTCGGTGTAGAACGCGATGGACCGGTCGAGGTCGGCCACCCCGAGCGTGACGAGGCTGAGGTCGAACGGCATGGCCCTCCCAGGGTGCCCGCGGGGATAACGCTCGCCGTCCGGGGGCGAACGTTGATGGGCGTGAGCCGTCTCCGACCCGTATGGCGTCGACGGACGCTCCCGAGGTCGCGTTCGCGGTCAAGGAGCTGGCGATGGACGAGGCCCCGGTCGGCATCACCCTCACCGACCCCGACCAGCCGGACAACCCGCTCATCTACGTCAACGACGCCTTCGAGCGCCTCACGGGCTACCCCCGGGAGGCCGTGCTCGGCCGGAACTGCCGGTTCCTCCAGGGCGAGCAGACCGACCCCGCGAACGTGGCCGTCATCCGCAAGGCCATCGACGCCGCCGAGCCGGTCACCGTCGAGCTGCTCAACTACCGCGAGGATGGCGAGGCGTTCTGGAACGAGGTGACGGTCGCCCCGCTCCGCGACGACGATGGGGCGGTCACCCACTTCGTGGGGTTCCAGGTCGACGTCACCGAGCGCACGGAGGCCCAGTTG
>CAYREV010000157.1:0-2876 GCA_964423345.1 uncultured Balneolaceae bacterium | reverse complement strand
GAGCCGTCGTAGCTGACGCCGAGCATGCCGACGTTGCCGTTGCTCCAATCTTGGGTCCCCAGCCAGGTGATGGCCTGGTCCAGGTCGGCCCGCTCCAGGGGGCCCATCAGGTCGCTGCAACCGCCGCTGTCGGCGGTGCCGCGGACCGCCACGAAGGCCACCGCGTAGCCATGTTCGACGAAGTTCTCGGTCAGGCGTGGGCGCAGCTCGTGGAGATCCTGGGGGTGCAGCGGGGACAGGTAGGGGCTGGCGAAGGCGATGACCGGGACCTGGGTACCCTCGGGGACATCGGGCCGGACGATGCCGATCTCGATGGCTTCGCCGTCGGCCTGGCTCTCCAGGTAGAGGGCCTTGCCGGGCAAGAGGTCGAAGGGCCCCTCCTCCAGGACGTGGCTGTAGGGGTCCTCGTCCTCGTAGTCCCCGGGGTAGACGTGGGTATCGGAGAACCCGGTCTCCGTGGTGTTCGCTTGGTCGAGCTCGTCGCCAGCCTCCTCAAGGCCTCCGATGCAGCCGGCCAAGGACGCAGCCAGCAACAGGAAGACCAACGCTCCCGCACGCATGGAGGGGTAGCTGGCGCGTAGGGTCTTAACTGCTGTGCCCATCACGAGACGCCGGGGGGGGTTCACGGGGGTCCGGGTGGCTCGTCGAGGCGGTGGTAGGTCACCGTCGCGCTGCTTTTGAACCGGCCGGCGACCAGCTTGGCCACACCCTTGCGGACCAGGGGGACCATGAGCAGGAAGCCGACGCCGTCGGTGATCACGCCGGGGGTCAACAGGAAGGCCGCGCCGACCAGGAAGAGCGCCCCGGCCAAGAGCTCGATCCCTGGCGGGCGACCCTCGCGCATGGCCTTGACCACCTCGAACCAGGCCCGGGGACCCTGGATCTTGACCAGGGCGGCCCCCAGGAGGCCCGTGAGGATCACGATGCCCACGGTGTTCCAGAACCCGATCATCCCGGCGATCTCGATGAGGAGGTAGACCTCGACCAGCGGCACCAGGATGAACAGCAGGAGCAGCCAGCCCAGCAAGGGGTCACCCCGGTTCGAAGGCGGTGATGTGCAGGGTGCCCTGCTCGCGCTTCCAGGCCTCGACGCTCTCGTCGTCGGCTGGGGCCTTCAGCCGGCGGCTGGAGGCCTGACCGAACCCGGCCTCGACCAGCGCCTGGAGCCACCCGGCTTCGGAGAGCAGGTGCATCTGGACGCCTGTGAGCTCCGGCCAACCGTGGGAGGCGGTGTTCTCCTCGTAGTAGTCGATCAGGATCTCGACGCGGCCGCCGGGGGCCATGACCCGGGCGACCTCGGCCAGGGCCTGGTCCAGGTCGCCGGCGTAGTAGAGGGCCTCCATGCTGAAGGCCAGGTCGAAGGTCTGGTCCTCGAACGGGAGAGCCTCGAAGCTGGCCAGGGCGTAGTCGACGGCCGGCCCGCTGACGCCTCGGGCCCGGGCCAGCATGCGCGGGGCCACGTCGATGCCGACGGCCTTGGCGCCTCGGGTGGCCATGTCCCGGGCCGCCCAGCCGATGCCGGTGCCAAGGTCCAGGAACCGGTCGCCGGGCTCGACGGTCAGCTGGTCGAGCAGGTCGCCGGCGGTCTGACGGTGGCCTTCCTCCATGCCTTCGCCGCGACCGGCCTCAGCCCAGTCATCGAAGGTGCGGGAGACATCCCGGGTCTGGTCGGCGCTCACGCTGGGACCAAGGGGATGGTGGTGAAAAAGCTGCGGGAAGGGTCGGCTCACCGCAGGGACCGCAGAGGACGTAGAAGGCCAGGCGTCAAGGGGGGAACAAGGGAGCGGGGGCCGGGTAGCCGACCGACGCTGACCGGCTCAGAGGCCACCGGCGGACCGACCTCGATGGCTGGGCCTGGTCCATGTTGGTCCCTGCGGTTGGCCGGTCGGGCTACCGGATCTCGACGGTCTGGGTCTGCTGTTGCTCCTGACCACGGCTGCTCTCGACCGCACGGCCGACCCCGTAGAGGAGGCCGCCGATGAGGAGCAAGGCCGCACCCAACCCTGCGATCACGCCGCCGGCGGCGCGGACCTCCTGGCGCTCCTCCGCGTTGCGTTGGTCGGTTCCGGCGTCCCCTCCGAGACCAAGGAAGCCGCTGTCCTCCTGGCAACAGTTCTCGTCGCTGACCGCCTCGGGCCCGATCATGGCCACCCCGGCGCCGACGACCAGGAGGATCGCGCCCAGGACGCCGATGACGATCCCGGTGCCCATGCTGATGCCCGTCCAAGCCATGGTCTACCAGACCCTCGGCGGTCCTTAACCCTTACCTCGACACGTGCCGAAGGGAAGCGATCGGTCTTGTCGACGGACGTGAGACCGCTAGGCCTCCCGGCGGGTGATCCCGTCGGGATCGTGGTCCTTGGCCGCCTGGATCCAGGCCGACACGCGGGACGTTCCGATGGTGTTGCCCTGGATGCTGATCTTGAGCTCGTCGTCCTTGGCCTGGATCTTCTCGACCAGCTCGGAGGCTTCGGCCTCGGCCAGGTCCTCGATGGCGCCGATGCCGACGCGGGCCAAGAGCTCGGCGTACTGGGGCCCGATGCCGTCCAGGGCCATCAGCTCGGCCTGGGCCTTCCATCGACCGGTGGTCTTCTCGGAGATATCCAGGTGCTCGGCGACATCGGCCGGATCGGCCTGCCAGAGCTGTTGGGTGTCCTCGATGTCGATCTCGGCCAGGCGTCCAGCGTAGGTCTCACCGATGCCCTCGACATCCTCGACCGGGTGGACATCGCCGAAGGGACCGGCCCCGGTGACCGGCGCCTGCTCCGGTTCGGCCTCGGCGACGACCTCGTCAAGCTCGGCCTCGGTGGCCGCCGATCGACCGGTGAGGCTGTCGATGGCCTCCAGGACCGAGTGGACCTCCTCGACGCTGTCGG
>CAYREV010000156.1:0-2894 GCA_964423345.1 uncultured Balneolaceae bacterium | reverse complement strand
GTCCAGGGCATCCAGTCCGGCACCGGCACCTGGGGCTTCTTCGGCCTGGCGTACTTCGCCAACAACGCCGCGGGCCTCAAGGCGATCGCGCACGAGAACGCCAGCGGCGAGTGCGTCATGCCGACGGTGGAGACCGCCGAGGACGGCTCCTACGAGCTGACCCGCCCGCTCTACGTCTACGTCCGCACCGATGCGCTGCAGGACAAGCCGCAGGTCGCCGACTTCGTGGAGTTCCTCCTCGACACCGCCCCCGAGGCCGTCGAGTTCGTCGGCTACGTCAACGCCCCGCAGAAGCTGGAGGAGTCCAGGCAGCAGGTCGCCGACGTCCTCGGCTGACGTCACCGTCCCGTAACCCGACGTTGCCTGACGTGTCACCGCCGCGTGCACTTCCCGGTGCATGCGGCGGTTTGACTTGGCGGCACACGCCCGGACCCTCCCAGGACACACGCCATGGCAGCCCTGATGCAGCGCGCCGGTGAGAACCCGTTGGCGCCACGCTCGCGGCGTCTCGGCGAGAAGGCCATCGTCGCCGTGCTGTTCGCGTGCGGCGCGGTGTCGGTGGTGACCACCGTCGCCATCATCCTCGTGCTGGCCAGCGAGACGCTGCCGTTCTTCCAGCGGATCTCGCTGGGCCAGTTCTTCGGCGACACCGTGTGGCAGCCCTTCGGCGGCATCGAGACCGTCAGGCTCGGCATCTGGCCCCTGATCACCGGGACGATGCACGTGACCGTGATCGGGCTGGCCGTGGCGGTCCCGATCGGCCTCGCGGCCGCGACCTACCTGTCGGAGTACGCCGAGCCGAGGGTCCGCAAGACGCTCAAGCCCACCCTGGAGCTGCTCGCGGGCATCCCCACGGTGGTGCTCGGCTTCTTCGCGCTGACCGCGGTCACGCCGTTCCTGCGTGACGTGCTCGGCTTCCAGCAGATCGACTTCTTCAACTCGCTGTCCGGGGGGCTCGTGGTCGGCGTGATGCTGATCCCGACCGTCGCCTCGGTCTCCGAGGACGCCATGTCGGCGGTGCCCGACGCACTGCGGGAGGCCGGCTACGGCCTCGGCGCCTCGCGGTCGAAGGTCGCGCTGCGGGTGGTGTTCCCCGCGGCGCTGTCGGGCATCGTGGCCGCGATCATCCTGGCCATGTCACGCGCCGTCGGCGAGACGATGATCGTCGCGCTCGCGGTCGGCTCGCGCCCCCAGATCACGCTCAACCCGCTCGAGCAGAACCAGACGATGACGGGCTACATCGCCCAGTCGGTCGGCGGTGAGGCCGCCCGCGGCTCCTTCCAGTACGAGGCCCTGTTCGCCGTGGGCGCGACGCTGTTCGTCATGACGCTCGCGCTGAACCTCATCGCCGCAGCCGTCGTCCGTCGCTACCGGCAGGTGTACTGATGGCAGCCACGACCTCCACCACGACCCCCACGCCGACCTCCGCGCCGGCCACGACGCCCGGGGCTGCCAGCTTCCAGCAGCCGCGCGGCCGCGCCCGTCGAGAGGCGTCGATCCGCCTGGCGCTGGCCGCCGCCACGCTCGTCGGCGTGGTCGTGCTGGCCGTCCTGCTCGTGCGGGTCACGCTCGACGGCGTCGGGTTCCTCGACTGGGGGTTCCTCACCAGCCTGCCCTCGCGCATCGACCCCGCCTCGGCAGGCGTGTCGCCCGGTCTGACCGGGACGCTGTCGCTGATGCTGCTGGTGGCCATCGGCTCCTTCCCGCTGGGGATCGGCGCCGCGCTGTACCTCGAGGAGTTCGCGCCGAAGAACCGCGTCACCGACCTCATCGAGACCAACATCGCCAACCTGGCCGGGGTGCCGTCGGTCGTCTACGGCCTGCTCGGCGCGGGGCTGTTCGTCGGGATCATGGACTTCGGCCGCTCCCTGCTCGCCGGCGGGCTGACGCTGATCCTGCTGATCCTGCCGGTGATCATCGTGACCTCCCGCGAGGCGATCAAGGCCGTGCCCGACGAGCTGCGCGAAGGCGGGCTCGGCCTCGGTGCGACACGGTGGCAGACCACGCGGAGGCTGGTCATGCCACAGGCGATGCCGGGCATGATCACCGGCGCGATCCTGGGCCTGTCGCGTGCGATCGGCGAGGCCGCCCCGATCCTGGTGGTCGGCGCGACCTCGGCCCGCTTCCGCAACTCCAGCCCGCTGGACCTGTTCGAGCAGTTCAGCGCACTGCCGATCAACATCTACAACTTCACCTTCGACCCCAACCCGGTGTTCCAGTCCATCGCCGCCAGCGCGATCATCGTGCTGCTCGGCGCCCTGCTGCTGATGAACGGGATCGCGATCTGGTTCCGCAACCGTGCCAGCAGGGGCACCCGATGACGACCGCTGACGATGGCCACGACCAGGAGACGACCGACGTGCACCAGAGCACCAGCACCGCCAGCACCGCCAGCAGCGGCAGCAGTGGCACGCACCGCGCGAGCACGCCGGCAGCACCGGCCGCGGCCTCCCGCGCACCGGTGGACCGGACGGTGACCGACCCGGTCTTCGAGCTGCGCGACGTCAACGTGCACTACGGCGACTTCCTCGCGGTGCGCGACGTGAACCTGCGGATCCCCTCCAACGAGATCACCGCGCTGATCGGGCCATCGGGCTGCGGGAAGTCGACCCTGCTGCGGACCCTGAACCGCATGCACGACCTCACCCACGGCGCACGTGTGGAGGGCGAGGTCAGCTACCACGGCCACGACATCTACGGGCCGGGCGTGGACCCCGTCGAGGTCCGCCGGCGGATCGGGATGGTGTTCCAGAAGCCCAACCCGTTCCCCAAGTCGATCCACGACAACGTGACGTTCGGCGCCAGGATGACGGGCCACAAGGGGAACCTGGACGAGCTGGTCGAGCGCTCCCTGCGCCGCGCCGCGCTGTGGGACGAGGTCAAGGACAAGCTCG
>CAYREV010000155.1:0-2926 GCA_964423345.1 uncultured Balneolaceae bacterium | reverse complement strand
GTGCTCACCAACGACGACGGCTGGGTCCACCAGGACGACACGTTCGCCTCCAGCACCCTGCAGCTGGGCCCGGACGCGGTGCTCGACCTACCGCTGATGCCTGCCGGGGCGACGTCGGTCCCCGAGGACAGCCTGGACCGTGGCCGTTGAGCGGCCGGGTCCATCGTCCCCGTGACACGGATCTCAGGGGTCGGGGCCCGGTCACCAGGGCGGCTGGCCCATGAAGGGGTCGCAGGTGATCAGGGTCACCGACACGGTCCCCAGGTCCACCGTGGTCTCGGTGGTCCAGGGCCCGACACAGTGGCTCAGCTTGGTGGTGTCCACCGTCACGTCCTTGGACGCGGGCGTCTGGATCAGGTCGGCCAGGCAGGTCTCGTCGGCCTTCGCGTCCGGGCCATCCCGGATGCAGACGTGGGGCACGTGGACGACCGCTAGACAGATCTCCTCCTCGCCCTTCGGGTCGGGGCTGGGCTTGGACACGCAGACGGGGATATCGTCCCCGTGGGTCGTGGCCATGCTCACCTCGGAATCGGCGTGGTGGATCAGGTCGCCCTCGGCGTCGTAGATCGGTGCCTGCTGGAGACCGTCGAGGTCGTTGGTCTCCTCCCAGAGGCTGGCGCCGTCCTCTCCGGGGACGACGTAGTAACCAGGCAGCTCGGCCTCGGCATCGCTGGCCGAGGCGGCTGGGACGAGGGCGAGGGTCGCAAGGCTGAGCGCGATCAAGACGCTGGGGATAGGGCTGTCCATCGTTGGGTCACCTCTGGGCGGTGCCGGGGTAAGGTCCCGGGTGTTGGAAAGCGTTGCTATGCGCTGGCGCTTGCTCGACATCGGCCCCCGTCCGAGCCCTCACGGAGACGATCGGTCAGCACCGCTGGCCGCCTGGCCGGGAGGGGGGAGGGGTGGATGGGCCCCGCGACCGCCGGCGCCGGGGGCAGGAGGGGGCGAGGACAGACGACGCCCGCGGCGCGGAGCTCGGGTCCATGTCCGCCACCTGGCCCTTGAACGTTGGGATGGACGGTTCAACCCGTCCCCTGGTGGATCTCGCGGTCGGGGCTTGACGGTGGCAAGCCTTGACGGTGCCTCGATCAGGATCGTTCCTCCCCGGGTCGGGTCATCGGACGGAGGACGCGGGGGTGGGTCCTATCTCGGGAAAACTCTCTGCTGTGGTTCCAGCTCTCCCTCGATCCGCACGGGCTGGCGCCCATCCTCTCTCGGCATAGGCCGCTATCCTTCGCCGCCGGCCTATGCCTCGATCCGCCCGAACCAGGGGTTCGGGCTCTTTCGGGATGAACCCTATGCGGTGTCCCCGTTCATCCCTCAACCCGCACGGCGGCGGGCACGTCGGTGTTGGCCGCCCGGCGAGCCGGGCCGATGGTCGACACCACGGCAGCCACCAGGCTGATGACCGAGAGGATCGCGATGCTGGTCCACGGGATCGTGAAGGCCACGCCGGCCTCGGCGAAGAAGGCCAGCCAGGCCGCGTAGGCCACGGCCACCCCGATGGCGATGCCGGGCAGGATCCCCAGCACGGCGGTGAACAGGGACTCGGAGACCAGGCTCCAGGTGATGTGCGCCTTGGGCAGGCCCATGGCTCGCAGGACGCCCAGCTCGTGCTCGCGCTCGAGCGCGCTCTTGGCCGTCACGATCCCAAGCGAGCTGACACCGATGACCAGGCCCAAGCCCAGGAAGACCTGGAGCACGTTGAAGAACCGGGCGTTGAGGCTCTGCAGCTCGGTGGCCCGCGCTTCGATGGATTCGACGTCCAGCCCCATGGCCTGGTAGTCGCGCTCCATGGTGCGGGCGACCTCCACCGGGTCCTGGCCCTGATCGACCTGGATCAGGAAACCTGCCCCATGGGTCGGGAAGAGATCCTGGAGCAGGGCCTCGTCGATGAAGATCCCGCCCAGGTACTGTTGCTCCTGGGCGCCGACCACGGTCAGGTTCACCGTGCCCGAGACCAGGTCCACGCTCATCCGTTCCCCACCGTCGATCCGGCCCAGGCGGCCGGCCTCGTCGATGTCGTAGACCCGCGAGACCACGGCCAGGTCCTGGTCGCTGGCCACGGCCCGGTAGGCAGCTTCATCGGTCTCGAACCGGGCGCTCCGGCTGACCAGATCGTACCCGTTGTTCTCGGCGAAGCCCTGGTCGATCCCGTAGAACCAGTCCACCGGCGGCCCGTTGTAGTTCACCTGCTGCCCCTCGATGGTGACCACGTCCCCGCCGACCACCCGGACCACCGCCATCTGGTCGACCACCGACACCTGGTCCAGGCTGGCTGGCCGCTGGTCCAGGTTGGCCTGGGCCCAGGCCTCCAGGTCCTCGACGGGCAGGTTGGTCTCGGCGTAGAGATCGTACCCGCCGGCCTCGCGGGCCGGGTCGACCTCGAAGACGGTGAAGAAGCTGGAGAAGACCGCCAGGACCAGCAAGACCAGGGCGAACATGCTGGCCGTCAGGCCGGTACGCATCTGCTTCTTGATCGGGTAGGCCAGGGCCACCATGGTCGCCGGTGCCCAGCGGCCCAAGCGCCGGGCGCTTCCTTTGAGCAGTCGGGGCAGGCCCGGCAGGTTGAGCAGGAGGACGACGCCGGCCAGGACCATCAGGGTGCCCCGTAGGGGGGCCACCAGGGGGACCTCGGCGGCGGGGATCTCATCGAAGGCCACGATCGTCCACAGCCCGTAGGGAAGGACGAGCAGCGCCCCCAGGAACCGGGCGTTGTGGGCCTGCCAGGACCGCCCGATCCACAGGGCCCCACCGTAAAGGAGCGCCATGGGGCCGACGATCAGGGCCGTGTAGAGCCCGCTCACCCAGAACAAGGGCGTGACGATCAGGCCGGCACCGACCAGCGCCAGCGGCAGCCAGCCCTTGCGGCCTGTGGCCTCGGGATCGGTCTGGCCCTTGAGCCCCGAGGCGATGTGCAGGCCCGAGA
>CAYREV010000154.1:0-2941 GCA_964423345.1 uncultured Balneolaceae bacterium | reverse complement strand
TGGTAACGGTGACGCCCCGTACGTACAAACCTGCGGTCCATGGCATCACTGAACCCCAGCGCCGCTCCGAAATCCTGTCGCTCCACCTTGCGCCTTGCCAGGTCGATGGCATGAAACTCCACATTGTTCAAAACGTCACTGCCTGAGCTGTAATCGCCCGTCATGGCCAGGATAACGTCATCTTCCGGGAAGAAGCCCACCTCCATCACTTCCGACCGAAAACTGGTGCTGCCGATACGCTCGCCGGTCAGCCCTTCATAGACGATCACCCTCTTCTGCGACCAGGCCGTGATATGCCCCGCCTCATTTGAGGATATAGCCCCGGCAAAATTCTCATCGGCCGTGATGGTATTCAGCTCGTTGCCGTAGCGGTCCAGCAGGTGGATCCGGTCGCCGGTCCCCGGCCCGGAACTCACGATCGTCACAAAATTGCCATTGTCCGACACCGTCACGCTGGTGATGCTGCGGTCCGTGCGGCTGAAAAAGTTTGTAAGCTTGTTATTCCGGTCCAGGTACTGGGCCCGGGAGCCTATGCCGCTGTTGTATTCGATCTCGGGCACATAGACGATCACCGTCCTCCAGTCGGGGTCCATCGCCACCTCCGAGATCTTCTCCCTGTTGTCTCCCTGCCCGCTGGCCGAAACGTTGGTCACCCGCCGCCCCAGGGCGTTATACAGGTTGAAATTCGCAATATTGTCGCGCACCAGCAGGGCGCCCGAACCGGAAGTGTACACCGACACGGAGGGGTCGGTGGCCGAAATAGACACCGTACCGAAGGCCGACAGCGTATCGCCGTACGAACTCATCAGCATCGCGCTGCCCGGACTGCCGCCGGCGATGGTGCCCACCAGGGCCCGGTCTGCCGAGACGCTGAAATCCTTCAATCCCCCGACAGACGTTGACGCCTCCAGAAACCGCACGCTGGAGGAACCGAAACGCACCTTGCCCTCCTTAAGGGTGAAAGTGGAGGTGCTGTTGGTAGCCGTATTGCCTATGGGGCGGACGGTAAGGGATTGCGAAAAGGTGATCAGGGGAATGCTTAGCAGCAGAAAGGGAATCAGGAAATAATTTTTCATCGGTAGTCGGTTGTTTGGCTCAAATTTCAGCTTTAAGGAAAGGAAATTTTTATAGAGTTGCATTTTCTGACAAAAAATAATTTTAAGGGGCTTTGACAAACAACAGTTTTGTGAACTACTCTTTAAGGGGGCTTTAAAAAAACAACAGTTTTACAAAGCTCTCTTTAACCTTATTATATATACCATGTTCCAAAGATTAATCAACCGACAGCTGTGATTTCATTTTTAAGCGTGTTCCCGCCCTACCGGGGAGGGATAGCCAAATTCAGCGACTCCCTCTACCGGGAGTTGAATAAACAAACGGGCGCAAAGGCTTATAATTTTGAAAAACTTTACCCGTGGCTGCTCTTTCCCGGCTCCTCCCAAACCCTGGAAGAGGCCGGCAGGGAGTACGAACCCCGTATTTTCCACCCCTACAACCCCCTGTCGTGGGATCGAACCGCATCGCAGCTGGTGGACGACGGTACGGACTGCCTGATCTACTCCTACTGGCATCCCTTCTTTGCCCCGGCCTACACGCGGGTGCTGCATCAATGCCGGAAAAGGAAGCCGGATATCACCTCCGTCTGCATCGCCCATAACATTGTGCCCCACGAGGCCTTCCCCTTCAAGCGGTCGCTCACCCGGCGGATGATGGGCGCCACCGACCTGGCGGTCCTCCTCTCGGGGCAGACCGAAGAGGAGTTCCTCAACCTGGGCCTCTCCACCGGCCACACGAAATTGTTTCATCCCATCTACGAGCTGGATCCGCCGGAGGACTCCCCGGCGCAGCTGAAGGAGAAATACGGAGTCGCCGAAGAGGAACGCATCGTCCTCTTTATGGGGCTGGTGCGCCGCTACAAGGGAGTAGACCTCCTTATTGAGGCCCTCAACGGCATGAATCTGGAGAAGCAGCGCATCCGGCCCTTTATCGTGGGCGAGTTTTACACCGACAAGCAGGAGCTGCTGGATGAGATCAAGGAGGAGCACCGGGACCGGTACACCGTCATCGACGAATTTGTCCCCGAAGAAGCCATGGCCGAAATATTAAGCATGGCCGACCTTATGGTGCTCCCCTACCGCACGGCCAGCCAGAGCGGAGTGCTCGCCAATGCCATTCACTTTAACCTTCCGTCGCTGGTGTCCGACCAACCCGGACTCACCGAACATATTGAAGACGGGAAAAACGGGCTTGTCTTCCGCACCGGCGACGCCCGGGATCTGCGCCGGAATATCGAGACCTACCTGGAGAACGATCTCAAAACCGAATTATCCGGCAACCTAGCCCGTTTAAAAGAGGAATTGAGCTGGCCTGAATTCACCCGCAGGCTGCTCGAATCAGTGGAAAGTTTAGGGTAAAATTCATTTGCCTGATAGGTGACAACTGCTTATTTTTGGAATCTATTTTGAGGCCGGTTTACGGGGAGTAGCGCAGTCCGGTAGCGCATTCGCTTTGGGAGCGAAGGGTCGCAGGTTCAAATCCTGTCTCCCCGACACGAAAGAAATTGAAATTTGAATCCCGAGAAAAGTCGGGACAAGTTGTTGAATTGTTGACGGGCGTTGATGCAATTAGCATTCAACAACTTTTCCCGGCCACTGCCGGGATAGATAATTCAACATTGGTTTCCGCGCCCGAAACTTAACCGGACACTATAACCCGGCAGGCCGGGAAGGTTACAGGGACAAACCTGAACGATCCAGGGCAGCCGGGCAAAGAGATGCGCCCGTAGCTCAACTGGATAGAGCAATTGCCTTCTAAGCAATAGGTTACAGGTTCGAGTCCTGTCGGGCGTACTTATTGAAATGCTGAATTTCGAATTGCCTTTAAGGCGACGTGGCCGAGTGGCTAGGCAGAGGTCTGCAAAACCTCGTACGGCGGTTCGAAT
>CAYREV010000153.1:0-2957 GCA_964423345.1 uncultured Balneolaceae bacterium | reverse complement strand
GTCAGTAGAGTGGCGGAGAACCAGCCGGGTGTGCACCGTTCCAGTCCGTGACGATCGTCCGACAGAGATAGTGTACAGGGGGCGCACGTAGAACACCCTGTTGGCTGTTACACGCTAAATGGCCAGAACACCGTCAGCAGGCGAATTCCCGCAGCGATTCGCTGAACGAATCCGGAGACCGACAGCGTACTCACTGTCGATGGTCTGAAATTCGTGGAGGGAAGTTCGCCACTCTCCCCCTATCCCCCCATGTAGCAGTATCACGAGGGGTGAGAAATAGATATCTGATAATCTCATCATTGTTAGTGTTGAATCAAACAGTTGCCCCGAGAACGCTGATGAGGACGCCATTTCTGCCCACCGTTACCGCTCGTGAACTGGTACAGGTCGTTTCGAACACTCGGAAGTAGATGAGGGCAGTCTTGATCCTAGTTCAGCGTCGTCGGTGGTGTTGAGATGAAGATTTGCACGTATTCCGTTGCCGTATTCGCGCGCGTATCCGACAACACCGTGTGACGTACACATCGAGCCACCCGAGGACGAACGACGATCGCTGTCCCATGACGTAGCCTGGGCGGAGCGGAGTCGTGCTACGGGCCAGGGTCAGGAGAGATCGCGAGAAGATCCGCCATATCGTACTGCCGCTCGATCCACTCGTGGATCGTGACATCCTCGGCAGGGTCGACGTCCTGATCGCCAGCAATGATCGCACGTTCGATCTGCGTCCAGGACTGGTCGTGTGGGTGGTATCCGTAGTTCGCCATGATGGTTGCGTCGGGGTCTGTCGGATCGACCTGAAAGCTGAGAAAGGCGACGATCTCGTGTGACTCCGCATAACAGAACATCGGATGGACGGCAGCAATCCCAGGGAGCGATTCGATCGTCGAAAGGTCGCTCTTCCCGATCGGGTGATCCGGCAGGAGGCGGTCGAGCCCATCGGAAGCGTTCCGAGCTGAAATGACGATGACACTGTCCGACCCGTGTGTGGCTTCAGCCCAGTTGATGACAGTTCCGGCAGCGCGTTCGAGAGCGCCTGGGTCGTCCGATTGCTCGAGCGTTTCGAGGATGGTCCAGCCCGTATCCGCGCCGTATCCGACGAGTCTCGTCTCGGATTCGGTCGCGAGATAGAAGGCGATAACGTCGTCTGTCGGTGTCTCCGTCCGAAACGCAACAAGGGGTCTACAGAACACCGTCGCGTCACTGTGATCGAGAGCATTGATTTCGGTGAGCCGGAGGGGGCGAGACGGTAACGATGAGAGCATGGAGCACGCTATGGGACGATGCAAGTAAGGAGTATCCGATTGAATCGAACGAGCGGTTTCAACATCAAACGCGAGGCTTGGTGGAGAGTGGCAGATGCTGTGGATCAGCGTTGGGTGGATATGTCGGCACTTGGGTGAGGGATCGACGTCAGAATCGATAGAGACGAATGGTTACGTCGAGGTAACGGTGTGCGTCGGTCACCGAGAGGATACCGGCATCAGCCTTGAGGGGCCCAGTTGGGACGTCACAGACATAAAGTCCAACCGTCAGGTTGGAATAACTCAATTCGACTGGGTGGCGGTCTATCACGCTCACCGTCGACACGGCGGGAGAGTGCGCCTCGCACGGACTGCTACTTACTGTCGAACCTCGTTCCAGTCGTAAGCTACCCACGACTGCAGTCGTGGGCGTTCTCCCGCGAGGGGTATCAGCCCACGTGGTTCGGAAGACGCGACGCGTCTTCCGTCATCACGAGACGGCTTAGTGGTTCACAGAAGCTTTAGGTGTGATCTGAGTTAGCATAACAATGACCGGTCGAGAGAAAGAGATCGTCCGTCACCTCAGTGAGGACGATCTCGACCGCTTGCTCACACAGACAGACGATGAGAAGGTAAGCAAGCGACTCACCTTCATCAAACGGCTGTACAAGGGCGCAACACTCGAAGATGCAGCCGATGATGTCGGGATGTCCCAATCAACCAGTAGTGAGTGGGTCAGACGCTGGAATGAGGGTGGACTCGGGAAACTCACGCCGAACTTCGGAGGCGGTCGGCCTCCGAAGCTCGGCGATGAGGAACGCGAGCGTCTCATCGAACTACTCGAAGAAGGCGAACCCTGGAAGAAACAGGAGATTCAGCACCTGTTGAACACCGAATTCGATGTCGAGTTCCATCCAAACTACCTACCGCGGTTTCTCTCTGAGCTTGGCCTCTCCTACGCGATTCCGCGTACGGAGAGGCCAGACCGACCAGATGACGCCGATGAAATCCTCGACGAACGCGTCGGCAACGCGTTCGACGAGGATGAAACTGACGACCCACACAACAAACAACCCGAAGACGACAGCGATGTGGAATGGACGGTTGACGATGAGATCCGGACAGATGGCGGGACAACGGTGGGCTTTTTCGATGTTTCGCACCCACAACCATGGGATAATTCACAGCGGCTCTACACAGTGAACGAACCGACGATTACCCGGCCGCTGGTGAAAATCGAGACACCAGCGGCCGGGTTCTACGCACTCAACGGTGAGAGTGTCCTCCAGTTCATCCCCACCCAAGAGAAAGAACGGATTTGTGCGTGTTTCGAAACGATCCGCGAGCAGAATCCGGGACAGCGGATTCTGCTCGTCTTGGACAACTTCTCATCACACATCTGTGCATACACGCGTGAACGCGCCCATGAACTAGGGATTGATCTCGTTTTTCTCCCTGTAGGTTCGCCACATCTCAACCCAATCGAGCCTGTCTGGAAGAGTCTCAAATGGGAGTCTTCGCCCTTGATCGTGGAGGGCGCGGACGAGTACCGCGCCCTCCTCGATAGCATCTTCACGAACCTGACTGACCGACTGAGTTTCGCAGCCTCCTGGATAGAAAACCACCTCAGTGAATTCATCGAGAAGTTACGTTAACCACTAAGCTCCACGCAGTTTGCGACGAGTTCGGCCAGCGCCGCCGGGAACTCCGGGCTGG
>CAYREV010000152.1:0-2959 GCA_964423345.1 uncultured Balneolaceae bacterium | reverse complement strand
CCAACGCCGAGATCGCGGTCATGGGTCCCGAGGCGGCCATCAACGCCGTCTACCGGCGCAAGATCGACGCCATCGAGGACGAGGAGGAACGCCAGGCGTGGATCGAGCAGAAGCGCGAGGAGTACCGGCAGGACATCGACATCCGTGTGATGGCCGACGACCTGATCGTCGACCACGTGGTCCCGCCCAGCCAGCTCCGCAAGGAGCTGATCAGCCGGCTGGATGCCTACGAGGACAAGACCTTCCACCTGCCGAACAAGAAGCACGGGACGGTCATCTGATCCCCGATGCCCGACCACGCCACGCGCACCCCGACCCACCAGGAGCAGCTGGAGACCGAGAAGGAACGCTTCTGGGAGGAGATCGGTGAGGCCCCGCCCGGGGACCGACCCCTGGCCGTCCAGATCCTCGGCTGGGCCCTGATCCTCCAGGGCGGAGCCGTGGCCCTGGTCCTCTTGGACAGCGCCATCGGGACCACCTGGTTCCGGATCGACATCCTGCTGCGAGGGTTCGGCGCGGCCATCCTGGTGGCCACCGGCATCCTGGTCGACCGGGCCAACCCCTGGGGGTTCTGGACCGGCCTGGCCGTCAGCCTGGCAGGCGCCGGCCTCCTGGCCCGGGCCTACCTGGCCGGCAGCGGGCTGCTGGCGGGGATCGGGGCCCTGTGGGACGCCGGGATCCTGCTGGGCCTCCTGGTCGCCCGGGACCGTTTCTTCGAGGGTCGGGGGCCAACGGGCTGACGGTGAGCGGCCCGCTGGGTCCCCCCCGATCGGTCCCGGCCGATCGCTCGACCACCCGCCAGGCTCTTACCGATGCGTTCGTTATGACCAGCGTGCTTCCCGCTGCCCCCCTGGAGGTCGTGTGATGGGACTGTACTACGAGGAGTTCGATGTCGGCCAAACCTTCGACCACGAACCCGGCCGCACCATCACCGAGTCCGACAACGTCATGTTCTGCGCCATGACGATGAACAACCAGCCCCTCCACCTCGACGAGGAGTACGCCAAGGGGACCCTCTTCGGAGAGCGCGTGGTCAACGGGCTTCTCACCTTCTCCCTGGCCGTCGGCCTCTCGGTCCCCGACCTCACCGAGGGCACCATCGTGGCCAACCTAGGCTACGACGACGTCCGCCACCCCAAACCCGTGTTCCACGGCGACACGATCCGGGTGAGAAGCGAGGTGCTCTCCAAGCGGCTGACCAGCAAGCCGGGCCGGGGCATCGTCGAGTTCGAGACCATGGTGACCAACCAGGACGGCGCGCTAGTCTGCGAGTTCAAACGCACCGCCATGGTCGAGACCAAGGACCCCGATGCGGTCAAACCCAAGGAGGACTGACCATGGCCGATGAGCTCCCCTACATCCCCCGACGTTCAATCCTGTACACGCCCGGCACCCGACCCGATCGCATCGAGAAGGCCCTGACCATGGACGACGGCCCCGACGCCGTGGTCGCCGACCTGGAGGACGCCGTCGGGCCCGACGACAAGAAGACGGCCCGCAAGGAGGTCGCAGGGGTCGTCAGCCGGGTCACCGACGCCAGGGCTGATCGGTGCATCCGGGTCAACGCCCAGGGCACCGCCTGGCACGCCGCGGATCTGGAGGCCGCCGTCCGCGCCGAACCTGACGCCATCGTCGTCCCCAAGGTCGACAGCATCCGTGAGCTCAGCGAGCTGGAGCTGGAGATCGAGCCGTTGGAGGAGGAGATCGGCCTCGAGACCGGGACCATCCCGCTGCTGGTCCAGATCGAGACCGCCCAGGGTGTGGCCCGGGCCATCGAGCTGGCTGAGACCATCGTCGACCCCGTGGCTCCCCTCACCCGCGTCGAGGGTCTGATGTTCGGTGCCCTCGACTACGCCCGGGACATCGGCGCGCGGAACACGCCTTCGAACCTCGAGGTCGTCTACGCCCGGCAACGCGTCGTCCTCGCCGCCGCCTTGGCCGAGGTCCAACCCATCGACCTCCTGTTCGACGACTACACCGATCCCCAGGGTCTGGCCAAGGAGGCCAGGGAGGGCCGCGACATGGGCTACACCGGCAAGCAGATCATCCACCCCGATCAGATCGGGCCGGTCCACGAGGCCTTCACCCCCAGCCAGGACGAGATCGACGAGGCCCGCGAGCTCCTGGACGCCGTGGACGCCGCCGGCATCGAGGAGGGTGGTGTCATCGGGTTCAAGGGGCGCATGATCGACCGGCCGGCCGTCGTGCAAGCCAAGCGGAACGTGGCGTTGGCCGATGCTCTTGGGCTGTGATCCTGCCCGTGATAACCACCTAGGTCGCTGTCGTCGACTTGGGCAGGGTGACGTAGAACGAGGCGCCCTGGCCAGGTTGGCTCTCGACCCAGATGCGGCCGCCGTGTCGCTCGACGATGCGCTGGCAGATCGCCAGGCCCACACCTGTCCCGGGGAACCGCTCCCGCTCGTTGAGGCGCTCGAAGATCGTGAAGATCCGGTCGTGGTGCCTGGCCTCGATGCCGATCCCCTCGTCATGGACACCGATCCGGTGCATGCCGTCGTCCTCCTCGGCCGAGATGTGGACCCTCACCGGGCCCCCGTCATGGAACTTCAGGGCGTTGGCCACCAGGTTCTGGAACAACTGGCCCAGCTGGATCGGGTCTGCCTGGACCTGAGGCAACGGATCCCAGGTCACCTCGGCCTTGGCCGCTTCGATCCTCGGCTTCAGATCCTCGAGCACGTGGGTCAGGACGTCTTCGAGGTCGGTGGCGGCCAGCCGCTGGCCCTCCCGATCGATCCGCGAGTAGGTCAACAGGCCCTTGATGAGGTGGTGCATCCGGGTCGCGCCCTCGCTGGCGAACCGGATGTACTCCTTCCCGGAGGCGTCGAGGGAGTCCCCGTGACGACGCTCGAGAAGCTGGACGTAGCTAGACACCATCCGGACCGGCTCCTGGAGGTCGTGTGAGCAGATGTAGGCGAACCGTTCGAGCTCCTCGTTGGAGCGA
>CAYREV010000151.1:0-2960 GCA_964423345.1 uncultured Balneolaceae bacterium | reverse complement strand
GCACATCCGCAGGTAGCTCGCGAGCTTTCCGAGCATCACGTCGAGCAGGAACGGGTCGTCGACCGCGGGCGCGGAACCGGACTCCCTCTCGTCGCTCACAGTCCCAGGAACTCCCGTACACCGTCTGCGTCACGGGTGGTGAGCACGCCTCTCGGTCCGGCCCACCCGCGACGGGCGGTGTGGACGCCGTAGCGGAGGAACTCGAGGTGGACCGGCGCGTGGGCGTCCGTGTCGACGACGACGGTCGCCCCCTGCTTGAGGACGGTCTTCACCGCTGCACCCCGGAGGTCGAGTCGCGACGGGTAGGAGTTGATCTCCAGCGCGACGCCGTGCTCGGCGGCGGCCTTCCCCACCGTCTCGAAGTCGAGCGTCAGCCCGGAGCGCTGGTTGAGCATCCGGCCGGTCGGGTGGCCCACGATATCGGTCTCGGGGTGTTCGATGGCGGCGACGATGCGGTCGGTGCCGTCGCCGTCGAGCGCGGCGTGTGGCGAGGCGACCACCACGTCGAGCGCGTCGAGCGCGTCGTCGCCGACGTTCAGCCCGCCATCTCCGTCGAGGTTCGCCTCGACGCCCGTGAACACCTCCAGGTCGACCGCCTCTGCGGCCTCGCGAACCTCGTCGATCTGGTCGAGCAGTTCCTCGTCGGAAAGACCGACTCCGCCGACGATGCCCGGCCCGGTCGCGTGGTCGGTGACGGCGTAGTAGTCGTGGCCGAACTCGACCGCCGCCTCGAGCATCTCCGGGATCGGGTGCTTGCCGTCGGACCAGTCGGTGTGGGTGTGGAGGTCGCCGCGGACGTCCTCGACGGTCACGAGATCCGGGAGGTCGCCCGCGATGGCGGCGTCGATCTCGCCGCGGTCCTCGCGCATCTCGGGGGCGATCCACGGCAGGTCGAGCGCCTCGTACATCCGCTCCTCGGTCTCGCCGGCGACCCGCTCGCCGACGCGCTGGTTTCCGTCGGATCCGTCCGACGACGTCCGGGAACCGTCGGTTCCCTCACCCGAATCGGGGTCCGCCACCTCGGAGACGTCGAAGACGCCGTACTCGTTCATCTTCAGGTCGCGCTCGATGGCGCGGTTGCGCAGCCGAACGTTGTGATCGCGGTTCCCGGTGAAGTACTGCAGCGCCGCGCCGAATTCCCCGGGGACCGCCACCCGGAGGTCGACGCGCATCCCGTTCGACCGGACGGAGGCCTTCGTCGGCCCGGCCTCGATGACCTCGTCGGCGCCGTTCCAGTCGACGAACGCCTCGACCGCCCGCTCGCCGGCCTCGCTCGCGACCAGGATGTCGATGTCGCCGACGGTCGGCCGCCACCGCCGGAGCGAACCCCCGGTTTCGGCCCGCTCGACGGCGTCGGTCCCGAGGAGGTACTCGAGCAGCCGGTCGGCGACTGGCCGGGCGTCGCCCAGCAGCGCCCGCTCGCGTGACTGCCGGGCGAACGGGATGGCCTCTAAGATGTTCTGCTCGGTCTTCGCGCCGTAGCCCTTCACCTCCTGGATACGCCCCTCGCGGGCCGCCTCCTCGAGGTCGTCGAGGTCCTGCACGCCGAGCGCCTCGTAGAGGTCGCCGACGGTCTTCGGGCCGACCCCCTCGACCGCCGTGAGCGCGTCGATGTCCACCGGGAGCTCCTCGCGCAGCGCCTCGAGTTCGGCGATCTCGCCCGTCTCGAAGTACTCAATCACCTTCGAGGAGATGGCCTCGCCGACGCCCTCGATCCCCTCGACGGCGTCCTGCCCCTCCGCCGCGAGCGTCTCGATGTCGGTCGCGTTCGCCCGGATGTTCTCGGCCGCCCGGCGGTAGGCGCGGGGCTTGTACTCGACGTCCATCGCCTCCAGCCGGTCGGCGAACTCCTCGAGGAGGTCCGCGATTTCGGCGTTCCGGGTCATCTCATCGACGCCCCCGGCGCTTGGCGGAGTCGTCCCGGCCGAGCACCTGCTTGAGGAAGTTCATCCACCGCTTCTGGTCCATCGCCTCCTGGCGCCTCGCCTCGCCCTCGATGTCGGAGGGGCCGAGGCTCTCGAGAGCCTCCAGCGCCCGGTCGATGCCGACGATCGACTCGGCGAGCCGCTCGCCCTCCTCGAAGCTGATCTCGCCGGCCTCGATACGCTGTCTCCGCTCGAGCCGCTCGCGTCGGAGGTTCTTCTTCGCCTCCTCGACCCGGTCGCGCTCTCCCGGGGGTATCGTGTCCCGGCGCTTGATCTCGAAGACGAACTCGTGGAGGTCCACCTCCTGGCCCTGGACCGTGATACGCTCCGGGATGGAGACGCCCACGGTCGCTCCCTCGCGCCCGATGCGCTCGATGAGGCGTTTTCGCTCGTACTCTTCCATTCCTTGCACGCACCTCGGGCCGCCAGCGTCAAATATCGACTGGACGCGGCGTCGGTGGCCGAGTACCCGGCCAGCCCTGGCACTCGCGTCAGCCCTTCGAAACCCACAAGCGGACCGCTCACACAGGGTTGGCATGGACGTCCTCGGCCGATACGAGCCGCTGGTGGACGACCCGGCGGCGTTCCGCGCGGCGTGTGAGCGCCCGCTCCCGTCGGTCGTCCGCGTCAACACCATCAAGGCCACCGCCGACAGGGTCCGCCGGGCCTACGACGAGGCCGGTCTCGGCTACACTCGGGTGAACTGGCACGACGGACTCCTCAGACTCGACGAGGACAGCCCGGGGAACTCCTGGCCGTTCGTCCACGGCTGGGTCTACGGCCAGGAGGAGGTCTCTGCGGTCCCCGCGATGGTGCTCGATCCCCAGCCCGGCGAGCGGGTGCTCGACGCCGCCGCCGCCCCGGGGAGCAAGACCACCCAGCTCGCCGCGCTGATGGACGACTCGGGGCTCCTGATCGCGAACGACAACAACCTCGGCCGGCTGTCGGCGCTCCGCTCGAACGCCGAACGCTGTGGCGTCACTAACGTCGTGGTCACCAAGCAGGACGCACGAAGCTTCTCGCTGAAGCCGTTTG
>CAYREV010000150.1:0-2972 GCA_964423345.1 uncultured Balneolaceae bacterium | reverse complement strand
TCGGCCGGAGCATGCTGTCGAACTCGTGGGTGGTGAACCCCTCGATGGCGTGGCCGAGCGCGTCCATCGCCGTCTTCGCCGTCTGCTCGGCCGGCAGCGTCGTCGTCAGCGTCGGGTCGAGCACGGCCGCGTCCGCGCGGACGTGGTGGCTGGAGATGCCCTCCTTGATCTGCTTCTCCTCGACCGAGAGGATGGCAAGTGGAGAGATTTCCGAGCCGGTGCCCGCGGTCGTCGGCAACAGCACGAGCGGCTCGCCCGACTCCGTCACCGCCTCGCCGTGGCCGGTCGGCTCCGCGATGTAATCGAGCGGCTCGCCGCCGTTCGCGACGACCGCGCGGGTCGCCTTCGCGGTGTCCATCACGCTTCCGCCGCCGACGCCGACGTAGAAGTCGTAGCCCGCCTCGCCGGCCCGGTCGCGGACGAACTCGACACAGCGGTCGATGGCCGCGACGGACGGTTCGCGCTGGCAGTCGGTGTAGCGGTCGACGCCGTAGCCGGCTTCCTCGATCGCGTCGGCCACCCGATCGACGTGGCCGACGGCTGCGAGGTCGGCGTCGGAGACGAGCAGCCCGGTCGCGTCGTCGTCGACGCCGAGGTCGGCGAGCTGATAGCCCAGCTCGTCGACGGCGTTCGCGCCGAAGCGCACCTCTGGCATTCGGAAGCTCCAGACGCTCTCGGAGAGCAGTTCGTGGTCGTCGGCGGAGACGGAGCGGTCGTAGCTCACGCGGCCCACCTCGGGTGAGTCGTCGGCAGCATCGTCCGAACCCCACGCTCCGGGGCAGAAGTAGCTATCGCTGTCGACGGTAGAAGCGACCACCGGGCCGGTTGGGATGTCCCGGAACCGGCGGTCTGGGACTATGGTGAGCGGGAGTACGGTACAACCAACCCCACTCGTTTGGGAGTCTACCACTCTGGTTTAAATGCTTTCGGGTGTTGACCGAGCCGGCTACAGCCATCGCCAGCGCACCGCTCGCGCCGGTTTACCGCCCGAAGACGCGGTCGCGGTACGCGGCCTCCGAGATGTCGCCGTCGGCGTACGCCTGCGCGTCCTCACCGTCGATGCGGACGCGTGCCTCGCCGTCGGTGGTGGCGACGGTGAGCTCCAGCGTCGCTGCCTCGCCGCCGGCGTCAACGTATCTCGCGTAGCTCCGGGCGACGGCCATCACCTCCGCGACGACGGCGTCGTTCGCGGTCGCGGCCGTCTCGACGGTGACGTCGAGTCCGCGGCCGGACCACCGCATCGTCGCGACCTCGTGGTCCGCCTCGAGCTGCGACCGGAACTCGCCGGCCGTGAGCGTCCCGTCGCCGTCGACGGGCGTCGCGGTCACGGCGCCGAACCGGTAGGTCCCGGTCGGGTCCGCGACGACGACGGCGCCGCTCAGCGCCAGCGCGGCGACCAGCAGGCCGGCGAGGACGACGACGATGCCGGCAGCGACGCCGGGGTTCTCCCGGACGAGCTGGACGTTGCTCGGCGCCCGGACCTCGTCGTCGAAGTCGCTCGCTTTCACCTCCACCCGCTCGAAGTCATAGCCGCCACAGCGGTCACACGGCGGCGTGTTCTTCGGCGTCGTCCGCCCGCAGTTGGTACACCGGTACTCCGTGTATCCCATCTCGGCCGGTGGCTGGTCGTCCGGTCCGTCGCTCACGGCACTCCTCCGCACATATCTCCCCGGAGGGCCTCGGGCTACTTCGCTCCCCCGGCTCGTGGGCGGCGGTTCGTCGCGACCCGGCTGTCGGTTGGAGACGGGCGACGACGGGGGAAGCTAACCGACCGGACGGCAGTCCCTACGGCCGCGTCCTCGCCGAGTCGCAACGGTTAAACCCAGCAAGTGTCTCTTAGCGAATGCGGGCCGATGGGGTAGCTTGGTATCCTTCGAGCATCGGGTGCTCGGAACCTCGGTTCAAATCCGGGTCGGCCCATTTTTTCAATTCGTTTAGTGGTGAAATATACTTCTCTCCGCGGGCTGATCGTTTATATACGCTGACGAGACAGCGACGGCGAAACTCCACAACGTAATGGCTGGTATCCGGGGTGGCCCTGTTCTCCCGGTAACGAGCACACAACCACGTGAGCCGTGGGTAGGCCAAACCATATCCCCGTTCCAGCCGGATATGGCGCCATGGCACACGTAGCGATCGTCGGCGGCGGCGCGGCCGGCCTGAGTGCGGCACTGTTCACCCAGAAGAACGGCCTCGAGACGACGGTCTTCGACACGGACGGCACCTGGCTCCACAAGGCACACCTGTTCAACTACCCCGGCATCGGCTCACAGGACGGCTCGGCGTTCATCGAGACGCTCCGCACACAGGTCGACAGCTTCGGCGTCGAGCGCCGACAGGGCGAGAAAGTGGCGGACGTGGCGACAACCGACGACGGCTTCGAGGTGTCGACGGCCGACGACTCAGTGTCTGCTGACTACCTCGTGCTCGCGACGGGTGCGAACCGCGCCCTCGCGGAGGCGCTCGGCTGTGAGTTCGACGGGGACGTGGTCGACGTGGACGTGTCGATGGAGACGAGCGTCTCGGGCGCGTACGCGACCGGCGCGATGGTGCGCGTCGAGGAGTGGCAGGCAGTCATCTCTGCGGGCGACGGCGCCGCCGCGGCGCTGAACATCCTCTCGAAGGAGAAGGGCGAGCACTTCCACGACTTCGACGTGCCGGGCGACGCGGACGCGGTGTTCGGCGCGATGGGCGAGGACTGACTGCCGCAGACGCGCCGGCGGGCGGCACCGGTATCGGCAACCACTGCTTGTTGGTAACACTTAACACGTTAGTGGCGGCAGTTGTTGCCTATGAGCGACGCAGAAGGCGGGGGTCACGGGGAGCACGACGCACACGCAGGTCACGAGCACGGCGAGCACGACCACGACGGCCCGGGGTACGCGACGCCGCAGGCGGCCATCGAGGAGTCCGAGCCCGAGGAGGTCGCCGACGTCATGGGGCTGTAAGTCGGGACGGACGTCGACGCGCCG
>CAYREV010000149.1:0-2974 GCA_964423345.1 uncultured Balneolaceae bacterium | reverse complement strand
CCCCGGTCCAGGTCCCCTCGACCCACTCGAGGAGCGTCTCGAAGCCGAGGCCGCCAACCCACCAGGCCGCCCCCACCGCGAGGAGGAGTGCGACCAGCGTCACGGCGAGCGACACCTCGGCCCGTCGGCCCAGCAGCGCCGTCCGGACGGGGCCGGCGAGCGCCCACCGCACCGGACCGTCGAGCACCGCGCCGATCCGGGTGAGGACGGCGTCGACGAGCGACCGCGCGCGTGCGAACAGGCGCTTTACAGACGCGACCACCGACGAGAAGAACGCGAGGACGACCGTCGCGGCGGGGAGCGTGGTGTCTTCGGAGGGCATCGTGCCGGGAGGTTCCCCGCTGGGAGTCACGTCACTTGCGGTGGCTCAAATCCCGACTTGACCCTGTTCGCCCGATCGGCAGGGGAGTGACGCGGCCCCGGAGTGTTCCGGTCGTACGCGCGAACCGCCGGCCCACGGGAGCGTCGCGTCCTGTGCCGGGTAGCGGGCGTTCCGCAACGATTAAACGGTGCAAGGGCCTTGTCGGGATTGCGGGCCGGTGGGGTAGCTTGGTATCCTTCGGCCTTCGGGTGGCCGTAACCGCAGTTCAAATCTGCGCCGGCCCACTACCTTTCCCGCACTCGACGGACGCCGAGCGATAGCGAGGTGTCCCGAGTGCGGGAAGTCGTGCTGCCGCGCAGATTTGAACCCTGCAAGACGCAGCGCGAACGAAGTGAGCGACCGTCTTGCTCCGGTTCAAACTCTGCGCCGGTCCACTTCTCCTGCATCACCGCAACCGCGAGCGGAGCGAGGCAACACCAGAACGCGGGTATGTGAGCAACACGGACGTATCACCGAACCCACGGACGGAGGGGTTATCCCCGTCGCCCCCGTCGCTCGAGTGATGGGCCTAGAGTTCGACGTGGCCGACGCCGGAGCGGTGGCCGAGCGGCGCGAGGAGGTACTGGAAGCGGTCCGCGAACACGCCGGTCGGATCGCCCGCGAACTCGCCGTCCTCGAGGGCGGGGACTACGGCCGGAAGACGTTCCGGACCGACTCGGGTACCTGGACGGTGAAGTACGAGGCGGGCGCGCTGGAGTTCCTCCTGTTCGAGGGGCGGGGGACGGAGACGTACGTCGTCTCGACGAAGCGCGACCCCGACCCGGACGCGCTGGCGACGGCGATGGCCGACTATGAGGCGTTCGTCGAGGCCTTCGACGACTACGTGACGTCGCTCTCGGGTGCCCTCGACGAGGTTTCGACCGAGTTCCCCGAGGTGGCGTCGACCGCCGAGGTGGCCACCGAGCGCGACCGGGTCATCGCCGCGATACGCGAGACGGCCGACGCGATGGCCGGCGAACTCCACCGTTTCGATGGAGCGGATTACGGCACCTTCGCGACGCGGGTCGAGGGGACGCGCTGGGAGCTGAAGTGGGAGGGCGACCGCGCGTCGTACCTCCGCGTCGGCGGGGACGGTGGGATCTATCTCCTGTCGCAGTACGGGCCGCCGTCGGTCCCCGACACCCGCGAGCTCGCCGGGGTGTTCCCGGCGTTCGTCGAGGCGTTTAACGACCACGTGGCGGAGGTGACAGCCGAGGCGACCGGCGTGACGTTCGACGCACCCTGAGACGCACGGCCCGACGGTGTATCGCCGGTCGTCGACACTGCCGGACACCCAACGCCGAAACCGGAACAGGCGTCCGGGACGGACGGGATCGCACTACGCCGGGACGACCCCGTCGAACAGCGGTCCGAACGTGGCTCGCGTCCGGTCGTTCGTCCCCGGCGAGAGCCAGTAGTACCCCGTCCCGTTCGCCGCCCTGATCCGCACGCTGAGGCGATGGAGCGACCGGAACAGGGCCGAACGACGGGCGTGTTCGAGCGCGTGGGTGATGGAGTCGTACCAGACGAAGACGGGGCACTCGGCTTCGCCCGCCCGCGTGAGGAACTCGTTCGCGTGGACGCTCACGGCCGTGAGGTCGCCGGGTGACTCCGCCCGGACGGTCACGCCGGGCGGGAGGGAGGCCCCGTCGGTCGTCGGGTCGCCGTCGCGTGGCTCGATCACGTCGAGCGACGTCGGCAGGCCGCCGAACGCCTCGTCGATCAGGTCGACGTACGCGCCGGCCGGGAGGGCGTGTCCGACGACGAACAGTCGCCACTCCTCGCCGATCATCGACGCCATGTCCGCGACGACGGGGGCGACCTCTCCCGAACTCTCCATCGTGAGGAGGACGCTCGCTCGCCGCCCCTTGCTGCGCGCTTCTGTCAACTCTTGACACGGGTTGGCGAATCGAAATCATAAGTGCTGGCCCGTTTCACCTCACGATACGGGTGAGTGCCATCCGGTGACCGTCCCACAGTATATGTATCCGCTTGCCCACGGGTCGGCATGGACATCCGGACGGAGTTGCGGAACAGTTTCGTGGCGGGGCTCATCCTGGTCGCGCCGCTCGCCGTCACCGTGCTGGTCCTGCAGTTCGCGTTCACCCGGCTGTCCGGGATCCTCAATCCCGTCGTCAGGGGGGCCGGTCTGGCGGCCTACACCGCGAACATCGAACTGCTCGCACAGGCCCTGGCGGCGGTCCTCATCGTCCTCCTGGTGACGCTACTCGGCTTTCTCGCCCAGCGGTCGGGCGGGGAACGGGCGGTCGACACGTTCGACCGCCTCGTCTCGCTCGTGCCGCTCGTGAGCGTCGTCTACACCGGCGTACGGCAGGTTTCGGACGCGCTCACCGAGCGCGACACCCGCTACCAGCGGGTCGTGCTCGTCGAGTACCCCCGCCTCGGCGTCTACTCGCTGGGGTTCGTCACCGGCGACGGTCCCCGGGTGGCGGACGAGGTGGCCGGCGAGGAGACGAGCACGGTGATCGTCCCGCACTCGCCGAACCCGACCGCCGGTCACCTCATCGTCGTCCCGGAGCGGAACCTCCACGAGACGAACATCTCGGTCCGGCGGGCCATCCGGATACTGGTGACGACGGGCGTCGCCGAGAG
>CAYREV010000148.1:0-2992 GCA_964423345.1 uncultured Balneolaceae bacterium | reverse complement strand
GGTCGAACGCCCGCCAGTCGTCGCGGCCGTAGGGCGCCCCGATGATGACATGGACGCGGCCGCGGCCGAACGAGCCGAGGTCGGTGTCGCTCGGCCGGAGCACGCCGTTCGGGTGCGAGTGGACGCTCCCGAGGCTCCGGAGGTCGTTCGGGACGAGGTTCGACTGGAACGTCGCCGCCCGCGGGCTGGCCTTCGTCCCGGGCACGACGAGCACCTCCGTGACCACCGTGCCGTCCCGGTCGAGGCCGAGGTCCCGCGCGGACTCGCCCCGGAGCAGCCCCATGTACTCATTGGGGTGGGTGTCGGCGGCGGCGTCGAGCGCGAAGTCGAGCGTCTCGGCGGCGATGCCGAGGATCTCGCCCGACCGGAACAGGCCCATGGCGCCCCGTCCGGCCCGGGATGGGTTGAGGCTTGCGGGCGCGGGCGTCTCGTCAGCGTTAAACCCGGCCACGCCCAACCCGCGCTGACATGACCGAGGGCTCCGCCCCCGCCGCCGACGCCGAGCGCCCCGTCGCCTACGAGCTGGCCCCGGACTGCACGCCGGCCGACCTCGAGGAGGGCGCTCGCTACCGCGGCGTCGTCGACGGCGTCGTCGACTACGGCGTCTTCGTCCGCCTGGCCGACGACGTCTCGGGGCTCGTCCACGAGTCGGTCCTCGACGAGACGCCCGCGGCCGGCGAGCCGTTCGTCGTCGAGCTGGCCGAGATCCGCGAGAACGGCGACCTCTCGTTCGTCCCCGCGCCGGCGGGCGCCTACGACGTCGAGCGCGTGGTCGCCCGGTACGAGCCCACGCCCGTCGAGTCGCTGGCCGACCGCGTCGGCGACGTCGTCCACGTCGACGGCCGGGTCGTCCAGGTCAAGCAGACCGGCGGCCCCACGCTGTTCCACGTCGCCGACGGCACCGGCGTCGTCCCGTGCGCCGCGTTCGAGCGCGCGGGCGTCCGGGCCTACCCCGAGGTGGGCCTCGGCGACCTCGTCCACGTGGCCGGGCGCGTGGAGGACAGCGGCCACGGCCGCCAGGTCGAGGTCGACGCCCTCACGCCGCTGTCGGGCGACGCCGCCGACGAGGCCGCCGACCGGTACGAGGCGACGCTCGCCGAGCGCGCCGCGCCCGCCGACGTCGAGTCGCTCGTCGACTGGGACGCCCTCGACCGGCTCAGGCCCGCCTGCGAGTCGGTCGCCCGGCACCTCCGCGAGGCCGTGCTCACGGGCCGGCCGGTCGTCATCCGCCACCACGCCGACACCGACGGCATCGCCGCCGGCGTCGCCGTCGAGGCCGCCCTCGAGCGGTTCATCGGCGAGACCCACGCCGCGAGCGACGCCGCGCGGCACCTCGTCAAGCGCCTGCCGAGCAAGGCGCCGTACTACGAGGTCGAGGACGTCACCCGCGACCTGGGCCACGCGCTGTCGAACCGCGACCGGCACGGGCAGCAGCTCCCGCTGTTCGTGATGATCGACAACGGCTCGACCGAGGAGGACACGCCGGCCTACCGGCACCTCGAGGCGTACGACATCCCGGTGCTCGTCGTCGACCACCACCACCCGGACCCCGAGGCCGTCGCGCCGTTCGTCGACGCCCACGTCAACCCGTACCTCGAGGGCGACGACTACCGGGTGACGGCGGGGATGCTCTGCGTCGAGATCGCCCGACTCGTCGCACCCGACCTGACCGACGAGCTGCGCCACCTCCCGGCCGTGGCGGGCCTCGCCGACCGCTCGTCGGCCGACGCGATGGCCGACTACCTCGCGCTCGCCGCCGACGCGGGCTTCGACGAGGACCACTGCCGGGCGATGGGTGACGCGCTCGACTACGCCGCCTACTGGCTCCGGTACGACGCGGGCCGCGGCGTCATCGACGACGTGCTCGGCGTGGGCGACGACCCAGAGCGCCACCGCGACCTCGTCGACCTGCTCGAGTCCCGCGCGCACGCCGCCATCCGGCGCCAGCTCGACGGCGCGCTCGAGCACCTCGACGAGACCACCCTCGACAGCGGCGTCCGCCTCGTCCGCGTGGACCTCGACCTGCACGCCCACCGGTTCACCTACCCCGCGCCGGGCACGACGACGGGCGCCATCCACGACCACGTCGTCCGCGAGACCGGCGAGCCGGTCATCACCATCGGCTACGGGCCGGACTTCGCCGTGCTGCGCTCGGACGGCGTCCGCCTCGACATCCCGCGGATGGTCCAGGACCTCAACGAGGCGCTGGCCGGCGCGGGCGTCAGCGGCGGCGGCCACCTCGTCGTCGGCTCCATCCGGTTCGTCGAGGGCATGCGCGAGGCCGTGCTCGAAGCGCTCGTCGAGGAGATGGCCGCCGCCGAGATCGACGAGACGCTCGGCGCCGCCAGCCCGCGCGAGTACGCCGTCGAGTAGCGCCGGGCGGCCCGGCCCGCGGCTCGCCATCCGCCCGCCACCTCACGGCGGCCGCTCGCCCTGCCACGTCCAGTCCTCGAGGGGCTCCGGCCCGACGCCCTCGTCCTCGCGTCGCTCGAACTCGACGGCCCTGACGCCGAGGAGTGCCGCGAGCACGGCCATGACGAGCACGACGCCGAGCAGCCCCGCGGGGACCCGCCACCGGCCGCCGCGCCAGTCCGCGCGGAACACCCGCGCGTAGTAGGCCGCGACCCGGTCGTCGTGGAGCACGACCGCGACCTCGCGGTGCCGGCGCGCCGACGCGTTGTTCCAGTTGAGGCTGCCGAGCAGGACGCGCTCGCCGTCGACGATGGCCGCCTTCGCGTGGACCTTCCCGTACCGCCCGCGGGGGCTCGCGAGGCGGACGCGCAGCGGGAGGTCCTCCTCGCGGGCCTGCCGCTCGAGCGCGTCGGCGACCCGGCGGTTGTCCTCGCGGACGTACCACGCGTCCGAGAGCAGCAGACGGACCGTGACGCCGCGTCGGGCGGCCCGCACGAGCGCGCGGACGAACGGCTGGTCCGGGCCGCCGACCGAGAGCTGGACGACGCGGACCGTCGAGGCGGCGCCGTCGATGAGTCCG
>CAYREV010000147.1:0-2997 GCA_964423345.1 uncultured Balneolaceae bacterium | reverse complement strand
CCTCGAAGGGCGGGTTGTAGAACCCGGTGTGCAGCGGGATCCCGAGCTTGTCGAAGGCCGCCTCCAGCTCGACCCGGAGCGCCTCCTGGGGCTCCCGGTTGGCGATGAACCGGGCGATGTCCTCGTGCTTGGTGCCTCGCACCTCGTCCCAGATCGGCACGACGATGCTCCCTCGTCGCCGCCAGAAGGATGTGTTGACCCAGCCGACACCGGTCTCGGCGAAGGTCTCGGCCACGTCGATCGGCGTGAGGTCGCCGGTCAGCGGGTAAGCCGGGGAAAGGTTCGCGAAGGTCCTGAACCCTCGTTGGGCGAGCTCTCTGAGCGTCTCCAGACGGGCACGGATGGCAGGTGCTCCAGGCTCCAGGAGGGCCCGTAGCTCGTCGTCCAGGGTCGGGACGCTCAGACCGACGCGCAGGTGCGTGAACCGGTCGAGCACGTCCACGTCGCGGAGGATCAGGGGGCTCCGGGTCAGCACCTCCACCGGCCAATCGTGGCGGGCCAAGGTAGCCAAGAGCTTGCGGGTGAGCCTGCGCTCGGCCTCGATGGGCTGGTAGGGATCGGTGCTGGTGGAGAGGTAGACGGTCCGCCGATCCTTGCGGTCCAGCTCCTCATCCAGCAGGCGGGCCAGGTTCCGCTTGACGAGGACGTAGTTGCCCCACCGCTGGCGCTCGGCGTGGATGGTGCTTGGCACGTAGCAGTAGGCACAAGCGTGGTGGCAGCCCGCGTAGGGGTTCAGGCTCCAGGCGACCCCCGAGGCGTTGCCGCCCATGGTGAAGTCTGTGAGGGCCTGGCGGGGCTGGACCTCCTGCACCTGGCGTTGGCCGAGCTGTTGCTTGGGCGCGCGGAGGCGATCGAGCGTGGTCTCGGCGGCTGGTTCTGCCTTGGAGAGCAGGGGATGGAGCCGGTCGTTGATCATGGCGCATGCCCCGTTGGTCGTCCTGGCATGTCAAGCCCCACCGCGGGGGTGGGTGAAGGTATTGGTTGGCTGACGCGGAGCTCCAGGATCGACCAGCGTTTTCTTGGAGAGGCACGCGGCGTGGGGCGACGCGGGGTGCGTGCATCTCACGGTCGTCGTGCAAGGGCCGTGTCGTGGATAACGTCGGGTCTCGGCGGACGGTCGCAGCCCGTTCCGCTGAAGCGAAGTGTTCGGCGGCGTGTTGGCCTGGCACCCGACGCGTGCTGGCCGAGAGCTATGTCTGCGACTGGTCCTCCAGCCCGATGGTCCCATAGGTCGGCTTGCCCGCTGGTTCGTATGTCATGAGCACAGCGCCGCTCTTGAAGGGGCGTGACTCGATGAGCTTGAAGGTGGTCGGAGGGGTGCCTTCGCGGAAGAGCCGCTTGCCGGTGCTGAGGACAACGGGGAAGACGAACAGGGTCAGACGGTCGATGAGTTGGAGGTCCAAGAGGGATTGCACGAGGTCGCTGCTGCCGAAGGTGTGCACCTCGTTGTACTCCGCCTTGATCCGCTCGATGGCGGCGGCGAGGTCGCCTTCGATGAGCGACGAGTTGTTCCAGTCCACGTCGTCCAGGGTCCGGGAGGCGACGTACTTCGGGACGGCGTTCAGCTTCGCGGCGAAGGGGTTGTCCGCGGGTGCCTTCGGCCAGTAGCCGGCGAAGATGTCGTAGGTCTTGCGACCAAGAAGAAGCGCGTCCATGCGTGCCATGTTCTGGCCGATGACCTGGCCGGATTCATCGTCTAAGAGCGGGGCCTGCCAGCCGCCGTGGACGAAGCCACCCTCGGTGTCCTCCTCCGGCGCGCCCGGTGATTGGATGACACCGTCGAGAGTGGCGAACATGTTGACGACGAGCTGGCCCATTCAGGCCGCCCCCTTGTGCTCGGCAGTGATCTTGGTGGGCCTGTCAAAGAGCGCCGTGAAGCCGTGCGTCACGCGCGCCTGGTTGTGGTTCTTGTTCGTTGTCATCCCTGTGCCTCCTTGCGTCCCCGTCCTCTATGTCATCCTGTTGCGTCGCAGGCTCTTGCTTGCGTCATTCGAGGTGGGCAGCGAGCCCGTCGAACCGCCGTTCTCACAGGGCCCCTTACTGGCCGAGACAGTCCTCAAGTTCCCGCAGTGGCTCAGGTCGTATTTAGGAGATGCTCAGGTGCGATCGTGAAGCCGCGGCCACGCCGCCCTTTAAGAGCAGCGCCCCCCGGCGTAGGCTTGATACGATGCGGGCCGCCCAACGGTGGAGGTCAGCCGCCGAGAGGTTCACGGCGTTCGAGCGGTCGGCTGGAACGCGTGGTTCGGCGGCACTCTCTTGTTACGATCGTCGTGGCCCATCAACGCCCCAGGCGGCAGTTGCGCAGGCGATGACCATAAGCACGTTGCCCGGCTGCCACCACCACGCGCCGAGGTCGGCGTATACCCAAATCAGGCTTGCGAACCCCGCCACGGCGAGGCCCAATCGCTGTGGCAGCACCGAGTCCCGCCAGGCGCCTCCAGACGCCACGACAGCTCCTGTAGCGAATAGCAACCCCGCGACATTGTAAATGCTGGACCACAGGTCGCCGCGATAGAACGCGGTGATGCCAACCGCCACTGCGAGGAAGCCTACGGGGATAAGAGCGGCCCGTTCGCTGCGCTCGCCCCCTGCTGACACCAAGAATCCGATCACGATCGTCGTCAGACTCAAGACGGTCCAGATGTCCGCGCCACCGGCCACCACCGCTACAATCCAGAGCACGGCTGCGACCGCCGCGAGCCCTAACCCCAAAACGTAGCGTGGACGCATGCCCGCAACGAGGGACGGTCGGCTAAGCCAGTTGTGGATGGGTCCTTGAAACGAAACGGAGCTCTCGCTCGAAGACATCAGGTTCGTGGACTTCAGTCCCATTGGCTACCTTCTCGGCTCGTACCGCATCGCCACCACACCGGAGTCGAACTCCAGCCGGCTAACGAGCTTCAAATCGACAGGCTTCGATAAGCCGGCGAACAACGTCGGCCCATGGCCCGTGAGCCTGGGATGCACGACGAACTCGTACTCGTCGATCAGGCCCAG
>CAYREV010000146.1:0-3007 GCA_964423345.1 uncultured Balneolaceae bacterium | reverse complement strand
ACCATCCGCGAGAGGTACTTGACGGCGGTATCGCGGGAGACGTCGGCCTCGGTAGCGATCCAGCCAGCGTTCCGCGGCTCTGTACGCGTGAGCGCGACGTGGCGGACGCGCTCGGCGGCGTCCATTCCGTCCGGCCACGACGGCTGCTTCTCGCTCATGGCCCGTTCTTCATCATCAACTGGACTAATAGTTTCGTGTCAATACTTATTATATCGTATATCTACGTCCAGAAGGGACGCTTCAGACCCCACGTTGAGGAGGGAATAGAAGTGGGCATGACTGGGGGCAACTCTTCAGAAATCGAACGACAGAAGCCTCCTCTCGGCGGTATAGTTATGCTCCGCTAGGCGGTGTAGAGTGTGAGGCTGGCTAGAGCCTCACTCGCAATCTGGAGGATTGCAATGACGAGTAGCAACCAAGACAGCAAATACCTATCGGCGGCGATAGGGCACAACAGCGAGAACGCACACACCGATGAAACCGCCGGCATGCGGGACGATCGCCAGCACTCTCCGTACTACCGGGACTACCGCAGACACGCGGCCCCTGGCGACGACGCGGCTGCACGGACGATGCTGGTCACGAGACTGGCAGGCCTCCTGCACGCGCTCGTCGAAACCACGGACGAGTCTACGCTCCCCGACATGGTGCCGACCGATGCAGATGCGTCCCGTCACGGCGACGGAGCGGTCGACTCCGAGGAGTCCGATCCTGACAGCATCCCGGTCGACCCCGTGGTCGAGGACGCTGCTGCGACCGCCCGTCATGCTGCGCCGCCGGTTTCGACGTGGCGTACCCCGAAATCTCGGTACGGAACGACTGCTGTTCCAGACGGTGCCACCTACGGTGTCACCCGTGACGGACAGCCGCTCGTTGCGTCAAAGGAGATGGAGATGACCGCGCTTACGAACACTGGTGGACAGCCGCACGACACCCTGCTCGAGCCGGATACGCTCGCACAGGGCGATGCGCTGTCACTCGAAGACGCGAGCCCCCACGAACTGGTCGATCCGTCTGGAGACCGCGTCGTGGGCGTCGCAAGCGGCTTCGACGAACACGCCAGCCGGTTCCGTGCCTACGACCGCCCCGATCCAGATAGGACCGAAGACAGCTCCGACGGCGTCGCCACCGCCGAACTGGACGTGACGATGCCCGACGGCTCGCTACGTCCCCTCGGTGAGGTGGTCGACGATCCCGAGCGGTTTTCGCGATCATCGATCGAGACGATCGAGGCGACGCTCGCACTGGAAGCCGAACTCCGGAAAGTCAGCGATGGCATTCTGGATGATGGCGAACTGGTTGGCCACGCGAAATGGTTGAACAACCGGTTCGAGGACCTCGAAACCCTGCGCCCGAGCACAGCAGCGATCGCTGAGGCTCGTGAACGCAAGGCTCGGAGGACCTACAAAGAGCGCATCCGTCCGCTGACCGACCTGGATGAAGAGACCAACGCCGAAGTTCGCTCACTGGCCCGCCGGCTGCTGAGCGAGGACTTCGATCGCGTCCACGAACTGCGCAAGTCACCACTCTCGGTGGCGCTCGAACTCGCAACCCGGGTTCAGCGCGGCACGGACACGACCCACGCGTTACTCGAACAGGCCGACGCGGAGGAAACCGATCCCCGGAACGTCGTCAAGGTCGGGAACGTACGGTATACCCGGACCGACACGACGGCTGGTCGCGTCTCGACACAGGGCGAGGTCAAGCTCCTGTTCGAGCCTACCACGTCGTCGCTCAAGCAGGCCGGCGTCCTGCACGACGACACCGGCGAGATTCGGTTTGCCATCTTCAAGGGAAGCGAACGCGACGAACTCGCCCCGACTGCCGATCCGACCGACCCGGGCTTCACGGTCGTCAAACACCACTCGTTCCCCGAGTTGCGTGAAGGCGACACCGTGCGGTTCGAGAACGTCTTCAAGAACTGGTACCGGGGCGAAGCGACGATCGAGACCCGCCGCGATAGCGAGGTCAGCATCCTCGAGCGCGAATCCTCGTCGAGGTCACCATCGGAGACATCGACATCGCGCCGTCGCACCAAGCCACCCGCGAGGACTGGCCCGAAGACCGGAACGACGGTCCCGCGACCGCCAACAGCCTCCTGGCGTGGCTCCGAACGGTGGATCTTCCCCATCGTCGACTGGATGCCCGACTGGTGGCTCGAATCCGATGATGTCGAACCGATCAGCGCCGTCGACGACGACGACCACGACGAGCACGTCGTGTGTGGCTCGTGGATCGACGCTGAAGGGACGAGACATCCGAGATGCTACCGCCGGCGTCCAGAGGAATCCCAGACCAGCCTCGAGACGACACCGACTGTCGAGCCCGAGACTGACCACGTCGAGGCAACGCAGCGAGATCGACCGACGATCACTGCCGAGTCAGAATCCGACGATACCGACATGGAACGGCTCTATGAGGAGCTCTGGGAGGATCATCGGATCGACCTAGAGACCCGATCGAGTCGACACCAGGTATCGGGAAGAAGCGTTCTCGGTGAGCAAGCAGCGAATAGCAAGCAAACAGAGACACTGTAGCGACACGTAGCCCCCCGAGTCCCCTTCACCGGAGACTCAGACCCAGTAACCCCCTTTTCACTTTCCTTGCGCCGAGCGACTGCCCCGACAACGCCCGCTGAAGGCGACAATGCAGAGTGCGAGTGTTAAAAGGGAACACAAGCTTGCGTACCTGATGTCTCGATACGTAGCCTCCGAACTAAACGCCGCACCTCGATTATGTCGAGTCCGAGGCAGTAGGCGCGCACCACGGTATCTCGGCAAACCAGATCAAGGGTGTCCCTCGCTCGAAGGATGCGCAACCACGGAACCCAGCTGGACTGGAACAATCGGTGGTCTCGATGGCTAACGGGACCAGCGAGGATGGGAGCAGTGAGGATGCGCCGGGGGATCAGTACCGGGTGATACTATCCGTGCCGTGGATCGTCCGGTGGGCTCCCGGTGCACAGGACGCGATCAACATCGCGGTAAGTGAGGTCGGAAAGCGAGTC
>CAYREV010000145.1:1252-3010 GCA_964423345.1 uncultured Balneolaceae bacterium | reverse complement strand
GGTCGTGAGTGGCCGATATGACGGAACCCTCTCGGCTGGAAGCGTACCACTTCTACGAGCGGGAGTGGGACGATTACGACGCGCTGCTCGACGCCTTCGAGTGGGAGATTCCCGAGCGGTTCAACCTGGCGGCGTACCTCTGTGACCGCTGGGCCGACGAGGAGGATCGGGTCGCGCTGTTCGCCGACGACGGGCGCGGCGGCCGGGAGACGTACACGTTCCGGCAGCTTCGCGACCGGGCGAACGCGCTCGCGAACTACCTGTCCGAGCGCGGCGTGGGATGCGGTGACCGGGTCGGCATCAACGCGCTCCAGCGGCCGGAGACCGTCGTCGGCCACGTCGCCTGCTGGAAGCTCGGTGCCGTCTCGGTCCCGCTCTCAACCCTGTTCGGTCGCGACGCGGTCGCGTTTCGGCTTGCCGACGCGTCGGCGGTGGCCTGTCTCGTCGACGGCTCGAACGTCGAGACTCTCCGGGCGGTCGTCGACGACGTCGACACCCTCGAGACGATCCTCTCGATCGGGGACGTCACCCCGACCGGCGACGAGGTTGCATTCGCGGAGGCGGTCGCCGCCTCGAACGAGTTCGAGACCGTCGAGACCGACCCCGAGGACGACGCGATCATCATCTACACGTCGGGGACGACGGGGAACCCGAAGGGCGTCCGGCACGCACACCGCGCCCTGCTCGGCAACCTCCCGGTGTTCGTCACGGGCTTCTGTAACCTCGAACTGAACGACACCGACGTGTTCTTCACGCCCTCGGAGTGGGCGTGGGTCGCGACGCTGTTCGACGTGGTGTTCCCGTCGCTTTACTACGGCCGACCGGTCGTCGCGTACGGCGCGGACGAGCAGTTCGACCCGGAGACGGCGATGGACCTCATCGAGCGGTACCGGGTGACGAACTTCTTCGCCCCGCCGACGGCGCTCCGGATGATGGAACAGCTGTCCGACACCGACCGATGGGACGTCTCGAGCGTCCGGATCGTCCCCAGCGGCGGGGAGTCCCTCGGCGAGGACATCGTCGACTGGGCCGGCGACGTCTTCGAGGGCGCGGTCGTCCACGAGGCGTACGGCCAGACGGAGGCGAACCTCATCGTGAGCGACTGTACGAAGCTCTTCGAGCCGCGAGCCGGACGGGCCGGCCGACCGGGTCCCGGCCACGAGATCGCCATCGTCGACCCGGAGACCGCCGAGGCCACCGTCCCCCGGGGAGAGGTCGGGGAGATCGCGGTCCGGTACGAGGGGGACCCGATCTGCTTCAAGGAGTACTGGGGGGAGCCGGAGAAGACCGCCCGGAAGGTCCGGAACGGGTGGCTCCTCACCGAGGACCTCGGGACCATGGACGAGGACGACTACCTGGCGTTCGTCTCCCGGAAGGACGCCGTCATCATCAGCTCCGGCTACCGGATCGGCCCCGTCGAGATCGAGGAGGCGCTGAGCGCCAACCCCGCCGTCGCGGACGCGGGCGTGATCGGCGTCCCCGACGATGAACGGGGAGAGGTTCCGAAGGCGTTCGTCGTCCTCGCCAAGGGGTACGACCCGTCCGAGGAACTCGAAGCGACGCTCAAAGACGACGTCAGGGACCGCCTCGCCCAGTACGAGTATCCCCGGTACGTCGAGTTCGTCGACGAACTCCCGAAGACCCCCTCGGGGAAGGTGCGACGAGCGGCCCTCGAGTCCGGCGAGGACGACGAGTAGTCAGCGCTCCCCACAGCGAGGATGTCTCGGCCGACGAGCGGTGGACATGATAGTCAAATAT
>CAYREV010000145.1:0-1152 GCA_964423345.1 uncultured Balneolaceae bacterium | reverse complement strand
CTCCCCACAGCGAGGATGTCTCGGCCGACGAGCGGTGGACATGATAGTCAAATATATACGTTCTCCTCTAGACCTCCAGCAAATGAGCGAGGGTAGTGTGCTGGAGTCGACGGCTACGATACACGCCGAGAACGTCGGTGGAATCTCGGAGACGGAAGTCGAACTCTCTCCGGGAGTGACCGTGCTGGCCGGCCGTAACGCGACGAACCGGACCTCGTTCCTCCAGGCGATCATGGCCGCGATGGGGAGCGACGACGTCTCCCTCAGGGGAGAGGCGGACGAGGGATCGGTCGAACTCACGATCGGGTCGGACACGTACCACCGGACGCTCGAGCGCCGTGACGGGCGCGTCTCGACGGGCGGTGAAGCGTACCTCTCGGATTCGACGATCGCCGACCTGTTCGCCTTCCTGCTCGAGTCGAACGAGGCGCGGCGCGCCGTCGTTCGAGGCGACGACCTGCGCGAACTCATCATGCGGCCGGTCGACACGGACGAGATCCAGGCGGAGATCGACCGGCTGAAGCGGGAACGTGACGAGGTCGACGACCGGCTGGCCGAGCTCGACGCCCTGCAGGACGACCTCCCGTCGCTCGAGCGGCGGCGAACGGAGATCGAGTCCGAGATCGAGGAGACGCGGGCCGAACTCGCCGACAAGGAGGCGGAGATCGAGGCGATGGACGCCGACGCCGGGGAGACGCGCGCGGAGAAACAGGAGCTCGAGTCGCGGCTCGAGGACCTCCGGGGGCTCCGCTCGGAGCTGGAGGGCGTCCGCTCGGAGATCGATCTCCAGGAGGGGAGTATCGAGTCGCTCCGGGTGGAACGGGCGGAGCTTCGGGAGGAACTCGGGGGGCTCCCCGAGACGTCCGCGGGCGACACCGAGCACCTCGACCGGGAGATCTCGCGGCTCCGCCAGCGCAAGCGATCGCTGGAGACGAAGGTCCGCGACCTCCAGAACGTCGTCCAGTTCAACGAGGAGATGCTGTCCGGCGAGGAGACGGTGCTGCGCGACGTCCTCGGGGACGACGACCGTGACGGCGACACCGTCACCGATCGGCTGGTCTCCGACGACCCGATCGTCTGCTGGACCTGCGGCAACGAGGTCGAACCCGAGCGGATGAACGAAACGGTCGAGATGCTGCGCTCGATCCGGCG
>CAYREV010000144.1:0-3018 GCA_964423345.1 uncultured Balneolaceae bacterium | reverse complement strand
ACGTGGGACTTGACCCGGGTGAACCCGGCATCCGAGGCCATCTCCAGCCCGGCGACCCGGCGCCGGTTGACCGGCGCACCGCCGTCGGGATCCGGTCGGACGACATCGCCCACCTCGAAGAGCCGCTGGGGCAGGTCGCGGTGGGTGTTGCGCGAGGCCAACGTCAGCAGCGGGGGCAACAGCCGACGCCGCAGCACCGCCTGCTCGCTGGACTCCGGGTTGGCGGTGGCCACCACCGGCTCGTCGGCCCCGATGGCCTCGGTCTGCTCCCATCGGCTGGTCAGGGTCAGGGTCATGATCTCTAGGTAGCCAAGGCCGGTCAACGCTCGGCGGACCTGCTCGTCGAACCGTTGGGTCCTGGAGGCCTGGCCGTAGGTCACCGCCTCGGGCGAGGAGCCCTGGAAGGTGTCCATGCCATGCCCGATCCCGATGTCCTCGATCAGGTCGACCTCGTGGAGCACGTCGCTTCGCCACGCCGGGATCTCGACCATGACGGTCCTCCCGTCGGCGGTCACGCCGTGCCCCATGCCCTCCAGGGCGGTGACGACCTCGTCGGGCGTCAGCTGGAGGCCCAACAGCCGGTTGGCTCGGTCGATGTCGACGGTCCGCTGGCTGGTGGACAGGTCGGGCGTGACGAGGGGCTCGTCGTCCTCGACGACGGTGACGCCCTCCAGCTGGCCACCGATCTCGGCCAGGTGGCTCAGCACGATGTTGAGGACCTGGCGGCAGGCTCTGCGGTCGGTGCCGGTGACATCGACGAAGACGTCGGTGGTCCCTTCCCGCAGGGTGGTCGTGGTCCCGTTGATGATCGGCGGGAACGAGAGGATCTCCCCCTCGTCATCGACGATGAGGGGCCAGCGGTCGTGCCCCTCGACCAGATGGCCGTAGTCTTGGCCCTGCTCGATCTCGGTGAGCATCTCCCTCATGGTCATCTCGTCGCGTCCGTGCAGAGGGACGAAGCTGACCTCGTCGGGGTCCACGGCCGTGTACGTGTACGGGCCGGTGATCCCCCGGGCATCGTGGATCCCCACGCTGACCTTGCGCCGGCGAGCGCCCAAGCCCCAATGGAGATCCTCTTGGAGATCCATCAGCGCCTTGAGCCCATCCTCATCGAGCTCGATCCCATGGGCCGCCCCGCACACGATCACCGGCCGCACGTCGCGGACCGACGGATCGACCACGAGGGTCTCCTGGGGCTGGCCGACCTCGTAGCTGGTCAGGCCCGGCTCGTAGCCGAGGTAGGCCCGAAGGGCGCGGCCCAAGAGCTCGGCGGAGAGCAGATCGGGCCGGTCCGGGAACACCTCCACCGACCACTCGGGGCCCTGGCTCTCCTCGACAGGCACCCCGAACATCGGCAGGCGTTCCCGCAGCGTCTCCTCTTCGGTCTGCTTGCCAAGGGCGGCCTGAAGGCGAGCAAGCGGGAAGTGGAGGACCGGCATCTCGCCCTCCATACCGAGGGGGTCTACATAAAGGGTGGCGGATGCGAAGGACAGGACCGACCGTAGAGACCGTCGCGGATGGAGAGGAGTGCGTTCCCACAAGGGTAGCTCTCGGGCCTCTCGGCGGTGACGTGTGGAGGGGTCGGGGTCCCCAGGTCCATCGAGGCCGCAAGCGGTCGCTCCCCCTTCGCGGCCCCTTGGAGGCGTCTGCGGTCCCTGTGTCCTCGGCGGTTGGCCTGGCCCTGGGGCCTCTCGTTACAGCCAAATAACCCGCTCCCTTTGGCCAGCCACCGTGACCAGCCGACTTCCCGGCCTGTACAAGCTCAGCGTGGACGACCGCCTGGCCAAGCTCAAGGAGGAGGGCGTCCTGGACGACGAGCTCACCAAGGCCCTGGTCCACCCGGTGCCCCTGGCCGAGCTCGATGACCTGTCCGAGAACGTCGTCGGCCGCTTCGAGCTACCGATCGGCCTGGCCACCAACTTCATCGTCAACGGTCGCGAGGTCGTGGTCCCCATGGCCACCGAGGAGTCCTCGGTCGTGGCCGCGGCCAGCCACGGCGCCAAGGCCGCCCGTCCCAAGGGCGGGTTCACGGTGGAAGGCGGCTTCCCTCGGATGATCGGCCAGGTCCACCTGGTCGACCTGGAGGACGCCTTCCAGTCCCAGGCCCAGCTCCTGGCCGTCCGGGAGGAGCTCGTCTCGACGTTGCGCGACCCCGAGGGATCGATGGAACGCCGGGGCGGTGGACCCCAGGACATCGAGGCCTACGTCCATCAGCTCGAGGACGGCAGCGAGATCCTCACCGTGCACATCATCGCTGACGTCCGGGACGCCATGGGGGCCAACTACGTCAACGGCCTGGCCGAGGAGCTGGCCCCCCACCTGGCCGAGATCACCGGCGGGCGTCCCCTGATGCGGATCCTCTCCAACCTGGCCACCAAGCGGGTGGTCCGCGTGGCGGCCGCCTTCGACAAGGACCGGCTCGGTGGCGAGGAGGTCGTCGCCGACATCGTCCGGGCCAACGAGATCGCCAAGGTCGACCCCCACCGGGCGGCCACCCACAACAAGGGGGTGCTCAACGGGATCACCGCCGTCACGCTGGCCACCGGCAACGACACGCGCGCCGTGGAGGCCGGGTGCCACGCCTATGCCGTCAGGACCGGTGCCTACCGGGCCTTGACCACCTACGATCAGACCCCCGAGGGCGACCTCCTGGGCAACCTAGAGGTCCCCCTGCCCCTGGGGACGGTGGGCGGTGCGACCTCCGTCCATCCCCAAGCCCAGGCGGCCCTGCGGGTCTTGGACGTCCGGTCGGCCCAGGAGCTGGCCCACGTGGCGGCCTCGGTCGGCCTGGCTCAGAACGTGGCCGCGTTACGCGCCCTGGTCACCGAGGGGATCCAAGAGGGGCACATGGCCCTCCACGCGGTCAACCTGGCTCGCCAGGCCGGCGTGCCCAAGGACATGGTCGATGAGGTCGCCCAGCGGATGGTCGACGGCGGCCAGGTCAGCCAGTCGGCGGCCCGCCGCATCGCCAAGGAGCTCGGCGCACGGTTCGACACCTGAGACCGGGCTCGTCAGCGG
>CAYREV010000143.1:0-3058 GCA_964423345.1 uncultured Balneolaceae bacterium | reverse complement strand
GAGTACGGCGGCGGAGACCGGGGCGGGTGCGGGATCGTGCTGATCTGGACGAAGTAGGGGGCGGGGCACGGGAGGCGGAACGATGCCGGCACGCCCCCTCTCCGACTCCAACAGGAGAGCTCGCCGCGGCCCCCTCCTTCCGCTTCTGACGGCCGCCATTCTCCTGACTCCGGCTCCGGGTACCGCCCAGGTCGTGGACGGGCGCCTCCTCGATTCCGGCAGCGGAGACGGCGTCGAGGGCGCCCTGGTCAGCCTCGTTTCCGTGGGCGAGCAGAGCGACCGGGTCGCCAGCGTCCTGACCGATTCCACGGGCACCTTCACCCTCCGGGCTCCGGAGCCGGGGAGCTACCGCCTTCGGGCCCAGCGGATCGGCTACCGCACCGCCCGCTCCAGCCCGCTCCGCCTCACCACCGGGGACACCCTCACCCACAGGATGGAGGCGCACTTCGAGCCCATCGCCCTGACGGGCATCGATGTGCGAGGCGAGAGGCGGTGCAGGGTGAATCCCGAGGAAGGCGCGCTGACGGCCCGGATCTGGAACGAGGCCCGGAAGGCGCTGGAGGTCGCGCGCTGGACCGAGGAGGAAGGTGAGCTGACCTTCGAAACCGAGGTCTACACCCGGCGCCTCGATGTGGACGGCGAGCGGGTCCGGGAGGAGGACGCCGACACGCGACTCGTCGTCGGCCGACACCCCTTCCGAAGCATGGCGCCCGAGATCCTGGCGTCGATGGGGTACGTGCAGGAGCGGGACGGCGAGAGGCACTACTACGGCCCGGACGCGCGAACGCTCCTCTCCGACGTCTTCCTCTCGACCCACTGCTTCGAGGTGGTCTCGGAGGGGGGTGACGCCGAGCGCCGGCGCGTGGGCCTCGCGTTCCGACCCCTCAGCGGCCGGGAGACCCCCGAGATCGGCGGGGTGCTGTGGCTCGACGCGCGAACCGGCGAGCTCGAGCGGGTCGAGTTCGACTACCGGAACCTTTCCCGGGACTTTCCGACCGACGCCCTGGGCGGCGAGGTCGTCTTCGACCACACGGCGGCGGGGGCCTGGTTCGTGCGGGAGTGGTCGCTACGGATGCCCGTCGCGGGCTTGCCACTGCGGGACACCGATCCCGACGAGCCGCCCGAGCTGGTGCTCGCCGGCCTCCAGGAGGTGGGCGGAGCGGTGCTGTCGGTTTCGCCGCGGGACGGCACGGGGCGGTAGGGCAACTTTCGCTGATGGCGGGGGTGTGTCGGGAGGTAGAGCCCGCTGTGACAGCGATCGGTCCACCGCGACCCACACGCCGATGAGACGACCCGGCGCCCGACTCGCTCCGGGTCTTCGACCGCCGGCGGCTTCGCCCGCGCGTTCGCCCTGGCGGACGTCAGGGAGGGCGGACTGCCCACCGTCCTGGGAACCTTCGGCGACGGCTCGCACCCGGCAGTCCGTCGTCGCCGTCGGTGACAGCACGTTCTACTTCTCGTCGGGCGAGCGCCATCGCATCCAGCGCTTCTCCCGGGACGGGAGGCTGCTGGCGAGCCTGCGCCTCGATCGGGAGCCCGCGCCCGTCACCGACGAGACGATCGATCGCTTCGTCCGGTGGCGTCGGAACCTGGTGTCGGACCCGGAGGCCGAGCGTCGGATCGAGGACCGGTACCGGGACCTGCCCCGGGTCGCGACCAAGCCGACCTTCTCGGCGCTCCGCGTGGACGCCCCTGGCAACCTCTGGGCGCTGAGCTATCGGCCCTACTGGCACGACGGACCGTCCGTCTGGCTCGTCTTCGCGCCGGACGGCCGCTTTCTCGGAGAGGTGCGGACGCCGGCCGGCTTCACCCCCCACGAGATCGGCGCGGACTTCGTCCTGGGGCGGAGCGTGGGAGCGGCCGACGTGGAATACGTGGAGAGATATCGCCTGGTCGAGCCCGGCGGGTAGCGGTTGGCCGGCCTGGCCGCCGGAGTGTCCACTCTGTGGGACGCCGGTTGGAGGAGATTCCGGACGCTCGAACGCCGAGGACCGCGCAACGACGGGCTTGATCGTCTGGAACGGGGGTTGCACCTCTGTAGGGTGGTCGTCCCGCGATACGGAAGGCGAAGACAACCTCCCCGACTGAGAGGTCGGCACATTGACGATCCGTTCCGCCGTGATCGCGCTTCTTCTCCTGGCTCCGGCCGTGCCGGGGGCCGGGGCCCAGACCGTCACCGGCCGCCTCCTGGAGTCGGGAACCGACCAGCCGGTGTCCACCGGCACCGTGGCCCTCCTCACCGAGGAGGGAGCGCTCGTCCGGACGACGCAATCCCGGGGGTCGGGGGCGTTCCGGCTCTCGGTCGGTGCCGACACGGTCGGCGCGTACCTGCTGACCGCCCAGGCCCTGGGCTACCGGAACGCCACCGACGGCCCCTTCCGCCTCGGGCCCTCGGACTCGATCAGCGTCGACTTCCGGATCCCCCCGCACCCCGTCGTCCTGGAGTCCCTGCTCGTCCGGGCCGGCCAGGCCGAGGTCACCGGCGAGATCGATCTCGTCCGCAACGGCTTCGTCGACCGCATGCGCGGCGGGCTGGGCAAGTTCATCACCCCGGGCGACCTCGAGCGGATGAACCCGCCGCACCTGGCGGGACTCTTCGGGCGCGTTCAGGGTGTGAACATCAGGTACGGCTTCGGACAGGACCGGCTCCGGATGCGGGGAAGCCGGGGCTGGTGCATCCCCCGGGTCTACGTCGACGGATTCCACCGCACGGCAGGCGGGTTCCTGGACAACCTGGGTCTGGCAGTCCCGGACATCGAGGCCGTGGAGGTGTTCCGCCGGCCCGCCGAGGCGCCCCTGGAGTACGGGGGAGGACGGATGGAGGGGTGCGGAATCATCCTGATCTGGACCAAGCCGTGAGACTCGGCATCGCCCTCCTCGCGTGGCTCCTCGTCGCGGTCCCGGCGGCGCTCGAGGCCCAGACCCTCCAAGGTCGCATCCTCTCCGAGGCCGACGACGAGCCGGTCGGCGACGTCGTGGTGCGACTCCTCGACTCGGACGGGAAGCCCGTGGTGGGTGCGCTCTCCGACGCGGCCGGCCGCTTCACCCTGGAGGCCCC
>CAYREV010000142.1:0-3066 GCA_964423345.1 uncultured Balneolaceae bacterium | reverse complement strand
ACCGTTGACCGAAACTTGGAATCGTTCGGCCGTCGGCGGTCCTCGGTCATCAACCTGTAACCTGAACCCTCAACAGCCTTAACGCAATGGACGAAAAGTTTGACTGTATCATCGTGGGAGCCGGGGTGGCCGGACTGGCGGCTGCCATGACCCTGGCCCGCAACAACATGAAGTTCCTGCTCATCGAAAAAGGGGAATTCGCAGGCTCGAAAAACGTCTCCGGCGGCGTGCTCTGGGGCAGCGACCTGGCCAAACTGGTCCCCAACTACTGGGAGGAGGAAGAGGGTGGATGGGAGCGTTTCATCAACCACCGCCGCCTTACGTTCATGGATGATGTCTCCACCTTCTCCATCGATTTCAAGTCGGCCCACTTCAACGAGACCCCCTACACCGGCGTGGTGGTGCTGCGCTCCAAGTTCGACCGCTGGCTGGCCGAAAAGGTGGAGGAAGCCATCGCGGAGAGTGATTACGCCATGGACTCCTTCGTGGCCACCAACATCAAGGTGGACGAAATACTGATGGAAGACGACAAGGCCGTGGGCATCCGCACCGGCGAGGAGGAGTTTCATGCCAACAGCGTGATCATCGCCGAAGGGGTCAACAACCTGCTGACCCGGCAGGTGGGGCTGCAGGACGATTACGTGCCCGCCGACCACGTGCTGACGGGCATCAAGGAAATTATCCGCTACGACCGGGAGCAGCTCGAGGAGCGCTTCCAGCTGAACGGCCTCAGCGGCATGTCCAACGAGTTTATCGGCTACGCCACCGACGGCGTGGAGGGCGGCGGCTTTCTCTATACCAACCGCGACACCATCTCCATCGGACTGGTGCTGGGGCTGAAAGACCTGCGGGAGAAACGGAAAAGCCCCCACGACATCCTCAACCACTTCAAGGACCATCCCGTCATCCGCGACACCATACGGGGCGGCGAGGTGGTCGAGTATTCCGCCCATGTGGTCTCCTCCGGCGACAAGCGCATCATGCCGCGGGAGCTCTACAAGGACGGCGTGCTGGTCTGCGGCGAAGCGGCCAACCTGCTGATGAATGCGGGCAAGGCCATACAGGGCATGGATTACGCCATGCGGTCGGGCATCCTGGCCGCCGAAACCGTGGTCACCGCCAAGGAGCGCGATGACTACACCTCCTCCACCCTGAAGGAGTACCGGCAGGCATTGGACGAAAGTTATGTGATGAAAGACATGAACGGTTTCCAGGATGCGGTGCATATGCTGCACAGCCCGGAGATGTTTACCGACGTACCCAACCTGGTATGTGATTTCGGCAAGAAATTTTTCACCATCGACAGCGAGCCCACCCGCAAGTCGCGGGAGCTGATGGCCGAATCCATCAGGGAACACTCGTCGTACTGGGATCTGATCAAATTAGGACTCAAAGGAGCTAAATCGTTATGAATCTACTTAAACTGACCGAACGCCTCGGACTGGTAAGCTACCGGAACCAGGCCAAATCGGAGATCAAGCCGCATATAGTGGTGGATACGGATATCTGCAACACCACCTGTCCCCACAAGTGCACCACCTACGTCTGCCCGGCCAACTGCTATACGATGGATGAGGAGGGCACGGTGCATTTCCAGGTGGAAGACTGCATCGAGTGCGGCACCTGCATGTATGCCTGCGACCAGGGAGCCGTCGACTGGAACTACCCGGATCCCGAGGTGGGACGGGGCGTCACCTGGAACTTCGGCTGATGGCCGCCGTCGGGCATTCAAAACGGATATAACCTCTTTTAACATCCCGGGGAGAACTTTTCTGCCGGGAACTGTATTTTACTTATAAAGACTTTAACCAACCTATTATTATATGAGCTCCGATGTAGCCACCCGCCAACAAGGCATCTCTTTTGAACTGTCTGAAGACCAGCAGATGATCCGCGACAGCGTCCGCGATTTCGCCGACCGGCATATCGCCCCCGGGGTGAAGGAACGCGACGCCTCCAAGGAGTTTCCCCATGAGCTGGTGCAGAAGCTGGCCGAGCAGGGACTGCTTGGCATGGTGCATGAGGAACAGTATAACGGCGGGGGCGTCGGGCACGTCAGCTTCTGCCTGATGATCGAGGAGATCGCCCGGTGGGATGCCTCCCTGGCCCTCACCGTAGCCTCCCACACCTCCCTGGCCTCCGGGCACATCGCCCTGGCCGGCAGCCACGAACAGAAAAAGCAATACCTCTCGGAGCTGACCACCGGCGAGAAGCTGGGGGCCTGGTGCCTGACCGAGCCCGGCTCGGGCAGCGACGCCTCCGGCATGAAGACCACCGCCCTCAGGAAGGGCGACAAGTGGATTCTCAACGGGACCAAGATCTTTATCACCCAGGGATCGGTGGGCGACACCTACGTGGTGCTCGCCAAAACCGATCCGGACAAAGGCACCAAGGGCATCAGCGCTTTTATCGTAGAACGGGAATGGGAGGGCGTGGAGCCCGGCGGCAAGATGGAGAAGCTGGGCATGAACTCCTCCGACACCACTGAAGTCCATTTCGAGAATGTGGAAGTGCCCGCGGAGAACCTGCTGGGCGAAGAGGGTCGCGGTTTCGTCGACACCATGAAAGTGCTGGACGGGGGACGCATAGGCATCGGGGCCCTGTCGGTGGGCATCGCACGGGGCGCCCTGGAGGAGTCACTCAAATATTCACGCGAACGCAAGCAGTTCGGCTCCCCCATCGGAGATTTTCAGTCGATCGAGAACAAGCTGGCCGACATGGCCACCGAAATCGATGCGGCACGTTTCCTGGTGCACCGCGCCGCCTGGCTCAAAGACCGCGGAGAGCCCTACACCAAGGAGGTGTCGATGGCCAAGCTGTTTGCCTCGGAACTGGCGGTTCGGGCGGCCGACGAAGCCGTGCAGATCCACGGCGGCTACGGATATATCAAGGAGTACCACGTGGAGCGCTTCATGCGCGACGCCAAGCTGATGACCATCGGCGAGGGCACCTCCGAAGTGCAGCGCATGATCATCGCCCGGGAACTGAAGAAGGAGTTGGGATAGAAAGCCTTTAGTCGTTTCCGCGGGGTTTGAAGGCCTGGATGCCGGTGAGTTCGCGTCCCAG
>CAYREV010000141.1:0-3077 GCA_964423345.1 uncultured Balneolaceae bacterium | reverse complement strand
CCGGTGGAGGCCCCCGGCAGCGTGAGCATCACCCACGGGCACGGCCTGGCCCTGGCCACCGCGGATGCCGAGCAGCAGGTCGGCGTGGACCTGGAACGCATCGAGGCCCGAGACCAGGCGTGGCTCGAGCAGACGTTCACGCCGGCAGAGCTGGAGGAGATCGAGGGATCCTGCCTGGACCAGGCCACCGGTGCCACCGTCGGCTGGACGCTCAAGGAGGCCGCCGCCAAGGCCATCGGCACCGGCCTCACCGTGCCCTTCGAGGATCTGGAGATCGTCGAGATCGGCGACGGGACGGCCACCGTCCAGACCCCCGAGGGACCGGTCGAGCTCTGCTGGAACCAGCTCGAGGGCCTGGCCGTTGCCGTCGGTTGGCGCTCAGCCTGACCGGGTCATGTCGATGTCCCCGTCGGCATCGATCGACCAGGTTGGGTCCTCAGCTCTCCGGCGCCAAGGGGGACCAGGCAACCCATAAGTAGTAAGATGTTCTTACTATCTTACCATGTCTGAGGTCGAGACGACACGTGTCTCCACCCGTGGCCAGGTGGTCATCCCGCAGTCTGTGCGGGAGAAGGTCCACCTCGAGCCGGGCCAGCTCTTCGTCGTGTACGGGGAGGGCGACACCATCGTCCTCAAGCGGATCAAGACCCCCGACGCCGAGGAGATGGAGCGCCTTCTGGCGTGGGGTCAGAGCTACGCAGACCGTGAGGGCATCTCCAGGGAGGATGTCGAGCGCGCCATCGCTGAGCTCCGGGAGGAGACGTCGTGAGGGGGCCCCAGGTTCTGGAAGAACGTGCTCGGTTGTCACGGGTTCATCGTCGGTTGGTGGCGCCTGACGGGGTGCAGGGTTGAGGCTCCTCCTCGACACCAACGTGCTCGTCAGCGCGTTCTTCTGGGATGGTAACGAAAGGGCCGTGCTCGAGGCATGCATCGATGGGAAGCACGAGCTTGGGACCTCGGTCTTCATCCTCAACGAGCTAGGGCGTGTCCTCCGTGAGAAGTTCGAGGTCTCGGCCGGGAGGGTGGCCGGCTACATCGGCCAGCTCGTCGCCTTAGCCCAGGTCGTCGATCCGGATCCCCATCTCGACGTCATCGAAGAGGACCCACCCGACAACCGGATCCTCGAAGCCGCGCTGGCCCTCCAGGCGGACGTCATCGTCAGCGGAGACTCCGACCTCTTGGGCCTCAAGCGGTTCGAGAGCATGGAGATCCGCCAGGCGTCGGAGACCTTGCACGGTTGACCGGGCCTAGGCGACGTCCCGATCGAGGGCCTGGCCGTGGCCGTCGGTTGGCGCTCAGCCTGACCGGGTCATGTCGATGTCCCCGTCGGCATCGATCGACCAGGCCGGGTTCCAGGCGATCTCCCACCGGTGACCGTCCGGGTCGGCCACGTACCCCGACCGGCCGCCCCAACCCCGGTCCGTGGGGTCGACGAGCACGCGCCCGCCGGCGTGGCTGACCTGGTCGACGACCTCGTCGACCTCGTCCTTCCTCCGGACGTTGTAGGCCAGGGCCTGGCCACCGGGGGAGAGGGTGGCCTCGTCGACGCCGAGCTCCTCGGCGAACAGATCGCGCCGGTAGAGCGAGAGGACCACGCCGTTGAGCTGGAAGAAGGCGACCGCTTCGTTGGTGAACCCGGGCTCCCAGCCAAGGGCCTGGTAGAACGCGGTCGACCGGTCCAGGTCCTCGACGGCCAGCGTGACGAGGCTCAGACGTTGATCCATGCTGGCCCAAGGCAGGCGGCGGTCTTGAAGGTGGACATGGGGGGTGGCAGGAACGACCTGGGGCTGCAAGCGGTACCGGCTCGCGCATCGGGAGCGGAACCGAGCAGGGAGGCGACCTAAGGAGGTGCAGCAGCAAGCTTATGTACTTACACTTAGTAAGCCAGGTTAGATGATGAAAGCCCATCTGCTCGATCTCATCGGGAAGGAGCACCCGATCCGCATCTTGCTCCTGCTCCGAAGCAAAGGGCCCAAACGCTTCAGCGAGATCGAGGTAGCCACTGGCCTCAACCCCGCCCAGGTGGATCGTTCCCTCAAGCTTCTGCGTGAAGGGATGTGGGTCATCCCGGAGACGCTCGCCGAGGAAGAGGGTCCCGTCCACGTCCGCTATCGGATCAGTGAACGGGGGGAAGCCCTGCTCAATGCGCTGGATGCCTTCCGGAACAGCCTGGATCACCAGCGGTCGGTCATCGGGAACCAGACGGTGAACGAGGTCGAAGCGCTCTACGCCTGAGGGGGACCATGGCCGTCGTCTTCCTCTTGGGCCCTAGCCAGTGGGACCCCCAGCGAGGCCCACCTCCTAAGCGAACGCCGATGGATGTCCGGCGCGAGATCGAGCAGCTCCTTGAGGACGCGGGTCACCACGTGATCTTGATGGAGGATATCGACGACAGGCAGGGCGAGGACTTGATCGAGAAGTTCGACCGGATCCTCCAGACCAAGGGCATCACCGACCTGGTCGTCTACTGGCCTGCAGGTGCCAAGATGCAGACGACCTACGACGAGCTCATCCTTCTCCGCGACCGGGTGGAGGACCTCCCGCTCCCGGACATCTGGGTCTTGCACCATGCGTCAGTAGCCGAGATCAGGAGGGACGAGTTCCGCGTGACCGAGCCGGGTGGGCGCAGTCGCTACCTCGAGGCCGTGGCCAGGCTGGGCGTCCGACCTCTCCGCTGGGAGGACCATGAGGCGTTGTCCCATCTTGTGGGCTTGCTTGCCTCCGAGATTTGATGGCCGATGCCACCAACCATGCCCTTATCCTCGATGCTGCCCTAACCGGTGGTGAAGACCCATGCCACGCATCGGCGGCATCCACCACGTCACCGCCATCTGCGGTGACCCCCAGGAGAACCTGGACTTCTACGCCGGGGTCCTGGGCATGCGCCTGGTGAAGCGGTCGGTCAACCAGGACGACCCCACGACCTACCACCTGTTCTACGCCGACGCCGAGGGCCACCCGGGCAGCGACATCACGTTCTTCCCGTGGCCCGGCGGACGCCGGGGACGCCACGGGGCCGGGCAGACCGGCGAGGTCGCCTTCGCGGTCCCGGCCGGTAGCTTGGCCTACTGGCAGGA
>CAYREV010000140.1:0-3086 GCA_964423345.1 uncultured Balneolaceae bacterium | reverse complement strand
GAGGTGCCTTCGCTCCGGGCTTGAGTACGGCCCCGATAATAAGGTCTACATCGGGAAGCATGCGCTGGATATTAGCTTCGGATGAGAACATGGTATTCACATTTTTATCCATCACCTCATCCAGATAACGGAGTCGCGGCATGTTGATATCCATGATCGTGGTGTTGGCTCCCATGCCGGCAGCGATTTTTGCCGCATTCACTCCCACGATGCCTCCCCCCAGGATCAGGGCATTGGCGGGCGGTACGCCCGGGATGCCTCCCAGCAGCACGCCTCGGCCGCCGGTGGCTTTCTCAAGGTACTTGGCTCCTTCCTGGGCAGCCATACGGCCGGCCACCTCGCTCATGGGTATCAGCAGGGGAAGTGAACCGTCTTCTTTCTCTACCGTCTCATAAGCGATGGCAATACAACCCGATTCCACAACCTTTTCGGTAAGGGTCCTGTCTGCAGCGAAATGAAAATAGGTGAATATGATCTGGCCTTCACGCATACGATCATATTCAGGCTTGATCGGCTCCTTGACCTTCATGATCATTTCGGCTTTCTGCCAAAGCTCTTCCACATCCTCAAGTATGGTAGCGCCCGCCTCGATATACTGCTCATTATCAAATCCGCTACCCCTTCCCGCGTCTTTTTCGATAAACACTTCGTGTCCGTTTCGCTTCATTTTGGTTACTCCGCCGGGAAGTAACGCTACCCTGTTTTCATGCGTTTTAATCTCCTTCGGTACGCCGATTATCATGGATCCGGTAAGTTGAGTTCTTGTTGATTAATTTCGTGCCAAAGGTAGGCAAATTTTGGCAAAATCTTTAAACAGGACCGTGAAATGTTGTAATAAATTAGACGTGATGCCGTTCTATGGGCCCGTCTTTCTGCAATTGGATAATCCCTCTTTCGTTTCCTTTACGTGACCATAGAGAAGAGGTCCGCCGATAGTGGCTATGTCTCTAAATCCGAGCTCCTGCAAATATTCGAGAATATTTTTGAGCTCGGTACGATCAAGCTGCAATTATTCGTTGATATGCTGTACCGGCACCATATAGTTAGGATCTCCGTCAGAAAAATCGCAAATAACGTAAAGGTATTGCTGATGGTTCCTGCTGAAGTCGCTGCCGATGATCATTATGCCGATCGTTTAGGTATGGTGGCATATAAACTTGGGTTGGCAAAACACAAAATTGTTCTTACGATACCATTAGCCAAACGTTACCATTTTGCTAAAAAAAACGCCAAATCCGGTTCTGCATTTTTGAAACATTTACCTATTTTTGCGTCCGCCAAGGTATTGCCTGAGCTCTAAATTTTTCCGGATTCATGATCTCAAAAGAAATTCTTAAAAAAGTGCGTAAGATTGAGATTCGCACAAAAGGTATGGTCAACAATATCATGGGCGGGGAATACCAATCGGCTTTCAAAGGCCGGGGTATGGAATTTTCAGAGGTCAGGGAGTACAGCTATGGGGATGACATCCGGCAAATAGACTGGAACGTAACCGCCCGAACCGGCAGCCCTTTTATCAAGATGTACGAAGAGGAGCGCGAGCAAACGCTCATGCTCTGCGTAGACATCTCTCCCAGTGGCATCTTCGGGAGCCTCAGCCAGAACAAGATGGAGCTTGCTATAGAAATATGCGCCGTCCTGGCATTCAGCGCAATCAAGAATAATGATAAGGTGGGTTTGGTGCTTTTCTCGGATATCATCGAAAAAGTAGTACCGCCCAAAAAAGGACGCATCCACGTACTTCGACTCATTCGCGAGCTGCTCACTACCGAATCCGAGGGCAATGGAACGGATATCAGCGGCGCTCTCAGCTACGTAAACCGGCTTTTGAACAGGAAGGCCATCGTGGTTATGGCCAGTGACTTTCAGGATAGCGACTATGACAAGCAGCTCAAGATTACGAGCCGAAAACACGACCTGGTAAGCATCCTGATCAATGAACGGCTGGAAGACGATCTGCCTGACCTGGGACTCATTTCTTTAAAGGACGCCGAGACCGGCGAAGAGGTCATCGTCGATACCTCAAGTCCGAAAGTCCGCACGGCCTACAAAAAAAGACGCTTACAGGAGAAAGAAGCGATTCGGAATCGCTTTATGCGCATGAAAATCGACACCATCGAACTGCACACAAATGAATCGTACGTGCGGCCCCTCATGAATTTTTTCCATCGCCGCGTTAACCGATATTAAAACAAGCCACCTTCGAGGTAATTGAAACGCAGATATCCGCGAAAGACTAAAACCCGCAAGGTTTTGGAAACCTTGCGGGTTTGGAGTCTTAAAAGCAGGAACTTCCTCTAAGGGGAAATATCACATTGGCGGTACGCGGCCGTGCTGAGGAGTAAGGATGATTTCTTCGGCAACGGTCCTTGGTGACAGGCGTGTCAGCGCCACCAATAAATCGGCTACGTCCCGGGGATCAATAAGCCATTCGGCATTCACATCCGACTCATTCCAGGACGCAGATTGCGTTTGTCCAAGATTAATGGCACTTACGGCTATACTAGACTGAAGCAGTTCTTTGCGAAGGGAACGGGTATAACCGAGCAAGGCATGCTTGGATGCCGAGTAGGCGCCGCTCTCGGGCAACCCCTGCAGCGAACCCACGGAACAAATATTGATGACCATCCCCCGGTCCATCTCTTTGATGTCGGGCAGAAAGTGGTTGGTCACGTGAACCGCCGTCAGCAGGTTGGTTTCTATTTGCTCCCTGAACTCCTCCGAACGGGTATGTTCCAGCTTTTTATAGAGATAAGAGCCTGCATTATTGACAAGGATAGCCGGTTTTTCAAATCCGTGTGGCAGTGAAACCCCGGACAAGGCATCATCTTTCCTCAAATCACAGGCATAGATATAAATATCATTCTCTCCGACTTGGCTGCAAAGCTGCTTGGTATGGAGCAGATCCTTTTCAGTCCTCGCCAGCAAGATGAGGGGCCGATCGGTATGCTCGGCAAAACTCAGTGCTATATGCCGTCCTATACCGCGACTGGCTCCAGTAATAACAACCGATCCCTCTTCGTAACTCACCTATCGCACTCCCAAAAATTTGTGGGTCTGCAGGCTGATACGCCACTCAGGATGCT
>CAYREV010000139.1:0-3120 GCA_964423345.1 uncultured Balneolaceae bacterium | reverse complement strand
GTGGGTGATCTCGCTCCCGATCTCGGCGCTGATCTCAGCGAAGTCGTCGCTGTCCACCACGATGACCGGGGCAACGCTACCCGTGGCCCGGCCTCTATCGAAGACCTCGAAGGTGGACGGGCGGATGGTCGTGGTCAGGTCCGATGAGCCTGACACACCACCCGGCTGGACGATGCTCTCAAGATCGCTGACGCCCGTCGGGCGGGGCGTGATCGTGCTGCTGAGGTCGGCATCGGCGCCGTTGCCGGGCTTGACCTGGCTGGACAACTCCGCCTGTCCGGCCAGGTTGGCGGGTTGGACGGTGCTCGCGAGGTCTGCCTCGCCGATCAGCTTGCCAAGCGTCACCGTCGATGCGAGTAGCAGGCCGGCGCGCTCGAGCACGTCGCCGTTGTCCTCCTCGCTGTTGAACAGCCGGCCTGCCTCAGTGCCGGGGACGAAGGCCAAGCCGAAGGGGCGCTGGTCACCGTCGCCGGTGTAGGGCCACTCGGCTTGCTGGGTGAAGTCGGTCACGGCTCGCCGGCGGATCCACCAGGTCCCACCGGTGTGCTCGAGCAGGTAGGGATCCTCGGCGTCGGTGGGGAAGACGATGCCCCAGAGCTCGCGGCCCGGCTCGTGGGTCTCGGCCACGCTGAGCGTGGCGTCCATGTTGTGCTTGTAGACCTCTCCGAAGTCGAAGTCGAAGCTCCAGAGGTTGGTGCCATCCCAGGCAAGGCCCGTGGCGAACTTGCCCTCTTGCGGCTCGAAGCTGGCTTGCTCGGTGAGCTCGGTGGCGCCGATGCTGAACCGTTTGATGGTGCTGCCGGAGCTGATCCACAGGTCGGTGCCGTCGTACGCGATCCCGCCGGGCTCGAAGGGGGAGACGTCGTAGGCCTGCTCGAGGACCAGCGTGTCCGGGTGGTACCGGCGGACGGTCTTGGCGAAGAAGTCGGCCACCCACAGGGCGTGGCGGGCGTCGTCGTATGCGATGTCCTCGGGCTGGGTCGCACCGCCGCCGGCGTCGAGCAGGGCGTGGCGGCGGAACCCGCTGAACCGCTTGCCGTCCACGCTGGGCAGAAGGCTGGTGGTCAGGTCGGCGAACTTGTTCTTGGACACCGTGACCGTGCTGGCCAGGTTGGCGGTGGCCTTGCGTTTGAAGCTGATTTCGAGCTCGGGCGCGGTGCCGGTACCCTCGCGGCTGGCATACTCCTGCTCGGGTCCGCTGGAGCTGCCCTCGTTGTCGTCGCGTAGCCGGAACTCGACGCGGCCGCCGGGGAAGGCGGCCTGGACGGTGCTGGTGACGTCCCAGGTGTGGAGGCTCTCGTCGCTGGGCTGGGTGCCGTGGTCGGTGCCGGTGGCGGGTTGGGTGTTCCAGGTGATCCCGGCCTCGGTCCACGCGCCGGTGACCTCGTGGCATCGTAGGTCGCGTTGGAGGGTGCTGGTGTCCTCGGGGGTGAGGTTGAGGCTGGCGAACAGGATCTCGGCGGCATCGTCGGGCAGCTGTGAGAGGTCGAAGCTGGCGTACACGCGCCGGTCGCCATCGCCGAGGATCCCGCCCTGACTGCGGATGAACAGCGATGCGCCGCCGCCGAAATTGGAGTCCGGGCTGGCCTCGTCGACGTAGGCGTCCTTGTCGGTGGTCAGCGTCTGGTCGGCCAGCTCACCCCACCCCCGGCGGGGCCGTGGCCTCCCGGAAGGCCGCCTCGCCGGAGACCCGTTGGCCGTCGAGGAACACGCGCACGTCGTTGGGGTCGCCGGGAAGGGCTGGCTTGGGGCGGAGCTTGACGTCGATGCCGATCTGACGGGTTGCGATGTCCAAGCGCAGGAGCACGCGGGCGTCGAGCTCGGGCAGCTCGCGCCGGTAGCCGATGACGTGGGCGTCGAGCACCGTGGTCGACCCGTGGCCGGGCTGATAGTCGCTGTGGGCTTCCTTGTGCTGGACCACGTCGGTGTACCGGCCGTCCCGGCCGGTGATGGGCAGTGCCCCAATCGAGAGTTCGAGGCGCCGGCCCCGGAGCATGAAGGTGCCCTCGTCCACGTCCAGGGAGAGGACCGTGCCCTCGCCGGTGGGCCACAGGTCCACCAGCTCGAGCAGTGACAGGCGTTCGCGCTCGACGTCCTCCCACGGGGTGAGGGGCGGCTTGTCGTAGATCTCGTGCAGGACCGAGCCGTCGGTGTAGCGGGCCAACCAGCCGTAGCGGCGTGGAGGCCACGGGCTGGGCACACCTCCGTTGCGTCCGCCGACGAGCTCGTGGGGAGCCACCATGGGGCGCACCTAAGTGAACTTGTACTCCACCCTCTGGACGAAGTTGCGCTGCCCGGCGTCGGGATCGGCGGGGACGACCACCTTGGTGTCGATCTCCAGGTAGGTGTCGTTCTCGATCTCCCAGGTGGAGAGGTCCTTCTTGTTCGCATCCGTGCTGCCGCCGACGGCCTTGAACCCGCCGTCCGGATCGGTCACGCCCGTCCCGTTGTCGGACTTGATCTCGACCTGGAGCCACTTCTCGGTGACCACATCCTCGGTCTCGCCCCCGTTGGCGTCGTCGAAGGTCGTGTACTTGACGTCGGTCGCCGTCGAGGCGCCGGTGCCGCCCTTGTTGTTGTAGACGAAAAACGTCTTGATCGCGCTCTCGGCGCCGGCGTCCACCGTCCCGTAGTCGTGCGACGACAGGGGGGTTCCTGCGCCCGTGCTCTCGTACCACTCGATGACCGGATCTACCATGTTCTCACGTCCTTGCTGTCACGTCTCCGCCCCGATGGCCTCGATCGCCCAGACGACATCGCCGGACGGGGCATCCGCTGGCACGACCCACCGCACCCAGAACGAGGCTGTGGCGCCCACGGCGAGCTCGTCGGTGAGGTCGAGTTCGTCGACGTAGTCGCCGTTCTGGGTGGTGCTGAACTCGGTGACGGCGAAGGTGTGGTCCTCGTCCCCGACCTGGGCGCTCGGGTGCTTGATGGCGCGGACTTTGACGAAGAAGACCTTCTCGTCACCGTCGTTCTTGACCTTGAGCTCGACCGGCGGGCTCGTGGATCCGCTGCCGACGGTGCCGAAGTCGGTGGGGTTCGTGTTGTCCAGCGAGATCTCGGTGTCGCCGGCGTCGAGGAGCTGTAGGCTGGCTGCCACGCTAGGTGCCTCCGTTG
>CAYREV010000138.1:0-3146 GCA_964423345.1 uncultured Balneolaceae bacterium | reverse complement strand
CCGTGGCCACGCCGATCCACCTCGGCCGTACCCAGCACCTCTGGGACGTCCGCATCACCCGCGACGACGGCAAGCTCGCGGCCAAGGGGGAGCTGCGGGTGGCCCTCGTGGACGACCGCACGCCGTAGGGTCGGGCCCGGCGCCACCAGGGAGGAACCGTCGTGCAGCACCGTCCACGTGTCGAGGGCTACGACCTCGAGGACCTCGACTGGGAGGAGGTCCCGGGGGCTCCGTGGGTCGACGATGCCCTCGGCCTCCGGTTCGACCTGCTGTCGCCCGACCGGGTCGAGGCGCACGTCGTGGTCGGGCCGCAGCACCACCAGCCCTACGGGATCGTCCACGGCGGCGTGTACTGCTCGATGGTGGAGACGCTGGCGTCGGTGGCGGCGGCGATGCGCGTGCTGGCCGACGGCAGGATCGTGGTCGGGGTCTCCAACACCACCGACTTCCTGCGCGCCACGCGGGAGGGGCGCCTCGTGGCGACGGCCACGCCGGTGCACGTCGGGCGCCTCCAGCACCTGTGGCAGGTGGAGGTGGCCCGCGAGGACGGCAAGCTCGCGGCCCGCGGCCAGGTCCGATTGCAGGTGCTCGACGCTGACCGGCTCTGACTACGGTCGGCACCCAACCGCGACGAGCAGGAGCCGGTGACGATGACGACCGTGGGCGTGGACCTCGGTGGCACGAACATCCAGGTGGTCGTGCTGTCCGACGACGACGAACGGCTGGGCTCGGCGAAGATGCGCACCCCGCTGGACGGTGACCGGACCAACGTGCTGGAGGTGATGGACGCCGCCGTCAACGACGCGGTGGGCGACGCAGGACTCGACCTCGACCAGGTGGACGCGATCGGCGTCGGCACCCCGGGCGTGGTCATGGACGGCACGGTGGGCGGCGCCTCCAACGTGCCCGGCTGGGAGGAGCGCTTCTCGCTGCAGACCGGACTGGAGCAGCGGCTGGACCGGCCCGTCCGGGTCGTCAACGACGTCACGGCCGCCGCGCGCGGCGAGCACAGGCTCGGTGCCGGCCGCGGCGCCGACGACCTGCTGGTCATCTTCGTCGGCACCGGCGTCGGGGCCGGCCTGATCCTCGGCGGGGAGCCCTACGAGGGCGCCTTCGGCGGGGCCGGCGAGTTCGGGCACACGGTCGTGCAGGTCGGGGGAGCGGTCTGCCCGTGCGGTCGTCGCGGGTGCGTGGAGGCATATGCCGGCCGTCGGGCGATGGAGAACGCGGTCGAGCGCGCCATCGCCGCCGGCACCGAGACCATCGTGCCCACCCTGATCGAGAAGAAGGGTCGCAACCGCATGACGTCGGGCGTGGTCCGCGACGCCCTGGCGAAGGGCGACCCGCTCATCGCGGACCTGGTCGACGAGGGCATCGACGCACTGGGTGCCGGCATCGCCAGCGCCGTCAACCTCCTGGACGTCGAGCGGGTCGTCATCGGCGGTGGGCTCGCCGACAAGCTGGGCTCGTCGTTCCTGCACCGGGTCGAGTCGGCCATGCGGCCGAGCCTGTTCCTCGTCCCGGCCAAGGTCGAGGTTCGCGCGGCCGAGCTGGCCGACGAGGGTGGTGCGCTGGGAGCGGCCCTCGTCGCACGCGACTGACACCGATGCAGGCGCCGCGGTCGCCCGGTTCGCGCAACGCGCCCCGTGCCGACGAGACGACCGTCCGGCAGCTCCTCCGCGAGCAGGCACCGCACCTCGCCGACCGGCCGCTGGTCCCCGGCCCGACGGGCTGGGACAACACCCACTGGCTGCTGGGCGGCGACCTCGCGGTCAGGTTGCCCCGACGGCGGACCGCAGTCGGCCTCGTGGTCAACGAGCTGACCTGGCTGCCGGCGATCGCCGGGGGGCTGCCCGTTGCCGTGCCGGTCGCGGTGCACGCGGGTGAGCCCGGCGGGGACTGGCCCTGGCCGTGGAGCATCGTCCCCTGGTTCCCGGGCGAACGCAGCGACCTCGCCTACCCGCCACTCGAACCCGAGGAGCACGCCGCCACCCTCGGCGGATTCCTCGCCGCCCTCCACGTGCCCGCGCCCGCTGACGCCCCCCACAACCCCTACCGCAGCATTCCCCTGGCGGAGCGGGCCGTCCGCACGGACGCGGCGATGGAGGCCCTCGCCGAACGGGGCGAGGGCGACGCCGTGGCGGTGCTGCATGCAGCGTGGCAGCTCGGCCTGGACGCGCCGGCCCACGCCGGCCCTCCGACGTGGATCCACGGTGACCTGCATCCCGGCAACCAGCTGGCCCACGACGGTGAGCTGCACGCGGTCGTCGACTGGGGGGACATCGCGGCCGGCGACCCCGCCGCCGACCTGGCCACCGCCTGGTGGACGCTGCCCGTCGCGGCCCACCCGACCTTCCGGGCCGCGTACGGCGAGGTGGACGACGCGACGTGGCGGCGCGGGATCGCGTGGGCAGCCGCGATCGCGCTGTACCTGCTCAAGGAGGGGCCGGTCGTCGACGACCCGGCACTGGTGTCGATGGGTCGGCGGACGGTCGCGCGCCTGCGCACGGTGGTCTGAACCGGACATCGACAACGGCGCGGTTGGCGCGCGCACGACGCCGTGGGACACACTGCACTTCACTGCCTGCACTCCCCACCGTCACCCGTTCCCGGAAGGTCGCCCGTGTCGCACCTCGACTCCGCCCGCACCATCACCGAGGCCCTGCGCAGCGCGATCGACGCCGCCGCCGACCACCTCGCGGCGCTGTGCGAGAAGGACGGCCGCGTCAGCGTCTCGCTGATGGACGAGCGGCAGTCGGTGCTCTACGACCTCGCGTCGGTGGCCTCGTCGGTGCGTGCCGCGGAGTCGCTGCTGGAGTGGGGCGAGCACGGCGAGCTCGAGGGCCGGCTGGCGCTGGCCTGGGCGGCCGACGTGCACGCCGACATCACCTCGCGCACCGTGGGGCGCTTCGAGGACTGGGGCCTCGACGACGCGACGCGGGAGGCGTTGTTCGCCGACGACGTGACCGAGGCCGTCAGCGCCGGCCGCGACACCGCCTTCCTCAGCGCGCTCGGTGACGAGGTCATCGCGGACCCCCACCTGCCGATGCACCTGCCCGAGGACCTGGAGATGGTCCGCCAGACCTTCCGCCAGTTCGCCGAGGACAAGGTCATGCCGGTCGCCGAGGAGGTGCACCGCCAGGACA
>CAYREV010000137.1:0-3148 GCA_964423345.1 uncultured Balneolaceae bacterium | reverse complement strand
CCAGATCAAGCGGCCGGTTGGTGGCATCCACCTGCGCGTCCTACTTGCCCTCAGCAAGGGTACGTCGTCGGGCTGTTTGGACTTGCTCCGGGGGGTCTAGGCCGTTTCACCCGCTCCAGCGCCGACGTCTGGGGCTTGGATCCCCGTCATCCCATGACGCTGGTGGTGGCGTTTCTGCTCCGACCCGCGGGGTCTCCCCCGCCCGGCGTGAGCCGGTTCCCGTCCCTTGGGGAGTGGGGACCTTCCTCAGTTCGAACCACGCGAAGCGTGGGAACCGTTGGCCACCCTCCTGCTCCGGGGCTCAACTACCCGCAGGTGAGGTATAGAGCTTTCGCTCCGGGAGGTGGCCGATCGATGGTGAGAAGAAGGGTAGAAAGGAGGGGGCCGGCGGCCCCGCCCCCGCGGCTCGGTAGCGTTCACAAGATGATGGTGTCCGCGCCGTGGCCACAGGCCTCGTCGGTCGCGACCGAGTCACCGCGCTGGATGCCGTCGAGCCCGTTGCTTTCCTGGTAGATCCAGACGCTGACGTCGTCCGGCAGGACGTGGTCGTCGACGAACACAGCGTAGCCCTCGGCCTCGACATCGGCCTCGCTGGCCGTCGGCGAGCAGTCGCTGGACTCGTGCGTCGCCGTGGCGACCATCGGGACGCTCAGGGCGGCGGTCAGCGCTACCGCTAGGATGAATGCTTGCTTCATGTCTGGTACCTCCCGGAGGCGTCAGCCTCCGTGGTCTTCCACTAGGCCGGGCCCGCATAACGGTTGGCTCAAGGGTCAACGGTCGTCACGTAGCGGTGGTTGAGCCCTCCACCCTCGTTGCTAGGTTGCAACCGGCCGGGCTCACCGTCGGTCGTCGAGCTCGTTGACGAACGTGACCCACGCCTCCCCAGACTCGACGGCCCACTCAGCCGTGCAGGGACCGGTGGCCTGGAACCCGACGCGCTCGAGCATCGTGTGCGAGGCCGTGTTGTCCGCGTGGGCCACGGTCTCCATCGTCTCGACGCCGGCCTTGCGGGCCTGGTCGACCAGGCGCTGGGCGATCCTCGTCCCCCAACCCCGACCGCGACCGGTCTCGAGCAGGTAGACGGCCAGCCCCGGCGGGCGGTCGGGCTCATCCAGCGGGCCGTGGCCGGCCAAGCCGATCAGCTGGCCGTCGACGAGGATCCGGTGCACCGACCAGCCGGCCTCGAAGCGGCGCTCCCAGAGACCGACGAGGGCCTCGATCGCTTCCTCCTTGTCGGCCTCGTCGAACCAGCCGGTGGCCGCCCGGTTGACCGGGTCCTCGTAGACCCGGTGGGCCAGCTGGCGTACAGCGTCGATGCCGTGCACGGGCTCGAGCTGGGGACCGGTCATCAGCTGCGACCGACCTGCTTGGCCTGCTGGCGTTCGATGGCCTCGGCAAGGGAGAGCGCGCCGGTGGCGACCTTGCGGGCCAGGTCGGTGGAGATCGTGACCTCGCCCTGGGCAGCCATCCGGGAGCGGCGCTGGATCTCACGGAGCTCGCCGGGCGGGACGTCGATCTGCCGCCGGCTGTAGATCGGGATCCCCGGCGTGAGCGCGATCGTCCGGGCGGCGACCTGGTCACGTTCGCCGTGGAGCCGACGCCGGGGCGGGCTGGTGGAGGTCTCGTCGACGAGCTGGACGGAGAAGCCGGCATCCAGGAGCCCGTTGACGATGCGGTCTCGCAGGGTGGCCGCGCCGTGGCCGACGCGGACGATCACCTCGGCATCGGTGAAGCGTCCGGCGGTGGCCTCGACGACGGCCACGACCCGGGCCGGGTCGGCCACCTGCCGGGAGGAGAGGATGTGCCCGTCGGCCAGGACGGCCACGCCGGGCCGCTCGCCGGGATCGATGCCGATGACCAGGTCGGTGACCTCGCCGACCCCCTTGAGGTAGCCGACGGCCTCCTCGACCGAGCCGTGCGGTGTCGTGAAGGCGACGACCGCCGGATGGGCGATGTCCTCGACCTCCGGTTCGGTGGTGATCACGACGTCGACGTGACCTGGCACCGGCTCTTCCGGGTCCAGCGTCTCGAAGGGCACCTCGTTGGCCCGCAGGTACCTCACCAGGTCGTGGTAGACCTCGAAGTCCTGCGTGGCGACCGCGATCACCGGGGCAGGCACACCCGTACATGGTGGGTCTCGGCCAAATAAACCGTCGGTCCAACCCCTGACAGCCTCCCTTGGTCATATATAAGGCACCCGTCAGACCGGCGGCCACGACCCGACCGGCTGCTGGTACCGGACAAGCCTGATACCTGCGGTCTCGGACCAGGCCCCGTGGACGCGCTCGTGGCCAGCGGGATCGAGCCGATCGACGAAGACTGGGGCGGCCTGCCGGCCGGGAGCCTGATCCAGGTCCACGGACCGTCGGGCGCCGGGAAGACGACCGTCGGGTTGACCCTGGCCCGGGCCACGCGGCCTGCAGCCTTGATCCTGCCAGAACGTCCTCACGTCAGCCGGCTCAGGGCCATCCTCGGCGACCGCCGCGACGGCTTGCTGGTGGCTCGGCCCACGGACATGGACGACCAGGACGAGGCCGTCGACCGGGCCTGCGGCCTCCTGGAGCGGGGCAAGGTCCAGGCGGTGGTCCTGGACAGCCTGGCCTACCTGTACCGGTTCGAGCAGATGGCCAGCACCGACGCGCTGCGCCGGGTGCTCGTCCAGCTCCACCGGCTGAGGGCCGGCGCCCGGGACGGCGGCGGGGTGGCGTTGGTGACCAACCAGGTCCGAGGCAAGGGAGGTCGCCACCGGCCGCTGGGAGGACCAGCGGTGGAGCACGCCTCCGACGTGATCCTGGCGTTGCAGGTCCTGGACGGCCCGTGGCGGCGGCTCCGGGTCGAGAAACACCCGTCCCGGCCGCCAGGGGCCACGTGGGACGTCCGTGTGGACGATACGGGGTTGGCTAGCGGCTGGCAAGGGTCCGGTTGAATTTGACGAACCCACCAGAAACTTTTTTATACCTGGAATCGTCGCTCTCACCATGCGATGGTTTATCGTGGTAGCCCTGGCGAGCCTCACGGTCCTAGCTGGGGCGGCCGCGAGCTCCGGTGAGCTCCAAGACGAGGTCGACGAGGTCCTGAAGGACGGCGGCGAGAGCAACCCCGGGGTCCCCGCACCTGGTTCTGCCACCCCCGACACCACGCCTAGCGT
>CAYREV010000136.1:0-3152 GCA_964423345.1 uncultured Balneolaceae bacterium | reverse complement strand
GGCCAGGTCGTCGAGCCCCGCATCACGGCGCGGATCTGGACCTCGGACCCGGCCACGCTCACGGTCGACGGGGACGAGGTCTGGCGGGGCTCCGGGCCCAGCGACGAGGTCGACCTGGAGCTCGACCCCGGCCGTCACACGCTGGTCCTGAGCAGCGACGAGGCCACCCATACGGTCAACGTGACCGTGTCCGACGGGTCGACGACACCTGGCCTCGAGGGCGACGGATCGACGACCGATCCCGACCGGATCCCGGGCCCGACCTGGGTCCTTTGGATCGCCGTTCTGGCGGCTCTAAACTGGTCTGGACGCCGGAAGCGCAGAGGCACCTGAACACAGCCTCACCACAATCTTTAAACCCCCTCCGAAGGTCGTTCGGCCCGGCGGGCTCAGTCATGAACCAGAAGATCGTCCTACCCCTGGTCATCCTCTTCCTCGTCTCCAGCGTGGCGGTGCCCTTGGCGGTGTACCACCACGACGATGGAGCGACCAGCGATCAAGCCGCAAGCACTGAGACCGACCAGGCCACCGGGTTGGACACCGGCAAGGCTGGGGACAGCGGAGATCAGGCGACCGATGGGGTCCACACCGAGCCCGCCAGCACGGACAGGGCCACCATCGCTCGCCTGCTCCCGCATCTTCGATCGTCCAACGCTGCCGAGGGGACCATCATGCCCCGCCTGGCCCCGCTCCTCCGAGCAGCACCGGACACGATCGAGCCCATCACCATCGACCAGGCGGTCCCCCTCAAGCTCGCCGCGCTCACCCACCCCGCCGCCGGCGACAAGGACATCGCCTACGTCGACAGCCTGCCCCCGCTGCCCGAGGACCTGGACCTGGCCCTGGGCCACATCGTCGCCGCCCACGGCATCGCCACCCAGCTGATGGTCACCGAGCAGCAGGGCGCCAGCACCCTGGGCGCGGTCACCATGGCCCACGCCCTGGACCAGGAGATGGCGACCCTCAACCAGTACCGCGATCATCCTGTCTGGGACCAGGCCCCGGCCATCGACGACCAGGAGCCCGTCGCCTTCACCCTGGCCGTGCCGTCCCTGACCGAGGGCATGCTGGATCTCTACGGTGCTCTGGGGTTCTCCCCGGAGACCGTCGACGCTCTGGAGCCCCGGGTCGACACCGCCGTCGACCAGCTCCCACCGGCCTACCGGGACGCCCTGGCGCCCATGGTCGCCGCCACGGCCAGCTACCAACACGCCGTGGCCGACGCCCTGCCCCACCTGGCCACCGCCGCCAGCCACGAGGACCCCGAGCAGGATCCCAGCGAGGCCGAGCAAGCCGTCCAGGAGGTCCGGCGCGCCGCCGACCAGGCCCGTGCCGCGGCCCACGAGGCCTACCAGATCATCGCTGACAGCCCGGCCGGCCAGACGATCGGTCCCGGGCCCTGGAGCGATCCCCTGGGTCTGATCGTCGTCGGCACCCCCGGTGACGACACCTTCGACAAGACCCTGGGCGGCGAGCCCCAGGCCCGCTCCACGGTCAGCGAGCTGGCCAACACCACCCGAAGCGTGCTCGACCAGGTCGGGGCCGACGCCAACGTCAGCCTGAGCTCGCTCACCCTTCCCACCGGGAGCCCCGAAGAGGAGACCTTCGCCGACCCCAACGTCACGGCCGAGGACACCGATCCGGTCGCCCAGCCAGGCTGGCACATGATCGTGCTGGACCCCGGCGGGGACGACGTCTACCACAACAACGCCGGCGGCATCGACGCCGGCGGCATCAGCGTCCAGGTCGACGCCGTCGACCGCAGCACCGGTCCCCTGATCGTCGAGACCCTCACCGACGAGGAGGACCAGTTCTGCCCGCCACCGGGCATCGTCTGCAACGATCCCCTCGGGATGGGCCCCTTCATCGCGGCCCTCCTGGCCGACCAGGCGACCGAGGCCCACTACGGCATCCCCACCGGGCTGCCCATGGCCGCCATGGTCGTCGACGCCGGCGGCAACGACACCTACCTGGACACCGGCGAGGTCATCCAGGGCTCGGCCCGCGGCCTGGCCCTGGGCCTGCTCGTCGACGCCGACGGCGACGACGACTACCTCGGCAGCGTGATGGCCCAAGGCGCCAGCCAGGCCTGGGGCCACGCGGCGCTGGTGGATCTGGCCGGCAACGACCGGTACGCCGCCCAGGCCGAGGCCCAGGGATGGGCCCAGCTGCCCGATGGGAACGTCTCCGGCATCCCCTTCTTCGCGGGAGGCGCTGGGAGCGCCCACCTCGCCCGCCACGGCCAGGGTGTCCTGCTCGACACCGGCGGGCACGATGCCTACCACCTGGACGATCTTCTCACAGGTCACGGGACCACCGCCGTCCACCAGTACCTCCTCGTCCAACTGGTGTCAGGGCTGGGCCATCCCACCCCCGATCGCCTCGGAGGGCTCTTGGTGGACATCGGGGGTCCAGAGGATCTCCCGGTCCCGGTCGGTGAAGATTTCAACGGGAACCGTGCAGAGGCCACACCGTCCACGATCAACGTCTCCGGCTGGCAGGCTGTCGAAGCCTGGTACATGCGCGACATCAAGCGCGGCGCCGATGGAGGCTCGATCTCGATCGGTCAGAGCGACAACCTCCTGTTCAAGACCGCCGTCCAGGCCAGCACCAGCGGTGCGCCGGACCCCGTCGGTGATGACACGATCCGGGTGGGGAAGGTGAACACCACCTGGCGGGAGATCCCCAGCTTGGCCTACCTCCCCCTGTTCTTCCTGAACGCAGCCTCCACATCCCAGGATCTCCTCCTCTTCGGCCAGCCCGCCGAGGTCCAGGATCCACCCCTCCTGACGCTCACCTTCGGTGAAGACACCGTCTACAACGGGACCATCGCCCGCTCGGCCTCGGCCGGATCCTCCGACCAGGCGGTGGCGGGTTCGCCGCTCTGTTTCCTCCTCGGTGCGTGTGAGGGTGGGGGCGAGCCCTTGCCAAGCCTCCTGGTCGACCTCGGGGGCGATGACACCTACCTCGGCGACAACCGGACCGTCGGCTACGCTGCCGGCGGCGGTCTGGCCATGCTCATCGACCAGCAGGGCGACGACCACATGGAGGCCCTCCACGAGTCCATCGGCTACGCTCAGGATCCCGGCAGCTTGGCTGCCGTCATCGACCTGGACGGCGATCTCCGTGCCATCTCTGGAGATCGGAGCCAG
>CAYREV010000135.1:0-3236 GCA_964423345.1 uncultured Balneolaceae bacterium | reverse complement strand
AGTCTGTTCGTCGCGCATAGCGTTCACCTCGTTCTGGAACTGACCGATCACGTCGGGGAGCCACGTGTACTTCAGGCTCGAAATTTCACCCTCGGGCGTGTGTCGATGATGGCGAGGAGCGGTACGTCCGGGCACTCCACAGTCCCTCCAACTTTGACACCCCCTTTCGTTGGGGCCTTTCGGCTTTTAGTGACAGGACCCAAAGGCCGATTCACGACCCATGAGAACCTATGAACTCCTGGATAGGCTCCCACCAAAGCGCTTCACTCGACGCCAGCGGCTCCTCCTCGTCTACGTCGTTGGCCTCACCACGATCATTCTTGCCTACACTCTCCTGTACAATGCGGGAATGCGCTACTTTGAGGGGGACCAGCAGTCATTGTTCCACTCGGCACAGATCGTTGTCGAAACCATGACAACGACCGGATACGGGTCTGATTCTCCCTGGTCGACGCCTATTATGAACACGATGATGATCACAATGCAGGTCACCGGTGTCGTCATCGGCTTCGTGACGCTACGAGTACTCGTCATCCCACTGTTCGAACGGACACCACTCAACCTCGACGACCGCCTTTCCGCCAAGAACGACCACGTCGTCCTCGCGGAATACCAGCGCAACACGGAGGTACTGCTCGACGAGCTCGAGGAGTTGGGCGTCCAGTACGTTCTCCTGGAGTCAGAGGAGGACGAAGCGAAGCGGCTCTCTGACGACGGCTACCAGACCATCCACGGTGATCCAGAGGACCGCGATGACCTCAATCGGGCCACTATCGAGCGTGCGAAGTTGCTCATCACAGACGCAGGCGATCGAACCGCGAGTATCGTCCTGACAGCACTGGAAGCAAACGAGGATCTCAATGTCGTTAGTTTTACCGCCTCGACCCGTCGCAAGGCGGCACTGATGGAGGTCGGCGTCGACCGGAGCGTCGCTCCCCACGCTCTCATCGGGCAACAACTTGCCGAGAAGGCGACAACACCCGTCGCGGTTGAGGTCGACGTCGAGAACGACGCAATCGGTATCCGAGAGGTATTGGTCCGCCGCGACAGCCCCCTACACGGTGTCCGCGTCGACGAGTCTCCGGTGGCCGAACATCCGAATCTGACCCTTGTGGCCGGCTGGTTCGACGGAGAATTGCGTCTCCCACCTGCGCCCGAGGACCGCCTCACGCCGAATACGGTCCTCTTGGTGGCCGGTCCAGTGTCCGAGATCACATCCTTCGCCAGAGAGATCGCGGGACTGAGGGAACCGAGTGACACGGCACATTCCACTGTGATCATTGCAGGACTCGGAGAAGGCGGATCCGCAGCCGTCGAAAGCCTCACGGCGGACACGGCTGTGACGACCATCGACGACGATCCGGACGCCAATCCCGATGTCGTCGGCGATACAACTGAACCGGAGACGCTCCGTGCAGCGGGCATCGAAGAGGCCACTGCTCTCATCGTGACTGTCGACGACGATTCCTCGGCCCTGATGACGGTGGCGATGGCACGGTCGTTGTCGGCAGAGGTCGAAATCCTCGCTCGGATCACGGATGCGGAGAAGACCTCCGCCGCCGTTCGGGCCGGCGCGGACTACACGCTGTCCGTCCAGCGTGTGTGTGCCAGGCTGGTCGCCGCGGAGGTCCACGGCGAGCGTGTGATATCTCCCGTGAACCAGATCCGGCTCGTCCGGACGTCGGGGGCTTCCTTCGCGGGTGAACAGCTCGCCGCGATCCGTCAGGATCCGAACCGCGACTGGACAGTGGTCGGTATTGTACGGGCTGGCAAAGTTCTCACTGACGAATCCACGTGGGTTGACCAGGAGGACGAGGTGTTCGTAGCCGGCAGCGACGATGCGATACAGACGTTCGAGCGGACAGTCGATCTCTCTTGACGGCCTCCTGTTGGGTCGGTCCCGGCATCCGCGTCAATAACAGTAAGTGCGATCTCGATCCGGGCGACCAACTTCCTTTTCACCACTCGTGTGTGGCCACATATTGCTGGACGCTCATGCCGACGAATAGTGACTCGGTGACTATTCCAGTGACTCATCGCCATGAGCCATTGCTGAATATACTCTGTATTCTGCACGACCGTTGTATCAACTGTTGAGGGTTTCAACAGAGCCGCGATGTTCAGTCGCGTGCCACACTGTTGGCGTCTGCGATGACTTTGTACACGAATCCGATGAGTCCACCGAGGACACCCACGAACCCGACGAGAAACAGAATTGCCGCGAGAAGTTGCCGCACAAGCCCCGCTCCGCCGCCGCGGATTGCTCCACTTGAGGCGAAGAAGCCACCCAGAAGTATCGCGACGTATCCGAAAACAACGACGGCGTAGAGAATCGCCATTTCTCGACTGAGCGCGTACGCGACTGCCTCGCGTGAACTGACCGTGGCCATGCCAAAACCCAACACTGTCATACGTATAATCGGCCGTGTTGAAACCCTCAAGCGGTGAGAGGGTTCAGGAGTCATGCTGAATAGAGGGCGCGAGTCTTGCATCCAAAGACAGTACGAACGGTCTGGTACCGAAACATACAGCGGCTCATCTCCTAACTAGGACCGAAACGGACAGAATCAGTCAGTGAGACTCGCGCCCCAGACTGGCTGAAGTCTACGAAATATGGTTATACGAGATAGCACATGATCTATGTAGTATATTTACTCGCGAGTCGTCGTTAGTGTGAGGTTTGTAATGTCCACAAAACGCGTAGCGGCTGAAGACGACGTCCGAGCTGCATCCGACCAGTTCTACAGTGCACTGGAAGAGATATTGAACGGGGATGCCGGTCCCATGGCGGAGATCTGGTCACACGAGGACGACGTGACGACCATGACCGAACTCGGTGGACGGGAGGAGGGCTGGGACGCCATCAGTGGGTCTATGGAGGGAGTCGCGGCAGCGGGTACGGATGGCACGGCCACCCGGAAGGACCAGCTCATCCGCGTCACCGGCGACCTCGCATACGAACTCTGCACCGAGTCGCTGTCGGCGACCTTAGCGGGTGAACCGATTACCTGGGAGCACCGGGCGACGAACATCTACCGGAAGGAGAACGGCGAGTGGAAGATTGTCCACCAACACGCCGATTTGGACGCCGAACTCGCCGAGAAAGTGGCGAACATGGGTGCCTGAGCGACCGACGAACGTTCGGCCTCACGATCCGATGGCCGTTCCACGCTACCGAATAGCGATCCTGAATTCACCGTCGAGTCGTGACGGAGTCTCCACAGTCGGTGGCGACC
>CAYREV010000134.1:0-3242 GCA_964423345.1 uncultured Balneolaceae bacterium | reverse complement strand
CGTTCGGGGAGGACAACGTCCACGTCATGCTCATGGAGGACCTCAAGCACGACGCCCTCAGGGTGCTCCAAGAGATCGCTCGGTTCCTCGACATCGACCCGGGACCGATGGACCAGGTCGACCACGAGACCGTCCACAACCCCGGCGGGCAACCCAAGAACCGCCTGGCGGGGTGGCTGCTCACGGACGAGCGCGTGCACACGGCTGCCCGGGCGGTGCTACCCAAGCGCCTGCGGGTCTACCTCGGGGACCACGTCCTGGTCGAGGATCAACAGCGCCCGGCCCCCGAGCCCGAGACCATCGAGGCCCTGGCCGAGGTGTTCGAACCGTCTGTGGCCGAGCTGGAGAGGATGCTTGGCCGGGACCTCCCGGAGCTTCGACGGTCCTGGGAGCCGTGACCCGTCACCGCTTGCGGTGGACGATGAAGTCGGCCAGGCTCTCCAGCTTCTCCCGTCCTTGGCTGTGACCTAGGGTGCCCAGGGCTTGCCGGGCCTCCAGGACGGCTTGCTCGGCGATCTTGCGGGCCTGGGTGGTCCCATCCTCGCCGAGGGCCTCGGCCAGGTTCGGGGCGCCGACCCGAGCGTCGATCCCGGTCGGCTTGCCCACCTCCCCGCCTTCGCCCGAAAGATCCAGGGCGTCGTCGACGGCCTGGAAGGCCACCCCGACCTGGATCCCGAAGCGCTTGAGGCCCTCGACCTGCTCGTCGGAGGCCTCGGCCAGGACGCCACCGATGGCGCACGCGGCCCCCATGACGCTGGCCGTCTTCTCCTTGGCGACGACCTGGGCTTCGTCCGGGGTCCACTCGGCCTCCCGATGGACGATCTCCCGGGCCTCGCCCTGGACCATCTCACGCACGCTCTCGCGAGCCAGGGTGGCCACCTCGGGACCCAGGGTGGCAGCTAGCCAGAAAGCTTCGGTGAACAACGCGTCGCCGAAGAGGATCGAGAGAGGATCGCCGATGAGGACGGGCGCTGACAAGAGCCCACGCCGGGTCTCGGCGTCATCGAGGATGTCGTCGTGGACCAGGCTGGCAGCGTGGATGAGCTCGATGGCGGCCGCCGCGTCGACGACCCGGTCGGTGATCAGGTCCCCGTCAGCCGCGTAGTAAGAGAGGAACAGCATCCTGGACCGGACGTACTTGCCGTCGGTGAGGAACTCGCGCACCCACTCGTCGGGGATGCCCGGGACCTCCGGTCGGACCTCGAGGATCCGGTCCTTCACCAGGCCGACCTCACGTTCGCACGGCAGCTCGATCCGCATCATGCCAGCACCTCCAGCAACACGCCACCCGTGATGAGGGCTCCGGTGACCGCGTGCATGAGGAGGGTGACCTTCTGGACGGTGACCAGGTCTTCTGGGTCCTGCCAGCCCGCGTGGACGCGGGCCTGGGTCCAGATGGCCATCGGGACGGTAGCAAGGCCAAGCAGGGCCGGCAGCGGCAACCAACCGGCCACCACGAGCCCGATCAGGGAGAGGTAGGCGCCGGCCAGCAGGACCCCCAGCCCCCAGGGGGCCTTCTCGCCCAGGCGGACGACCAGGGTCCGCTTGCCCACCCGGGCGTCCCAGGGGGCATCGGGCATCTCGTTGAGGTAGAGCTGGGCGGCCATGAGCACCCCGATCGGGAGCCCGATGGCGAGGACCTCCGTCGAGATCGCTCCGGTCTGGACGGCGAAGGCCCCGGCGGTGATCAGGGGGCCGAACACGAGGGCGGCGGCGAGCTCCCCCAGCCCCCGGTTGGCCAGCTCGAAGGGACGCCCGGAGTAGGCGTAGCCCAAGCCGACGCCGGCCAGGCCCAGGGCCAGCACCGGCCAGCCGGCCAGGGTGACCAGCCAGAGGCCAAGGCCGATGCCGACCAAGCCCAGGGTCCCAGCCAGGACCACCATGTCCCGCCAGCCGAGCAACCCGAGCTGGATGGTGCGCGAACCACCGGAGAACGGGGTCGGGGTCAGGTTGGCCGGATCGATCCCTTTCAGGTGGTCGGCCACGTCGTTGAAGGCGTTGGCCGAGAGGTGGAGGGTGACGGCGGCTACGGTGGCCACAGCGAACCGGAGCAGATCGAAGGCGCCTTGCCAGTAGGCCACGACGGTGCCCAACAGGATCGGGAGCACGGTGTGACCGAGGAACCGGGCCCGGGTGGCCTGGGGCAACAGGCGGGTCAAGGATCGGTCGTGGGTGCCCACCTCTTCCCAGGTAACCCGGAAAAGCTCCCCGTCGAGGCGCTCGACGGTGGCCTGGGTCCCGGTGAGCTCCACGAACCCTTCCAGCAGACCCGCCCGGAAACCTGCCTCAAGGGGCCCGGCGATCCGGACGGTGGCCCAGGTGTCCCCGAGCTCGATCAGGTCTGCAGCAGCCTCACGGTCGACGAACCACGGGTGCACCTCGTCGCAGAAGACCCGCAGCATGCGAGACGGACGCCCTTCGAGCTCGTCGACGAGGGTCCGGTACATCGTGGCCCACCGGTGGACGCTCTCCACGGCGATCTGGTGGATGTGGCTCCCGTCCCCGTCACCCAACGTCTCGTCCAGGTAGCCAAGGGCTTGGTTGAACGCCTCCAAAGGGACGTCCTCGGCGAGCGGGAGATCCTTGACGTCGTGAGGGGCTCCGGTGGCCTCGGCCAGCCGGTCCCAACCCCCCTGGCCCAGCTCGCTGCGGTGGTTGCCGAACAGCAGCTTCCAGTGGAGAGCCTTGATGGTCGGGGGTCGATCCGTGGTGGCCGCGGTGGTCGTCGTGGTCGCCAGGGTGCTCACGCTCTGGCCCCCCGAGGCGGTGGGCCCGGTCCCAGCACCGCCCTCTCCTTGAATGTCCTTTCCCCCGGAGAGCAACGTGGCACCGGTTGTCCCCACGCCTGCCACCAGGGGCCAGGAGCCAGGGTGGTTCAAGTAGGTGGACCCGGTTGGCCATCGTAAGATGGTCAAACTGACGTTCCTGGGCACCGGAGGGGGTCGTTTCTCGACCCTCTTCCAGGCCCGAGCGACCGGCGGCGTCTACCTGGAGGACGCAGCCGCCAGGCTCCATATCGATCCAGGCCCGGGCGCCCTGCTGCAGCTGCACAAGGCAGGCCTGGACCCCCGGGATACCACCGGCGTGATGGTCACCCACTCACACCTGGACCACTGCAACGACGCCAACATCGTGGTCGAGGGCATGACCCGTGGCGGCACCGAGAAGCGGGGGTTCCTTGTCGGCTCGGTCAGCGTGATGGAGGGCCACGACGGCAGCCCGCCGATCATCACCCCCTACCA
>CAYREV010000133.1:0-3248 GCA_964423345.1 uncultured Balneolaceae bacterium | reverse complement strand
CACCCACGACCAGGAGGAGGCGATGACGATGAGCGACCGCATCGCCGTGATGAACAACGGCGACATCGAGCAAATCGGGACCCCGGAGGTGATGTACAACCGACCGAAGAACATGTTCGTCGCACAGTTCATCGGGAACCCGAGCATGAACTTCCTGGACGGGCGGTACGAATCGGGGGCGGACACCGTCATGATCTCGGCGAACGACAACCAGTTCGAGCTGGAGGTTGACTTCCGGAAGGAGCCGACGGGCGGCGAGGTCGTCGTCGGCGTCCGCCCGGAGGCCGTGAAGCTCCTGGCCAGCGGGGAGGGTGACTTCTCGGGCAGGCTGCAGCTCGTCGAGCGTATCGGGGACCGGATCCTGGCGACCGTCGACGGGCCGACGAAGGACGGAGAGGTTCGGGCGACGGTCTCCGCCGACCACGAACTGGAGGAGGACGATACGGTCGGGATGGAACTCAACCGCAACCGGCTGTACTTCTTCGACGCCGAGACCGGCGACGCCGTGGGGTACGACACGGTCGAGTGAGCGAGCCACCGTCCACGGACAGAGACGCCACCTCGTATCGGATCGGTACGTCCTCGTCGAGCGCGAGTGGATCGCGACGACGGTAACCCGACGAACCGGGCCTGACGTCGTTCGCGGGTTCCGCCCGGGTGCCGCGGGGGTACAAACCTATATACAGGAGCGATCGATTGTGATCCATGGTAGTACTGGCAGCGGTGGGCGGAGAGCGGTCGCCTGACGAGGTGGTCACGGTGGGCGAGGACCTCGCGACCGCGTACGACGACGACCTCGTCGTCGTCCACGTGATGTCCCAGGAACACTACGACGCTCTCCACGACCGTCAGACCGGGGACGGGACTCGGTTGTCCTCCGACCAGGCCGGTCTCCCGGGGTTGACCTACGAGTCCGCCTCTGACCCCGACGGGTACTACGTCGACCAGGCGGAGTCCGACGCCGCTGGGGTCGCGTCCGAGGTCGCCGAGCGGACGCTCGGTCGGACGGGCGGGATCCGGTCGGTCGGCCGGGTCGGAGACCCGACCGAGGAGATACTCGACCTGGCGAACGAACTCGAAGCCCGGTACCTCGTCATCGGTGGCCGGAAGCGCTCGCCGGTCGGCAAGGCGATCTTCGGGAGCGTGACCCAGTCGGTGCTCCTGAGGGCCGACGGCCCGGTCGTCACCGTCATGCAAGATAGCTAGTCCAGCGCCGACCACACCGGAAACCGTGTCTCTGGATCGCTGGCTCACTCTGCCGTCGAACACCTCCGCGTAGTCCGATCCTCCACCGGAACGTCCGTCGATCGGACGCCGGTCGAACGCTGTGGGACGGTACCGACACCCAGGTCAGATAGTGACACGACCGGTTTTACGAACATAGAGATGTAAGTAGAATTTCGGTGATAGAATCGCCTGCCGTGGACCGGAACGTGAGATTCGAGCTAATTACTCGGGAAAAACACCAGTATCGCAAGTCGGTATCGCGGTGAGATCGGCTCGGGCTGTCGGGGCACCGGGGGACACGCCCCAGTTCGAACTGGACGCGAGAGAAGGAGTCCTGTAACCCGATACGTTCGAGCGGGTCTCTGCGAGACCGGAAGTGAAGGGGAGCGGAGACCGCCCAGGCTCACCCCATCCCCGTCACCTGACGACGAAGATGTCCCCGTCCTCCACCTCGACGTCGTACGTTGGCGTCACGTACCGCTCCGCGTTGACGTTCCGGCCGGTCGTGATGTCGAAGATCCACCCGTGCCACGGACAGCGGACGTACTTCTCGTCGGTGTCGAACTCCCACTCCCACCCGTCGTCGCTCATCATGGTCCGACCGCTCAGCGGACCCTGACAGAGCGGACCGCCCTGGTGGATGCAGTGGTTGGCGAGGGCGTAGTACGCACCGTCGAACCGGATGACGGCGATCTCGATGCCGTCGACGTCGACGATGATCCGGTCACCGTCGTCGGGTAACTCGTCCGTGGTCGCGATTTTCTTCCGCGAGGTCATCGGGCAGGAGTTGGACGAGATCGTATAAAAATTGTGTGACGCGTTCGCCGCCGGTCGGACAGGTACGCCCGTCGGGTCCTGTCAGTGTCCGGATCCGACCGCCGGATGGACGCAGTGAATTATTTATACGGTACTGACTAGAACGGTACCATGGCGACCCAGCAACACCGATCTACCGCTCCCGTCCTGGAGGAACTGACCATCGTCGACATGGATTCACACCTGCGGACGGACTACGACGACCTCGCCGAGTACATCCCCGAGCGGAACGCGGCCCGAAACATGCTCGAGAAGGCGGGCCACGTCGACTCCGACATCTTCACCAACACGCGGGCCACACCCGCCTTCCCGAACGACGACCTCGATTACGACGGCGAGGGGGACGACCCGGCGCGCTCCGGTGCCGACACGGCCGAGGGGAAGGCGCGGTTCATGGACGAGTTCGGCATCGAGTACAGCGTGCTCTCCCCGAACATCATGCTCGCGACGGTCAACCACGATCCGACGGCCGTCGCGCTGGCGAGCGCCTACAACGACCTGCTGCTCGACAGGATCCTCGGGGTCGACGACCGCCTGTTCGGGACGGTCGCCGTCGCCAATCAGGTCCCCGACCGGGCGGCCGAGGAGATCGATCGGGTGGGTGACGAGGACGGCGTCGTCGGCGTGCAGATGCCGGGTGCGGGGATGGTCCCGCCGGCCGGCCACTGGCAGTACGACCCGATCTACGAGGCGGCACAGGACCGGGGGCTCCCCATCGTGATGCACAGCCACGACATCCAGGCGGCGGTCACCTTCCCGGTCCAGCGACGGTGGGCGGAGACGTTCACGGAGAGCCACGCGTTCACGTTCTCCGCGGAGTTCATGTGGCACCTCATCTCGTTGATCTGTAACGGCGTCCCGGAGCGGTACCCCGACCTGAAGTGGGTCCTGCAGGAGCCCGGCTTCGAGTGGGTCCCGTGGATGATGTGGCGTCTCGACGACCACTACCTCCAGAACTCGGAGGACCTGCCGATGCTGACGAAGATGCCGAGCGAGTACATCCGCGACCAGTTCCACTTCACCACCCAGCCGCTCGGGCACAACGACAACCACCAGGAGATCGCCTGGATGGTCCAGATGGCCGGCGGCGCCGACACGCTGCTGTTCTCGACGGACCACCCGCACCCCGACTTCGACACGCCCAGGGAGGTGTTCTCGTCCATCCAGCGCCACTGCGACGAGGGGACCATCCGTGGTATCATGGG
>CAYREV010000132.1:0-3276 GCA_964423345.1 uncultured Balneolaceae bacterium | reverse complement strand
ACGGTCCCGGAACACGACACCGACCTCACAATCCACGTCGAGCGGAGTTCCGAGATCGAGAACTCGTGGTTCGTCGCCTACGACGGCGGCGGCGTGGACGTGAACAAGTGCGCCCTGCTGGCCGAGGAGCGCGAACCCCGGACATTCTACGGGTTCTGGACGTACGACCCCGACACCGTCGACTGGATCGTCGATCACCTGGAGGAGTCCTACGGCCTCGTCAAGTCGCGCTGACCCCGGAACCAGCCGGCCCCCTCCGTCCCCGGACGTGTGAACCCTGACAGAGTTGTCAGCAGTTTACCGAGCCTTATAGTGGTGGCACCGTTCCGAGGTGTATGGACTGTTCATTCAGTGCGGCGACGCGGGGGTCGAGCGCGTGACCCCGCGGCGCACCTCCTTGGTGGTCCTCGTGGTGGCGATGCTGGTCCTCCCGGCGGCCTCGGTGGCGGTAGCGGACACGCGCGGCGAACCGGACCTCTCCGTGACGCTGCCGGACAACCGCGTCACGGCGGGCGAGGTGACGACCCTCGAACTGCAGGTGAGCAACACGGCCACGGTCGAGTCGGGGAGTCGGGACGTGGGCGACGTCCAGCGGGTCACGTCGGCCCGTGGGGTGCAGGTCGAGGTCCGGCCGGATCGGGCGCCCTTCGAGGTTCGGACGAGAGCCAGAGCCCTCGGGACCGTCGTCGACGGCGCGGTCGTCGCAGCTCCGTTCACGATCGTCGTCGACGAGGACGCCGAGCCCGGGAGCTACCGCGTCCCCGTCGAGGTCGAGTACACGTTCACGGAGGTGATCGGCTCCGACGACGCGTTCCGCGACGTCGACACCGTCGAGGAGACGCTCTACGTCCAGGTCAGAGTCATCCCGGACGCCCGGTTCGAGGTGGTCGAGACGACGACCGACGCGGCGGTCGGCGGGTCCGGGTCGGTACGGATGACCGTCGAGAACACCGGTGACGCGACCGCCGAGGACGCGACCCTCTCGGTCCGGTCGACGAACCCCTCGCTGACGTTCGGCGGGAGCCCGACCGCCGACACCCACGTCGGGGACTGGGAGTCGGGCGAGCGCCGGACGTTCACGTTCGGGGCGAACGTGGCCGGCGTCGCCGAGCCGCGCTCGCTCGCGCTCCAGACGACCGTCGAGTACGACGACGTCGACGGCGTCACCAAGAACGAGACGTTCGCGACGGGCGTACAGCCCGACACCGAGGGAACCGTCCGTATCGCGGGCGTCGAGACGACCGCAGCCGCGGGGGACACGGGGCGGCTGACCCTCGACCTCGAGAACACCGCCGACCGGTCCCTCCGCAACGCTCGACTCCAGCTCGAATCGCCGAACGCGGCGCTGACCTTCGGCGGCTCGCCGACGGTGACGGCGTTCGTCGGCGAACTCGCGGCCGGCGAGCACCGGGAGGTGACCGTCGACGCGACGTTCGCCGACAGTGCCGAACGGCAGGGCTACGCCGTCGACGCCACGGTCACCTACGACGCCCCGGACGGCCGGACGGCGAGCACCCGGACGATCACGTTCGGGGCACGGCCGGCCGAGGAGCAGTCGTTCTCGCTCGCAGAGACGAACGCGACCCTCCGCGTCGACGCCGAGGGGACGCTCGCGGGGACGGTCCGCAACGACGGGCCGGCGGTCGCCGACAACGCGGTGCTGGTCCTCGAGGACCCCGGTGCGAACGTCGACGCCACCGAGCGGGAGTTCGCCCTCGGGCCCCTCGACGCGGGCGAGTCGGTGGACTTCGCCTACGAGGTGGAGGTCTCGAGTTCGGCCCGCTCCGGCCCGCGGCAGTTCACCTACCGGCTGCGGTACGACGACGACGACGGGGACACCCGCCAGTCGGACCCGCTGTACGCCCGACACCGGATCGCTCCCTCGCGGCCGGTGTTCGGCGTGGTGACCGACGCCAGCGTCGCGGCCGGCGGGTCGACCCGGCTCGAGGTCCGCGTGACGAACAACGGCGACGTACCGGTGCGCGACGTCTCGGCGAAGCTGTTCGCCGACGCGCCCATCAGCGTGAGCGACGACGAGGCGTTCGTGAGCGAGATCGACCCCGGCGAGACGGAGACGGTCGTCTTCTCCATCAGCGCCGCCGGCTCGGCGACGCCGAAGGTCTACCCAGTCTCGCTCGACTTCCAGTACGACGAGCCCGACGGGGACACGAAGCTCTCGGACACCTACCGGGTGCCGGTCGAGGTGACCGAGGATGGGGGCGGCGGTGGCATCCTGAGCCTCTTCGGCGGAATCGGCGGTCTCGCCCTCGCGCTCGTCCTCGTCATCGGCGGTGTCGTGGGCGTCACACTGGTCCGCCGGTCGCGCTCGCCGTAGATGGCCCCGGCGTTCGACTATCAGCGGCTGATCGACGCGGCGGACGACCAGATCGTCAACCACTCCAAGCGACTCGTCGTCGTCTTCCTCCTGCTGACGGTGGTGTTCGCGGGCGGGCTGGCGAACGTCTCGACGGACGCCGGCACCGAGGGGTTCACTCAGGACGTCCCGGCACAGGTGGCGTTCGAGCAGGTTCAGGAGGACTTCGGCCCGTCGTTCGCCGCGGACACGGGCAGCACCCAGCTCATCCAGTCCGAGCAGAACGTCCTCGCGAAGCAGTCGATGATACGGATGCTGACCGTCCAGCAGCGCCTCCAGGAGACCGACGGGCTCCGGGTGGCGTCGACCTCGAGCGCCGCGAGCGTCGTCGCCCGCAGCATCGACCCCTCCGCCGACACCCTCGAGGAGCAGATCGACGTCCTGGAGCGGTCGACGCCGAGCCAGATCGACCGGGCAGTCAGGGAAGCCGACTCGCGGGGCGACGGCATCTCCGGACTCCTCTCGAAGGACTTCAACCCGACCGCCGCCTCGGCGTCGGCGACCGTCGGCGTCGTCACCCACGAGATACCCACCGGGATATCGGAATCCGCGGGCCAGGGTGGCACCTCTCCGCTGACGCCGATCCAGCTGCGCGCACAGTTCGTCGTCAGCTCCGTCGACGCCGACATCCGGGTGTTCGGCGACGGCGTCATCTCCGCGGAGTTCGGGAACGTCATCTTCGACTCGCTGATCATCGTCGTCCCCGCCGCGGTCGTGTTCATCACGCTGTTCCTGATCGTCGCCTACCGAGACCTCGCGGACCTGCTGCTCGGGATGTTCGCGCTGTTCATGGCTATCGTCTGGACGTTCGGGTTCATGGGGCTCGCGGGCATCCCGTTCAACCAGATCCTCATCGCGGTGCCGCCGCTGTTGCTGGCGGTCGGGATCGACTTCGGCATCCA
>CAYREV010000131.1:0-3299 GCA_964423345.1 uncultured Balneolaceae bacterium | reverse complement strand
CGACCGAGTCCGGCGACGAGCAGTCCCAGCCCGAGCACTCCGACGGCGAGCGCGGTCCACGAGTAGAGCCCGCTCGAGGCGAGCGCGACGAGAGCGGCGACGATCGACGCCCACCGAGCGAGCCGCGTCGGCGATCGATCGATCGGCCTCATCGCGCCCACCGCTCGTCGTAGCGAGCGAGCGCCTCGTCGACCGTCTCGTCCCCCGGCCAGTCGACGACCGGGATCCCGGAGCTCCGCAGAGACGAGATACGGAGGGTCCGCGCGACGCGAGAGAGCTGATCCCCGGCTGTCCGGTCGCCGGTCGGATCGGGACTGACGATCGTGACCGGATAGCCGTACTCGTCGAACCGTCGAGCGAACTGACCGCTGTACTCCTCACAGAGCGGCGTGAGGAGGATGATCTGCGTCCCGGGCGAGAGTCGCTCGCGGAGCTGCCGTCGCCACCACCGGGTCGTCGAGCCGCCCTCTCGGGGGACAGGCGAGAGCGCAGGATGGGTCGCGAGTAACTCCCGTGCCTCGGCGCCGTGGTCCACGCCGGATCCCGGCGCGAGCCAGCACTGCTCCGGACTCAGCGCGGTGATTCCGACCCGATCACCCGAGTCGGAGAGCGCGGCGTAGATGCCCCCGGCCGCGTCGACCGCGCGGTCGACGGCGTGAGCGTCGTACGGCTTCCCCGAGACGTACGCCGCCTCCGTCGCGTCGATCACGACGAGGACCGTCGCGGCTCGTTCCTCGCGGAACTCGACCGTGGTGAGTTCCCCCGTCCGGGCCCGGCGATTCCAGTCGATCCGGCTCAGCGCGTCCCCGCGCCGGTAGTCCCGGGTGGCGTAGAACTCGAGCCCCTCGCCGCTACGCGACGTCTCGACTCGACCGACGTACTGGGTGGCCTGTTCTCGAAGCGGAACCGGCTCCGTCACCGGTCGCAGCGAGGGGACACAGGTCAGCTCCGTCTCCGCCAGGAGCGACCGTTCCTGCTCGACCGCGTTCGGGAGATCGCGTGCCACGAGGAGCGTCCGCCCGAAGCGGTGGACCCCGCGTCGAGCCTCGATCGAGTACGCGAACGACGTGTGCTCGCCCGGTCTGAGTGCCGTCCCGAGCCGTGGCGAGCCGTCCGTGACGGCGAGGGTCTCGGGGACCCCGTCGACGAGTCGGACGTCGGGGAGGTACCGGCCCGTCTCGTTCGTGACGGTGACCGTCACCCGGACGTCCTCGCCCGGTTCTGGGCGGTCCGGGTCGAGCGAGCGGTCGATCGATACGCTCCCCGGCGGGAGGATCGACGAGCGAGCGTAGGCGGCGAAGCCGACGCCGACGACCCCCGCGAGCAGTACCGCGGGCTCTCCGACGAGGAGGCCCACGCCGATACCGAGGAGGGCGACGACGCTCACGCCCCGCCAGCGTCCCGTCGGATGGGACGCCCGGGAGACGACGTCGTACGCCTCGTCCGCGAGTTCGTCGTCTCTCGACGGTGAGCCGTCCCTCGGAGAGACGTCGTGCCCCGTGTCGACCTCTCGACGCTCGTGGCGGGGCGCGGTGTCGTTCGACTCCTCGCTCGAGCGAGGAGTCACTCCGGCCACCGCAGCGATCGCGTCCACGGTGTGCCGTACGTCCCGATCCATCGGGGACTCCCGACGGAACCAGTTCCGGATTCGAGTCCGAACGGGGAGCGACAGAGCGTTCTCGGTCCCGAGGAACGCGGCGGCGAACCGATCCTCGGTCCACGTTCCGGTCTCGAGTGCGACCGTCGCGTCCGCTTCGGTGTAGGTCCCGTACCGTGCGAGAACGGCGACCGCCGCCGACCGGAGTCCGTCCCTGAGACGGCTCCGGTACAGGTAGGCGTCCCGGGTATCGAGGAACTGCTCGAGCACGGTCTCGAGGTCCTCGCCCGGAGACGGCGACGCGGTCGGGAGTTCGGGGTCCGGCGTCACCGCCTCGTCCAGGTCACTGCGCCGACGGTCCTGGATGACCCGCAGTGCCTGGAAGACGGTCAGGCCCCCGACTCCCCAGACGAGAACCGGGCTCAGACCGAGCACCGCGACCCCGGGATAGACGGTCACGACGAGCCCGAACCCCAGGACCGCGACGCCGAGAGTCGACGCCAGCCGGCGATAGTTCACGCGTCGTCCTCCGCGTACCGGTCCTCGATGCGTCGGAAGACCGCCACCGCCCGTCGTTCGTGCTCCTCGGACGGCCGCGTCTCGCCGTACCGGACGTCCTCGAAGAGGCGGGTGAGTTCACCGACGTCCGCGCGGCCGAGCCCGGCGGCGACGGCGGCGTCGGCGAACTCCCCCGGGGTGCTCGTCTCCGGGTGCTCGACGTCCAGTAACCCGGTCATCTCGCGCCACGCCCGGTACACCTCGTTCTCGACGTCGGGCTCCCGTTCGATGCGGTCGGCCGCGCGGCCTGCCGCCCGGCCGACGGCGACGGCCTCCGTGGATCGTTCGGCGGGCTCGGCCGCCGCCGCTTCGTCGGCTTCGTCGGTCGTCGTCCTGCGGAAGACGATCACGGTTCCGACGAGCGCGAGAACCAGGACGACCAGGAGGATCGCCGGAGGCGTGGCCGGCTGGATCGTGTCCGGCCGCCCGCCACCACCCGCAGCACCACCGAAGAGACGGCCGTCACCGGGGATCGGAAGCGATCGGCCCGGGGGTGAGGCCAGCGGGGGCAGGAACTGGAACAGGACGAACGACAGTCCGAGTAGCACTACCGCGGCCAGGACGGCGGCGAAGGTCCGTCGAAGGTTCCTGACCGCGTACGCGATCACCAGGACTGCGAGGACGGTCGCCAGGATCGCGAGGATCTCGGAGAGGAACGGGATCTGGACGGCGTCGGCGAGCGGCGGCCCGGTTCGCGGGACCGGCATCAGCCCACCCCCGCCTTCGCCGCCGAACCCGCCGGGACCGCTCTGGTCGGGACCCTCGGGCGCGACTGTCGAATCGAGCGTGGCCGCGGCGAGCGCGACCGCCAGGACGGCGAGTCCGGCGAGCGTCACCGACCGGAGCGTCTCCCTCATCTAGTTCGAGACGGCTACGCCCCGGTGGCAGATACGTATTCGGTATCCGGGATGGCCGATCGCACTGCCTCACCGGGATGGACGGTCGAGTTCGGGCCGTTCGGTCGCCGGGGCTCGCGGGGTTCACATCCCTCCGTAGCGGTTTCACTGCTCGCTTCGTTCGCAGGAAAACGGGCTGGAAGGGATTTGAACCCCTGACCGTCTGGTTAAGAGCCAGACGCTCTGCCTAACTGAGCTACCAGCCCTGGAGAGAGCTACAGGTGAGCGCTTGAAATAGGTTGCGTTCC
>CAYREV010000130.1:0-3329 GCA_964423345.1 uncultured Balneolaceae bacterium | reverse complement strand
GCGTCTCGGTCAACCCGATGGCTCGCCATCGCGTGTCCTCCTCGCCGGACAAGGTGGGGGTGTGGGCCAGGCCGGGGCCCCCGATGCCGCCTAGGATGGGAGGGGGCAGCCGGAAGGTGCAGAGGCCGTCGGTCCCTGTCGTGCAGTCGGCCTGGGTGTAGAAGAACACGCTGGCAGGTTCGACCTCGCTTGGGCCTGGACCGGCCGGGGGTGGCGGGGTCTCGTGGTAGGCGACCACCTCGACCAGGTTGCCGTCAACGGGGCTGCCGTCGGCCAGGGTGACCCTGGCCTGGCCCTCGACGGGTTCCAGGGCGTGGTACGTGGGCTCCATGATGATCTCGAGGCGCATGTCGTCCTGATCGTCCAGCGGGTCGGTGCCCAGCTCGATCTCGTCCCCGTCGTCCAGCCCGCCGTCGTCGGTGTCCTCGTCGCAGGGGTCGATGCCGATGTCGACCTCGAACCCGTCGAGGAGGTCGTCGAGGTCCGTATCGGCCAGCAGCGGGTCGGTGCAGATCTCCACCTCGGTACCATCCGGGAGCCCGTCGACATCCGTGTCATCCTCGCACGGGTCTGTGCCCAGCTCAGCCTCGAGATCGTCAGAGAGGCCGTCGCCGTCGCTGTCGGTGGCCTCGGGGTCCGGGCACGTGGTCACAGGGTCGGTCCCGTCGCCGCCCGTGCCGTCGCCGCCGTCCCCACCGGTGGTACCGTCATCCCCGCCGTCGGTCGTGTTCCCATCCCCGCCACCGGTGCTACCATCCCCGCCACCGGTGCTACCATCGTCGGTGGTGTCACCGTCCTCGTCCTCGGCGGTCGTGTTCCCATCCCCGCCGCTGCCATCACCCTGGTCGGGATCCTCCTGGCTGCCGTGGCAGGGCCCGTGGCTCAGGTTGAACTGGCCCCGCCAAGCCCCGTCGACGTGGGCGGGGGCGTCGACGACCGGTTGATCGAGGTGGACGGCGGTGACGTAGTGGGCCACCCGGCCGGTCACACGGTCGAGGTCGACCGTGGCCGTGCTCCCATCCTGCCAGGTCAGATGGACATGCGAAGGCGGCCGGACCCCACGGCGCACGTGGGTGATGACCAGATGCCAGGAACCGGCCTCGCAGTCGTGGTCGTCCAGGGCCTTGGCGTGGACCTCCTTGGCGGATCCCTCCTCTGTGTTATCGTGAGCTGGTTGGGCGCCAACCAGATCGCCACCGGCTGCCCCCGGACCCACCAGACCCGCCGCGGGCCCAGCGATGAGAAGCAGCGCTACGGCGACGACGCTGGATGACCGGGCGTTGACCGGACCGTTGACCATCGTCGAACCTCCCCGGCCGCACACAGCCGGGAAGCCTCCAAATCCCTGCCGGGAACGCCGGTGGAGGTGACATCGTGTCCCCACCGGGGTGGGTCCCAGGCGCCGACGGGCGCGACGGCAGGTTGATACCGGACCCGCCGGTTGACCTCCCGTGGGCACCTCCGAGCAGCCCGGTCAGCGGTTCGAACACGTCTGCATGGGGGGCACCTTCGACCCGCTCCACCGTGGTCACCGGGCGCTCATCCTCCGAGCCCTGGCGATCGGCGAGAACGTGTTCATCGGCGTCACCGGGGGGGAGCTCTCCCGGCGCAACCGCGAGCGCCAAGTCCCACCGGCCGAGGAGCGCATCGAGGCCGTCCGACGCCTGCTCAAGGAGAAGGGCCTCGAAGCCCGGGCCGAGGTCGACAGAATCGAGGACCCCTACGGTCGAGCCCTCGAACCGCGGTTCGAGGCGATCGTCGTGAGCCCCGAGACCCGGCCGACGGCCGAGCGCATCAACCAGGAGCGCCAGGCCGAGGACCTGGACCCGCTGGTCATCGAGGTCGTGCCCTTCGTGCTGGGTCTCGACGGCCTGCCCGTGAACGGGACCCGGGTCTCGGCCGGCGAGATCGACCCCGACGGTGTCGAACCCAAACGGGTCCACCTCGCCGTCGGCTCGGGCAACCCCATCAAGGCCAGGGCCGCCGAGACGGCCTTCGGCCGGTGGGTCCCCGACGTGCAGACCACCGCCGTCGAGGTCGACACCGGCGTCCCAGAGCAGCCCCACGACGAGGAAGGCCCCGAGGGCGCGGCCAACCGGGCCATCGCCGCCCTGGACGCCGTCGACGAGGCCGGGCTGGGCATCGGCATCGAGGCAGCCATCCATACCAAGGACCCCAGCGGGCAACCCTTCGACGTCCAGTACTGCGCCATCGCCGACCGGCAGGGCCGGGTGACCGTGGGCGCCGGGCCCGGGTTCACCTACCCGCCCATCGTCCTGGAGGCCCTGGAGGCCGGCGAGACCGTCGGCCAGGTCATCGGACGCCTGGCCGGCAGCCGGACCATCGGCCAGGAGGAGGGTGCGATCGGCTACCTGACCCGCCTGGGCACCACGCGCGAGGAGCTGACCGAGTGGGCGGTCATCTCGGCCATCGTGCCCCGGCTGCGGCCCGAGCTCTACGAGCCCCTGCCCCTCGAGTAGACCGACCGCGTCCCCCCACGGGCGACCGGACCGGTCGACGGGCCCCGAGAACCCTCTTCTACCCCCCAGACCGGCCGCTGGACCCCCGCACGACCCGCCTGTCACTGGCGGTGACGGGCACCCTGACCGTCACCCCTGGTGGTCGCTCGCAGCAAGCTTTAAGACCCCCCTGACGGACGGTCGTGATGCCCCGAGAGGGGCATGTTGCCGAACCGAGCCGCGCGTCGTCTAACGCGCCTCAGAGCCCGGCTCAGAGCCTCTAGCCAAGGCAGCGTGAGCTGGGTCGCTCGGCGGCATCTGGGATAAGCCAGGTGTTGTCCGATGCCCGCATTTGCCAAGACCGCCGCAGCGACAGCTATGGCGCTTGCCCTCGTCGGTGGGGGCAGCGCCGCGATCAGCCAGCCGACCACCGCCCTCGATGGTCACGCGTCCTTCGTGACCTTGATCGAGGTGGAGGGGCCCGACCGGGGCCCGCAGGTGATCCAGGGAGCCGTGGGTTGCGACCTACCCCTGCACCTGCGGGCCTGGGAGGCCTTCTCGGGGCAGGATGCCTGCTCTTACGATGGGTACGCCTACGCCTACCCCCAGGGCCAGCAGGCACCGTGGGAGGGCGAGATCGTCGACGTGATCGACGACTACCACGTCGACGACACCGGCGGCACCTGGCACGTGACCAAGATCACCTACCGGACCAGCGACGCGATCTCCCGGGGCCAAGACCAGGTCGTCAAGGCCGTGGCCGCCGAGATCATGCCCTCGGCCAAGGACCTGGGCGGCAAGGACATCAACTACGCCCTGCCGGTGGACACCGACCACCTGGGCCAGGACGTCGACCAGCTCCAGGTCGAC
>CAYREV010000129.1:0-3349 GCA_964423345.1 uncultured Balneolaceae bacterium | reverse complement strand
GGGGACGGCGACGGTCAGTTCGTACCCCAGCAGCATCAGGACGGTCGCGATGCTTCCGAGGCCGAACGGGATCATGCCGAGAACGATGTCGTAGTACCCCATCATAATACATCATCATAGTGCATACAGTATAAATCTTCCCCATACTCTGCCAATAGCTGATCTGGGGGCGACCCGTCGCCACTGCGTACTCTCTGAATCGGTTCTCTATAACTTATACCCGGGTTATATTCCCGAAACCACCAGACTGCGCGGTGATCGAAATTCGTGTACTATCCGGATAGCTGTCATCAGGGGAGCGTACCGGCAAACTTGACAGGTCGATCGGGGGACGGGTCCGAACGCTAGAATGTGCGTAGGGCTACCGCGTGAGTGGTTCTCTGGCAGGATCGGTGGTTCGGACGTCGCGGATACGCTCGCTTCCCGGACGGCGCTGGCGACCGACTACGCCCCGTTCGGTGTCGGTGCCAGCCGACCGGCGACGAGCGCGCGCCACGGGAGCAGGAGGACGAGCCCCGCGACCAGCGAGACGACGACGAACGGGAGCGCGAAGTCCCCGGGGAAGGCGTCCGTCGCCCGGAGCGACTGGGCGACGACGACGGTTCCGATCCACGCGGCGGCGGTCCTGGCGACGGCCGCGCGCGCGGACCGTCGGGCGGCCGCCCCGTAGACGCCCGCGAGCGGTGCGAGGACGATCCACCCGAGCAGGAAGGGGAGGGCCGTCCCGGGCGCGCGGGCGAACGCCGTCGCGGTCACGCCGTAGTGGCTGAACTCGCCAAGGACGACGAACGTCGACAGGAGGAGGACGTCCACGGCGGCGAGCGCGACAGAGAGCGACGTCAGCTCCACCCGGCCGCCGAGGGCGGTGTCCGTTCCGGTGCTCATACCCGGTGGATGGGTGCGGCGAGACTTCACTCGTTCGGAGCACAGCCTACATACTCCCGGAAACCGTCGGTCGGGTATGGCGTTCGCGGTGCTCGGCTGGCCGCCCGACGGTCCCCGGCTCCGGCTCGATTACCGCCGGTTCGCCTACGCCGGGAAGTTCGTCGTCTCCTCGACCGGCAAGGCGGTCCTGCTCGCCGACCCCGACGCCGAGGCGGACGAGTCGGACACCCTCGGGGGCTGTCTCCTCGACGAGGCGGACCGCGAGCGTCTCGCGCGCGCGACGCAGGGCTCCGACTGGTCGCTCGACTCGGTCGTCCTCGCCGCGACATCGTTCGACGCCGACCGGACCGACCCCCGGACCCTCCGGATCCGCTACGTGACGGTGCGCGCGGACCGGCGCGGCGCGGGACTCGGCCCGCGTCTCCTCGCGGCGCTCCTCGCGCGCGTCGAGGGGCGGGCGTACGACCGGGTCCGCATCGGCGTCAACAACGCGTTCTCCTACGAGGCGGCGTACAAGGCGGGGTTCGGCTGGACGGGCGAGACGTCCGGGCTCGCCGAACTCGTCTGTGAGTGGCCCCCGCCGGACGGCCGATCGGCCGCGCGCTACCGCGCGGGCCTCGACCGCCTGTGGGCTCCCGATCGCGAACTGACCGCGGCCGAGCGGTCGTTCCTCGCGTCGCGGGACGGGACTGAGCCGCCACCGCTGGTCGGTCGGACGGGTCGCGAGTGACCGATGCTTTCGATCAGTATCGATACGCAATATTCGCCGGTGATCGACCCGGTACGTTATTTACCCCTCCCTCGTATTGGTACACTATAGCATGGAACCGGTCTTTCACGCCGCCACCATGGTGTCGACCAAGAGCGCGGTGAGTGCCGAAGCGCTCTGTTCGCCCGTCGGCTGCGTCTCCTCGGAGCTGCTCGCCCACGTCCTTCTGTACGCCGGTCTCGGCGCCCTGATGATCTTCGCGCTCGCGGCCCTGGCGTTCATCCCGGACGCGCGCGCGGTGCTGCGCCGCGAACGCGAACGCGCGTCCGACGAACGAGACGCGTTCGGTCGGTTCGCCCGCCACGTCACCAACCTGGACGCGTCGCCGACTCCCAGTAGCGGTTCCCGAAGCGTCGGGCTGGATCAGGGACCGGGGCCGGGCGTCGGGACGCTCGCACTCTCCGGAACCGGCGGGTCCATGCCCGACGACCGCATGGCGCGGGCCAGACAGGCCTACCGCGACACCGTGATGTCGGTCCCACACTACGAGGAGGAGTACGGCGAGACGCTCGCGGAGAACGTCTCCGCCGAGTTCGGCGAGAGCGTCGCCATCGCACTCGAGGGGGCCGACACCTTCACCCCCGGGCTCAGGGAGACGCTCCTCGGCAGCGCCGAGACGGCCCGCGACCGGCGGGACTCGCTGGTCCGGGCCATAGAACAGGAGGAGGCGACCCTCCGGTCGGCCGCGAGCACCCTCTCGGAGATCGAGTCGGAGGTCGAGCGGCTGAACGACGGCCCGACCCTTCCGCTCTCGTTCGAGCAGCTGATGGACCGCTGGGGTCGGCTCTACGATCTCGAACGCGAGTGCGAGACGGTGCTCGAGGAGCGCCAGGAGTCCATCCAGGCGGGCTACGGCGTCCCGTTACGTCTCGACGGGCCCGTCTCCCTCCAGGAGTACCTCTACGATTCGCTCCCGGTGACCCACCCGGTGCTCGCCGAGGCGACCCGGCTGCTCGAGTCGGTCCGCGCCGTCCAGAACTCGACGTCGATTGCCCTCTCCCGCAGGGTCTGAGACCCCCAGTCCCGTCTCGTCCCGTCCCGTCCGCTCCGGTCACGCTACAGTCCTCGCCTTCCGCTCACGAGCGGGACGCTCTTGTGCCGGGCGGTCCAGGTACCGAGTGATGGGAAACGCGGACCTGCGACAGCTCGCGCACATCGAGGACGTGCCGTTCGAGACGCTCTCCGGCTCGATCGTCGCCATCGACGCGCACAACTGGCTCTACCGCTACCTGACGACTACCGTGCGGTTCACGCGGACCGGAGCGTACACGACCGGCGGCGGCGAAGAGGTGGCGAATCTCATCGGAATCGTCCAGGGCGTCCCGAAGCTCCTCGAACACGACATCGTCCCCGTCTTCGTCAACGACGGCGGAGTCTCGGAACTGAAGGCCGACGAGGTCGCGGAGCGCCGGGAACAGCGCGAGCGATACGAGTCCGAACTCGCCGACGCCCGCGAGCGCGAGGACGCCACCGCCGCCGAGATCTCGACCCTCGAATCCCGGACCCAGCGGCTCACCGACGTCATCCAGACGACCTCCCGAGAGCTCCTCGAGCGGCTCGACATCCCCGTCGTCGAGGCGCCAGCCGAGGGGGAGGCACAGGCCGCCCACCTGGCCCGCCGCGGCGACGTCGACTACGTCGGCACCGAGGACTACGACGCGCACCTGCTGGGTGCCCCGCTCACGCTCCGGGGGC
>CAYREV010000128.1:0-3364 GCA_964423345.1 uncultured Balneolaceae bacterium | reverse complement strand
CCCGGCCGATGTTGATGTCCACCGCCGGCGACCACAGCGCCTCGCCGACGGTGGGGGAGTGCACCACCGCGACCTGCTGCTCGATGGCGCGGGCCTGGGCGCTCAGGCGTACCCGCTGGTAGCCGGCCTGGGTATCCGTGCAGCTCGGCACCAGCAGCAGTTCGGCCCCGGCCTCGACCAGGGCCCGGGCCAGCAGGGGAAACTCGCTGTCGTAGCAGACCAGCACGCCCAGCCGCCCGACCGGGGTGTCGAAGACCCTGAGCCCCTGGCCGGCGGCCACGCCCCAGTCGTCGTTCTCGAAGCGGGTCATCACCTGCTTGTCCTGGTGGCCCAGGCCGCCGTCGGGACCGCACAGCCAGGCCCGGTTGACGAAGCGGCCGTCGTCGAGGCGCCAGGGCAGCGAGGGAGCCAACAGGGTCACGCCATGGTCGACGGCCAGCGCGCGCCAGGTCGCGACGAAGGCCTCGCGGAGCGGCTGCAGGCCGTGCAGCTGGGCCACCAGGTCGCCCCGCTCGGACTCGGGCAGCAGCGACGCCAGCTCCATGGCCCCGTACTCGGGGAAGACCAGCAGCTCGGCGCCGCGGCTCGCGGCGTCCTGGACCCAGCGCGCCGCCTTGGCGCGGAAGCCGGCGAGATCGTCGAAGACCTCGATGGGGTACTGGGCGGTGGCCACCGTCACCGGGCGTTCGCGGGCCGGGCTCATGCGCCCAATGCCTTGAGCCAGAAGACCATGGGCTTTTCGGTCTCCTCGGCCTCGTCCAGGTCCTTCCAGGCGAAGGTGGTGGAAAGCGAGGGCGTGCGCCGATAGCCCCGGGCGTTCCAGAAGCCGTGCAGGGGCCGGTAGTCCGCCGGCCGGCGGGGATGATCGTCGGGGCGCTCCACGGCGCAGAAGGCCGCCCAGGCGTATCCGCTCTCGGTAGCATGGGCTTCCCTGGCCTCCATGAAGGCCTTGCCGACACCCTGGCCGCGGTACTCGGGCAGCAGCACCGACTCGCCGTAGTAGAAGATGCTCGCCGGACGATAGCCGGCGGCCTCGAAGGGGGCGCGGAACTCGTCCACCTCGTCGGCCAGCGGCTGCCCCGTGGCCGCGCCCACCAGGGTGTCGCCGTCGAAGGCCAGCACGAAGAGGCTGCGCGGGTTGCGGGCGTAGCGGTCCAGGTACTCGGCCTCGTAGGCCAGGTCGCCGTCGTAGAGATAGGGGAAGTCGCGGAAGACCCTGATGCGCAGCCGCGCCAGGGCCTCGAGGTGCGGGGCGATCGCCCGCCCCTGCAGGGTGGTGAGGGTGATGGCCGTCATGGGCATGTCTCCTGGATCGGGGCGCTCGCCGGCGACCCTAGCAGCTGGTGCGCCTGACGCCAATCGCCTCGGCGACGGCCAGCATGCCGGGGGCGACACCCGGCGTCAGGGGCGGCGTCCGGCCAGCATGACCCCCAGGCCGGCGACCAGCCCCCAGAAGGCGGCGCCGATGCCGGCGGGACTGATGCCCGAGGCGGTCACCAGGAAGGTGACCAGGGCGGCGTCGCGGTGACCGTCCGCGCCCAGGGCATCGGCCAGGCCGGCCCCCAGGGTGGGCAGCAGGGCGAGGCCGGCGATGGCCATCACCAGCTCGGCGGGAAAGGCCGCGAACAGGGCGGTGACGGTGGCGCCGAACAGGCCCAGCAGCAGGTAGAACGCGCCGGCCGCGATCCCGGCGGTGTAGCGCCGCCCCGGCTCGGCGTGGGACTCCGGTCCCAGGCACACCGCGGCGCTGATCGCCGCCAGGTTGAGGGCGAAGCCGCCGAAGGGCGCGAGCGCCAGGGAGGCCAGGCCGGTGCCGCCGATCAGCGGCGAGACCGGCGGGGAGAAGCCCGCCGCCCGGATGACGGCGATGCCGGGCAGGTTCTGCGAGGCCATGGTGACCACGAACAGCGGCAGGCCCACGCCGATCAGGGCCGAGGCCGAGAAGGTCGGCGTGGTGAAGACCGGGTGAGCGAGGCGCGGGGTCACCTCCTCGAGGTGCAGCAGCCCCTGCGCCTGGGCCACCAGGCAGCCCGTCGCCAGCACCAGCGGGATGGCATAGCGCGGCCACCAGCGCTTGCCCAGGAGATAGGCCAGGCACATCGACAGCGGCAGCACCAGCCGGTGCTCGAGGGTCAGGAAGAGGTCGAGCCCGAAGCGCAGCAGCACCCCGGCCAGCATGGCCGAGGCCAGGGCGCGGGGCAGGCGGTGCATGAGCCGCTCGAAGAGGCCGGTCACGCCGCACAGGGTGATCAGCGCCGAGGAGAACAGGAAGGCGCCGATGGCGTCGCTCATCGGCACCCCGGGCAGGCTGGTCGCCAGCAGGGCCGCCCCCGGGGTCGACCAGGCGGTGAGCAGCGGCATGCGGTAGCGCAGCGAGAAGCCGATGGAGGTGAGGCCGGCGCCGATGCCCAGCGCCCACAGCCAGGAGCCGATCTGTGCCTGGCTGGCGCCGGCCGCCTCGGCGGCCTGGAAGATGATCACCGCCGAGCTCGAGTAGCCGATCAGCACGGCGATGAAGCCCGCGGTCAGGGTCGAGAGGCTGCCGTCGCGCAGGCAGGCGAAGCGGCGGCGAAGCGGCAGGTCGGAGGCTGGCATCGAGGACTCCCGGGAACGACTGTGCGCTATAGCGCACGATCGCGGCACGATACCACCGTGCGTTATCACGTACAATGGCGCCTGCCACATCGACACGCACCGCACAGGAGACGGGCCGCATGCAGGAGATCTCGCAGCACATCGCCGACCGGCTGCGCTGGCTGCGACGCCAGCAGGGCTGGAGCCTGGATCGCACCGCCCGGGAGACCGGCGTCAGCAAGGCCATGCTCGGCCAGATCGAGCGCGGTGAGTCGAGTCCCACCGTGGCGACGCTGTGGAAGATCGCCAGTGGCTTCCGCGTCTCCTTCTCCAGCCTGCTGGCGCCGACGGCGGAGGCGTCCGGCGAGGCGGCGACGGTCCAGCCCGAGCGGCGGGCGGCATGGGGCGAGGATGCCGCGGGCATGCAGGTCGTGCCGCTGTTTCCCTTCGACCCCGTGCTCGGCTTCGAGCTGTTCGTCATCACCCTGGCCCCGGGGGCGGTCAGCGAGTCGGCGCCCCATGCCCCGGGCGTGGTGGAGCACCTGGTGGTGGTCGAGGGCACGCTCGAGGTGTGCCTGGAAGGGCGGTGGCAGCGTCTCGACGCGGGGGAGGGGGTGCGGTTCGCCGCGGACCGTCCCCACGGCTATCGCAATCCCGCCGGGCCCCCCGTGCGCTTCCATGACGTGATCCACTACCCCCGTGGGGTCGGTGGCGGCTAGGGTCCGCGGTCGTCGAGCGTTGCCAGCGCCTCGGGTCGGTACTGCTCGAGCAGCGCCCAGAGCCGCGCGGC
>CAYREV010000127.1:0-3367 GCA_964423345.1 uncultured Balneolaceae bacterium | reverse complement strand
CACCTGCGGTCCTGCTGTTGGCCCTCTCTCTGGTCACCGTCGGCTGCCTTGGCGACGGATCCGACGATGGTACCGACGGCGACCCGGGGACCCCGAGCGAGCTGACCCTCTCCACCCCGGTGAACGTCTCGAGCCGATGGCCCGGAGCCGAGCCCGTGGTCGACGTCGGCCCCGACGGGACGATCTACGTCGAAGGCATCGGGACCGCCGAGACCGAGGATGGCACCCGGAACGTCAACCGGGTCTGGCGGTCGACCGACGATGGCCAGACGTGGACCGACATCACGCCTCCAGCCACGGCCAACGCTTCCAGCAACGATGGGTACGTTGCCGTGGGCCCTGAAGGGACGGTCTTCGCGGCCAACGTCTTCGGCTTGACCTTCCAGGTCTTCCGCTCCACCGACCAGGGGGAGAGCTGGACACCCGTCAACGTGCCCCGCATCCCGGGCCTGATGCACCGCCATTGGATCGAGCCCATCGGGGACGGGACCGTCCACATCACCGTGGAAGCCCTGGATCCGACCGCCGCACCGATCCTGGCCGGGCTACCCAGCCAGGAGGGGACCCTGGACACCGAGGTCAACACGGGGATGTACCACACGGTCAGCACCGACGACGGCGACACGTGGAGCCAACCCCAGCGGATCGACCCGCAGATCAACTACGCCGGCCAGTCCAACATGGCCGTCTCGGCCGACGGCAGCGAGCTCTACGTGGTCCGCTACGAGGAGGATGAGGACAAGCCCATCGAGTACGACTACGCCGATGGGACCTTCTACCTGCTGGCCAGCCAGGACAGCGGGCAGAGCTGGGAGCGCGTGGAGATGGTCGATCTGGTCGGCGAGATGGGGTCGGCGTTGACGAGCCTCACCATGGACCCGGACGGGATGCTCTACTTCACCTGGGCCCAGGAGACCGACGGCCGCTCGGTGACCCACGTCGCCATCTCCCACGACGACGGCCAGACCTGGACCACCAAAGCCCTGGACCTCTCGACGGGGACCCAGGCCATGCCCTTTGCCCGAGCCATCGGGTCCGGCGAGCTGGCCGTGCTCTGGTACGATACCCACACGACCGGCATGCCCAGCGACACCGACCTGGAGGCCGACTGGCACGTCCACGCGGCCCACGTGACCGGGGCCGAGACCGCCAACCCCACCGTCGAGGCGTTCAAGCTCACGGGCACCGTCCACGAGGGGAACATCTGCGTGCTGGGACCGGCCTGCAGCGGCGAGCAGGACCGCCGGCTGTTGGACTACGTCTGGATCGACCAGGGCCCGGAGGGGGTCGTCCACCTGGCCTGGTCGTCGACGATGTGGGACCGGCCCAGCGCGTTCCCGGTGTACGCATCGATGGACCTGAACCGGTAGGTTCCTGAAGGCTCGACCGTCTTGGCCACGGGATGGCAGCGGCCTGCAGACCGCCCCTGCGGCGCCCGAGACCAGGGGCCGCGTCGCTCTACCTGGTCGGCTCCCTGCTCCTTTCGGCCCCCTCGGCGGTGGCGCAGGGCAACGCCACGAACGCCACAGAGCTGACCGGTGCCACGGAGGCCTTCGACCTGGGCACAGGGACCGCTATCGCCGTCCTCATCGTGGCCACCTTGGCCTTGGTCAGCGTCATCGCGGGGCTCGGCTGGGTCCATGACCGCTTGGAGGACAGGTTCTCCCGGTTCCGGCTCCGCCGGGAGCCTGAGATCAAGATCGGAAGCATGCGGATCCAAGCCTCCGACTGGTTGCGCAGCCTTCTGACCCGGGCCATCGACGCGGTCCGGGCGATCCTGGTCATCGCCATCACCTTGGTCTACATCCCGTTCGCCCTGGGCCTGTTCGATCCGACACGAGCCCTGGCCAACCGGATCATCCACCTGTTCAGCCAGAACCTCTCCACCGCCGGTCAGGCCCTGCGGGGGTACGTCCCCAACCTGGTCTCGATCCTCTTCATCGCGCTGGTGGCTTGGCTCGGGCTCAAGGTCCTCAGGACCCTCTTCGAGGAGATCTACAAGGGTCGGGTCACGTTCAAGGGGTTCTATCCCAGCTGGGGTCGACCGACCTACACGCTGATCCGGTTCGTGATCCTTGCCTTCGTCCTCGTCCTGATCCTCCCCAAGCTGCCTGGCTTCGGCACCGAGTCCTTCCAGGGGATCTCCCTGTTCATCGGTGCCCTGGTGGCGTTGGGTGCGTCCTCGGCCATGGCCAACGTCGTCTCCGGGGTCGTGTTGACCTACACACGGGCCTTCAGCCCCGGTGACCGGGTCCAGATCAGCGACACCATGGGGGATGTGATGGGGCGGACCCTGCTGGTCACCCGGGTCCGGACGGCCAAGAACGTGGACATCACGATCCCCAACGCCATGGTCCTCTCCAGCCACATCGTGAACTACAGCCAGAGGAGCCAGGATCAAGGGATCATCCTCCACACCTCGGTGAGCATCGGGTACGAGGTCCCCTGGCGCACCGTCCGTGACCTCTTGGTCCAAGCCGCGAAGCGGACCGAGGGCTTCCTGGAGGAGCCCGAGCCCTTCGTGCTTCAGACAGAGCTTGGGGACTTCGCGATCACCTACGAGATCAACGGCTACACCGACAAACCCGCAAGCATGAACCGGATCCGGTCCCGGCTCCACGCGAACATCCAGGACGCCTTCGCCGATGCCGGGATCGAGATCCTGTCACCGACCCACCAGGCCTTCCGGTCGGTGGACGACACGCTTCCCCCGCCGCTGGAGGGCGATCAAGGCCCAGACCCGGAGCCCAAGGCGGTCGAGCATGACGCCGGAGATGCCGTGACCGAGCCGGATGCCGAAAGCGCCCGGGCCGAGGCCGAAGCCCAGGCCGACGCCGCGGCTGAGGAGGCCTGGGAGGAGCAGGAGGACGCCGCCATCCAGGAGGACCCGCCGGGGGAAGCGCTGGATGGGGATGACGGGGTCCATCCTGCTGAGGGGTCAGGCGAGGAGCGGTCCGAGGATCAAGATCCATCGGCGTGAGAGCGCCGGGAGGACCGGATCAGGGCCGGGGCCAAGGTGTGACGACCCGGACGCCACAAGCCTCTTAACCGCCCTGGGCCACTGCGTGGCGAGGGACGCGACATGAGAGGCTGGGCCATCACCATCACCCTGATCCTGCTAGCCGGCATCCCGGGAGCCACCGGGCTGGCCGCGCCGACCGACGCGAGCCTGCCGGCGACCAACACCTTGGAGGCTCCGGGCAGCGATGCCCCGTGGGCCCGCCAGGTGGTCGATCAGCTTCCACGGGCCACGGCGGTCAACGACGCCGACGGCGACAAGGTCTTCGACGACCTCGAGACCGCCTACCAGCAGGTCGCCGGGGCCCAGCTACCGGTCATCGTCGTGTTCACCGACGACACCTCGACC
>CAYREV010000126.1:0-3393 GCA_964423345.1 uncultured Balneolaceae bacterium | reverse complement strand
CTCCGGAAGCCGGGAGCGGAGACCGTGAACGGACTGGTCCTGGCGCTGGGGCTGATCGCCGCGCTCTTCGCGCTCTCGGCTGCGGCCGCGCTGCGCCCCGCTCTCTGGCGCGAGGGCCGCGTCTTCTATGCCGTCTGCGCCGGCATTGCGGGACTGCTGGCTGCGCGTATTCTAAGCGCCCACAACAAAGATTTAGCTAATCGCCTGGAGGAGTACCACGAACAAATGGCGGATGAATCTCGCAAGAAAACGGAGAATCTCACCTAATCTCGAATCCTTTTTTAGATAAACTGCCATGAAAAGCCGTTTCGCCAAACAATCAGATCTGTATGTTCGGTATCGCCCGGATTACCCGGAAGAGATGTACCAGTTCATTTTTTCTCACCTGGATGCGAAGAACGTTGCATGGGATTGCGGTACAGGTCCGGGACAGGTAGCCTCTGTGCTGGCCGAACATTTTGATGAGGTATACGCAAGCGACATCAGCCAGGAGCAGATGGATCTCGCGCCGAAGAAATCCAACATCAAATATCATATCTGTCCAAAACGTTTAAAAAAGAAGCCAGTGTGAAGCCCCGGAAACCCGGGGCTTTGTTATTTTAGAGTCCTCTTATAAACCTAAAATCACACTGGCTATGACAAATGTAACATTATTCGCACAGATTATGCAGACTCTGGACCGGTTTTCCTTCAAAAAGCTGGCCAGCAGGCATCAAACCGATAAACACCAAAAAGGCATCAACAGCTGGACGCATCTGGTGACCATGCGGTTTTGCCAATTCTCCAAGCTAAACTCCCTGCGCGATGTGTGTAACGGATTAAAGTCCACATCCGGCAATCTCAGTCATCTGGGAATCCAGCGGGCTCCCTGCAAGTCCTCGCTGTCTTACCAGAATAAGCACCGGGACTGGCAGCTGTTTCAAGCCTATTATTTTACGATGTTGGCCAAACTGCGGGGCATGGCCCGTTTTCGGCAAACCCGCTTTAGGATCAAAAGCAGGATTCTGCTGCTGGACTCGACCACCATTAGCCTGTGTTTAAGCCTGTTTGACTGGGCACGGTTTCGAAAGAGGAAAGGAGCCATTAAGCTCCATACGCTGCTGGACTATGATGGATGCCTGCCGGTTTACCTGCATATGAGCGATGGAAAAACCCATGATGTCAAAGCCATTAAAGAACTATCCTTACCCGCTGATGCGGTAGTGGTGGCCGACCGGGCTTATGTAGATTTTGACACCCTGTGGCGATGGAACCAAGGCGGCAGCTGGTTTGTCGTGCGCCTGAAAAATTCGGTCAAGTTCCATCGGGGCCGGGAGAAACCCCTCCCGGAGGATCGCCACCAGCATGTTTTGGTGGATGAATACATCGAGCTTAGCGAGGATAAAACCCACCGTAAGTATCCCAACAAGCTTCGTCGGGTAGTCGTATATGATGCCGAACAGGATCGCACCATTGAACTGATTACCAACCAGTTTATTTGGACAGCAAACACCATCAGTGAGCTCTATAAAGCCCGTTGGGAGATTGAGATATTCTTCAAAGACATTAAGCAATTGCTCAAAATCAAGTCCTTTCTTGGGACCACGGCCAATGCGGTGTTGATCCAGATTTGGACAGCATTGATTGCCATGTTGATTTTAAAATACCTGAAAGCCTGCGCAAGTTACTCGTGGTGCCTGTCCAACATGGTAGCGTTTCTGCGATTAAATCTATTTGTAAAGTTTGAGTTGAGAAAGCTCCTAGGAGTCTGTCGGACTTTCCAGGAATAATTTAGTAGGTTTGGGCAAATAAATACAGAATTAAGAACAACCGGTATTGGTATGGCCAATTTTAAGCTAGTTGATCGCGACACTTCCTATTTGCTACCGCCCTCGGTTGACGAGTGGCTTCGCGAGGATCATCTGGCTCGATTTGTGGTCGAAATTGTCGATCAGTTGGATCTTTCAGTCCTGGAGGGCAGCTACACCGGCAGCGGCTCGGACGCTTACCACCCGCGGATGATGACCGCGCTGCTATTTTATAGTTATGCGAGCGGGACGTTTTCTTCCCGCAACATTGAAGAGGCAACCTACGAGTCACTGGCTTTCCGGTATGTAGCGGCCAACCAGCATCCTGACCACGACACGATTTGTACATTTCGCCGGCGGTTTCTGGAGCCGCTGGGAGATCTGTTCACCCAGATACTGCTGATGGCGGCCGAAATGGGGCTGACCGAGCTGGGCGATATAAGTCTGGATGGCAGTAAGTTTAACGCCAATGCTTCTAAACGCAAGGCTATGAGTTGGGAGCGGGCCTGCGAGCTGGAAGACCAGCTGAGCCAGGAAGTGGCCGAGTTGTTGGAGGAGGCCGAGCAGGCTGACCAGCAAGACGGGCGGGATGAGGGGCTGCCGGAAGAGCTGGCCCGCCGCCAGGACAGACTGGCCAAAATCAGGCAGGCCAAGGCCATGATCGAAGAGCGGGCCGCCGACAGGTACGAGAAAGAGCAGGCCGACTATGAGGCCAAGATGGCCGAACGTCGCCAGAAAGAAACCCGGACTGGCAAGAAGACACCCGGCCGCAAACCGGAGCCTCCGGAGCCGGGCCCGCGCGCCAAAGACCAAATCAATTTTACCGACCCGGCCTCCCGGATTATGCCCACCAGCAACCATGGCTGGCAGCAGGCTTGGAATGGGCAGATAGCGGTTGATATGGATAGTCACCTGATTGTAGGCGGTCACATCAGCCAGGCCCCGAACGACAAGCAGCAGTTGGAACCGATGTTGAACGAGCTGGAAGCCTTACCCGAGGAGTTGGGCGTCCCCACCCGCATTACCGCCGACAACGGATATTATAGCACTGGTAATATCAGCGAAGCCACCGATCGAAATATAACGCCCTACCTGGCGACCGGCCGCCAGAAACATAACCAGCACTGGCAGGAGCGGACCGCCGACCCCGGCCCGCCCCCGGAAGAGGCCACCGAGGCCGAACAGATGGGGTGGCGGCTGAAGACTCCAGAGGGCAAAGCCTTCTACGGGCGGCGGAAGGCGACCGTGGAGACGGTATTTGGTATTATAAAGCAGGTAATGGGCTTTCGGCAGTTTAGCCTGCGGGGCCTACGGAAGGTCGCCGGAGAGTGGGATCTGCTCAAATGCGCCTATAATCTGAAACGCATGCACGGGTTGGTCACATAAACGATCCAGGGAGAAGAATATCTGAGATGGGAAACAGAAATAGAATTCCAAAAACTATACGTTTACCTGTGAAACCAACCGTAAAAGAAATTTAGAACTCTTAAATCTACTTAGTCCGACAGACTCCTAGTGATAGAACTATGACAATTAAACCCAATGGACTAGAAAAATGAATTTTCTCGTTCTATGGTGCGCATGTTTCAAACCCAATATCTCCCAC
>CAYREV010000125.1:0-3405 GCA_964423345.1 uncultured Balneolaceae bacterium | reverse complement strand
CCGGGCCCACTACTCCGCTATTATATTAAGGGAATGTTTGCCTTCTTTTTTGCAATCGGGTAGAGTGTTCAAGGCAACAAGGTATTATCTTATTGCCGTTATCCCATCCGGGTAAACTTCTTCCAGGGCTTTAAAGTGAATATGTTCTTCGAAGTTGAGTTCCTTCGTTTGGTTTTCGACATATCCTTTTTGGCGCAGCCACCGTTTCTGATCTTCCATCAGGAGCATGGAATATTCACCCAGGGAAAGTTCATAATCGATATTACTCCATAGACGGCTAATGGTATGTATAGATGTTTCGGTTTTATCGGCCAGCAGGCGTTGTGTCTCCCGGGGATAATTCTTGATATACAGCTGTGCCTGCCTTAAGGCTATCAGGTAAGATCGTATCACTTCCGGCTTGCTTGAAATATAGGTGTCGGTCGATACGATGAGCCACAGCGTCGAATGGTCAATCCTGGTTTGAAGCTCGAAAGTTGTATCTTCCAGCTCTTCCAGCATCTTTGAGGCATAGGGCTCCCAGCTTGCCACGGCATCTACGGTTCCACTCCTTAGCGCCTCATATTGTTTGGCTACATCAATATCTACCTTCTTGATGCTGCTGTCTGCAATATTATGCTCCAGCAGGAAGGTATCCAGGAAAAACTCTGATGTGGTTCCTTTAAAATAGCCTATCCTCTTGTCTTTAAGGTCGGCGGGTTGTTCAATGGCCCGGTCGCGGCGGGCGACGATCTTTTGCATGCCGGTGTTGTAGATCATGTTGGCCAGAATGCGGGGAGAAATGTCCCCCTGATAATCAGCCGACCCAAGCAGGGCATATACCAGGGGAAGCTCGGCCGTGTGGGCGATATCCAGATTGCCGCTGTAGAGCTCCTTCAGGGATTTCTTGCCGGCGGAGTGGGAAAGGGTGACAATATCGAGCCCGTTGTCTTCAAAAAAGTTTTTTTCCCGGGCTACGTAGAAGGCCGCTTCCCCAAAAAAGGGAGTGATGCCGACGCGTACCTTCTTCAGGGGTTTGTCGCAGGAGCTCAAGATCAGCAAAAGAGACAGAGCAAAAATATATCGAGGCATGTAAACGTACTAAATTCACCGGATACTACTATGTAAGTTTTTATTGCCCCAAATAAAACAAAAAAAATAAATTCGTTCGGGTATGGCGGGATTGATCCGAACCAATATGCTTGCATCTCCTTACATTCTGCCTTCTGTCTTCCGGTCACTCTTCAGAGATCTTCGAGGTTCTTCTCGCGTTTTTCTTTCAGTTCTTTAAAATAGGTAGGAGTAAGACCGGTAACTTTCTTGAACTGGTTGGATAGATGGGCCACGCTGCTGTAATGTAATTTATAGGCGATTTCGGTCAGGTTCATTTCATCATACAGAAGCAGCTCTTTTACCCGCTCGATCTTGTGCATAATGATATACTGCTGTATGGTGATACCCTTCACTTCCGAGAAGGTGTTGGACAGGTAGGTGTAATCGTAGCCCAGTTTCTCGCTGATATAATCGGAATCATTTACATTCGGAACTTCATCCTTATAGTGAATCATCTCCACAATCACACTTTTTATCTTTTCAACCAGGATATTCTTTTTATCGTCGAGCAGTTCCAGGCCGGCCTTTTTCAGGTTCTTCGCGAATGTTCCCAGCTGCTCGTCCGTAATGTCTTCCTGAATTTCCGCCATGCCCAGATCAACGGATATACAATCAATGCCAAGCTTCTTTAACTCTTCCTTAACCAGCATTTTACAACGAAGACTAACCATATACTTAATATATAGTTTCATGATGTGCCTTTTCCTCTATTCCCCCATTGATTCAACCAGCAGTATTTCCCAGGGACATTCCAGCTCGGTTTTTTTGACGTAATGCAAATACGATAACAAGAGAAGAATGCGGGAGACCGGATCCACCTCGTACTCTTACCATTGCCTTTGCCTGACTTGTCATTATGTATTTATAACATTTTTAAATGTAGCCAGAGGCATATCCAACCCAAATAGTAGATATTGCTATATTTTTGTAGTAATTATTATTACAGATGCTCCGATCATCTCCTCTACCGGGGGTGTGCAAAATGCATAAAATGACCGGCGCCACCATTCCGGTTCAGGCAGGGTGTCCGCAACAGGTAAAGGGGGCCCACAACAGGCAGGCTGTTCGCATCAGGCAGTTGGCTTGACGAAGGAATGGCCGGTTGATTGGAAGATGGCTCTAATCGATTAAATCATGCTCAATGGCATACCTGACCATTTCCACATTCGACTTTAAGTTCATTTTTTCTTTGATGCGGGCACGGTACGTATGGATCGTTTGGGGGCTCAACGAAAGGTCCCGGGCGATATCCGTCACTTTCCTGCCCCTGGCTATCATGCAAAGAACCTGAAATTCCCGATCTGATAATTCTTCATGCAGCGGATTATCCTTGTCTACACCTACTTGTGAGGCAAGCTGTTCGCCAACTTTCGGGGTTATATATTTCCGCTTTTCTGAAGTAATTTTGCGGATGGCTTTTATCAACTCTTCGGAGATACTTGACTTGGTCAAATAGCCATGGGCTCCTGCTTTTAAAGCCCGAATGGCATATCGCTCCTCCGAATGGATACTCAAGATAAGGACCGGAAGATTGGGATATAGTTTTTTGATATGCTTTAGCAGTTCAAGCCCGCTTTCCCCGGGCATTGTTATATCCAATACTATAATATTGGGGATTTCCTCTTCAAGAATACCCAGCAGCTCCTCTCCGTTTGCCGCCTCACCGACCACTTCCAAATCTGTTTTGCTGTTTACTACTTTTTTAATCCCCTCCCGGATAAAGGAATGATCGTCTGCAAGTACTACTTTTATCATTTTTTATTTCCCCTGCGTGATCTGTTTATTAAAAATAAGCGGACAAATTTGTACAGAGCGGATCGTTTCAGCCTATATTAAGATATTTTTTATTTGTACTCCCCGATAGCCTGCTGTTCAGAACGACACAAATAGCATATCTTAAATTTGCCGGTTATACCACCAACGCATGTACCGGTTTGGATATATGGCTGATATTATTCAAATAATACCCTCTGAGAGATCCTGAATCAAATTCAAAATGATCCAAAGGGTGTTTTAAGCGGTAAACGCCTACCGCCGGCATATCAAAAGATAAGGATATAGAAGTATGAAAATTATGGTATTTTGTCGTTAAGGATAAGAACGTGAAAAGATCTTTCATCCGAAACAAGTAAAAAGGGGCAAGTCTCATGACAGTATCTGCGGAAGATGAGCAGCAAGAAGATTTCCTGGTGGTCGGGCTGGGTGCTTCTGCCGGTGGACTGGAAGCCCTGAAAGCTTTTTTTGAAGCCATGCCGGATTCTCCGGGGATGGCTTTTGTCGTCATCATTCATCTCTCTCCCGATCATGAGAGCA
>CAYREV010000124.1:0-3427 GCA_964423345.1 uncultured Balneolaceae bacterium | reverse complement strand
CGGGGTACGTCACGGGCGACCTGCTCGCCGTCGACGGCGGCTGGCAGGTGCTCTAGGCGGAGTCGTCGGGAGTCCCGCCGGCGACATATTCACCTTCACCGTCGTCGAACTGATCGTGACCATGACACAGGTGACCGTACTCGCCGACAACACTGTCGTGACGCCGTTCCCGAAGGGCCTGCGCGGCGAGTGGGGGTTCGCCGCCGCCGTCGACGACGTCCTGTTCGACACGGGCCAGTCCGAGAGCGTCGTCCACAACGCGCGGCTGCTCGACGTCCCCACCCGGTTCGACACCATCGTCCTGAGCCACACGCACCTGGACCACACCTCGGGGCTCGATCACTTCCTCGATCCGATGAAGAAGCCGACGCTCTACCTCCACCCCGAGGTCTGGACCGAGCGGTACGCGACGGAGTTCCCCGGCGGCGACCCCCTCCCCGAGCCCGTCTACATCGGCATCCCGTTCTCGAGGGCGGAGGTCGAGAGCGGTGCCGAACTCGTCGAACACCGGGAGCCGGTCGAGGTCGCCACGGACGTCTTCGCGCTGGGTGAGATCCCGCGGAAGCACGTCGAGACGACCGTCGGGAAGATCGAGCGGGATGGCGAACTGGTCGACGATCCCGTCGTCGACGATCAGGCGCTCGCCGTCCGGACCGACGACGGGACCGGCCTCGTCCTCGGGTGCTGTCACTCCGGGCTGCGCAACACGATCGAGTACGCCGAGGAAGTGACCGGCGAGGAGGTGCGCTACGTCGTCGGTGGGACACACCTCGTCGCCATGAAGCCCGAGGAGGTCCACGGTATCGCGGACTGGCTCGAGGACAAGCTCGACCTGTTCGCCGGGACACACTGCACGGGGTTCCGGGCGCAGTCGATCCTCGCAGAGCGTCTCCCGGACGCGTTCCGTCCGGTCGGCGTCGGCAGCACGATCCAACTCCCGCCCGGGTCGGAGTGACGTCACCCGGTTCGAGCGCTCCGAGTTCGACTCGGACGGACACGTTCCCGTCACCAGCACCCCGTGTTCACCGGCTCACCCCGCAACACGGGACGAGCGGGGTAGATATATCCGACCGGCCGGGCGGGTGGTAGTATGGCTCTCGACATCGACGCCGAGCGGTTCGGCGAGACGTTCGACACCTACTCGGATATCGGCGCGACGGAGAACGGCGGGCTCCACCGACTCGCGCTCACCGACGCCGATCAGGAGGCCCGCGACCTGCTCGTCGACCACATGGCGGACCTCGACCTCGAAATACGCGTCGACGAATTCGGCAACATGTACGGCCGCCGGCCGGGCCGCGACCCGAACGCCGCGGCCGTCCTGATCGGCTCGCACCTCGACTCACAGCCCTACGGCGGTCGCTACGACGGGCAGCTGGGCGTGCTCACCGCGCTCGAGACCCTCCGGACGTTCGAGGACGAGGGCGTCGAGACGGATCGACCCATCGAACTCGTCAACTGGACCAACGAGGAGGGCTCGCGGTTCGAGCAGGCGATGGTCGGCTCGGGCGTCGCCGTCGGGGCGGTCGACATAGAGCACGCCCTCTCGCTCTCGGACAGCGAGGGGAACACGATGGCCGAGGAGCTCCGGCGCATCGGCTACGCTGGCGACGCCCCGGCCGAGATCCCCGAGACCCACGCCTACCTCGAACTCCACGTCGAGCAGGGGCCGACGCTAGAGGAGAGCGGGTCGAGTATCGGCGTCGTCGACGGCGTGTTCGGGCTCAACTGGATGGAAGCCACGCTGGAGGGCCAGGCCAACCACGCCGGGCCGACGGCGATGCACGACCGCCGGGACGCGCTGGCGGCCGCGGTCGACGCCGCGAGCGAGATCCACGATCTCCCGAACCGGCTCTCGGAGGACGCCGTCGCCACCGTCGGCCGGATGGACGTCTCGCCGAACTCGATCAACGTCATCCCCGACGAGGTGACGTTCACGGTCGACCTCCGCTCGTACGACGAGTCGGTGGTCTCGACCGCCCACGAGGACGTCGAGTTCGAGGTGTCCACGGCGGCCGCACGCGAGGACGTCGACTACGAGTTCGAACAGCTCTGGTCGATCGACCCCCTCGAGTTCTCGCCGGTCGTCCGCGAGGCGGTCGCCGCGGGTGCCGAAGCCGCGGGCGTCCCCTACCAGCACATCGTCAGCGGCGCGGGCCACGACGCCAACTACATGGCACAGGTGACCGAGTCCGGGATGGTGTTCGTCCCGAGCGTCGACGGCATCACGCACAACGAGTCGGAGTTCACCGAGTGGGACGACTGCGTCGACGGCGCGCGGACCTACGCGAACGCGACGCTCGAACTCGCCACCCGGTAGCCGATCGACCCGGCGAGCACCCGCTCACCGACCGACGCTCCCGCTTCTCACCGTCGCGTTCGCCGCCGTCCCGTTGGGTGCCGAGACGTTCACCCACGTGTACGTGACCTCGTGTGCGTCCGCTACCGTGGGGGTCGCGGGCGGGGCGTCCCGGTAGAGGAGGTAGGTGAGCCGGAGCCGCTCGCCCGTCATCGTCGGCGCGACGGTGTGGTTCCGTAGCCAGCGCTCCCCGTCGGCCACTTGGGGGGAGAACCGCCGGAGCTCCTCGCGTTCGTCCACCACGACACTGTCGTTGGTCACCGTGACGCGCTGGAGCTGGACGACGATCGTGTAGGAGACCGTCTCGCCCTCGTGGTTCGTGAGCCCGACGTACTGCGAGCGCGGCTCCCCAGCGGTGAACTGGGTGGGGTAGTTCGCGGCGACGAGGTCGCCGTCGGCGTCCTCGGTGAGGAGGTAGAACTCGGTGAACCGCTCCTGGTTTCCGGGCACGGCTGTCGCGTAGACCACCCCGCCGGTGGCGACCACGAGCACGACGACGAGGAGGACGTTCATCGCGGCGTCGGCGCGTGTCTCCGGCTCGGTCACGCCCGTCCGTGCCGACGCAACCCATGACCGGTACGGGACCCCGAATCGCTCCTCGGGGGCGAGCGCCCGACGACGACGGACGGCGACGCCCACCGAGAGGAGCGTCACCACCGCCAGCGTGACGACCGCCGACGGCCCGTCGAGCCCGACGGTGAGGCTCAGCGCGACGCCGACCACCGCCGCGAGGACGACGCTCGAGAGCACCGCGAGGGCGGCCCGCGCGGGCCCACCTGGCGCGTCGCTATCGGCCGACTCCCGGGCGGGGAACAGCGCCGCGACCAGCGCGTACCCCGGGGCGAACAGGACGAAGCCGAACCCGAGAACGGCCCGGAGCGGCGTCTCGGCCAGGAACGGGAGGAGCGTCGCCGCGACCGCCGCCAGCGTCAGCAGGGCGGCGACCGCGAGGTCGGCGTCGGTTCGCTCGACCGGCCGGTCGGCCCCCCGGTCGAGCGCCGGATCGGACGATGCCGCCATCAGGAACCCGCAGGAGGCTGACGGACAAAAACCGGTCGGTCCTCCCCG
>CAYREV010000123.1:0-3441 GCA_964423345.1 uncultured Balneolaceae bacterium | reverse complement strand
AGTGCTATATCAGCCTGACCTGATATAGCTCCCCCGATACTGACAGCCAGTTCAGGTGCACTCGTCCCAAATGCAACCACCGTTAAACCAACGATAAGAGGGGAAATGGCAAGGCCAGAGGCTGCCTTTGATGCTCCACGGACCAACATTTCTGCTCCGAAAATGAGTAAGATTAAACCGCAAACAAATAGTAAAATCGTCATTTAATTTTGGTTATAGATTGGAATACCACCTGACGGTCAGGTGTTTAAATGGCGCAGAGTTAAAGATATATTCAGAAGCAACATTTTTGAACAATAATAAGCAAGAGAGGGTAAATCATTATATTAGTGGTCTTTTTTAATATTAAGAATCCACACATCTTGATTGCCTCTACGCTGATAAAGCCACGGAGGACCTGATATGAGGTAATTGTTCTTGTCTATCTCGTGGATTTGAGAAACGCCATTCCGGGGAAATAAACTTGGAAGAATTCGCGACCATATAACTACACCATTGGGATCTAACTCAACAAGCCAAGGTGCGTCATCCGGACCATCGTGCGAAGATGTACTGCCACCAATCATATAAGTACCTTGTTCGGTAATCTTTAGAAAGTAAGCCAGATCGTTTTTGTTTCCTCCCAATCTACGATGCCATAAAGGGTCACCGCCACTGGTTAATTTTATCACAATAGCATCAAAATTAGTCTGGTAATTCTTTTTTTTAGGAGAACATGGTTCACAGATTGCTCCGGCTACTACTATATCTCCTTCATCGGTCTCTTCTATCCATTCCGGCCAGACATGCTTCAATTTTCCGCCATATCTCCATTTCCAAATTGTGGATCCATCTGGATTTAATTTTCTTATGACCATATCAATGGGGTATTCCGTTGACTCCTTCCAGTTATCATCGGCTGATCCAGCCAAAATGAGGGCGCCTTCACTATTCTCGATGGCAGCTTCGATGGAACCATTTCCTTTTCCAGGAAATTTGCGCGTCCATAGGGTGTCACCCATAGAATTGGTGCGTAGCACCCAAGGTGTTTCCCATTTCCTATGAGTAGTTGCCCCGGCTAGCAGAAGTCCGCCGTCATTCGTTCGATGAATACTTTCCAATTGATCACGGCCCAAACCACCAATTGTACTTCTCCATTGCTCGTGTCCTTTACTATCAATTCCCAAGAGTAATATATCGTAGTTGAGTTCCTTATTGATAAATCTGCTTCCACCAATCACCCATCCACCATCAGGGGCACTTACTACTGAATTTGTACCTGTTCGTTCTCGATGACTTGTCCCAATAGTTCGTGTCCATAGTGTATCGCCGTCTAAATCCATTTTAATCAGCCATATGTCATCTCTACCGGCTCCATAGGAACGGGTGCTTCCCACGATTAAAAATTCATCGTTTTTTCCTATAGATATAGATCCTCCAACATCTCGATCTATACCACCAAATGATTTGAACCATAAAATCGAATCAGTATGAAAAGCACTTAATGTATCTGCATTTTGGGCTTTAACATCAGAATGTGTTAAAAACTGCAGAAAGCACAGGAATGAAAATAATATGGTTAATCGTTTTTGAAACAAGAAATACAATTATGTATTACAATCTGTTGAAATGGCTGAATTACGACATTGCGCTTAAACGGCGAGGGGATTATTTATTTAAATAAGGGTGCATTTTTTTGAATTCGCAAAAGATAAAACCAACGTAGAGGCCGTGTCAGTCGTAAATGTGTTTGTTAGGCAGCAAGTATTGTTTGCTATTGTTTATTACTGTTGCTAATTAGCCGCGCAATTCTCCACTGACCGTCAGGCTCGCGAGTATAAATGACAATTTGCTTAACATTTACAGTAACAACCTCTTTATTAGCTGAATTGTGCCTAACGGCCTCGCAAATAACCGGCGCAGGACTTTTAATTCAATTTAGAAGGAAAGTTGGGAACCGCAAGGGCAGGAATGACATTGCGGAGCCACGACCGCGTCTGCCGTTCATTTGCTTGTTAGGCTGCGGCGTTTATATTTGAAATAAAACACCCTGATTATTCCGGCAGAGAAGTAATGAGTGAGAGTCCGGTAAAAGCAAGTAGTATTTATTCTGTTAAGGTTGTCGTTATAGTGATAGTTGAAAGGTTAATCAGGAGTTATAACGCAACTATTTAAATAAAACTTACTGCGGCTTAAACGAATCTATTTTGTTATGGCTGATAAAGAGGACTTAGAGTTTACGTATAGTACTATCGACAGAATTTTTCGGCTCAGTATAGGTGAAATGGGTGATTTTAGTGGAGCCATGTATAATGGAGACTTTTCTATGACTCTTGAGGAGGCTCAGGAAGAAAAGCACCGGTTTATTGTTGAAAATTTGAATATAACCCCGGACAGCCGGGTATTGGATATGGGGTGTGGCTGGGGGCCTCTGGTTTCATACATATCCCAACAGGTTGGAGCAGAGTGTATTGGTCTTACACTGTCTGATAGGCAGGCAAAGGCCTGCCGGAACAACGGGCTGGAGGTATATATTAAAAATTGTCTGGAAGTGAAACCGGAAGATTATGGCACCTTTGATGCCGTAGCTTCATTGGGTGCTTTTGAACATTTTTGCTCAGTTGAAGAATATAAAGCCGGCAAGCAGGAAGAGGTCTACCGGGATTTTTTCAAGACGGTACATGATCTTTTACCACCCGGAGGGCGATTGTATTTGCAAACGATGGTTTTCAGCAAAAACATGATCGATTATGAAGATATAGATATTAATGCTGACAAGGATTCAGCTGCTTATATTCTGGCACTTATGGAAAAGCAGTTTCCGGGATCGTGGCTGCCGTACGGATCGGAGATGGTCATACAAAATGCCGACCCTTACTTTAATCTTATCAGCAAGAGCAGCGGACGGCTGGATTATATTCAAACTATTAGTGAATGGGAAAAGAGATACCGATCATTTAACTTGAAGAAGTACGCTTATTACCTGTCGCTGATTCCCAAATATCTTACAGATAGTAATATAAGGGCTCTCTTGAGTACCAGCCCGAACAAGATCTGTTTTGAACGTGAAGTTTTCGATCACTACCGGATGGTGCTTGAAAAGGCCCCTGCCACGGCCTGAGAAATATTGCATGCTGCAGACCTAACGGCCCGGCAGATAACCTGCAGGCGCCAAGGTGTTGAAATTGTTTACAAATCAAATTGTAACCATAAAAACAGAAGCAGGCAAAAATGGGCAAGGCCTGTTAGCCGTAGCTGCTAAAATAGAACCACCAAAGAAGACAACCCCTTAAAAACGGTATAGAGTATACACATAGTTGGCAGCTTTTTATTTTAAACTATTCTCAGTCTTCACGATAGGCTGTAAAAACAGCTTGATCATTTTGCTTGATTTCAAAGGAGTTGAGTGTGCCCTCTAGTTCTGTAAAAACAATTCGGATCCCCGGACTTAACCAATCAAGT
>CAYREV010000122.1:0-3466 GCA_964423345.1 uncultured Balneolaceae bacterium | reverse complement strand
GGCCTCGTGGACCTGGCCGATCCGCTCGTCGATCGCCGTGATCCCTTGGGGGGTTGCCGCCTGGGCAGGGGGGGCGAGCACAAGCAGGATCGCGAACAGGGCTAAACGCCGCATCGATCCCTTGAGCCGGCTCGGTGCGTTATAGGTTCGTCGGTGCATCGCGGTGTTCACGATCGCTACGGTCGTCTGGGCGGTGGGGGGTAGAAAGACAAGAGGGAAGAGATGGGAGAGCGGGGGGAGGACCCCCGCGGGGGGCAGGGCCGCTTAGGACACCGTCACCGTCTGGGGCGCGGTGAACGGCCCGGGCCGGTCGGGCAGGTCCAGGTTGTCGTACTGGAAGACCGCGCCGACCGAGTAGGTGTAGGTCTCACCCGAGGTCACCGTGGTGTCGGTGAACGAGGTGGTCGAGCCACCCTGGACGAGGGTGCGGGTGACCGCCCCGTCGGCCGCGACGCGCTTGACCTCGTAGGCGTCGACGTCCGAGACCGGATCCCAGCTGAGCTGCACCTCGCCGCCGCTCGTGGTGACCTGGAGGCCGGTCGTGGCCGCCGGGCACTCGGCCCGGTCGCCGAAGTCGCCGTCCTGGAACAGGTTGCTGAAGTTCGAACAGGGGGCAGCATCCTCGACGTGGTTGCGGGTCGGATCGTTGTCGAAGGGATCCACGTCGACCCAGGTGTGCTGGCCGGACCCGAACTCGTAGTTCGTGGAGCCGTCGGCCTGGAAGAACGGGATGCCCTTGCCGCCCTCGCCGATCGTGTCCGAGGTGAGCTCGAACGTGTAGGCGGTGGCGATCGTGTCCCCGCTGCAGTCGAAGGCGTTGCAGTCGTGGGCGAACCGCCAGTCGCTGCTGTAGCCGCCGGTATCGGTGCCGCACTGATCGCCGAAGTCGCTGTTCTGCTCGACGCTCAGACCGAGCTCGTTGGCCGCGATGATGTCGGCTTGCGTGCGGTCCACCGGCAGGGTGTCAAGCAGGTCCAGGATCTGCTGCTCCACCGTGGTGTCCCCGCCGTCGTTGAACGTGGCCAGCGAGTCGCCGGAGAGGGTGTGGATCGCCTGGGTGGCGAAGAGGAACACCTTCGGTCCGGGGTCGGTGAACGGGAACGGGTCGCTGGTCGCGTCGTTGATCAGCACCGTGGGCTCGTTGATGAGCACGGCCTGGATCAAGCCGGTGCGGGGGCCGTACCCGGCCGATGCCATGACGGCCGAGAGGGTGCCGGTGTCGTCGCTCCAGGTGCAGCCGCTGTCGGTGTCGACCTGGGGATCGCCGTTGTCGTCGATCTCGGCCCACATGTCGTAGTACATCGGGTAGGCACCGACGCGCTGGATCTCGGTCAACGCCTCGCTGGCGTCGGCCTGATCGTAGTCCCCGTCGTCGTTGCGGTCGGTGAACATGCCGACGTAGCCGCTGGTGAAGTAGGTCGCCGGGCCGGGACGGTTGTCGGCGTCCTGGTGGGGCGCATCGGTACCGTACAGCCCGATGCCTGCCACATCGCCGACGATATCGCGGGTCACGTCGTTGTCGATGACGTTCACCCAGGGGTCGGTGGTGTGCTCGACCTCACGGGGCTTGTCGCCGAAGACGTCCTCCTGGATCAGCTTGATGCAGGGGTCGTCCTCGAGGTTGCGCTCGATGACCTCGACCTGCTGGGTGGTGTCCCCAGCGGCGTTGGGCTCGACACGCGTGGCCTTGCTGTACTCGTCGAAGGTCCCCGTCGGGTCGGCCGTCTGGCCGAGCGTCCGGACCGGGACCGGGAACAACGAGTTCCGCAGGAACTCACCGGGCTGGTTCTCGTCGTAGAAGGCCCGCTGCCAGTCCTCGATGGGCATGGCCTGGTCGCCGCCGACCGGCGAACCGGCCGGCTCGTAGACATCCAGGTCGTGGGCCAGGAAGGGTGCGCCCTTGGTCGAGTCGAGCAGGAAGCCGGGCTCCTGGTCACCGTTGCAGGCGCTCTGGACCGGGGCCACGGCGTAGTGCCAGACATCGTAGTCCCGTGTGGTGTCGTACCCGTCGCGCTCGAACGCCGCGAAGGCCACGAAGTCGACCTTGTCGTGGTCGACACAGATGCTCAGCCCGAAGGAGCAGACGACCTGGGCCTGCCAGTAGGGCCCGAAGGCCTGCCCGCACGAGTAGGTGGGGCTGCTGCACTTGTTGGTGTAGGGTCCCTGGTAGACCGGACCGTCGGGATCCTGGTCGGGCTCGGCGATGTACTCGAAGGAGGTCTCACACGAGGAGACGTCGGCCGCGCCGGTGGTGATCTTCTGGTCGGCGCTGTACAGGCAGACCTCAGCGGTGGCCCTCGAATCTAGGTCGCCATCCCGCTTCTCATCCTCCACGAGCGTCTCCAGACGGTCGGGTCCGATCGACTCGAACTCGCCGGTCTGCTGGTTGCGTTCCTCGAGGAACGCGACGATCGTCTCATCGTAGACCGGGAAGAGCCAGCCGTTGTTCTCGTACATGCCCGAGGCCTCGGAGGCCGCCAGGGTCGCATGCGGGACGAGCAGGTACGTGTTGACGATGTGGCTGTCGTCCTTGTCGTAGTTGGCCTGCTCGGAGTCCTCGGTCAACCCGAGCTCCGAACCGGTGTCGTGGAACCCTTCGTACAGGGTCCGACCGGGGTTGGCTGGGCACCAGGGGACGCACGTGCTCACACCACCGTAGGTGCTCACGGTCGTCGTGTAGACAGCGTCGAACCGGAGCTCGGTGGTCTGAGCGTGGTAGGTCTGGTCCTCGGGGCTGACCTGTTCGTAGCCGGTCCCTTCGTTGTAGACCAGCAACCCGCAGGCCGCTTCGGCCTCCGTCGACCGGAGGGCCTCTTGTTCGGCCTTGTCCAGGTCGCCGGTCGGCCGGAAGCAGTCATCCCCGTCGGACTCCTGCGTCGAGGTCGCCGCCTGGAACAGATCGCCATCCGGCGGGACGCTGGGGTTGCCTTCGGACTCGGAGGGAGCGACCAGGACAGTCTCCTCGGCTCCCACGCTGAAGTGCCTAGCGTTGGCCGCCGGGGCCGCGATGAACGGGATCGTCCCCGTGACCAACAGTACCGCTACGATGATCTTTGCTTTCACGTCGCCTCACCTGCATGTTGGCTCCAGGCCTCCCAGCCGTGAGCCACCGTAGCAATCGGTCAACGGTCCTTTAGTTCTTTTCCCGACGCGGGCTTCGGATACAGGGCCGGCCGGGACCGTCCAGACCGTGCAGGTCAGCCCTGGCGCCGGACGAAGACGACGGTCCCGACGACCAGGAGGGCCAGCAGGGCGATCCCGGCGATCCACAGCGGTAGGTCGCTCTGCGTATCGGCCTGCGTGTCGGCAGCCACGATGGGCCCGCCGGGCTCGTAGAAGATGTTGCCCAGGCCTTGCTGGATCAGGCCAGCGTGCTCTTCGGCCAGGTGGATGAACCCGGCAGCGGTGGCACCGTTGCGGGCAGCCTGGTCCTGGCTGACGTTCCGGTTGGAGGCGATGGCGACCT
>CAYREV010000121.1:0-3489 GCA_964423345.1 uncultured Balneolaceae bacterium | reverse complement strand
ACGGACGAGGGCTACCTCCTCACCAGGGAGGGGGACCGAATCACGAGCGCGATACTCGCCGGGTCGCTCACCGGTGAGGTGGTGTTCGACGCCGAACCGTACGACGAGCCGTGTCCGCTCTGTGGGGGAGCGGTCGTCTTCGAGTCCGGCACCGAGCGCACTCTCGGGTGGTTCGTGGTCCGGTGTACCGAGTGCGAGGGGAACTTCGGTGGCGCCGGCATGAAAGGGGCGCTGAGCGTGACCGACTCCCTCGCACCCGCCGGTGCCCGCAACCGGGGTCCGGTGGAGCACTTCCAGGCGACGATGGTCCGGGTGAAACACGAGATCCTCTCGATGATCGAGGGCGTCTGTCCGGAGTGTACCGGCACTGTCAGTGCGACTCCCCGTGTCTGTCCGGATCACCACGTGGAGCCGGGACGGGTCTGTGAGACCTGCGACTCGGTCTTCGGGGCGTACTTCCTCCGTGTCTGTGACGTCTGTCGCAACAACTGGGTCATCATGGGCGACCGGCATCTCCTGACCCACCCGACGGTGCTCGCGTTCCTCCACGACCACGGCTACGACCCGTGGGGGTTCGCCTGGCACCGCATCGAACTCGACGTCGTCCGAGGGTGGACAGTCGTCTCCGAGGACCCGTTCGAACTCGAGGCGGAACTCGAGGCAGAGGGGGATCGGCTGGTGGTGACGCTCGACGAGGAGGGGACGGTCATCGGCATCGGGACCGGAACCGCGGCCAGCGCGTAGCCGCTTCCGACGACCGCGTCCTCGTCACTACCGATACAGTTCGGCTCCCGACGGGGGACGTCAGCGCCGATCCCACAGCACCGGCGAGAGCTTATCCCGACTCACGGAGACGGACCGGGCATGACGGACACGAGCCTCGAAGCGGTGATGGAGCGGTACGGCCCGGCGGAGATAACGCCCGACGCGGTCCTCCGGGTCGCCGACGATCGGTTCGATCCCGGGTCGGTCGCGCTCGTCACCGGTGCGGCGAACGGCATCGGCCGGGCGACCGCGCTCTGTCTCGCCGTCAACGGCCTCACCGTCCTGGGGGTCGACGTGGGCGGGGACGGTCTCGAGGCGGTCGCCGCCCGTGCGAGGACACTCGACGCCGAGGGGGAGGTCCGGCCGTTCGTCGCCGACGTGACCGACGAGGCCGACTGCGAGGCGGCGGTCGCGGCGGCCGCGGAGGCGGGGACGCTCCGCTACCTCGCGAACGTCGCCGGCGTCCAGCACATCGACGGGATCGACTCGTTTCCGACCGGGGCGTTCGACGACCTGCACGCCGTGTTGCTCAGAGCGCCGTTCGTCCTGACGAAGCACTGCTGGCCGCACTTCGAGGCGGCAGGTGGCGGCGTCGTCGGGAACATGTGCTCGATCCACGGCCACGTCGCGACCGGCGGGAAGGTGGCGTACAACGCGGCGAAGTTCGGACTGCGGGGGTTGACGGCGTCGATCGCCGCCGAGGGCGAGGGGTCGATACGGTCGTTCTCCGTCTCGACGGGCTGGGTCCGGACGGCGCTCGCCATCAGTCAGCTCCCAGAACTGGCCGAGGCGCGGGGGACCAGCGTCGAGGAGGTGATCGAGACCGTCTCGCTCGGACACGCCCGGCTCAAGGAGATGATGGAGCCCGTCGACGTGGGCAACCTGTTCGTCTTCGGCCTCTCCGAGCACGGTCGGCACCTGAACGGCGGCGACCTGCTCTGGGACGGCGGGCTGGTCCACACCTACGAGTGAGCCGCCGTCCGATCGAGCCACAGACCGGCGCGGGTCTCGACTAGTCCCGGACGTCGGGTGAGTCGACGTCGCCGTCGTCGACGCGGATCCGTATCGGATCGTCCGCCGCTGCCTCCTCGGCCGCGTCGTCCGCTTCGGCGTCCTGGCTCGTCGGCCAGCCGAGTTCCTCCCGGACGAGGTCGACGGCCCGCGAGACCGCCCCCACGGAGCCGAGGTAGGCCCCGCCGATGGTCGCCTTGGCGGTCCGGGCCGCGGGACCCCGGAGGACCGTCGGACCGACCTGCGCGACGGCGCGGTCGCCGACGGAGACGGCCCACCCGAGCGAGTCGAAGTCGAACGTCTCCAGTCGGGGACGGAACCCGCCGCCGCCGGCCCGCTCGTGGTCGACCAGCCGGGCGACGTTCGTCGCGGCGACGCGGGCCTCGCGGACGGCCGACTGTGCGCTCGCGGGGACCGCCTCGCCGGAGGCGTCGACGACGCGGGCGGCGTCGCCGACGGCGAACGTCCGCTCGCCGAGCCGGAGGTCGGCCCTCACCAGGGGGCGCTCGCCGCCGGTGGCTTCGCTGCCCGCGATGCCGCCCGTCCAGACGAACGTGTCGTACGGGAGCTCCGCTCCGCCCGCGAGTTCGACGGTCCCGGCCGTCGCACCCGTGACCGTCGCACCCGTACGGACGTCGACGTCGTAGGCCTGTAGCTCCGATCGGATCGCGTCGCTGAACCCCGGGTCGAACCCCGGGGCCACCTCGTCGAGCTGCTCGAGGAGCGTCACCTCGGCGTCGAGCCCCTCCTCCTCGGCGAGTGCGGCGAGTTCGCCGGCGACCTGCACGCCGGAGAGCCCCGCCCCGCCGACCACGACCCGCGGAGCGTCGCTCGCGAGGAACGACTCGCGGATGCGGCGGGCGTCGTCGAGCCGCTTCAGGGGGATGGCGTGCTCCGCGACGCCGGGGAGGTCGTAGAACGCGGTTGTCGCCCCGAGCGCGAGCACGCCGTAGTCGAACTCGACGGTCTCTCCGGAGTCGAGCGTGGCGACGCCGGCGTCGGTGTCGACGGACGCGACGCGCGCCTCGACGATGTCGGCCCGCGCGAGCACCTCCGTCAGCGGAATCGTGATGTCAGCCGCCAGCGATGGGTGACGGACGAGGCGGTGGAGTTCGTGCTGGACGAGGTGGTCGGAGGAGTCGTTCACGACGACCAGGTCGACCTCGTCGGGGAGGAGACGTTCGAGGCGGCGGGCGGCGGTCAGTCCGGCGTACCCGGCTCCGAGGACGGCGACGCGCATGCACCCCGTACGTCCCTCGGCGGTTTGAGCGTGGCGTCTCCGGAGGATCGGAACGCGGCACCGTCGGAGCCGGCGGCGGCGTGGGACGGAGGTACGTCTCGGCTCGGGGGGACGGCGTGACTCAGGGCAGCGAGACGAAGCTGAAGAGGAGGTACGACGCGAGCGCCGAGATACTCGGGGTGAGTATCCACAGGACGACGACCCGGCCGGTCGTCGCGGGGTCGAAGAGGTCGCTCGCGCCGAGCTGCTCCATGGTCTCCTCGCCGATCCGCGGGACCGGGGTGCCGTCGCCGCCGCCGTGGCCGGTCGTCGCGAGCGCCGCCCCGCCCCCGGGGATGTCCGGTCGCTCCCCGGTGACGACGTCCGTGGCGGCGTCCGAGAGGGTCACCGTCCTGGTCGCGCGGCCCCACCCGAGGCCGACGATACACATCGTCGCCGAGACCGCGAGGCTGGCCGGGATGCCCGCGGCCGAC
>CAYREV010000120.1:0-3490 GCA_964423345.1 uncultured Balneolaceae bacterium | reverse complement strand
CGGCCGGCCGGGGGTGGCCCGGCAGGTGGAAGCGGGTCAGCATCTCGAGGACGTCCTCGGGCTGGACCTCAGGCCACCGGTCGAGGAGGAAGGCGGCCTCGGCCCACGGGTCGGCGATGTGGAACATGGCGTTGTCGGTGCCAAGCCCCAGGGTCAACCCGGCGTCGAGGAGCTCGGGGATCGGCGGGCGGTTGCCGAACAGGGCGTTGGAGCGTGGGCACAGGGCCACCGCCACGCCGGCCTCGGCCAGGGCCTGGATGTCCTCGTCGGTGACGTAGGTGGCGTGGACCACCAGGTCGGGGTCCAGGGCCAGGGCGGCCTCGGCGTCCTCGCGCCGGCCTTCGGAGAGGTGGAGGGCTAGCGGCCTACCGGCCTTCCGGCAGGCCTCGGCCTGGGCGTGGCTGATCTCGTCGGGTTGGTCCCTGATCCCTGAGATGCCGATCCCGTCGACCAGGTCGAGCAGTTCGTCGGCTTCCTGGCTCCACCGGTCGGGGTGGGTGGGTCGTCCGAACAAGGCCAGGTCGACCCCGGTGCCGGCCTGGGCTCGACGGGCCAGCGCGGCTCCTCGGGGGCCGCCCTCGCGGAAGTCCAGCACGCGGGGGGCGCCGACCTGGTCGGCCTCGGCCAGGGCCAGCCGCATGCCGGTGACGAGCTCCTGGTCGGTGGCAGCCTCCAGCAGGCGGTGCTTGAGCCCGTCGGGCGGGGCCACGGTCTCCTCCAGCGAGGTGGCGGTGACCTCGTTGCGGGCGATCCTGTCGGCCAGGTGGGTGTGGGCGTTGGTCGCCGCCGGGATCACCAGGCCCGGCTGGTCGGGGGTGGTCGCATCATCGCCCTCGTGGACGGCGGTGACCTCCCCGGCCGGGTCGACCTCGACGGTGCCCTCGGTCGGCCCGTCATCGAGGAGCAACCGCCCGCCCAGCACGCGCATGGTCGGGCAAGCGGGGACCTGACCAAAAGGGAACCGCAAAGGACAGGGACCGCCAAGGGCGCGAAGGCGGCAGGGGCAGCACCCATGCAGGCATACGACGGTCGACTGGGTCGTTCGGGCAAGAGACCTCTGAACCCCCTCTGTCCCCAGCTGGGGAAGCGCAGAGGATGTGCGTGCGCATGAGCAAGGACCGGAGTCCGCGATCCGAACCACCGGGTTTCTATGTGGGCTGACGCCGCCCCGGACCGAGCCACGGCGGCCCGGAGGTCGTCCTGCCGTCGTGGCGAGGGAGAGGCCAGGAAGCCCGGATCGGAGGAGCCGGCGCTTGCATCGCCGCTTGGCTCCTCGGAGATCTGGCCGAAGCCTTCGCTCTCTGGTCTCAGGCTTCGGCCGCTCTGAGGACCGCCCTGCGCCGTGGTCTGGCGGTCCTCAGAAACCGTCCAGTTCCATGATCGGCTTGCCGTCCTTGTAGACCCGGACGACGCCGCTGCTGGAGACGACGATGGCGACGGCCTCGGTCTTCTGCGTGATGCTGGCGGCGGCCAGGTGGCGTCCGCCCAGCCCGCTGGCGACCTCGGCGTCGGCCTCGAGGAGCACGTAGCGGCCGGCGGCCTCGAGGTAGCCTTCCTCGTCGACGATCATGGCGCCGTCGAGCAGGGCGTACTCCTTGATCGTCTCGATGTTGTGGGGGTTGAGGACGTAGCGCTCGTCGGCCTCGTGGCCCTGGAACGGGTTGATGACGGCCTGGCGGCTGGCGCTGAGGACCGGCTCGGTGTCGCCGATGATGAAGAGCGCCCCGATGGACTTGCCTTCGCGCCCCTGGCGGACGAGGTCGCCGGCGATCCGGAAGAGCATCTCGAAGACCTGGAGCGAGACGCGTTCCTCGATGCCGGAACGCAGCAGCTTGAAGGTGGGGTCGGCCGAGATCGAGAAGTTCAGCACGAGCAGGGGCTGGCTCTCCGAGGCGACCAGGACGAGGGTGTCCTCCCCGTCGCCTAGCGAACCCTCCAGGTAGGCGCTGACCAGGATGCCGCGGACGTCCTCCAGCAGATCCAGGCTCTTGGGCACCGGCACGGACAGGTGCAGGACGGTCTCGCAGTCGGCGGCGTAGTCCTTGCTGATGTCCTCCTTGGTGGTGGCAAGCACGGTGGGGAGGGCCACCTCGGAGAGGACCTCGCCGACGACCCGGGGGCTGTCGGACACCAGGAGCAGGCGCTTGGCGGTGATGCGGTCGGCCAGGAACTCGAGGACGCCGCCCAAGGTGAGCAGGTGCTCGACCGGGTCGTCCTCGACGGGTTCCTCGCCAGATGGCTGATCGCTGGGTTCAGCCTGCTCCATGGCCATCGGTTGGGTATGGGGCTCCCCCCAATCTACCTTGTGGATGGTTCCCTCCGGCCTGACCGCCCGTCGACCCCCCACGAGACGATCTTGCCAGACGCGCTGGACACCGGCCGGAGGCGAAAGGCTATGTACAGGGGGTCCTCCTTGAAGTCGATACCCCGATGACACGATCCTTCAAGGACCTCGGGCTCAGCCGCGAGGTCCTCGATGCACTGGAGCACATGGGCTACGAGACGCCCACGGAGATCCAGGACGAAGCCATCCCCCTCATGCTCAAGGGACGAGACGTGGTCGCCCAGGCCCCGACCGGCAGCGGCAAGACCGCCGCCTTCGGATGCGCCGCCGCCGAGGTCACCTCCCCCGGTAAAGGCACCCAAGCCCTCGTCCTCACCCCCACCCGGGAGCTCTGCCGGCAGGTCGCCAAGGAGCTCCAGTCGATCGCCAAGATCCGCGGCCAGGACGTCCTCACCATCTACGGTGGCGTCAGCTACGGGCCCCAGGTCAAGGGGCTCAAGCAAGGCTCCGAGATCATCGTCGGCACGCCCGGCCGGGTCAAGGACCTGATGCAGCAGGGCAAGTTCGATGGCAGCACGCTCAGCCTGGTCATCCTCGACGAGGCCGACCGGATGCTCGACATGGGGTTCATGGATGATGTCACCTGGATCATCGACCAGGCCCCCTACGGCCGCCAAGGCCTGCTCTTCTCGGCGACGATCCCGCCGGAGATCGAGGACGTCGCCCGCGAGCTGTGCCGGAACCCGGCCAACCTGTACGTCGAGGCCGACTTCGAGGAGCGCCGCGAGGAGTACGTGGTCCGCGTGGGTCACAAGAACAAGCCCTGGGCCCTGGCCCGCATCATCGAGGCCGAGGATCCTGAACTGGCGTTCGTCTTCTGCCGGACCCGCCACGGGACCCGGAAGATCGCCAACCTGCTCCGCCGCAACGGCTACGACGTCGACTCCATCCAGGGCGACCTGAGCCAGGCCGCCCGCGAGAAGGTCATGCAGAAGGTCCGCGACGGCAAGGTCAGCGTCCTGATCGGCACCGACGTGCTGGCCCGCGGCATCGACGTCCGCGCCTGCGACCTGGTCATCAACTACGACCCGCCCCGGGACCCGGAGGACTACACCCACCGGGTCGGCCGGACGGCCCGCATGGAGGACGTTGGCAAGGCCTACACCCTGGCCACCCGGGAGGACTCCCGGACCCTGGTCGAGATCG
>CAYREV010000119.1:0-3518 GCA_964423345.1 uncultured Balneolaceae bacterium | reverse complement strand
GACGCCGAGCGGGCCCGGAGCCGGAACGGCCAGACGTGCTTCCTCTGTCACCTGAGCGATCCGATGCAAGGACCGGAGCCCTGAGATGCCGATCTGCAGCTATCTCGTGATTCCCGAGCGGGGCGCGGCCCGACGAGTCGAGCGGCGCCTGACCGACCTCTCCGGCTGCGACGTGACCCGGGCCCGAAACCGGGACGTGCTGATCCTCGTCACCGAGACCCCCGGGCTCGAGGAGGAGAACGATCTCCGGGAGCGCATCGAAGCGATGGAGGGGATCCAGGCCCTCCTCCTGACCTTCGGCGAGATCGACCCCGAGACCCCGGTGAGAGATCCGGTGTCGGTGGGACGGAACCGCCGCGAGGATCGGCGGCCGCTCCCCGTCGTCGATCCGGAGGTGGAGCCGTGAGCACCGTGGACCGCAGGGAGTTCCTGCGCCGCGCGGCCCTGGCCTCGGGGGCGGCCGCCGCGTCGTCCCTCGTTCCGGACGTGGTCTTCGGCGAGGACGTCGAGGAGGCCCGGAGGACGGCCGGCGCCCAGCAGGTGACGTGGCGGAAGACGCCGTGCCGCTTCTGCGGGGTCGGGTGCGGGCTCCTGGTCGGGATCGAGGGCGGGCGCGCGGTGGCCGTCCGGGGCGATCCGGACTCACCGGTGAACCGGGGCCTGGCCTGCGTGAAGGGCTACCACTCGGTCCAGGCGCTCTACGGCGGCGACCGGATCACCCGGGCCAAGGTCCGCCGGAACGGCCGCCTGGTGGAGGTACCCGTGGAGGAGGCCCTGGACCTGGTGGCCGACCGTCTCCGGAGCACCATGGAGGAGCACGGCAAGGACAGCGTGGCCATGTACGGCTCCGGCCAGTGGACGATTCCCGACGGCTACGTGGCGTCGAAGCTCTTCAAGGGGGCCCTGGGCACGAACAACCTGGAGGCCAACGCCCGCCTCTGCATGTCCAGCGCCGTCACCGGGTTCATGACCAGCTTCGGCCTCGACGAGCCCATGGGCTGCTACGAGGACATCGACCACGCCGACGTCTTCGTGCTCTGGGGCAACAACATGGCCGAGATGCACCCGGTCCTCTTCTCCCGGATGCTGGAGCAACGGCAGGAGCGGAGAAACGTCCGGATCGTCGACCTGGCCACCCGGACCACCCGGACCAGCTACGCGGCCGACCGCTCGATCCTCTTCACCCCCCAGGCCGACCTCGCCATCGCCAACGCGATCTGCCACCAGATCGTGGCCAACGGATGGGTGGATCGGGACTTCGTCCGACGCCACGTGGCGATCAAGCGGGGAAAGACCGACATCGGCTACGGGCTCGAGGACGACTTCTCCTTCACCGACGAGGCCGGCGACGCCACCTGGCACGAGTACGTGGACTTTCTCTCGGACTACACCCCCGAGCGGGTGGAGGAGATCTCGGGCGTGCCGGCCTCGGACATCCGCTGGCTCGCATCGCTCTACGGCGATCCGTCGTACCGGGTGACGTCGTTCTGGTGCATGGGCGTGAACCAGCACACCCGGGGCACGTGGATGAACAACCTCATCTACAACATCCACCTGCTGGTCGGGAAGATCGCCGAGCCGGGAAACAGCCCCTTCTCGCTCACCGGCCAGCCCAGCGCCTGCGGCACGACCCGGGAGGTGGGCACCTTCACCCACAAGCTGCCCCACGGGGTGGTGACGAACGAGGACGACCGACGGATGGCCGCCGAGATCTGGGGCGTGCCCGAAGAGAACATCCCGAGCGAGCCCACCCACCACACCGTCTCCATGTTCCGGGCCCTGGACCGGGGCGAGATCCGCTTCATGTGGGTGCAGGTGACGAACCCCATGGTCACCATGCCGAACCTGAACCGCTACCGGGAGGGCGCGGAGAAGGACGGCCGCTTCCTGGTGGTCTCGGACGTCTATCCGACGCCCACCACCGAGGTGGCCGACGTGGTGCTCCCGGCGGCCATGTGGATCGAGCAGGAGGGGCTCTTCGGCAACTCGGAGCGCAGGACCCAGCACTTCGAGCAGTTGCTGGAGCCCCCGGCTGAAGCCATGAGCGATACCTGGCAGCTCATCCAGGTGGCCCGCCGGCTGGGCCACGAGGACCTCTTCCCCTGGAGCTACGAGAGCCACATCGAGGAGATCTGGGCCGAGTACACCCGCTTCCACGACAATCCCCGGCACCGGATGGCGCCCCTGGAGGTGCTGAAAGAGCGACCGGGAGTCATGTGGCCGTACGTGGACGGCCGGGAGACGAAGTGGCGCTACAACAGCGAGCACGACCCCGCGGCCGATCCCGAGCGGGGGAAGTTCGACTTCTACGGCAAGCCGGACCACCGGGCGTGGCTCTGGATGCGACCCTACGAGGCGCCACCGGAGTGGCCCGACGAGGAATACCCCTTCTGGCTGGACACCGGCCGGGTGCTCGAGCACTGGCACTCGGGCTCCATGACCCGCCGGGTCCCCACGCTCCACCAGGCGGTTCCCCATTCCTACGTGGAGCTCCACCCTCGAGACGCCGAAGAGCTGGGCGTGCGCGACGGCGAGCGCGTTCGCCTGGTCACGCGTCGGGGCTCCATGGAGATCGAGGCCCGAATCGACTACCGGGCCCGGCCGCCCCGGGGCAAGGTCTTCGTGCCCTTCTTCGACGAGTCCCTCCTGGTGAACGAGCTCACCCTGGACGCCTACTGCCCGATCTCGGCCCAGCCCGACTACAAGAAGTGCGCGGTCCGGGTCGAGCGGCTCGAACGGGGGTCCCGGGGATGAGCGACGGCCGTCGGATCCCCTCCCCGCCTCCCCGCCGGGTGGTCGGGATCGGATCGGCGGTGGTGGTGATGGTGGGACTGGTCCTCTTGGTCGGCACGCTCTTCACCGGCGACGACGAGCCGCCCGACCATCCCCCGGCCCTGGCGTTCGACACCCGGGCCGGTCCCCTGGCGTCCGAGGCCGGGGCGTTCCGGCTCTCCACCGGAGATCTGGCCGTGCGACCCTCCGCCGAGGCAGGCCGTCCAGCCCACGCCCGGACCCTCGAAATGGCCCGGAAGATCCGGGCGTATCCCGGGGCGCCGCCCCGGATCCCCCACGGGCTCACCGACCGGGAGTTCCGGGAGGGCACCTGCGACAACTGCCACGAGCGCGGCGGCTTCGTGGCGCGCTTCGGCACCTACGCCCCGGTCACCCCCCATCCCGAGTACGGGGCGTGCCTGCAGTGCCACGCGCCCCGGGACGCCCTGGTGGGCATTCCTGCCACCGCCGGTCGGGGAGATGAATCCTGCGGCCAGTGCCACGTCGACCCCGGCGCGCCGGCCCCGACCTTCGTGACCCTGGACTGGCGGACCACGGCGTGGCCGGAGACGGACCGGCGGGCCATGGAGGGCAGCCCCCACTGGATCCCCCACGACTTCCAGCTCCGGAGCAACTGCGTGGCCTGCCACGTCGGTCCGGGCGCCGAGCGGGAGATTCGGACCGATCACCCGGAGCGAAGCGCCTGCCGCCAGTGCCACGTGCCGGTGACGGAGGCCCGGCCCCGG
>CAYREV010000118.1:0-3540 GCA_964423345.1 uncultured Balneolaceae bacterium | reverse complement strand
CGATGTACGTGTCCGTCTGCTCGACGTACGCCTCCGGCTGGTAGTAGTCGTAGTAGGAGACGAAGTACTCGACGGCGTTGTCCGGGAACAGCTCCCGGAACTCCTCGTACAGCTGTGCGGCGAGCGTCTTGTTGTGCGCGATGACCAGCGTCGGCTGCTGGAGCTCCTCGACGACCCACGAGACGGTGTTCGTCTTCCCGGAGCCGGTCACCCCGAGCAGGGTCTGTTTGTCCATCCCGGCGTCGAACCCGTCGACCAGCTGCTCGATGGCGTCGGGCTGGTCGCCGGCGGGGTCGAACGGCGCGTCGACGCGGAACGGTCGGTCGGCGTCCGGCCGGTCCGGGCCGAGTGGGCCGGACTGCGAATCACTCATTACCCGAGGATGGGCGCCGCGACACTTCAGCCGCTCGCCCCGCCGGAGTGCTAACATACATCGGGCCAGCACCCCTACGGCGGCTATGACCGAGGAGCGGTACGACAGACGACGGGTGCTCGAACTCGGCGGGGCTACGCTGGCGACGGCGCTCGCCGGCTGTACCTTCGGCGCCGATTCCGAGGGCGCGACGGCGACTCGAACGGACACGGGGACCCAGACGGACGCGCCGGCCGGGACCGAGACGCCGACCGACGACGCCGAGAGCCCGTACTCGCAGGTTTACCGCGAGACGGCCGACTCAGTCGCCCTTGTCGACCCGCCGCGGGGACAGGGGACCGGCTTCGTCTACGACGACTCGCACGTCGTCACGAACGCCCACGTCGTCGGAACCGCCGACGAGGCCGACGTCCGGTTCGCAACCGGCGAGTGGGGTGCCGGAACCGTCGTCGGGCGAGACCCCCACAGCGACCTCGCCGTCCTCGAAGTCGAGGGGCGGCCCGCGTCGGCGACCCCGCTTCCCTTCACTGAAGAACCTCCGGTCGTCGGCCAGGAGGTGGTCGTCATCGGCAACCCGTTCGGGCTCGGGGGCACCGTCACCGCCGGCATCGTCAGCGGCGTGAACCGCTCCATCCCGTCGCCCGCGGGGTTCTCCATCCCGGACGCGATCCAGACGGACGCGGCGGTCAACCCCGGCAACAGCGGCGGCCCGATGATGAGCCTCGACGGGCAGGTGCTGGCGGTCATCAACTCCGGCGGCGGCGACAACATCGCGTTCGGCATCTCGGCGGCGCTGACGACCCGGGTGGTCCCCGAGCTCATCGAAACGGGAACGTACGACCACTCGTTCATCGGCGCGGCGTTCACGCCGGTCACGCCCGAGATTGCGACGGCGAACGACTACGGCGACGCCCGCGGGCTCGCGGTCACCGCGGTCCTCGACGACGGCCCGGCGGCGGGCGTGCTCGAGGGCAGCGAGGAGACGACCGTCGTCGACGGGACACGTGTCCCCGTCGGGGGTGACGTCCTGCTCGCCATCGACGACCGCGAACTGACGACGACCGAAGGGCTGGGGAGCTATCTCGCCCTGGAGACGAGTCCCGGTGACGTCGTCGCGCTGACGGTGCTCCGGGACGGCACGGAGCAGACTGTCGAGCTCGAGCTCGGCGTCCAGCCGGACGAGCTGTGACGGCTGGCTGCCGGTCGGTCACGCGCCACGGTACCACGCTCGTCGGGTCGCCGCACACGACCCGGCGCGTCGGCTGCCCGCCAGATTGACACGCAGGGCGCCCGAACCGGGAGACATGACCGACGAGAGCCCGGACGTGGTCACGCTGCTCCCGTCCGCGACCGAGATCGTCTACGCGCTCGGCGTCGAGCCCGTCGCCACCTCTCACGAGTGCGACTACCCGCCCGCAGCGGCGGGGAAACCCGACGCGAACCGCTCGCGCGTCGACCCGACCGCGTCGGCGGGCGAGATCGACGAACAGGTGCAGGCGGCCGAGGAGTCGGACGGCGTCTACGAGATCCGCCGGGACGTCCTCGCCGAGACCGACCCCGACGTGGTCGTCTCACAGGGCATCTGTGACGTCTGTGCCGTCGACGAGGTGCTCGTCCGCGACGCCGTCGCCGACCTCGGTCTCGACTGCGAGGTCGTGACGACGGACCCCCACTCGCTGTCGGACGTGTTCGCCGACATCGAGCGGATCGGCCGTGCCCTCGACCGCGAGGAGCGAGCGGCCGACCTCGTCGCCGACCTCCGGGAGCGCGTCGCGGCCATCGAGGCCCGCGCCCGCGAGGCGGCGAGCGACGGGGCGCCACAGCGCGTCGCCGTCTTCGACTGGACGGACCCCGTCATGGTCGCCGGCCACTGGGTGCCGGGGATGGTCAAGCGGCTCGGCGGCGAGTACGGGCTCCGGGAGCCCGGCGCCGCCTCCCGGCCGTTCGAGTGGCGCGAGGTGCGCGAGTACGACCCGGAGGTCGCCGTCGTCGCCCCCTGCGGGTTCGGCCTCGACCAGACGGACGAGAACCTCGACGACCTCGTCGGCCGGGACGGCTGGGACGACCTCGCGGCCGTCGACGCCGACCGGGCGTACGTGGTCGACGGCCACCACCTCGTGAACCGGCCGGGACCGCGGCTCGTCGAGACGATGGAAGCGCTCGCGTGGTGTCTCTACCCGGACGCGTTCGAGGCGCCCCCGTCCGACCACGCGCGACCGCTCGCCCGACAGGTCGTCTGAGATGGAGCTCTCGGCAGCGGCGCGGGACGACGTCATCGCTCACGCCCGCGCGGGCGCTCCCGAGGAGGTCGTCGGCGTGCTCGTCGGCGAGCGCGGACCGCCGGACCGCGTGACGCGCATCGAGCGTGCGACCAACGCCGCGGCGACCCCGGAGACGCGCTACGAACTCGACCCGGCCGAACAGCTCTCGCTGCTCGAATCCATCGAGTCGGCGGGTGCGGACGTCGTCGGCTTCTACCACTCCCACCCGAACGGCCCGGCCGAGCCCAGTGCCACCGACGCCGCGCGCGCGACGTGGGACGGCTACGTGTACGCCATCGTCTCGCTCGCGGGCGAGCCGTTGCTCCGGGCGTGGCGCTGGACGGGCGAGGCGTTCGAGCCGCTCGCGGTGACCGTCGCGGACGACGCACACGGGGAGGAGAAATAGTGTCCGCACGCGCCATCGAACAGTGACCGAGACGCTTCAGGTGGAGGTGCTCCACGTCGTCGGCCCCGACGAGCTCGACGACCACGACCTCGACCCAGACCTGCGCGAGCGTGCCGACGGGGAGTACCTCCTCGTCTGCCGGCGGGGCGGCACTCCCTCGCTGCTCGGACGGCTGTGGGCGTTCCTCCGACGCGAGCCAATCGAGGCGATTACCGTCGTCTCGAAGTCGGGCGCCGAGCCGGGCACCGAACTCGCGGTGACCGTTCGGGAGACCGACCTCGCGGGCGTGTACGAGCGAGCGTAGTCTCTCCCGGTTCCGTCTCCGCCGGTTGTCCGTCGGTTCCTACACTAAATCGCGCAGGTGTCGGCGTAGCCCACGTCGTGAACGGAGTCGATGGTGTCGCCGTCGCCACACACCGGACAGTCCGGACGCGGCTCGAGGGGAATCTCCTCGAACGTCATGTCCGCGGCGTCGTAGAAGACGAACCGGCCGTCGAGCG
>CAYREV010000117.1:0-3553 GCA_964423345.1 uncultured Balneolaceae bacterium | reverse complement strand
ACCGAGGCCGTCGAGGCGGCGATCAAGACCGCCCTTGCCACCACCGGCCGCTCCGAGCTGGTGGCCTTCGAGGGTGGGTTCCACGGTCGCAGCCTGGGCGCCTTGGCCGCCACCCATCGGCCGGCCTACCGGGCCCCGTTCCAGGACCGGCTGGGCACCACGCGGTTTGCCCCCTGGGGCGACCTGGAGGCCCTGGCCGACCAGCTCGACGACCAGGTCGCCGCTGTGATCCTGGAACCGATCCAAGGCGAGGCCGGCGTGCGCCCGGCCCCCGACGGGTTCCTGCAGGGCGTGGTCGACCTGGCCCACGAGGCCGGTGCCCTGGTCATCCTCGACGAGGTGCAGACCGGCATCGGCCGCACCGGCCACGACCTGGCCCTCCACGACGCCGGGATCGAACCCGACCTGGTCTGCCTGGCCAAGAGCCTGGCCGCGGGGCTACCCCTGGGCGCCACCATCGCCCACGAGCGCATCCAACCCCTGGGCAAGGGCCTGCACGGGACGACCTTCGGCGGCTCCCCGGTGGCCTGCCACGCGGCGTTAGCCGTGCTCGACGTGCTCGAGGAGGAGGATCTCTCGGCCCGCGCCGAGGCCTGCGGTCAGCGGTTGACCAAGGGGCTTGCCGGCCTCGACCACCCACTGATCCGGGAGATCCGAGGCCAGGGCTTGATGGTCGGGGTCGAGCTGGGTGCCCGGGTCACGCCGGTGCTCAAGACGCTCCAGGGTGACGGCGTGCTGGCCCTGCCGGCCGGCGACAACGTCCTCCGGTTCCTGCCGCCGTTGATCCTCGAGGATGAGGAGGTCGACCGGCTCGTCCAGGCCACCGGGCGGGCCCTCGAGCAGGTCCAGGCCGCCTACGCCCGGGGGACCGGCCGGTGATCGATGTCGGGGCCCAAGCGGTGGCCGACCTGCTCGAGGACCTGGTGAGCACACCGAGCCCCAGCGGCCAGGAGGCCAAGGCCGCCCAGGTCCTGGTCGATCACCTGGAGGCCTGGGGGTTGGACCCGTGGATCGACGAGATCGGCAACGTCCACGCCGCCCGCGGGCCAGAAGAGGCCCCCTCTGTCCTGTTGCTCGGGCACATCGACACCGTGCCCGGCCAACCGCCGGTCCGGTGGAACGATGGCGTCCTGTGGGGCCGCGGGGTCGTCGACGCCAAGGGTCCCCTGGTCGCCCACGCCGCCGCGTTGGCCCGGCTGGACGACCCGCAGATCCGGGTGGAGCTCGTGGCCGCCGTCGGCGAGGAGACCGACAGCCGCGGAGCCCGCCACCTCGTCGAGGCACGCCCCCCGCCCGAGGCTGTGGTCATCGCCGAGCCCACCGGCCTGACCACCGTGGGCCTCGGCTACAAGGGGTGCTTGCGCGGCCAGCTCATCGCCACGGCCAGACCGAGCCATCCCGGCGCCGGGGTGCCGACGGCCAGCGAACAGCTCGTCGAGGCGATCGACGCGGTGACCGCTTGGACCGGCAACCCGGGACGCGAGCCCGGCTTCGACCAGACCACCCTCCGGGTCACCCACCTGGCCTCTGACACGGGCGCCGAGGAGGAGACCGCGCGAGCCGGGATCGACCTGCGCCTGCCGGGACCGGTGCCCGAGGTCGAGGCGCTCCGGGCCTGCCTGCCGGATGGGGTCGATCTCGTGGTCGACGAGGCGGTGCCGGCGGTCCGGGTCTCCCCCCGGGACCCGGTGGCCACCAGCCTGCGGGCCGCCCTGGCCGAGGGGGGCACCCGGAGCCGCCAGGCCGTCAAGACCGGCACCAGCGACTGGAACGTGATCGGCCAGGCCTGGCAGGTCCCGACAGCGGCCTACGGGCCTGGCGACGCCGAGCTGGATCACACCCCCGACGAGCACGTGGGTTTGAGCGAGGTGTTGCAGGGGGCTGCCGTCCTGGAGCGAGCCCTGGGCCACCTGCCCGCCCACCTCGACGTCTGATTCCTTTTATGCATAATCCGTGAGTTACTTATGCGGCATGCGTCTTGGGGGGTCCATGCGCCTCGACATGATGCCGACCGGTCAAGCCTCCGAGACCCGCAAGCCCACGACCGCTTGGATCGCGACCCTCCGGAGGCCCGGCCCCGATGCCTGCTGCCCAGCGTGTTGACGATGTCCTCGAGCTCGTCGGCCAGACCCCCCTGATCCGCTTGGACAGCGTCTGCCCCGACGGCGGGGCCACGGTCTGGGGCAAGTGCGAGTTCCTCAACCCCGGTGCCAGCATCAAGGACCGGATCGGCCAGGCCCTGATCGAAGCCGCCGAGGACCGTGGCCTGGATCCGGGCGGGCTCGTCGTCGAGGCCTCCAGCGGCAACACCGCCGTAGCCCTGGCCCAGGCCTGCGCGGTGCGCGGCTACGAGCTGGTGATCACCCTGCCCGAGAAGATGAGCGCCGAGAAACGCAGGCTGGTCCGGGCCTACGGGGCCGAGCTGGTCGTCACCCCGAACGCCGAACCCGGCAGCCCGGAGCACTACGTCGAGGTGGCCCAACAGATCGCCGACGAGCGCGGCGGGATCTACCTGGACCAGTTCGGCTCGCCGGCCAACGCGAGGGCCCACCAGGCCACCACGGGGCCTGAGATCCTCGACGCCCTGGACGGCCAGATCGACGCCTTGGTCTGCGGGGCCGGCACCGGGGGCACCCTGACCGGGACCGCCCGGGCCCTGAAGGCCGAGGTCCCTGACGTGACCGTGGTCTGCGTGGACCCGGAGGGCAGCGTCATCCACGGCGGCCAGGCCCAGGCCTACAAGGTCGAGGGCATCGGCGATGACTTCGTACCCGACGGCCTCGATCTCGACCTGGTCGACCGGTTCGAGGTGGTCAGCGACGCTGAGAGCTTCCAGCGGGCCCGCCGCCTGGCCCGGGACGAGGGCTTGCTCGTCGGCGGGTCCAGCGGCTCGGCCCTGGTGGGTGCCGAGCGGGTGGCCCGTGACCTGCCGGCCGGCGCCAACGTCGTGGCCATCCTGGCCGACACCGGTCGCAACTACCTGACCACCTTCTACGACGATGCCTGGCTGGTCGAGCACGGCTTCGAGGCTATCCTGGACCACGAGGACCGCGCCCGGCAGAGGGCCCAAGCCGTGGCTCCGGTCCAGGGAGGTGGGCGATCGTGACCGACCCCCGCACCCTGGCCCTGCACGCCGGGCGTCGACCCGATGGCGACACCGGAGCGCTGATCACCCCGCCCCATCTGACCACCACCTACGCCCAGGAGGGTCTGGGCCAGCACAAGGGGTTCACCTACTCCCGCTCGGGCAACCCCACCGTGACCGCTCTGGAGGAGCGCCTCCGTGGCCTTGCCGGCGGGATCGGAGCCGTGGCCTTCGGCTCGGGCATGGCCGCCATCGACGCGGTCCTCCGCGCCACGCTCTCCGCCGGCGACCACGTCGTCCTCTCCGACGTCGTCTACGGCGGCACCACCCGGTTGGTCCGGACGGTCTACGAGCGCTACGGGATCGACGCCACCCTGGTCGACGCCAGCGAGCCCGAGGCCTTGGCCCAGGCCATCGAGCCACGGACCCGCCTGGTCCTGCTCGAGAGCCCGGGCAACCCGACCCTCA
>CAYREV010000116.1:0-3584 GCA_964423345.1 uncultured Balneolaceae bacterium | reverse complement strand
CCCCCCGGCGCGGTGGAGAACGAACGTCCCATCGATCGGAGGCCTCGGCGTGGTGGGTGGCCATCAGTCAGCCTCCAGGAGCGGAGCGTCACGAGGGGAGCTACCTTCGATGGGAGCTTGGGTGGTCCGGACCATATCGGTTCCCCAACGGAGGACCGCGGTAAGAACGTTTCCGATGGTGCCGTGAGGGTGAGCTCACGCTTCCGGGAGCTTCTGAAGGACGTACGTCATCTCCGTGGGGGCTCCTTGGAGAAGTGGTCGCAGGATGGGGGCGCGCTCCCACAGATGCTGGGCGATGGTGAGCCCCGAGTCCCCGATGCGGGGGGGGATCCCCCCTCGCACCGCGTAGGATGAAGGGTAGGCTTCCACCAGACGGAAGGGTGTGTCGGTGTAGAAGCCGTACTTGTACGAGGGGTCGAGGTACCGGAAGTTGTGCGGGTGGACCGCCCGGGTGTGGGTGGGGTCGCGGATGATGTCGGTGGACTCCCAGTGGGGCGTGCGGAAGTACGCGTACCCGCCGGGCTTGAGGACGCGGTGGAGCTCCGCCATGAGGAGGAGGAACCCGTCGGTGTCGTGCCCTGGCACCGTGTGGGGGACGTGCTCGAGGACGTGACGCATGTACACGAGGCCCAGCGCGTCAGCCTCGAAGGGCCAAGGAACGTCCACGATGTTGAAGCGGACGTCCACGTCGAGGGTGCCGGTGGGGTCCATGTCCGCGTTGATCCATCCCTCGCGGACGTCGGTACCGCACCCCACGTTGGCGAAGGGGTCCTCTGCGTCCTCTGGGAAGCGGTCCGGCAGCCACACCCGTGGCCGAGGTGCGCCTGCCTCGTCGCTGGGGGCGGTCATCCGCTCCCAACTTCCGCTCCGCCTTGAAAAGGGTAACTGAAGTTCCCAGGTGGCCCCCGAGCTCAGGTTCCGCCCTTGGAGGGACCGTGTTCCGCGAGGAGGTCCTGGAGCGTGCGCTCCAGCGGGACCTCCGGTCGCCACCCGGTGAGGTCGCGGACGCGTCCGGGGTCCCCTACCAGGGTCGAGACGTCCCGGTCCCGCTGGCGTTCCACCTCGCTCACCACCTCGGCGTCCACCCCTGCGACCTCTAGCGCGCGCTCCGCGAGCTCGCCGATGCTGATGCCCTCCCCCGAGCACACGTTCACGGGGCCGTCCAACGGAGCCTCCTCGAGCAGGAGCCTGTACGCTCGCACGGCGTCCCGGACATCGGTGAAGTCCCGCACGGGATGGACGTTCCCCAGCAGGAGCGGTCCCGTGGCATCGCCGGCGGCGATGGCGGCGACCTGGCGAACGATGGTGGGCGCCACGAAGTCCGGGCTCTGCCCCGGACCCGTTTGGTTGAACCCTCGCACCACGGCCACGGGCACACCCACGGCTCGGTACGCCATGGCTATCTCCTCCATGGCGGCCTTGGATGCGGCGTAGTGGTTCGTGGGTCGGGGAGGCCGGGTCTCGGGGATGGGTTGCTCGCTCGCCGGGACCTCCCCGTACACGTACCCGGTGGAGAGGAGCAGGACCTGCGGGGGATCGGGGAGCTCGCAGCACGCTTGCAGGATGTTCGCGGACCCCAGGGTGTTCACGCGGTAGACGGTCCCCGGGTCCTTCCCCACCTGGCTCACCGCGGCGAGATGGACCACGGCCTCCGGCCCCACGTTGGTCAGGACCTCCTGGCAGCGGTCCGCGTCGGTGACGTCGAGGGGCTGTGTGCCCCCCTCGCCATGGCGCGTGGTGGGCACGACCTCGTCCCCGTTGTCGCGGAGGTGATGGATGAGATGGGGTCCCACGAACCCCTCGCTTCCGGTGACGAGGACCTTCATGGCGCGTCCCTCAGGCGTCCTTGAGGCGTTGGACGTCCGCCTCCACCATGATCCGCACGAGGTCGCGGAAGCTCGTCTCCGGCTCCCACCCGAGCGCCTCCCGAGCACGGGTGGGATCGCCCTTCAGGACCTCCACGTCGCTGGGGCGGAGGAAACGCTCGTCGGTCACCACGTGGTCCTCGTGGTCGAGGCCCACGGCGTCGAAGGCGGCCTCGCAGAGGTCCCGCACGCTGTGGGACTCGCCGGTGGCCACGACGTAGTCGCCGGGGTCGGTCTGCTGGAGCATGCGCCACATGGCCTCCACGAACTCGGGGGCGTACCCCCAGTCCCGGCGAGCCTCCATGTTCCCGAGGCCGAGCTCGTCCTGGAGCCCCAGGTGGATCCGGGCGGCGCCGTGGCTCACCTTCCGCGTCACGAACTCGATGCCCCGGAGGGGCGACTCGTGGTTGAAGAGGATGCCGCTGGAGGCGTGCATCCCGTAGGCCTCCCGGTAGTTCACCGTGAGGTGGTGGCCCAAGACCTTCGCCGCCGCATAGGGGGAGCGGGGGTTGAGAGGGGTGGATTCGGTCTGGGGGGACTCCACGACATCGCCGAACATCTCGCTGCTGGAGGCCTGGTAGAACCGGGCGTCCAGGTCCGCGATGCGGAGCGACTCGAGAACGCGGGCCACCCCCACACCCGTGACGTCGGCGGTGAGGACGGGTTGCTCGAAGCTCGTGGCCACGAAAGACTGGGCGGCGAGGTTGTACACCTCGGTGGGTTCCACATCCTGGATCACCCGGAGCACGTTCCCCTGGTCCAGCACGTCCAGGGGCACGAGCTCGACGTCGTCGGTGATCCCCAGCTCGTCCAGTCGCCAGAGGTTCGGGGTGGAGGACCGGCGGTACCCGCCGTGGACCTCGTACCCCTTGTCCAGGAGGAGCTCCGCCAGGTAGGCTCCGTCCTGGCCTGTCACGCCCGTGATGAGGGCGACGGGGCCGTCGGTGGTCATCACGCCCCCAACGGTCCCCTTCCTTATGTAGCTCCCGCCCACGATGGCTCGGCGCGGGAGCTACCTTTATGACCACGCGGGAGGTTGCGGGGGGCGAGGGAGCATCATCGAGGTCCTCGTCACCGGCTCTGCAGGCATGATCGGTTCGCAGGTCGCCCACGAGCTCCTGGACCGGGGGGACCGGGTGCGGGGGTTGGACCTCGTGACGCCGGACAAGGGCCCGACGCTGAAGCGTTGGCGCCTGGACCAGCTCACCGCACGGGACGGGTTCACGTTCCACGAGGAGGACGTGCGGGATGGCGACGTGGTGGACGCCCTGGTGGAGGGGGTGGATGCCGTGGTGAACCTGGCGGCCATGGCGGGGGTGCGGGAGAGCGTCACGGACCCGCACCTTTACCACGAGACGAACGCCACGGGCACCCTGAACCTCCTGGAGGCGTGCCGGCGCCACGACGTGGAGCGCTTCGTGCTCGCGTCCACCTCCAGCCTCTACGGGCACCACAACCCCGTGCCGTTCTCGGAGGACGCGCGCACGGACGAACCGCCGAGCCCCTACGCGGCGTCGAAGAAGGCGGCGGAGGCCTACGCCGCCGCGTACCAGGAGCTCCATGGCATCCACGCGGCGGTTCCGCGGTACTTCACCGTGTACGGGCCCGCGGGCCGACCGGACATGGCCATGTTCCGCTTCGTGCGGTGGGTGGCCGAGGGCGAGCCCATCACCGTGTACGGCGACGGGTCCCAGCGGCGGGACTTCACGTACGTCACCG
>CAYREV010000115.1:0-3601 GCA_964423345.1 uncultured Balneolaceae bacterium | reverse complement strand
GCGCGCTCCGGAAGTACAAGTCCGAGCGGAACATGGCGCTGAACGAGCCCATCGAACGCGTCCGGGTGTACGGCGACGGCCTGGACGAGTTCGCCGAGGACGTCGCCGGCGCGATGCACGTCGAGACGCTCGAGGTGCTCGCGGAGCGCCCCGCCGTCGAGACGGTCGTGTCGGGCATCGACCTCGACTACTCGCTCGTCGGCCCCGAGTTCGGCGCGGACGTGCCCGACATCGAGGCGGCCATCGAGGCCGACGAGTACGAACTCGCCGACGGGGCGCTGCGAGCGGCGGGCCACGAACTCGACGCCGAGATGTTCGAGATCGAGGAGGAGCGCCGCTACGACGGCGACGGCGACCTGCTCGAACTCGCCGAGGCCATCGTCATCGTCGGGTAGACGACCACTTTTTGCACCTCCTTCGGCGCGGCTCCGCCGCGCCTCGGTCGGGCAAAAACGTGGGGAAAAAGCGCGCCTTCACTCCCTGCGGTCGCTCGGCGCGGGTGAGTGCGCTGGCGGTACCGACCGCGACCGCACCGCAGACTCCTCTTGTAGTTTCCCCTGCTGAACGCTACAGATCCGCGCGATTCGTCCCCGACGTCGGGTTGGGTCCGTTCGCGCACAGTGACATCAGTGGTGAGGGGCGCTCGAGGAGCGCGGGTGCGGATTCCTGAAGGCGACGTGGACCGACGACCGCGTCCAGCTATACGGCGTCTCGTTGCCGGGTCACGGCTCGTCCACGGGTGGGACGGCGATGTCGGTGCCGGCGACGACTCGCTCGACGACGGGCATCCGGAGGAAGGTCAAAAGCGCGTACAGCTCCGGCGTGTTGTTCGCCCCGTCGAGGTGGTCGCGGTAGCATTCGCGGATCGCCGCCTCGTCGAGGAACGGAAGTCGGCGTATCAGGTCCGCCTTCTCGGCGAGCGTCTCCTCGACGAGCGGCCGGTGGCGGAGGAGTTCGGCGTGGTCGGTCCAGGGCCCGTGGGTGCCGAAGAGGGGCGGGGTCGGGCCGGTGTCGAACGGTCGGAACCTCCGCCAGAGGTCCCGGAGGATGACGGCGGCGTAGTGGACGAGGAACGGGTAGCCGAGCGGGACGCCGCTGTTGGCGTACGGGATGGCCGCGAGCGCCGGGTCGAGCCGCGCGACGGCCTGGTTGACGATGTCGCGTCGGAGTCGGTACTTCTGCGGGTAGTGTCGCGAGAACTCGACGATCCGGGCGTCGAGGAACGGGGTCCAGTGCGGGATCATCTGATCCGTCCCCCGGTAGTCCAGGTGGTCCGCGTCGTTCGTCGTCGGGTACAGCTCGCCGAAGACCAGGAGGTCCTCCATGGACTCGTACCGCACGCCGTGGTGCTCGACCGCCGTCCCGTCCCACGAGACGTTCGCGGCGAGTATCGACCGGAGGGTCGGCGGCGTCTCGAGGTACGACGGGAGGCCGACGTCGAGCATCTCGACGTACTCCGTCGGCGTCGATATCGACTTTCGAAGGGGGAGATCGAGCCGCCCGAACGGGGTCCATACGTCACGTGTCGGGAAGTCGCCGAAGGTGCCGACGACCTCCGCGGAGCTCTCGCCGCCGACGAGGACGTCCACCTCGTCGCGGAGCTCCTCGACGAACCCGTCCGCGTGTGCCTGATTGAACCAGCTGATGAACTCCGTCAGCTCGGGCGTGTGCGCGAGCGCCCGGCGTTGGTAGTCGGGATCGCGCCCGAGGAACCGGAACTCGACACCGGCGGTGGACGCGACCCGTTCGGCGATACGGGCCTCGTCGTTCTTCCACTCGTTCATGTGGTACGCGACGGGTTCCTCGCCCAGTTCCCGGAGTCCGGCGAGGATCAGCCGGGAGTCCGCCCCGCCGCTCAGCAGGAGGCCGTACTCGCGGTCGTCGTCGACGCGCTCGTCGAGGACCGCGAGGAAGCGGTCGGTGAACTCCTCGAGGAAGTACTCGAACGGCCGGTCGACGGGTTCGTACCTGGGGGACCAGTAGCTGGTTGTCGTCGTCTCGCCCGTCTCGAGGTCGACGGTCACGACCGATCCAGGGGGGAGACGCTCGACGCCGGCGAGCGGGGTTTTGACGCCGAACACCCGCCGGAGCGCCAGGTACTCGTAGACGTACTCGACCGCGAGCGACGTCTCGACGGTCGGGTGGGTGGGTATCGCCTGGAGTTCGGTGCTCACGACCACCTCGCCGGCGTCGGTCGTCGTGTGGTAGACCGGCCGCTGTCCGATCCGGTCGGTGAACACCGAGACCATCCCTTCGGCCCGGTCGTAGAGACCACCGGCGAACTCGCCGTTGAGCCCGGACGGGAAGTCGAGGCCGTACCGATCGTAGAGGTGGGCACAGTACGCGGCGTCGGTCAACCCGGGTGCGAGTTCGGCTCGCCGCGCGTAGCCCGCCTCGCCCTCGCGCCCGAAGACGTCCCCCCAGACCCAGACCAGGACGTCCCCGTCGGCGGCCGTCGCCGGCTGGTCGTCCGCGGCGTCGTCGTGCGTGACGACGCAGACGCTGCACGCCTCGTCGCTGTACTCGGCGACCGACTCGAGACCCGTGTGGCGGAGCCCCTCCCGGAGCCCTCCCAGGTCGGGCTCGCGTCCGCCCAGAACTGCGCTGAATCCAGTCATCGCTCCCCGTCCCCCGGCATACCTCTGGTTCTCCTGCCCGGAGCGTAAAGAAGCCTCCCCCTCGGACGCCTACAGATCGGTACCGACGGCGTCATCGACGCTCGCGAAGCCGTCGCGCTCCAGGAGTTCCAGCAGGCCCTCGTTGATGTCGCGGGCGATCCCCGGCCCCTCGTAGACGAGGCCGGTGTAGAGCTGGACGAGGCTCGCCCCCGCGCGTATCTTGGCGTAGGCACCCGCGGCGTCGGAGATCCCCCCGACGCCGATCACGGGGACGTCGGTCCGCTCGGCGACGAACCGGACCATCCCGGTGGCCCGGCCCTCGATCGGTTTCCCGGAGAGTCCGCCGGTCTCGGCGCGGTTCGCGCTCCTGAGCGTCGGCGGGCGCTCAGTCGTGGTGTTCGTCGCGATGACGCCCTCCAGGTCGAGGTCGTCGACGACGGCGAGCGCCTCCTCGACGGCCGGATCGGGGAGGTCCGGGGAGAGTTTGACCAGGAGCGTGTCCGCGCCGGCGTCACGGAGCGTCCCCAGGATGGACTCGAGGCGGTCGCGCCGCTGGAGACTGCGGAGCCCGGGCGTGTTCGGCGAGGAGACGTTGACGACGACGTAATCGGCCGACTCGGCGACCCGTTCGTAGGTGTAGAGGTAGTCCGCCTCGGCATCGGCGAGGGGGGTGGACTTCGACTTCCCGACGTTCACGCCCAGGGGGACCGGCAGTTCGAGGTCGGCGAGGCGATCGCCGACGGCGTCGGCGCCCTCGTTGTTGAACCCCATGCGATTGACGAGCGCGCGGTCCGCCGGGAGACGGAACATTCGCGGGCGGGGGTTGCCCGGCTGGGGTTCGGCGGTGACGCCGCCGACCTCGACGTGGCCGAAGCCGAGCGCGGCGAGCGCGCGCGGGACGCGGGCGTTCTTGTCGAAGCCGGCGGCGACCCCGACCGGCGTGGGGAAGTCGAGGCCGAACGCCTCGGTCCGGAGCCTGTCGT
>CAYREV010000114.1:0-3611 GCA_964423345.1 uncultured Balneolaceae bacterium | reverse complement strand
CGCCGAACGACACACCGACCTGGTCCACATCGGTGACGTGCTGGGACGTCTGGAGAGGACGCCCGGGTAGTCGAGCCGTTCGCGAGAATCGTCGGCCCGTCCACGAGAATCGAGGCCGCTCACGAGACCGATACTCTACGGGGACTCTCGTCGCGGGGACTCCCGACACCGCTCTCGTCGGTGTGCGGGCGTCTCCCGCTCGCCAGCCGCTCGGCCCCCAGATAGCCTTATCACCTCAGACGACATCACGTCGAATCATTATCGAATGAGTGCGATCGGTCACCTCACCAGGGCCTGGTGGCGGCCGCCGAGGGTGTACTCGGAGGTCGAGGAGGGTATCCGCCACGCGACGTGGTTAGAGCTGTTCTTCGATCTCGTGTTCGTCGTGGCGATGGCCGAACTGGGAGGCTACCTCCACGACCACCTGACGCTCGTGGGGTTCCTCCAGTTCGCCGGGCTGTTCGCCATCGTCTGGTGGATCTGGCTGGGCGTCAGCTACTTCGCCGACGTCTACAACACGAACGATCCGATGTCCGTCGGTCTGATCGTCGCGGCGATGTTCGGCGTCATCTTTCTCTCACAGACCATCGAGAGCGCGTTGAACGGCGGGTCGTTCGCGTTCGCGGCCGCCGTGTTCGTCCTTCGCGGGTTCCTCACCGTGTCCTACCTCCGGGCGTGGCACCTGCGCCACCACGTCGACCCCGACGAGCGGCGGTTCCTCACGACCTGGATCTGGCTCGAGGTGCTGGTGACGATCGTCTGGGGCGTCTCGCTGCTGGTGCCGGAACCGGGGCGGTACGGCCTCTGGATCGCCTCGTGCGTCGTCGGCGTCGCCGGGCTGACCGTCGTCTACCTGAGCTGGGAGACCATCCTCGCGCCGAAGGCGTCACACTGCAGCGAACGGCTGGGGCTGCTCACCATCCTCGTGCTCGGCGAGACCGTCCTCGGCGTCTCGATCGGGGTCTCCATCGCGTCGTTCACCCTCGCGGTCCTCGTGGTTAGCGGTCTCGGGTTCACCATCGCCGTCTCGGCGTGGTGGCTCTACTTCGCCCGGTACGACGAGCGGGTGTACGAACGGACGCTGCTCGCGCGGAGCGAGCACTGGCGGACCCGGCGGCCGCGGGGCATCGCCCACGTCTACGCGCACGTCCTCGTCCACGCGGGCATCGTCGCCGCGGGGATCGGTATCGCGGTGGCTCTCGAGGCGGCCTTCACGGGGCACGCGCTCGACCTCGGCGCGCGGGTGGTGCTCTGTGTCGGCCTCGCGATGTTCCTCCTGGGGAGCGGGATCAGCCACTGGATGGCACCCGCCTCGCTCGACGGACGCACGGTCGCGGGGCGATCGAGCGTCGTCGGGCTGTTCGTCCTGCTCGCAGCCTTCGGCGGAACGCTCTCGCCGACCGCCCTGTTCGTCCTGCTCGCGCTGTCGATGCTCGGCCTGATCGTCTTCGAGTGGATCGCCTCGGGAGTCGGACTCGCTCCCGCGGCCGCCGAGGGATGACGCTCGCGGGCGGTGACCGGGCCCGGACGACCGCGGCCCGCGACCGCGGTCCGGTGTCGGACCGGGGAGGGGAGTCGGCGTGAGCGTGACGACCTGGCTGGGTCGCGTCTGGCAGCGGCCACTCACGATCTACTCCGAGACGGAGGAGAGCCTGCGGCACGCGACGTGGTTAGAGCTGTTCTTCGATCTCGTGTTCGTCGTGGCGATGGCCGAACTGGGAGGCTACCTCCACGACCACCTGACGCTCGTGGGGTTCCTCCAGTTCGCCGGGCTGTTCGCCATCGTCTGGTGGGTCTGGCTCGCGCTGAGTTACTACGCCGACACGTACGCGACGGAGGACGTGATCTCGCACGTGCTCCTCATCGCGACGATGTTCGGCGTCATCTTCCTCTCACAGACCATCGACGGCGCGTTGAGCGGCGGGTCGTTCGCGTTCGCGGCCGGCGTGTTCGTCCTCCGGGTGATACTGACTGCGAGCCACGTCCGGGGGTTGCACATGGAGTCCGAGGCGAGGCGGTTCGTCACCTACTGGATCGGCCTCGAGGTGCTGGTGACGGCCGTCTGGGGGCTCTCGTTGCTGGTGCCCGAACCGGGACGGTACGGTCTCTGGGTCGCCTCGTTCGTCATCAGCACCGCCGGGATCAGCGCCATCTACCTGGGGTTCGAGACGGTCGAGACCCAGGTCTCGCACTTCTCGGAACGCCTCGGGCTGTTCACGATCCTCGTGCTGGGCGAGACCATCATCGTGGTCGCGTTCGGGACCTCGTTCGTGGACGTCGACGCGAGGACGGTCCTGATCGGGAGCCTGGGGTTCGCCATCGCCGTCTCGGCGTGGTGGCTCTACTTCAACCGCTTCGACGAGGGGGTCGTCGACTGGGCGCTCCGGGGAGACCCGGAGCGCTGGCTGCAGGCGAGACAGCGGGGTATTGTACACATCTACGGGCACTACCTCGTCCACGGGGGGATCATCGCCGCCGGCGTGGGCGTGGAGGCCGTCATCGAGGCGTCTCACGCGCACCACGCGCTCGGTGCCGGCGGCCGCGTGGCGCTCTGCGTGGGTCTCGGCGCGTTCGTCCTCGGCCTCGCCGTCGTCCACCGGACGACGCCGGAGCCGATCCGGGGTCGGGTCGTCGCGGCACGGCTGGTCGCGGTGGCGCTGTTCGTCTCCCTCGCGGTCGTCGGGTTCGTGTCGTCCCCGATCGCCCTGATCGTCGTCGTCGTGGTCGTCCTGAGCGCACTCGTTCTCTTCGAGGGGGCGAGTCGGGAGCTTGAGCGCGCGGACGTGGACGCGTAGCCCCGGCGGCCTCGTCGCCCGTGGCGGACACCGTCGACTACCTTTATATCATACGGCGGTAACGTTCCGCACACGAGCCCGGGGAGACAGAGATGAAGGAAGTGTTCACGATGTGGCGGGATCCGCGGATGGTCGCCCTGACGGCCGTCTTTGCGGCGATATACATGACCGCACTGATCCCGTTCAAGGGGCTCGTCATCGTCCCCGGATTCACCGAGATCCGACCGGCGAACGTCCTCCCGGTCGCGTTCAGCCTCATGTTCGGCCCGGCGACCGCCTGGGGTTCGGCCATCGGAAACCTGCTCAGCGACGCCTTCGGCGGCACCCTCACCGCCGGAAGCGCCTTCGGGTTCGTGGGCAACTTCTTCACGGGATACGTCGGATACAAGCTCTGGGGAAACCTCGGGCGGCTCTCCTCCGGCGAGGAGCCGACGATGCGCTCGCCGCGTCAGCTCCTCGAGTTCGTCGTCATCTCGTTCGTGGCCGCCGCGGGGACGGGGGCTATCATCGCCTGGGGACTCGACCTCCTCGGACTGTTCCCGTTCTCCGTGTTCGCGACCATCATCACGGTCAACGACTTCCTCGCCGCGGCGGTCATCGGCCCACCGCTGCTCTACGTCCTGTACCCCCGAATCAGTGAGGCGGGATTGCTCTACACGGACCTGATGGAGGACGAGTACCTCCCCGACGTCTCCCCTCGACAGCAGCGGTTCGCCGCCGCCGGCCTCGCGGTCGTCTCGGTCGTCTGGCTGGTCGTCGGCATCGCCATCAGCGTCGGCCTGCAGGGGGTCCAGTTCGGGATGTCGTTCGGCGACG
>CAYREV010000113.1:0-3620 GCA_964423345.1 uncultured Balneolaceae bacterium | reverse complement strand
GACAGCGACTAGCTGGAAGGACGGGGGGCCACGTCGGTTTCGGCGTCGGCGTCCGCGCCGGTATCGGTCGGCGAGGCCAGTTCGAGCAGTTGTCCGTAGGCTTTCGCGAGCGACGTGAGATAACTCAGCACGAAGAAGACCACCTTTTCACTGGCTGGCAGGTCCGACCAGTCCCGGAGCGATCGTTCCACGAAACCCGGCGTCGGGGGCAGGAACTCCCCGGGGTTGAGGGCACCGAGCAGCGGTGACCCGTAGCGGTCGGGATACTGCCGCCGGAGCTGGGTCTTCCCGCGGCCGACGCGTTTCGCCTTCCGAAGAAGCGCGCCGAGAGTGGTCCGCGTCGGGTGATACATGACGAGGTCCGGGCAGTGTTTCAGCGGCCGACCGGCCGCCGCGACGCGGTTTCCGAACTCGAAGTCGCCGCCGGATTGGAGCCGCGGGTCGAATCCGCCGAGTTGCTCGAAGACCGACCGGCGGACGACCAGACAGCAGGTCGGCGCAAACGAAAGCTCCTCGACGAAACGCTCGACGTGGAGGTCGTTGAGTCGATTGTACTTGGCGACCAGCCCCTCGTCGCCCGGGGTGAACAGCGTGACGCCGCAGGCGAGATACTCCGCGTCCGTCTCGGCCATGCGACGCGCGACGCGCTCGATCCAGTTCGGGCCGACCACCATGTCCGCGTCGACGAAGGCGATTACCGGGCCCGCCGCGGCCTCGATGCCCCTGTTGCGGGCGGCGTAGGAACCCTGAACCTCGTCTTCGACGAGCATCCGGATGCTGGTAAACGTCTCGCAGTACTCGCGAACCACCATCCGCGTGCGGTCCGTCGATCCGTTGTCGACCACGAGTATCTCGTGACGATTCGTCGGCGAAGACTGCCTGACGAGCGCGTCCAGCGTGGCCCTGACTCCCTCGCTGTCGTTGTACACCGGCACGACCACCGAGACGAACGGGAGGTCACCCTCCACGCTCGACCGGTCGCTCTCGGAGTCGCGGGAGGGTCGAGCATCGAGCGAGGAGTTACGCTTGGACGCCACAGCAGAGATATCCGGCAGGACCCACTTTGTTATACGAACCGTTCTCGGCCAGTAACCTCCCCCGCACCCAGAAGCGCGCCGTGTAGACTCACGATACCAGCCTTGCCCGGCATGGGCGGGCACCGGTATGGTAGTACAGTCCGGTCGCCGCCGACGCGCTTTCTGTCGGGAGAAGCTCCCACCGGTCTCACGCCCCGGTACGGACGTAGGACGTCTATACTCTTTGCTCGGGGGAGATGTACTCCATCCAGAATGACTTACGACGCCGCCATCATCGGAACGGGGCCGGACCCCACGGACCCCGACCGAGACGGCTTCGCCATGGGATATCGTCACGGGCGCGCGTACGCGAACAACGGAGATTGTGCGCTCGTCGCCTGTGCGGACATCGTCCCCGAGAACGGGCGTGCGTTCGCCGACGCGTTCGGACTGGGAGCGGGCGCTGCATACGAGGACTACGAGACCATGCTCGCGGCGGTCGAACCCGACATCGTGAGCGTCTGTGTCCCCCCCGGCATCCACGCCGACATCGTCGTGAACTGCGCGGAGAGCGGTCACGTCTCGGCGGTCCACTGTGAGAAGCCGATGGCGACCACGTGGGGTGACTGCAAGGCGATGGTCCGGGCCTGCGAGGAGGCCGGCGTCCAGTTGACCATCAATCACCAGCGGCGGTTCGGCGCGCCGTTCCGGAACGCGAAGCGGTTGCTGACCGAGGGGACGGTCGGTGACCTCCACCGAATCGAGTTCGCGGGGGAGACGCTGTTCGACGCCGGAACCCACCAGTTCGACCTCTGCAGGTACTTCACTGACGGCGCCGAGGTCGAGTGGGTTCTGGCACAGGTCGACTACCGAGAGGAGAACGTCTGGTTTGGCACGCCCAACGCCACGCAGGCGCTCGCCCAGTGGCGGTACGCCAACGGAACGCTCGGCCTCGCGACGACCGGCGACTCCAGGCCGGCAGGGACGTGCTATCTCCGCCTCGTCGGCGATGACGGCGTCGTCGAACTCGGCGTCGACGACGGCCCTACCCTGCGGTATCGGACGGGCGACGGCGGTTGGAAGACGGTCGATACGGACGGGGAGAACATCCACGGCCGCGGGTCGCCGGGGTACGTCGGCGCCGCAGTGCGGAAATTCAGAGCCAGGTTGCCGCTCTTCTCGACGGCCGACCGGAGCGGCCACCCCTTCATCGAACGGGCCATCGCCGACGCCGTCGATGGGCTGGAGACCGGAGAGGAACCCGAACTGTCCGGCCGCGGTGCGCTCCGGGCGACGGAGCTGATATTCGCCAGTTGGGAGTCCGCACGTCGACGGGGGCGAGTCGACCTCCCGCTCGATATCGAGGACAACCCCCTCGTGGCCATGATCGATGCGGGGCAACTGGCCCCGGTGGCGGAACGGACGGCCCCCCACAGGCGACGCGACATCGTGGCCGACGCCGAGGACGCGCCGGCCCCCGAACGGTAGCCTCGAGATGAACGAAGATCCAACCGGGGTAGCCCGGAGCGACGGTGGGCAGGGCCTCCGCGTCCGGGACGGCCGGCTCGACGTCGGTCGAGCGACGAGAATCGGGGGCATCCGTGACGGGCGGCTCTACTGTACGCAGGGCCACACGGTCGGCGTCTGGACCGCCACGGAGGGGTTCGTCCCCCACGGGACGCTCCCGATACCCGGGGACGGGATGGCGAACCTCTCCTTTCGGCTCACGAACGGGCCGCTCGCAAAGCGCCTCCTCCGACCGGTCGTCGGGGCGTGGACGACGACGAACCTCTGGGCGCCCCCCGGGGGCACGCTGCTCGCGACTGTTGGAAGACAGGTGTTCCGCTCGGGCGACTGCGGCCGCTCCTGGGAGCCAGTGTACGAGCTCCCGGCCTCGTCCGGCCCGATGGGCGTGTTGCCGACTTCGGTGTGTCACCACGACGGGGCGCTGTATCTCGCCGAGTACACGCTCGGTGACGACCCCGCCCGCATCCTCCGGAGCGACGACGACGGTCGACGCTGGGAGACGTACGTCGAGACGACCGAAGTACGCCACTTCCACGGCGTCTTCGACGACCCCTACCGCGACCAGCTGTGGGCGACGTCCGGTGACGCCGACGGCGAGAGCGCCGTCGGCCACCTCCGCGGAGGTCGTTTCGACCGCGTCGGCGGCGGGAGCCAGCGGTGGCGGGCCGTCGGGCTTGCGTTCACCCCGTCGGCGGTGCTATGGGGGATGGACTGCTCGTACGCCGAGACCGTCGAACTCCTTCGCCTGGACAGGGCGAGCCCCGCGACCCCCACGACGGTCGGACGGACGGACGCGTCGGCGTACTACGCCGAGACGCTCCGGGTGAACGGCGAGGACTGGGTGGCGCTCGCGACGGCGGCAGAGGTGGGCGTCGACAGCACCGCGCCACCGGGACAGCGCAGGAATCGCGGCGGCGACGTAGCACGGGTGCTGGTGTCGTCCTCGGCGTCGGGATACGAGGAGTGGCACGAACTGGCCGCGTTCCAGCGTCGGCAGCCACTCGGCTCGGCGGCTCCCGTCGTGCCCACCGCGAGCGCGTACGTGGTCCTCGCCGCCGATTCGGAGCTGGGGCTCCT
>CAYREV010000112.1:0-3624 GCA_964423345.1 uncultured Balneolaceae bacterium | reverse complement strand
GTCGCCGTCCAGGGCGCGCTGCTGCACCTCGCCGCCCACGCGTTCATGAAGATCGTCCTGTTCTTCTGCGCCGGCATCATCTACGTCGAGACCCACGTCGAACGCATCGACGAGCTGCGGGGCATCGGCACGCGGCTCCCGGTGACGATGGCGGTCTTCGCCGTCGCGAGCGCCGGCCTGATCGGGCTCCCGCTGGTCGCGGGCTTCGTCAGCAAGTGGTACCTCCTGGCCGGCCTCGTCGGGGGCGGTCACCTCGCGTTCGCCGGGATGCTCCTCGTAGCGGGGCTCCTGAAGCTGCTGTTCTTCTGGCCCATCGTCGCCGGGGCGTTCTTCGCCGAGCCCGGGTCCGCGTCGGCCCAGCCGCCGACCAGCGCGCACGCCGACGGCGGCCGCCCGGGCGTGGGGCCCCGCTCGTGGCGGTGGGACACCGACTGGCGGCTGCTCGTGCCCGCGGCCGCCGCCGCCGTCGTCGCCGTCGTCTTCGGGGTCGTCCCGACCGAGCTCCCGTTCTTCGACCTGGCGGCACGCATCGTGGCGGTGACCCTCGGATGAGCGGCCTGCTCACGGCGGTCCCGCCTGCCGCGCTCCTGTTCGCCCTGGCCGGGGTCGTGCTCGCCCTGCCCCGCCGCGCGGGGCACCTCGTCGCCGTGGCCGGCACGCTCGCGGCCGCGGCGTGGCTGCTCGCGGTCCCCGGCGGGTCACACCTCCCGACGTCGCTGTTCGGGTTCGAGGCGGTGCTGTTCAACGTGGACGTCTACTCGCGGCTGCTGGGTGCGACGTTCGGCTTCATCGCCGCCGCCGGCGTCGCCTACGGGTACGCCACCGGCGCCGATCGACGCCAGACCGCGCTGGCCCTCGCGTACCTCGGCTCCGGGCTGGGCGCGAGCGTGGCCGGCGACTGGCTGACGCTCGTCGTGTTCTGGGAGCTGATGGCCGTGTGGGCGACGGTGCTGATCTGGCACCGGACGGACGACCGCCGCGCCGGCATCCGGTACGCGATCTATCACGAGCTCGGGGGGCTCGCGCTCGTCGCCGGCGTCCTGCTGCACCACGCGGCGGTGGGGACGTTCCTGTTCGGCGCCGGCGGCATCGCCGCTGGCCTGCCGGCGGCGCTGGTCGCCCTCGGCATCGGCGTCAACGCCGGCTTCCTCGGCCTCCACGTCTGGATCGTGGACACGTACCCGCGGACGCACGTCGCGACGAGCGTCGTCCTGGCCGCCGTCACCACGAAGGTCGGCGCCTACGCGGTCGTCCGGGCGTTCCCGGACGGCCAGGTCGCCCTGGCGTACCTGGGCGGGGCGATGGTCCTGTTCGGCGTCACGTTCGCCGTCCTCCAGACCGACGTGCGCCGCCTGCTCAGCTACCACATCGTCTCGCAGGTCGGCTACATCGTCGCCGGGTTCGGCGCGGGTGCCGCGCTCGCGAACGCCGGCGCGCTGGCCCACCTGGTGAACAACATCCTCTACAAGAGCCTCCTGTTCATGGTCGCCGGCATCCTCATCCACCGGACGGGCCGGGCGGACCTGAAGGCCCTCGGCGGGCTGGGTCGTGCGATGCCGCTGACGGCCGGCATCTTCCTGGTCGCGGCCCTCTCGATCGCCGGCCTCCCGGGCTTCAACGGGTTCATCAGCAAGGGGATGGTCCTCGACGGCGTCGAGGCGGCCGGTCTCGACCTCCTGTGGTACGCCCTCGTCCTCGGCGGCGTGGGGACGGTCGTGTCGTTCGCGAAGTTCGGCTACTACGCCTTCCTCCGGGGGACGGCCGACGGCGACCACGAGGACCTCCGTCCCGTCGAGCTCGCGACGCTCGGCAGCGTCGCGGCGCTGTGCCTCCTCGTCGGCGTCCTCCCCGGGCTCGCCTTCGGGCTCCTGCCGGCCGAGGGGGTGGCGGCGGCCAAGCCCTTCGCCCTCTCGCAGTTCCTGAAGACCGGGGGCGTGACCGCGGCGGGGCTCGTGGTGTTCCTCGCCATCCGGACCCGGTTGCGCCACGTCACCCCCGTCCGGGACCTGGAGCTGGTCTACCACCCGCTGGGACGCCGACTCCTGACGTCCAGTGTGAGGGCGGCCGGCTGGGTCGAGGACGCCATCGATCGCGCCGGTGGGTGGGTCCGGGACGGGCTTCGGGTGGGGCTTCGCGGGGGTTGGCCACGCGACGGCGGTGGGCCGGGGCGCCCGGCGCATCGCGGACCGACGATCGGCACGGGGGTCCTCGCGCTGGCGCTGCTGCTGGCGCTGCTGCTCGGGCTGCTCCTGGTCTGGGGGTCGTGAGGCACCGCAGTAGGTTTTTGTAGGGCGGTCGTCTCCGCGCTCGTATGCCGAAGTTCGCGTACGAGGCCCTCGTACGATTCCTGCGCGACCGCCACGGACGGGACCTGCGTTGGGTCGCCAACTACAACAGCAAGACGTACGACTACCGGTTCCACCACATCCGGGAGGACCTGGAGACCGAGCTCTCGGAGCACCAGCTCGACTACGTCGTCCACCGCTCGCTGGCCGTCTACAACAAGCGTCACGCCGAGGAGGTCTACTTCCATCTCGGGGCCTCGGACTACCTGATCGTGAGCTACGAGCGGGGGACGGCCGTGCACCTCTTCCTCGACGACGTCCGCGGCGTCACGATCATGCTCGAGCCCGACGTCTCGGTCACCCTCCCGGACGTCATCGACGAGTGTCGGGGCCACCTCGAACCGGCGTGATGCCACGCGGGTCGACGAGACGGACCTGACTGGAACCGGTGTCGGGAACGTGGTCGCCTTCGACGGCGGTGGCGAACTGATCGTGCTCGTGCACGACCACGGGGAGCGGGAGGTCTGCCGGCGCGGGGCGCCCCGCTCGGTCACGGAGGCCCCGCGGGGGGACCTCGTCCGGGGGAGGGGGACTATGCCGGCGGGTCCCGAACGGCAGCCATGGACGTCTCCGGCGTCACCATCCTCGGGATCGTCGCGATCATGTTGCTCCTGCTCCTGAGCGCCTTCTTCTCGAGCACCGAGACGGCCCTCTTCACCCTCCCCGACGAGTGGCTGGACGAGCAGGCCGCGTCGAGCGACCACCGGCTGGCGACGCTCCGCGACCTCCTGGCTGATCCGCACCGGCTGCTCGTCACCCTCCTCGTCGGGAACAACATCGTCAACGTCGCGATCGCCAGCACCACGACCGCGCTGCTGCTCGACTACCTGCCGACCGGCAGCGCGGTGACCATCGCGACGCTGGTGGCGAGCTTCGTCGTCCTGATCTTCGGCGAGATCGTCCCGAAGTCGTACGGGCTGGGACACGCGACGACGTGGGCCCCCAGGGTGGCCGGCACGGTCGCCATCGTCGAGCGGGTGCTGTATCCCCTCGTGGTCGTGTTCGACCACGTCACCCACCGACTGAACGAGCGCCTCGGTGGCGAGGTCCGTATCGAGCAACCGTACGTGAACGAGTGACTCCCTGACGGGTCGCCTCGGACGCCGGACCGTCCTCACGGGAGCGAGGCGGTCTGGGGCACCCCGCGCCGTCGAGCGACGCCATCGCTCCGACGGCGGTCGATCTCGGTGCAGCGGTCCTCACCGGAGGTGGGTCCCACAGGTGGGGCAGAACTGCACGGACTGGAAGATGGGATGGCGGTACCTGACCTCGAACACCC
>CAYREV010000111.1:0-3636 GCA_964423345.1 uncultured Balneolaceae bacterium | reverse complement strand
CGCGATAACGGTCTCCGGGCGCTGGGGCCCGCTCATCGCGACCCGGTCCCCGCGCCCGACGCCCGCCGCCCGGAGGTGGGCCGCGAGCCGTTCGGCCCGTTCTGCGAGCTCGCCGTAGGTCAGCGTGCCCGTAACCCCGGCGGTGTCCTCGGTGTAGCAGGCGACCCGGTCCGGCTCGGCTGCCGCCCAGCGGTCACAGCAGTAGGTGGCCCCGTTGAACCGCTCGGGGACGGTCCACTCGAACGCGGCCATGAGCTCCTCGTAGCTCGACCACGCGCGCCGGTCGAGCCGGTAGGCCTCGAGGGCCGCCTCGTCCATGCTGTCCAGGGTGCTCCACGCCGGCCCTTACCTGTACCGCTCGCCCGCTCAGGATGCCCCGGTGGAGAAGCCGATCTCGTCGCTCCGGTCCTGATACGAGTTCGTCAACACGATCTGGGGTCGAATCTTCAACAGCACGCGGTCACCGGGGTCGTCGTCCAGGTACGGGTACTCATCGACCCCTCGATAGAGCTGTGCCATCTCGTGGATGTGTTCGACCGCCCCCTCCTTCGTCATCTCATCTACGACGCCGGTGACCGAGAGGTACCGCGACGTGTTCTCGGGGTCGACCAGACAGACCGCCACCGTGCGGTTCGCCCGGACGTTCTTCTCCTTGCGGCGCCCCTCGACGGTGTTCACGAGCACGAACTCGCCGTCGTAGTCGACCCACGTCGGGGTCGCGTGGGGGGCCCCGTTCGGGAGCATCGTCACGAACGTCGCCACCACGGTGCCGGTGAGGAGGTCACGGTGGGAGTCGCGGATCTCGGCCATGGCCGCCGTTCCCCGCCGCCGCGGAAATACGTTCCCCGCCCTACGCCCCGAGCGAACGCAGCTCGGGCATCACCTCGTCGGCGAACAGCTCGAGGTTCTTCCGGACCGACGCGTCCGCTAGGTTCCCGAACTGGAACAGCCCGACGAACCGGCCGAACCCGCCCATCGCCTCGTACTGCCGCTCGATCTCCTCGGTGACCGTCGCGGGCGTGCCGACGATGACCTCGCCCGTCGCCATGAGCTCGTCGAGGTCGAAGTTCATCGCCTTCGTCGCCTTATCGGGGGCGTGGGCGGCGTAGTCGAAGGAGTCGTCCTCGCGGTAGCCGTCCATCCCCTCCATCATCTGACTCTGGATGCCGGCGCGGTAGACGCCCCCGAGCAGCGTGTCGTAGAAGTACTCGAGGGCCTCCTCGGCCTCCTCGCGGGCCGCGGCCTCCGTCTCGGCGACGTAGGTCATCCGGGTGTTCCAGAAGTAGGACTCGTCGGGCTCCCAACCGTGGACCTCTCGAGCGTGCTGGCGGTAGTAGTCCCACCCCTCGGCGATGGTCTGGGTGTCGACGTAGACGTTCGAGGTGGGGACCCGTTTCTCGACGGCGAACTCGAGGGACCGCTGGCTCTCGGCGGGCATCCAGAGCGGCGGGTGCGGGTCCTGCACCGGCCGGGGCCAGATGTAGACGTTCTCGTACGACCAGAACTCGCCCTCGAAGTCGAACGGCTCGGATTCGGTCCACGCTCGGACGATGAGGTCCCAGGCCTCGGCCATCCGCGCCCGGGACTCGTCGGGGTGAACGTTGTAGGCCGTGTACTCGGAGGGGATGCCGCGGACGAACCCCGAGAGGATCCGGCCGCCGGTGACGTTGTCGAGCATGGCGAGCTCCTCGGCGAGCCGGATGGGGTTCCCCCGGATGGGGAGCACGTTTCCCATGAGCGCGATCTCGATGTCGTCCGTCCGGTTGGCCAGGTTGGCCGCGAGCAGGTTCGGGCTCGGCATGAGCCCGTAGGCCGAGTAGTGGTGCTCGTTGAGACCGATCGAGTCGAAGCCGAGCGCCTCGCAGTAGGCGAGCTGGGAGAGGTAGTCCTCGTAGACGTCGGGTCCCTTCGCCGGGTCGAAGGCGTCCTCGGAGAAGGGCCAGGCGAGGTTGCTGCCGGCCTCCCGCCACGGCATCAGGTGGAAGCAGCCGAACTCCATGGTAACCCCTGACAGGCCCCCAGCAAAAGCGTTCGTCCGCGCCGCTCAGGAGATGTCGAGGCTGCCCATCGACCGGTGGACGGCCTCCGGGTTGACCTTGCAGTCGAGCACGACCGGCCCGGTGAGCTCGCCGGCCAGCTCCCCGGCGAGCGCCTCGACGTCCTCGACCGATCGGACGGTGTGGCCCGTCGCCCCCATGTCCTCGGCGATGGCCGCGAAGTCGACGTCGCCGGATTTCCCCGACTCGCCGGTGTAGCCCCGGATCTGGGCCATGTGGTACTCGGCGCCGAGGGCGTCGTCGTTGTAGACCACGACGATGAGCGGCACCCCGTGGCGGGCGGCCGTCTCGAGCTCCTGGATGATCATCATCAGCCCCCCGTCGCCCACGAAGGTGATCGGCGTCCGACCGTCGTCGGCCGCCAGCGACTGGCCGATGCACAGCGGCATGGCCTGCCCGAGGGCGAGGAAGTCCACCGCCCAGAGGTGCCGATCGTCCGGGGTGAACGCCATCCCGTCGAAGAGCCACGGGGTGAAGTGCCCCACGTCGGAGACCATCCGGCGCGGCGAGGGCAGCGCCGCGTCGAGGGCGCCGGCCAGCGCCCGGGGGTCGACCGTCCCCGGGACCGACTCGAACTCGCGGTCCGAGGCCGAGCTGTGCTCGGCGACCCGCTCGGCCATCCGGTCGGTCCAGAACTCCTCAGACCGGTCTAGGTCCATCGCCGCGAGCTCCTCGGTGAGCGCCTCGGCCGCCAGCCTCGCGTCCCCGACGATCCCCACGTCGACCTCGGTGAATCGCCCGATGTGGGTCGGGTCCGTGTCGACGTGGACGACCTTGACCCCCTCGGCGAGGAGCTCGCCGGTGTCGACGGTGTGCTTGTTCAGACTCGCCCCGACGGCCAGGACGAAGTCGCTCTCCATGACGAGCTCGTTGGCGAGCGTCGAGCCGAGGTCGCCCGCCGGCCCGAGCCCGTAGGGGTGGTCGCCGAAGTAGCCGATCGCCCGGAGGCTCGTCACGAGGTAGGCGCCCATCCGCTCGGCGAGGGCCTCGAGGGCCTCCTTCGCGCCGGCGGCCTGGGCCCCGCGTCCGGCGAGGATGATCGGCGCCTTCGTCGCGTCGGAGTCGAGGTAGGCGTCGACCGCCGCCTCGATCTGGGCGGGGTCCGGCTCGATGGGGCCCGCGCCCGTCGGCCGCTCCCGCGCCGGCCGCTCACCGACGCTGTCGTCGGGCACCTCCGCGCCGAGGACGTCGGTGGGCACCTGGACCGCGATGGGGCCGTCGCCGGCCCGGAGCCGGTGGAGCACCTGCTCGATCTCGGGAACGAGGTTCCCCGGCGAGCGGACCGAGACGACCTCGCCCACCATCGTCTCGAGGTAGGTGTCCTGGCCGAAGCCCTTGCCGTCGTGGGTCGTCCCGAGCTTCGTCTCCGGGACGAGATACAGCACCCGGGAGCCGTTGTTCTGGGCGGCGACGAGGGCCGTCCCCGTCTGGGCGATGGCCGGGCCCCGCCCGGTGATGCAGAGGCCGATGCCGTCGCCGACCCGGGAGAACCCGTCGGCCATCAGCGCCGCCCCCTGCTCGTGCCGGCAGTCGATCACCTCGAACGAGTCGCCCCAGTTGTCCTCCATCTCGGAGACCA
>CAYREV010000110.1:0-3646 GCA_964423345.1 uncultured Balneolaceae bacterium | reverse complement strand
CGTCAGCTGGCGGAACTTCCACGAGACGGTCGACCTCGTTCTCGTACTGGAGCTGCTCGAACCCGACCCGATGGTCGACGACGTCCGGCCGGGGACGCTCGACCGGCTCGACCCCGACGATCCCCGCGTGGACGGCGAGGCGCTGGAGCGGGCGAGAGCGGGCGAGATCGACGTCGAGCGCTACCCGTGGAAGGTGCTCACCTACGAGGGGATGTGCGAGCGCCACTACTCGCTCGTCAAACCCCAGAACCGCGGGTTCATCAAGCGGGTGAGCCTGAACGAACTGGAGCGGACCGCCCGCTACCTGTTCGACACGAACCGGTACGCGAGCGTCGAGGCGGCCATCGCGGACGTCGACCGTTCGAGAGGGTGGGACCGGATGCGCGAGATACGCGAGTCCCACAACGACGTCACGTTCCTCGACGAGTTCCTCACCCAGGAGTTCGTCGACGAGAACGACTACTTCACCTACGAGTACACCTACACGACCCGCGACTATCGGGTGACGTCGACCGACTACGAGGACGTGAAGAAGAAGCTGATGCTGCAGTTCACGAACTTCGGCAAGCCCACCATCGCGGTCCACGACGGGAACTTCGAGAACCGCAACGAGCTGCTGCTGGCCCACCACTACAACGGCGTGATGCTCGACATCCCGCAGGCGAAGAAGGTCCTCGAACGGGTGTTCGAGCTCTGGGGCCGCCCCGTCAACCTGAAGACCATCGTCAAGGAGGTCGACGACCACGACATCGAGGTGGCCCGCCGTCGCGACCGCGAGCCGACCCCCGAGGAGCGGGGGAAGCTCATCCGCTACGACGGCGAGGGGTTCGAGACGCTCGACCTGCCGTGGAGCGAGGTCGAGGACATCGCGGCGACGGACGTCGACTACGACACCAAGCCCGAGGAGTGGCTGGCCTGACGGTCCCGGGGCTTCTGGCGGCCCCCCAGCAACCTCGGTCCGTGTGTGCGCTCGGGGGGAGAGACACCCGGACTACCCCACACCGACCCGTGACCGACGAGGATCGGCCAACACCGACGGCCGCGTCGAGGCCCGACCGGGACGCCGGTTGTCACCATTTGCGGACACGTCCCGGGGCGGTCCCCCCAACCGCTCACGTGTCGAACGGCCAGCGAGGTTATATTGGGCCGTCCCGAACCGTTCGCGTGTGTCGAACCGACTGGAGCCGAAGCCGAGCGAGTCGAGGCTCGCCGAGACGGAGATCCACGACGTCCTCAGGAACGACCGTCGTCGTCTCGCCCTCGACTGCCTCCGGGAGGCCGAGAGCGGACGCTTGAGCGTCCGCGAGCTGGCCGAGCAGGTCGCGACGCTCGAGACCGGCCAGGACCCTGCCCCCCGGAAGAAGCGGCAGTCGGTCTACGTCTCGCTCCACCAGACGCACCTGCCGAAGCTCGACGAGCTCGGCATCGTCTCCTACGAGTCGAGCGCGAAGGTCGTGACCCTCGAGGACCGCGTCCGGGAGGTCGAGGTCTACATGGAGATCGTCCCCCGGTACGGTCTCTCGTGGGGGGAGTACTACTTCGCCCTCGGGCTGCTGGGGATGCTCACGACCGTCGCCGTCCTCCTCGGTGTCCCGGGGATCGCCGCCGTCGGCATCACGGCCGTCGCGGCGGCGTTTTTCATGCTCCTGATGGGTTCGGCGACCTACCAGGTGTACAGCCAGCAGGACCGCGTCGTCTTCTCCCGTATCCGCCAATGAACGGGGGAACAGCGACCGTCCGAGAGGGCGCACCGGGCGACGTAGCCGATACGAGCGGTAGAGGTATGACAGCAAGGACGCATTCGCGAGCGGCGGAACACACGGCCGTCGCCGATCAGTCAGTGGACAGGGACAGAGATCGATGACAGTGGAACCGAGAGCGGAAGCAGCCGAACGGCGGGACCCACTGGGGGCACTGCGGGGACCGGATCTGGAGGCCGAACAGCGTAGTTCGGTCATGGTCGCCATCCCGGCGTTCAACGAGGCCGCCACGATCGGAAGCGTCGTGATCGCCGCGAGCAGATACGTCGACAACGTCGTCGTCATCGACGACGGGAGCCTCGACGCCACGCCGGAGATCGCCCGCGAGGCGGGCGCGACGGTGATCGAGCAGCGACGGAACCAGGGCAAGGGCGCGGCCATCAGGCGTGCGCTGGAGTTCGCCCGCGAGAACGACATGGAGCAGTTCGTGATGCTCGACGGGGACTGGCAGCACGACCCCGCCGAGATCCCGCGACTGCTCAAGCCGATCGAGTCGGGCAAGGCCGACATCGTCATCGGGAGCCGGTATACGGGGAAGGACGCCGGCGACACGCCCCTGCACAGGCGGATCGGTCAGGTGATCCTCGACACCCTGACGATGGTCGGCTCCGGCACCTACGTCTCGGACTCGCAGTCCGGATTCCGCGCGCTGGGGCGGGAGGCCATCGAGCGCATCGAGATCCGCGAGGTCGGGTTTGGGATCGAGACGGAGATGCTCCGCGCCGCCGCGGACGAGGGACTCACCGTCACGGAGGTGCCGATCTCGATCAACTACAACGTGCCGGCCCCGAACACGGCGAACTCGTTCATGCACGGGTTCTCCGTCGTGGAGACCATCCTCCGGATCGTCCGGGACCGCCGTCCGCTCCTGTTCTTCGGGGTGCCCGGGCTGACGCTGATGGCATTCGGGCTCGGCTACGGCGCCCTGACGATGTCAACCTACCAGACCGGCCAGCCGTTCCCGCTGGCGAGATCGCTCTACAGCAGCGTCACGTTCATCATCGGCGTGCTCTCCGTGTACTCGGCGCTCATCATGCACATGCTGGGTAACAAGATCGACCGGCTCCGGTAGCCGAGACCGGCCGGACGACCGGCCTCGTCGTGCTCCCGCCCGGGCGTTTCCAAACAGAACATTGACATCGGAGGCGCCCGACACGTTCCTATGAGCGGGGGGACACTCAAGTCGATAGACCTGCATCTCGAACATCCAGCGGGGGAGGTCCTCGCCGTTGAGGAGGTCGTCGACGTCGGCGCCGGGATGTACCCGGTGTACTACCACCGGCGAGAGGGAGCGGTCCTGGTCTCCACGTCGGTGACGGAGCTGATCGCCGAACTGGGGACCTTCGAGCGGAACCCCGACTTCGACCCGCCGGACTTCCTCGCGCAGTCCGAGTACCGATCGACCCTCGACAGGCTCTATCCGATGGTCCCCGAGGCGATCCGGTCCCCGGTACCGCGGACGGTCGCCGCGAGGCTCCGACGGGCGGGGCTGATCGGCGGGACGGACGACTTCTACGGGGTCCCCGAGACCGCGGACCGGCGGATCGAGGTGTTGCGACCGTTCGAGCGGGTGACGCCGACCGAGCGGACGCAGGCGTTCGAGCCGACGTACGAACTCGACGACCCCGGGGAGTTCGTCGAGCGGTCGGCACGGGAGATCCGGGAGTTCGTGAACGCGATCGAACGCCGGTTCCCCGAGCGCCAGCACGTCATCCGCCTGGGAGGGTACGACAGTCAGCTGATCGCGCTCGTGCCGAAGGTCGCCCCCGAGCGGTGGCACGTCTTCAGCGCCGAGCCGAACTACCCCATCGTCGAGGAGTTCCTCGCTCGCAACGACATCGAGGTCGGCGAGCTGTTCCACCACGACAACGAGAACGAGGAGACCC
>CAYREV010000109.1:3083-3667 GCA_964423345.1 uncultured Balneolaceae bacterium | reverse complement strand
CCGGACAACAACGTCGCCGAGTACCGGGCGCTCCACCTCGGCCTCGACGTGCTCGCGGCGAACGCTCCGCCGTCGGCCCGGGTGGGAGTCCTCGTCGACCACGACGACCTCGCGGCGAACGTCAACCGGGCGACGCTGGCCGGCCGGGGGAGCGACTACCGGCCACCGCACCCGTTCCGCGTCCCCGTGGCCGCGGGACACCACTGGCGGGGCATCCGCGCGCGCGTCAACGGCTTCGACGAGCTCCGGGCCGCCCGCATCCGCTCCTCGGAGAACCCCGCTCATCCCCTGGCGAACGCCCCGGAACAGTTCGCTCACGTCAATCGGGAGCTGCCGGTGGACCGCCCCGTGGACGACGGGCAGGTGCCACCGCCCTCGCGGGCGAACCGGCACGCCGGAGACCGGCAGATGGGAGGCCGGCAGGCGGGGGATTAGCGCACCACCATCTTTTTCCGCCTCGGGTTCGCGCCGGAGGCGCGAACCTCTCGGCGCAAAAACATGGATGAAAAAGGCCGCTCGCTCGGCCTGCGGCCTCGCTCGCGGTACAGTATCTGGTTTCTTCCACACCGCCCGCGAGTTCTGCA
>CAYREV010000109.1:0-3073 GCA_964423345.1 uncultured Balneolaceae bacterium | reverse complement strand
AGCGACCCCTGCTTGAAAAACATGGGTGAAAAAGGCCGCTCACGAACGCCGGGGGCGCTCACTCGCGAGTGCTGTGCCGGTGTCTCCGCACCGCCCGTGGGTTCCGTATCCGTGTTTTCAGTCCACTTCTCCGTTCTCTGTCTATCTCTCCGTGATTTGTCGTCCGGCTCTGTCGGTCGATTCGGTTCAGCATGCTCTCCTCGCTCCCGGAGCGGAGGGACCGTCGAAACGGTTTACCCGATGGATGGTCAACCCGACTGTAAGGATCATGTCCGACAGCTCCGAGTCCTCCGCCTCGCGGGCCGACCTCCCGGCCGAGCAGTACACGTGGCTGGACGCCATCGAGGAGGTCATCGACGCCTCCATCGACGAGCAGGCGGACCTCGAGGCCACCTTCGAGGACCTGACCGTGGACGTCCCGCTTGCCTACGGCGACGAGGTAGAGCGCGCCCAGTGGGGCTTCGACGGCACCGTCCGCGTCAGCGTCGACGGGATGCGCGGACACGTCGCCGAGTGGCTCCGGTGGTGGGGACAGCGACGGGAGGGGGAGTGAACGACTCCCGCGTGCGGTCGCCGTAGCCGGCGCTCTCACGGACTGTGTCGACGGATCGGTGACGCGCTTCCCCTTCGAGCGATTCCGTACTCAGTCGTCGAGTCGTTCGAGCGCCGTCGCCGGGATCCGGCGACGGACGTCCTCGGGGATGTCCTCGACGGAGGCGTCGGCGGGCAGGTCGACGGGGAGCCCCGACTCGTCCGCCGTCCCTTCATCGACGCCGTCGTCGGCCTCACCGACGCCCGCCATGAAGCGCGCCACCTGGTCCGGGTCGGGTCGCAGACCCGGTCCGAACAGCTCGAGGGCGGTGTTGATGGTCGCCCAGTCGTCGTTCTCGGCGGCGTCACGGAGGCTCTGGGTCGGTGGCGCGAGTAGCTGCCCGACGAGCGCGTCGGCCAGCGACTCGACGATGGCCCGCTCGTCGTCGGAGAACTGGCCCTCCGCGACCTCGAGCCGGGCGAGCGCGGTGTCCAGTTCCCGTCGCTTCAGCTCCTCGGCCCCCTCGTACATCGCGGCGATGACGTCGTCGGCCCGCTTTCGCTTGTACTGCGTGACGAGCCGGTCGAGCTCCTCCTCGACGATCCCCTCGACCGCCGCTGCGGCCGCCCGGCGGCGCTCGCGCGTCTCGTCGGTGACCGACTCCAGCGCGTCGAGGTCCCGTAGCGTCACCCCCTCGAGGTCGCCGACCGGGACCGGGACGTCCCGCGGCCGTGCGAGGTCGACGACCAGCGTCGGGCCGGCCCCTTCGAGCGTCTCCTCGTCGAGTACGGCCGTCTCACTACCCGTCGCGGTGACGACGAACGCCGCGTCGCGGATCGCACCGGGGAGCGCGTCCAGTCCGAGCACCTCGGTCTCGGCGTCGAGCGTTCCGGCGAGGTGCTCGGCGTTCTCGACGGTCCGGTTGGCGAGGAGGATCCGGTTCACGTTCCCCTCGAGCGCCCGGGCCGTGAGCGTACCCATCTCACCGGTGCCGACGACGAGCGCCGTCATCTCGGCGAGGTCGCCGTCGAGCGAGCGCCGGGCGAGCGCCACCGCGGCCGACCCGAGCGACGTGACGCCCTCGTTTATCCTCGTCTCCGTCCGCGCGCGCTCGCCGACGCGGAGCGCCTTCACCACCGCGTCCTCGAGCATGGGGCCGATGCCGTCGGCCTCGCGGGCGTCCTCGAAGGCCCGGCTGACCTGCCCGAGTATCTGGTCCTCGCCGATGACGAGCGACTCGAGGCCGGCGGCGACCCGGAGGAGGTGCCTGAGACCGGCCTCGTGATCCAGTTCCAGTACGGCCTCCCCGGGGACGTCCCGGACGTAGGCGGCGAGCGCGTCCCGTCCCGTCCGCACGTCGTCCGCGACGACGTACGCCTCGGCCCGGTTGCACGTCTGGAGGACGAACGCCTCGCGTACCCCCTCGCGCTCGAGCAGTGATCGGACCGCCTCCTCCTGTGGCTCTCGAGTGGCGCGGTCGATCTCGTCTATCCCCGCCCGCTGGTGCGCGATACTGACACCGGCGAGCAGCCCGGTCGGCGTTGTCATGTCGAATCTTCCAGTTCGCCGGCGGCGACGCCGGCTGCCGTTCGTCGGGCCTTGTCCGGGTCCGAACCTAAATGCTTCCATACGCCCGCGTCCCGCACGACTGCCCGGACGGCCGCCCGACGGTCCTCCGGCGGGACTCCCCGCCGCTTCAGGTCCTCGCGCACCTCGCTCGCGACGACGGCCATCTCGCCCGCTCCCGCTATCTCGTCACCGAACCGCTCGCGGAGGTACCGCGACAGCGCCGGGGCCGAGCCGCCGGTCGCCACCGCCACGAGGACGGGGTCCTCGCGGACCGTCGCCGGGACGACGACGCTTCCCGGCTCGCGCTCGCCCGAGCGGTCGGCTCGGTTGACGAGGACGCCCCGCTCGCGCGCCTCGCGGGCGACGGCCGCGTTCACCGCCTCGTCGTCCGTCGCGGCCACCGCGAGCGCCGGGTTCGCACACTCGAACCACGTCCCGACGTCCTCCGGCGCGGGTGCCGCGCGCACGAGTTCGACGCCCGCTTCGGGGTCTCGGCGCTCTCGTTCCTCGGACTGGAACTCCCGGTCGGCGAACGCCGGGCTGAGGACGACCACACGCGCCTCTCGGCCGAACCGCTTCGCCTTGCGCGCGCCGACCGGTCCACCGCCGAAGACGAGGACGACCTCGCCCGTGAAGTCGTGGAGCAGGGGGATCACGCGTGGGCCTCCTCCGTCTCGGTGGGTGCGTTCGGCTGGAAATGGAGGCGTTCCCGGATCGGAGATCGGTACGAGGTCGTTGGCGCGCGCTGTGAGCCCGCCCGTGGGCGAACAGCGCCGCGCGAGGGACGTCCGAGTGAAGCGAGCGACTGGAAGGAGCGAGCCGAACGAGGGAGTCGGCTGGGGAGGTGTGTGGCTGTCGCGGTTGCGGTTGCTGTCCTGACGGACTGGAAGGGCGAGGCGTCTGCACGAAGCCCGGAGCCCACAAGGACCGCAGCGCCACAGACGCGAGGACCGCAGTGTGGTCCGCGCGAGT
>CAYREV010000108.1:0-3702 GCA_964423345.1 uncultured Balneolaceae bacterium | reverse complement strand
ACCGCGGCAACTGGACCGAGGAACTGGAGTTCGAGGTCGCGGACGCCCGCGAGGAAAGCGTCGAATACCTCTGGTACGTCGGCGACTACCCGAGCTACGACGAGCGGAACAAGAAGGTCGCCCGCTCGCTGGCGAAAATCTTCGAGCACGCTGACGTCAAAGTCGGCATCCTCTACGAGGACGAGGTCTACGACGGCAACGACATCCGGCGGGTCGGCGAGGAGTTCCTCTTCGTCGAGCAGGCCGGCACGCTCGTCGACACCTTCGAGGAGTGCGATTACGACAACATCGTCTGTACGGACCCCCACTCCTACAACACGTTCAAGAACGAGTACCCCGAGGTCGACTTCGACGAGTTCGCCGACGACCCGATGATGGAGTTCGCCATCGAGGGCTACTGGAACCGCGACGGCGACGTCGAGGTCCAGCACTGGACCCAGACCGTCGAGGAACTGGTCGAAGCCAACGCCCTCGGCCTCTCCGGGACCGAACTCGATTACACGGTCACCTACCACGACCCCTGTCACCTCGGCCGGTACAACGACGAGTACGAGGCGCCGCGCGAACTCGTGCGTGCGACCGGGTGTGACCTCCACGAGATGCCCCGCAACCGCGACAACAGCTTCTGTTGTGGCGGCGGTGGCGGCGGCCTCTGGATGGACCTCGAAGAGGAGACCAAGCCCAGCGAGGAACGACTTCGCGAGGCGCTGGAAGACACCGAGGCGGGCCAGGCCGTCGAGAAGTTCGTCGTCGCCTGCCCGATGTGCATGACGATGTACGAGGACGGCCGCAAGACCGGCGACTTCGAGGACGACATCGAGATCGTCGACGTGGCCGAACTCGTCGTCGAGGCCATCGACGCGAACCGCGGCGTCGAGGCGACAGAGGGCGCGAGCGGCGCCGCGCCGGCGGACGACTAGCTCCGCGGCGCGCGCTGGCTCGCAGTCTATGCGGGGCGACCGATAGGAGTCCCGCGAAGCGAGCGGAGAGAAACGGCCCCATCAAGCCACCACGGAGACGGCCGGAAACCACTAGCCGTGGCGTTGGTTATCGACCCTCTTCGAAAGGGCGGACTGGGTCCATCTAGGGGATGATGGATCCGAGGTACCGCTGGAGATCTTTCACCGCGCGCGTGGCCCGTCGCACGCGACGCGATTTGACATCGAGTTCCACGTCGTGACTGTCGAGCCACCGCCGCACTTGGTCACGACCGGATTTCCGCTCGATGCCGACCTGCCGGAGGTGTTTGATCGGGTGTCGCAGCCAACTGCACTCCTCGTGGGCGAAAACGTCGATATACTCCGGCGAGTGGGCGATGAGGATGACGTGGATCTGTCTGTCGGCCAGCAGGGTCCGTCGATACGCCCAGCTACCATTTGGCTCCGACCCAACTGACGGCTGGTGATACCACGCCAGCGGGTCCCACTCGAACCCGTGTTTCTGGAGTGTCTCTGTGAACTCGTCCAGCGGCTGCTGGACGGTGCCGACATATTCGGTATCACGAAGGCGGTACTCGGGCTGTCCGAGAGTTCGCCCGAGTCGGGTAATCAAGGGGCCGAGCCAGTGCCGCACGCGGTAGGGAACGTCGGGTTGGAGAGTTGTAGCGATAGATTTCATCTGGTGTTTGTCAGGTTTCCAGCGTCTATAATGTTTGCAGCCCCTGTCACAAGCAAGGCAACTAAGCGACGCTGCGTCACCGAGCTCCAAGCAGAATCACTCTCTGCGCGGTACATCCATCCACGTCGGTTCCGAACGGCGACTCCGACCGGCGCGACTCGCCTACGGCTCCATCCGGTAGCGAACCGTCCGCACGCCGTCGAACTGCGGCCCCTGACCGTGCTCCGTGAAGCCGGCGGCGACGGCCACCTCTCGGAGCCGGTCGTCGTCGGTCGCGACGAGCAGCTCCACGTCCATCCCCTCGCGCCGTGCGAACCCCACGGGCTCCTCGAGCAGGCGTTCGCAGGACTCCCGGGTCCCCTCGAGTTGGGTCACGTGGACCGTCTCGCGCTGGGCGTCGTAGGAGACGAACCCGAGCGTCTCCTCCCCCTCCCGGGGATGGTCCGCCGTGGGGTCCACCTCGTCGTCACCGCGGTACGCGACGGCGACCGTCCGGTCGTGGACGAGGTTCCGCATCACGTCCGTCGGCGAGTCCGTCAGCTCCGCCATCCGCTCCGCGTCGGCCTCGACGGCGTCGCGCACCTCCATACCCACGAGTAACGCGACGGCTCCACTTCAACGCTCGCCGTCCGGTAGCAGTGCCCGGTAGTTCCCGTCCCGACCGAAACCGGTTCGGGGGATGCCCGCGTAGGGGGGCGCATGACCGACGGGGCCGACGCGGCGAGCGAGACCGAACCGCCCGACGAGGAGGCCGTCTGTGACTTCTGTCGCATGCCGGTGCCGGACGAGCCGGTCGAGGCCGACGCGGGCGTCTTCTGCTCGCGGGCCTGCCGGGACCGGCTCGCCGAGACGGGCGAGCCGTTCGACGAGTACCACGGCCACCGACGGCTCACGGCGGGCGTCTCCGCGCTCGACGCGTCGCTCCCACAGGGGTTCCCGCGCAACGCGTTCGTGCTCGTCGCCGGCGAGCCGGGCACCCGCGACCGCGCGCTCGGCGCGGAGCTCGCGTGGCGCGCGCTCCAGCGGGACGAGCCCGTCGTCTTCGTCTCCTTCCAGGAGCCGCCCAGCGCCGTCGTCCAGCAGTTCCTCACGCTGGAGTGGAACGTCATCCCGTATCTCGAGCGCGGACAGTTCCACATCGTCGACTGCTTCACCTACCGGCTCGACGACCGCGACCGGATGTTCGACCGGATGGACGACTGGAACGCCCACCTCTACGACGTCGCGGAGGACGCCACGACCACCGTTCGCGACCCCTCGGACACCAGCGAGGTCCACAACAAGCTCGACAACGCGCTGGAGGCCCGCGACATGGTCGACCGCGGGATGGTCATCATCGACTCGCTCACGGAACTGGGGACGCTCGTCCAGCCGGTACAGGCGTACAACTTCGTGAAGGACCTCCGCGCGGACGTCTGCAAGGGCCGGTTCGTCCCCATCTTCGCCGGCGCGACCATCAGCGCGGGCAGCGCCGACCAGTTCCCCCACGACCTCCAGTACACCATCGACGGGCTCATCGAGCTGCGACTCAACGACGAGATCGTCCCGGACACCCTCATCAAGCAGATCCGCATCCGCAAGCTCAACGGCGTGCTCGTCATCCCCGAGTGGCACGCCTACGAGTACACCGCCGGCATCGGGATGGTGACGTTCGACCCCGTGGAGGAGATGCAGGACGACGCAGCCGACGAGGGCGACGAGGTCGCCGACGACGCGGACGCGGCTGACGCCGAGGAGCCCGACACGGTGGCCGACGAGGGGGGCGACGGGGAGGAGAACTCCGCCACGGAGGCGGGGCCGGACGCCACCGACACCGAGGAGACGCCCGCCGGCGAAACCACCGCTACTACCGAGCCCTCGGACGGTTGAGGTCGGCAATCCTTCCGGTGATGCAAGGGATTATCCCCGCCGGTTTGCTACGGGAGGTATGAGCCACCGCCACACGCAGCACGCGAATCGGGTGAGAGTATGCGCGTCGTAGCCAAGTTCGGAGGGACGTCGCTCGGAAACGGCGACCGCGTGAATCGGGCCGCCGACTCCGTGGCTGCCGCCGTCGACGCCGGCCACGAGGTCGCGGTCGTCGCC
>CAYREV010000107.1:0-3715 GCA_964423345.1 uncultured Balneolaceae bacterium | reverse complement strand
CGTAGAGGATCTCCTGGCCATCCATGAGGAGCAACGGTTCGTTGTCGACGAGATCCGAGAACCAGGACCACCGGTACCGGAGGATGGCGGTCCCGAGTTGCACGGTGTAGAGCGCCGCCAGGGCCACGATCCCCTGGACAAGCGGTGGCTCCTTGGCCACAAGGACCGTGGCCATCACCGAGCCGATGGCGACCGTGACGGCGAAGTCGAAGCCTGAGATCTTCGAGAAACTTCGCAGACCCGCGATCCTGGTCAAGAGGACGGTGGCGAGGTAGATGCCCATGGTCGAGAGCACGACGTACCCGAGGACACGCCAGGGGCCGATGAGCCAGTCGATCATGCCCGTCCCACCGGTGCTTCTGGGATCGGCGATCCGGTCTTGGTTCCAGGGTGGGGCAAGCGGTCTATCTCCAGCCTGGCAGGCTCCACGCCACAGGTCGCAACGCTCATCCCTGTTCTCCTCCTGGGGCCTCCTCGTCGCTGGTCTCAGGAACGTCCCAGAGGGGTTCCCGGCGTCTGCGGAAGGAGGGGACGGGGTCGGTTAAGCTCCGGGTCACGCGTCGAGATGGATGTTCTCCTCGAAGACCTCCTCGAAGTGGAGGTCCAAGGCCTCCTGGACCATCTGGGACATGGTCTGGTCCCGGATGATCCGATGCGCATGCAGCTTGAGCTGCAGCTCTTCGGGCACGCGCACCTTCAAACGCTTCGGTTCGTCGAGATCGCGTACCGCTGACCCGGGAGGCATGCTATATCCCGACCTATCACGGGAGCAGGGACGGATGCCTCTTGGGCCTCACATCGTCGGGTGGGACCCCCCCTGTCTTGAACCCCGTGCAGCACATGTGCGTTGACACGGCCAAACGGCCTTTTGGGAGACCTTATCCGTCGCGGGCCCAATACAGATACGCGGTGGGTTATGACCAGGGAACCGGCCGACGCAACAGGAGATGACCGGCTGGCCGGTGATCTGACCTGGGGTGAGGACGGACCTGGTCCAGCCGCCCAAGGGCCCAGCGACCCCGTCGTGGTCACGCTCCAGGTGCCTGTCCCGGCCCTCGATCTTCCCCAGCCACCCGATGAGCTCTGGCTCCATGCGTCGGGCGGCGATGGCGTCTGGACCGTCTTCGCACGGACCTCTCGGACCGAGGAATCGTGCGTGGCCTGGTTGAGCCGCCTGGGCATGGGCCAACCCCTGGAGGTCTCGACCTTGGGCCGCTCTTGCCGAGCCAGTTTCGAGACCCTGGATCCGCTCTGGGCGACCCTGGTCGAGGAGCTGGGCCTCAAGAAGGCACGGATCGGTGACGACGGATGGGCGACCCTCATCTTCGAGGGAGACCGTGAGCTTCTCGGCGAGCTCGTCGATGGGAGCATGCTCCCTGCCGAGGACCTAGAGATCGAGTCGGTCCGGCCGGCCGGCGAGCTGGGCGGTCCAGAGGACAACGGCATCCTGACCGCCACCCAGCTCGAGGCGCTGGACGCTGCCCTGGAGGCCGGCTATTACGATATCCCTCGGGATATCACGCTCCGCGACCTGGCTGAGAGCCTCGGTGTCAGCGCGTCCTCCTTGTCCGAGCGGATCCGCCGGGCCGAGGCCCGGTTGGTGCGGACCCACCTGGGCCGGGAACCCTAGCTGGGCAAGCTACCCGGTGCTTGGCGAGATCTCCTCGAGCCCGGGACCGTCGCTCTTATCGCCGCTATCCTGGACCGAGCCCTGGCTGAGGGCCGGCAGGGCGCCACCGTGGAGCGATGGGCCCTGGCGGAGGGTGCCGACCAGGCCGATGCCCTTGTCGATCTCCTCGCCGTCCTCCTTGGCGCAGTCCTCGGTGCAGGCATCCACGAACGCCGCCCACGGTCGACCGTCGTCGTCGATGACGATATCGATGAAGTCCCCGAGCGCACCACCCTCGGCGGGCGTGCACCGACCCTCGCACGGGCCCCGAGCGATCGGGTCGGCCGGATCGTTGGCGGCCACGGTGCTGAACACCGGGTCCGCGGCGGTGGCATCCAGCGTGGTCGTGATGTACGCGTTCCACGTGTCATCCGCGTCCATGTCCTCGCGATCCTCGGTGCTGGTCGTCCCCACGTAGGCCACGGCCACGCCGCCATCGCCGGTGGCGGCCACGGTCGGGAACCGAGCGATGGTCAGGCCCGGCGGTGCGACCTTCATCGGGTCGTCCCACGAGGACCCGCCGTCGGTGCTCACGGCCAGGTAGGGTTGCTCGTCGTCGCTGATCCAGAAGGCGTAGGCGTTGCCCTCGTCGTCGGTGGCGAAGGCGACCTCGTGCCCGGGCGCCGGGACCTCCTCGGTGATGGTGATCGTCTCCCAGGTCAGCCCGTCGTCCTGGCTGATGGCGACCATGGCCGTGCCGCACTGGCCCTTGGGCAGGTAGGCGGTCCCGTCGGGGCCCGTGGTGCCGTGGGCGTGCAGACCGCCGCAGAACTCGCCCTCGGTGTTCGCGCCAGGGAACACCGGGTTGAAGCCGAGCCAGGTCATGCCGCCGTCCAGGCTGGTGGCGCACGCGCTGTCGGCCACCCGGTTGACGCACAGGTAGACGACGTTCTCGTAGCCGACCGTGCTGGCCTGGTTGGGGGGCCCGGCGAAGATCGTGGGGTGGTCCAGGACCGGCGGCAGGCCGCAGCCGGCCGGGTTGTGGGTCCAGGTCTCCCCCTCGTCGTCGCTCCACTTGATCCAGTTGCAGGCCAGGCCTTGCATGTCGAGGTTGTAGACACGATCGGTGGCCTCGTCGACGTAGATGTAGGGGTCGTTGGTGTTGGGCGGTCCGGAGACCATCGGCGCCAGCTCGGGTGTGACAGACTCCCAGGTCTGTCCCTGGTCGGTGCTCCGGATGATCGAGGTCAGCTCGGTGGGCAGCTCGCCACCACCGATGTTGGACATGAACAGGTTCCCCGAGGAGGTCACGCCGATCGTCGGCTCGAAGACCGCCGTGCCGGTCAGGTGGGACAGACCATCAGGCAACGGCACCCCGTCGGGCAGGGCGCTGGCGTCCAGCGGCCGCACGTCACCCTCCTGGGATCCGGCCTGGTAGATCATGGCCGTCCCATGGCCGGCATCGCCGACACCGGGCAGGTCCTGTTCGTCGAGATCGTCGCTATCCTGCCCGATGCACCCGATCAGGGTGGTCGTGGCGAGGAGCGCAGCCAGCAGAAGGATGTTGAGCTTGGACACGGGGCTACCTCAGGTGGAGCAGGGAGAAGGCCTGGTTCTTAAGCGTTCTGGCCGTCGTCCCGTCGATGGCTCGGCCACCATCCTACAAGGATGTTCGGGCCAGGCACCCGTCCTCACAGGTCCAAGGGCCAGTGCTCGGCGACGTGGTTCTCGATCTGCGAGGTCAACATCCCCCAGGGACGGACCCCCTGGGTGATCGGTTCGCTGCCCGGGCAGGGGGCCCCATCCAGGGCCGCTGCCGTGGCCGGTAGGCAGGCCTCCAGGGCCTCCAGGCTGTAGCCACCCTCGAGGATGCAGGCCAGATCCCCGGTGACGCCCAACAGGTGCTCGATGCAGGCGTGGAAGGTGGAGGCTACAAGCTCGAGGCCACCGATCGGATCGTCCCGGTGGGCGTCGTACCCGGCGCTGACCAGGATCGCGTCGGTCTCGAAGGCCCCGAGCACCGGGACCACGACCCGCTCGATGAGCTCCAGCCAGCCGGCGTGCCCGGTCCCGCTGGGCACCGGCAGGTTCACCGTGTAGCCCCGG
>CAYREV010000106.1:0-3735 GCA_964423345.1 uncultured Balneolaceae bacterium | reverse complement strand
TGTATTACTTTTCTCCCAGTTGCTTAATAATTACATCGATGGCCCGGTCGAGCTGGGGATCGTTGCCCTCCAACCTGTGTTTGAAGGTGTTATCTACCCGTATGTCGGGTTCCACACCTGTTTTTTCAAGGTTTTGACCATCCAGCGAGTATACTCCCCACGAAGGAAGCCGATAGAATGAACCGTCAACCAGTCCCTTACCCGAGGTGAAAATGATCCATCGATAGGTCGGCATACCGATAACGGTGCCCAGCTCCAGCTCCTTGAATCCGGCCGTGGTCACTTCCGCATCGCTGAGCGACTGTTCGTTAATCAGCAGCACGATGGGTTTTGCGTCGGGGGTGAAGTTGGGCTGAGAGGCGAAGTCGCCTTCCCGGTATTTCCACTGCAGGTAGGGACGCTGTGCCAGGAACTGAAGTACATCATCATGCACGTTGCCTCCCGTATTGTAGCGCAGGTCGAGAATCAAGGCATCGCGATGATAAGCTTCCGAGGTCATCTCGACCAGGAAGTTTTCCAGCTCGCTGCCACCCATATTTTTCATGTGCACGTAGGCCACTTTTTCATCGGTCTGTTCATCTACGATGCGTTGATTGTGATCCACCCATTCGTCATAGAGGTTGTTCCGGACAGAAAAATAATTTTCGGGATGTATTTTAATCTTATGCTCTTTCCCGTCTCTGCTCAGAGTGAGCATCACTTCATCGGGCATCTCGGGCCTGGAAAAATACATCTCCCGGTTCTGAGCGTCATCCACCCGAACCCCGTCGATGGCCACCAGCCGGTCGCCCGGCTCTATATCCTTGTCCCGTACATCGGCCGGGCCATCGGTGACCACCCCGGTCACCTGGTAGGGATTCTCTTCGCTGAACTGAATTCCTGCAGACAACGTGACCGTCCGGTAAAACTCCTTTTCCTCCTCGCCGGAGGTACTGAAGCCCATATGCGAGGAGTTTAGCTCTCCCAGCATGTCGTTCACCATTCTGCGGAAGTCATCCCGGGAATTTACGTAGGGCAGGTAGGTGCGGTATCGCTTCTGTATCTCTTTCCAATCAATGCCGTGGAATCGCTCGTTATAGAAATTCTCCTCTATATTCGCCCAGAGCTCTTCAAACATCTGTTCGAATTCGGACCTCAGGTTGCGACTGAAATGATGGGTTGTTTCGATCTTGGTGGCTTTGGACGAGGAGAGGTCGATGCTATATACCGATCCCCGCATGAGTCCGTATAAGGTTCCGTCAACTTCAGTGAGTCCCGAGACATATCCGTCGATGTCCTCAACGGCTTTTGTTTCCGGTTTTTTGAAAGGTTTCAGGGTAGTCATCCACAATCGCGTATCGCCCTCGTCATGATTGCTGAGATACACCACGTGAGTCTTCTCCTTATCTTGGTATACATGGGGCGAAAACTGAGAGCCGAAGGATATGCCAACCTGCTCCAGCCGCTCCATCAGACCTTTTTTATTGATATTTATATTTATTTCCGGCTTTTCAGATTTTTCATTATTGCTCTTGCCGTTTTGTTCCTCTTTATTCTTTTCCTCTTTTTCTACAAAGAGCTTGTCGAATTCTTCCGATTTGAATGGTTCTTCGTAGCTGTCAAGAGCCATGCGATAAAGGTCCGTTTCTCCGCTCCCCCGCGGATAGGAGGGACGCGTACGTGAGGAGGCGAAGTAGATATGTTTGCCATCAGGCGACCAAAAGGGATCTGATTCTGATATTCCCGAGCGTGACAGGTTGAGGATCTCCCCGCTTTTAATGTGATAGGTGAACAGGTCATGCTCGAAATCTCTTCGGGCCGTATAGAGCACATAGTCGCCATCGGGCGAAAAGCGAGGCTGTTCATTCTGGAAGCCCCAGAATTCGTCTTTGACAATGGTTCTGCTTTCCAGGGTTTCCAGGTCGATCAGCCGAAGTTCATTCCGGCCGCTTAAGTACACCCCTTTGCTTAAATCGGGATCCAGCTCGAGCATGCGGTTGTTCTGGCTGTCGGCGGTGAGCTGACTTGCACGACCCGAACCGTCGGCCGGTATGGTAAACCAGTTCTGGTAACCGTTTACGGTCTGGTTGAAAATGAGTGTTTTATTGTTTTTCAGCCATTTTACTTCCAGCACCCGTCCCATGGGGTCCGTTTCAAGCTGTCGGATAAAATCGCCCTCGTGGCTGGAAACAAATAGTTCGCCCCGGGACACAAAAGCCATTTTCTTTTTGTCGGGAGAGATATCGAAAGCCGTAATCTTATTTTCAACTTCGAAACTCTGATCCTTGGAGAGGGTATTGTTTTTAAAGATGGATACCGGTACTTCCGCCGTTTTGCCTGAGGAGGTATGATAAACAAACAGCCGGTATTCCTTCTCAAAAGCAATGGCAGAGCCGTCGGCACTCAGGGAAGGGTTTCGCACGGATGTGCTGAAATCGGTAAGCTGTTTTTTATTTCCGTTTTCCAGCATATAGAGATTGTACTCTCCATTCGCTTCGTCCGAAACAAAGAACAGATTTCCATTTCTATCGATCATCGGCCAGAAGTCTTTGCCCTCCCAGTCGGTAAGTTTTCGGTATTCGCCGGTACGGGTATGGTATGATTTGATATCGGGGTTGAAGGGGCCCTTGTATTTCTTGCGCTGCGGAAAGATGAAGCTCTCCCAGGATTCATTGAAATAGACCTCGCCATTACCGGGATGCTCTACATAATTATGAATGGTATTGTGGTAGTGGCTAAAGAGCCGTTTGGGAGTCCCCCCGCTGACAGGGACCGAATACGTGCTTGTGCGGTTCTCACGTGAAGAGTTAAAATAGATGGTCCGGGAATCCCAGCTCCAGGAAGATACGTTATCGTCGGCCTGGTGGAAGGTAAGCCTTTGAATTTCGCCACCCTCCAGGGGCATGAGGAAGACGTCGTTGTTGCCGTATTGAGAGGAGGAGAATGCCAGCCACTTGCCGTCGGGTGAGATGCTTGCGTTTGATTCGTCTCCCTCCATTCCGGTGAGGCGGGAGGCGACCCCACCCGAGGAGGGTACCCTCCAAAGGTCCGTCTCATAGCTGAATACGATAGTTTGGCCATCGGGAGAGATAGCGGGGTCGGAGGTGAAATATGCCTCTTGTCCGGGCTGTGAAACTGCCCCGGAAGTTACAAGGAAAAGAAATGAAAGCAGACAGAAAGAGGCGGGTAAAATACGAACGTCCATGGCGATATGAGTGTAGTTATGCGGTTGAAAGCTAAGGGTATTAAAAGAAGAGAGGAAAAGCGAAAGGTTTTGAAAAATTTTACGCGTGACGCGTATAAATATCCCGGAGATTAATTCAAATCCGCAAAGTTTGCGGTTCTTGAATAAGATATCGCCCCTTCGAAGATCTTGATTAAGATTTCGTCAATACCCGAAGCTCCTTACCATATTGGGGTCGTCTCTCCATTTGTCGCGTACTTTCACGTGCAGGTCAAGGTACACCTTCTTGCCTACAAAATCCTCGATGGCTTCCCGCGCATCTTTTCCCAGTTTCTTGATCGCCTTCCCGCCTTTGCCGATCAGCATGCCTTTCTGCGACTTCCGGTTGACGATGATCTCGGCATCGATATAATCGAGATCGTCGCGCTCGTCATATTGGATGACTTCTACGGTACATGAATAGGGGATCTCCTGGTGAAACTGCAGAAAGAGCTGCTCACGTATCAACTCCGCCACAAAAAAGCGGATGGGCTGTTCGCTGAGCATGTCTTTCGGGTAAAACGGGGGACCCG
>CAYREV010000105.1:0-3738 GCA_964423345.1 uncultured Balneolaceae bacterium | reverse complement strand
AGGCGATCCACGCCCACCTCCACGACACCTACGACGGCGGCTTCTACCGCTACACCGAGCACCGCGACTGGTCGGGACTCCACCGCGAGAAGCTCCTCGACGAGAACGCCGCGCTCGTCCGGGCGTTCGTGACGGGCTACCTCTACACGGGTCGGGAGACCTACCGCGAGGCCGCCGAGAGCGGCGCGGAGTACCTCACGACGACGCTCTGGACGGGCGAGGCGTTCGCCGGCAGCCAGGCCGGCGGCGACTACTACGCCCTCGAGGCGAGCGACCGCGAGGCGGCCGACCCGCCGCACGTCGACACCACCGCGTTCGCCGACCGGAACGGCCTCGCCGCGGACGCGCTGTTCCGCCTCCACGCCCTCACCGACGCCGAGGCCCCCCGACGGTACGCCGAGCGCGCGCTCGATCACGTCCTCGAGACGCTCGTCGACGACGGTACCGTGACACACTACCGCGACGGCGAGGAGACGGGTTCGGCTGGACTGCTCGTCGGCGGCGCGCGGCTCCTCGCCGGGCTCACCACCGCCGTCCAGGTCACCGGCGAGGAACGATACCTCGACGCGGCCTGCGAGGTCGCCGGAAAAACGCTCGATCTACAGGCCCCCGACGGGGCGTTTCTCGACGGTCCCACGACTGGTCCGGGCCTGCTCGACCGGCCCCTGCGACCGCTCGACACGAACGTCGAACTCGCCGATGCCCTGATCGACCTCGCGTACCTGGTCGGCGAGGATCGGTACCGGAAGGCGGCGGGCGAGGCGCTCTCGGCGTTCGCCGGCGCGGCGGATCGAATGGGCGTCGAGGTGGCCGCCTACGCCGCCGCGTGTGCCCGTCACCACTACGATCCGCTGGTCGTCGAGACGCCCCCGGCGGGAACCGACCTCCACCGGGCCGCCCTCCGGGTCGCCGATCACGAGAAGGTCGTCGTCCCCGGTGATCGCGAGACGGCGGTCGTCCACCGTGGCGAGGAGCGATCCCCGTCCGCCGAGACCCCTGCGGAACTCGAGGACCGGGTAGCGGCGACCGATCAGCCCTCCCTCGAGTAGCCGACGACTGGCGCCGGTGTCGCCCGGGGATGTGGAAACTCCCGGTGAGTTTATACGCACCGGGCCGCACGAATCGGTGATGGCCGACCTGAGAGATCTCGGGCTCTCCGAGTACGAGGCCCGGGCGTATCGGTCACTCCTGAAGACGGGACCGACAACCGCGAAGGAGTTGTCCAGCGTCAGCGATGTCCCGATGGGTCGCATCTACGACGTTTTAAATAGCATCGAGCAGGCCAACCTCGTCCGATCGCAGTCCGCCAGCCGCCCGAAGAAGTACGCCGCCGTCGAACCGGGAACCGCCCTCGAGCGGCTGCTGGCGGACAAACAGCTCGAACTGGAGCGCAAGGCCGACCAGTACGAGCAGGTCGTCGAGGAGCTCCAGGAAGAACTCGAGAGCGCCGACCCCGTCGAGGAGACGTTCTGGACGGCCGCGGTCGGCCCGACGGAGGTGGTCGACCTGCTGGTCGAGCGGCTGGCCGCCGCCACCGAGCAGATCGTGTTCGTCCTCTCGACGTACACCGAGCGGTTCTTCGAGGCCGAGATCGACGGGGTCGACAGCCTCATCCTCGACGAACTCGCGGCGGCGCTCGACCGTGGCGTCGAGGTCCGCCTGCTGATGCGCCCCGACCTGGTCCCGTTGCTCCCGCCGTCGGTCGGAGAGCGCTACCGCGACTCGCTGGCCGGACACGAGGGGTTCGAAGTGCGCACGAGCGAGAACGTCTCCGGGACCTTCTCGCTGATCGATCGCGGCGAGACCGCCATCGAGGTCCCCCACCCGCTCGACGCCGAGGAGGTGTTCGGGATGATCGACCTGAAGGACCGCGAGTTCGCCGAATCCGTGCGAGCCGAGTTCGAACCTCGGTGGGCGCAGGCCGACCCCCTCGCGCTCTGACTGTCCCGCGGCTGCGCTCATCAGGGCGGCGACCCTCGGAACCGTGCCCTGGGGGTCGAACGCCCCGAAATCGGGCGACGTCGGACGGACGTCTGACGTAGCCTTTTGTGCGAGTACGGGCAAGACCACCCATGACCAGTCTCTCGGAGGTGTACGAGCGAGGCAGAGGAGGGGCCGACCTCCGACGGCTCTACGCCGGCGTCGTGCTGTTCCTCGTCGGCGTCGTGCTCGCGGTGGCGGCGCTCGTCTTCGGGACGTCGACCGTCGTCGCCGAGATGTTCGGGCTGGGCGTCTACGAGGCTCGCGAGGTCGCGATCATCGCCGGCGGGCTGGGGCTCCCCCTGACGTTCCTCGGGGTCGTGACCGTCCTGCCGCAGTCGGGCCGGCGCATCCGCGTCGCCTCCGTCGTCGGCACCGCCATCGCCCTGTTCGGCGTCCTGCTCTTCTGGGAGTTCTACCCGATGCAGTGGTACGGGATGGAGACCGACCACACGCTCCCCGTCTCCGCGATCTACTTCCTCGGCATGCTGACGACGTTCTGGGCGGTGTTCACCGCCGTCGCGAACTTCAAGACGCGCAACGACCCCGGCGGGACGGTCAAACTCGAGATAACCAAGCAGGGCCGAACGAGAGTCGTCGAGGTGTCGAACCAGGGGCTCCGCAACCGCCTCTCCGGCATCGGCTTCCTCGGGAGCACGCCCGACGGGAACACGCCGACACAGACCGCCGGGAGTGGTCAGACTCGCTCGCCCGTCAGCGACGGCGGGTCGACCACCACCGACGACGCCGTGTTCCTCGACGAGCCGAGTCCCGACCCGCGCGGCGACGTCTACTGCGGCAACTGCGCCCACTTCAAGTACGTCCGGACGAACGACAGGATGAAACCCTACTGCGGGTTCCACGCGGAGGTCATGGACGACATGGACCCCTGCGACCAGTGGGAGAGCACCGGCACAGGTATCGACCACATCCGGTAGTCCCGTCTCGAGTCCCGCCCTCGCCGCCGGTCCGCGTCGCCGCTCCGCGAGTCATCGCCAGTACCGGTATCCACCGACGGCGAGCAGGCCGAGCCCCGTCACGCCCAGCAGTCCTCTGACGACGAGCTGGACGACCCCCAGCGGGCCGGCGCCGGCCTGTCCCGTCGCGAGCAGGTAGTTGGTCCCCTCGTAGCGGACGTAGTAGTACGCCTCCTCGTCGCTGTAGCGGAACTCGGACGGCAGGTTCGACGCGCCCCAGACGACGGTGCTCCCGTCCGGCGCGTCGAGCGCCCCCCGGAACGCTTCCCGAGCTCCCGAGGAGAGCTCTCCGTACGCCAGTACCTCGGCGTCGGCCGGTAGCTCCGACGCCTCGACGCGCTCGACGGAGTGGTACCCACCTGTCTGTCCGGCGCTGGGGTACAGGACCACTGCACCGACGAGTGCGGCGAGGCCGAGCAACGCGAGAAACAGGGAGAGGAGGGCGTCCCGGTCCATCGTCGGTGTGTCGCCGTGCTCGTGGCAAGTGTCTTCTCCCGACCGTGCTATCGAGGCACAGCCGATACGGAACGGTCGCGCCCTACTCCTCTGCGTCGAGCCCGGCCAGCGTTTCGCGGACCCGGTCCCAGTGGCTCCCCTTCCAGAACACCTGCCCGCACGCCGTACAGCGCCACTGCGGGGTCTCGGACGGATCGGGTGCGTACTCGGGGGTCTCCCCGTCGTCCGGGACCCGTTCGACGGGGCCGTTGCACCGTCCACACCGCGACGGTCGCTCGTGGAGGTCGAGCGAGACGCCCGCCGCAACGAGTTCGCGGAGCTGATC
>CAYREV010000104.1:0-3873 GCA_964423345.1 uncultured Balneolaceae bacterium | reverse complement strand
CATCCACCGCCAAACAGAGCCGGCACCATGTCTTTAACTTTACCGACTGATAATAAAGAGAGTATCCAATCACCGGGATTGTAATTGCGCTTAACACAAATAATACTCCCCAAAAGGAAAATGCTGTTTCGACAAAAGGAATGAACAAGCTGAGGATAAGAAACTGAAAAATGAAATAGGTGGCCACCGCATCCGAAAGGGTTACCTGTCCGAATAGCTGAGCGGCCTCAGACTGTAATACGGCATCGCAGTTGGTCTTTTTCCCTTGCTTGCAAAACGATTCCACCGGCTTATAAGTAATACCAACCTCCTTTGCTATAAGCAGATATCCGGCCATACTACCAGTCATTGCTGTTATAAGTAATAAAACATGCATCCACGAGGTTACTTGTATGGAGGAAAAAACAACCATTCCTGCAATAGCAGCTATTAAAACAATGGCTGTAACCTTTAAAAAATTTTCTTCCGACCGCTGCTCATTATTTCTTTTATCTGTGATGATATCGGTAGGTTCCACCTGTAGTACCGCCCCATGGGCATAAGTATCGCTATTATCGATTTCAGGTAGATCCTGCCGTTTTTTTATAAGCATGAGCTCCCCTCGGTCACCATTAATTTGGAGCAGATACGGAAACTCCAGTTTGTTAACGGTTTCCTTTGTAATACGGGCGGCCTGATATCGGATGCCAAGCTGCTCCAACGTATCGGCAATACTCAGCAACGACGGATAGTCGGGATGAGACAGGATTAATTTCCTGCAATACTTTGATGATACAGGAATATTAAGCTCTTTCAGGTATTCAACTACAGTTTCTTCCATAGCTCATTTGATGATTATAACAGCATCTTACCTCGTTACTGTAAAATGGGGTTCATATTGAATCAACTATTTTCACGATAAAAATTTTAACCGCTCCTCGCTTAACAAATCACCTTAACATTTCACTTAACATTTTTAACATTGAAGTAGACGCCTCAAGTAAATTTTTACCCTCCCCTTAATACAATATTATATCTTATAATCCGCTGATAGTCCAGCTCTCCGCAGCCTCACTAATACCCAGCAGTGATACGCCCTCTCGGTAAATACCGCTCCGGCCCCGCAGGGTCTCCATTGTATAGCTGCGACCATGATGCCCTGCCACCATGCACAGGCAGGTAGGGCTACGGTTCATTTTATTATGCTGCTTATAAAAACGGAATGTATTCATAATCACATCAGAAAAGTAGTAGCCCTGTCAACAAACAAAAAAGATTTCAGGAGGCATTATATTGAAGCTATAAGCAGAAAGTTTAATACAAAACTAATCATTTAATTCTCAGTTAGCTCAAGACGATATTTAACGACATATTCTGCACCTGTTTCTTCATCCACTTTTTTGCTGTAGAGATACCCGTTTTTGATGTCGTAAATCGGTTGATCACGGGGGAGCAATAACTTCGCAAGCAGTTTACCGGAGGAGTTGAGGATCCACCATTCATAGATATTACTTTTTGCACCGATAGGTACTGCAACCCATATTCTATTTTCATCATCCACCATTAATTTATCTATCACAGGTGAGGTTTTCGGTAACTCTTCATCTATGTCTTTGAAAGCTTTTTTCACTTCATCTATCTTTGGAATACTTGGTCCAAATTTTCTCCCAGATTTTAGAAACTCTTCAAAATCCAATGATGAACCCTCTATGGGATAATAAAAAGCGGATTGATAAATACCGTTTGGGTTATACTTTTTGATTAAAAATTCCTGAGTATTAGCAGCGAATAATTCACCTTCACTTGACATTGCAGTCAGAGTACGACCAATAGGAAAAATATTTGGAAAAGGATAATTTTTCTCTGTCACAATTCGAAGATTCCCATAAAAAGTAAAAGGCTTGAAATCCAAACTATTCCCGTCCAAATCCATCAGTAGATACGTAGATTTACTCCTCGAGGAAACTTCATTTAAACTAGGTTTATAGAATTCTACCAAAATTTTTCCGTCATTTCGGACCTTCATTCCTCCTAACCTGAACCCTTGTATATCTTTTTCATTTCTGATGTCCCAACGTTCCTCAGGCGAGGTCTTAAATATCGAATAATCATCTATGTTATACGCATTTATACGCATGCCAGTAACATCATATAGATACACCCTTCCAACATTTCCTTGCAGAAAAAACGGTTCAAGATACTCGCCAGGACCCCTACCCGGTCTACCAAGCGGAGTACGGTAGGTGCCATCATCGTTAAATACATGCAATGTTAATGCATAGTTTGACCCACGATCGGCTATAATTACACGACGCTTATCGTCAACCGTGAGCCACTCAACTTTTGTTAAATAATATTCTCCCGTTTTACCATACGTTTGTAGCGGAACAAGTTGAGCAGAAAATGGGGCATTTGAATCTCCTCGGAAAACGGAGAGATTTTCAACCTGCTTAATATGTTTTGGAATTTCCTCAAGTACCCGGAAATATGATGAATGCCTATATTCTTCCAGCTGAAGTTGCCCTAGCTTATTTAGTTGCTCTGTTACATTTCGCTGATTACCTCTTTTTTGCGAAGAATGTTCAGAACACCCAGCAAAAAAAACACACAAAAAAGAGAGCAATATTATATTTAGAAGAAATTTCATAGTATAAAAACGTATGATTTAAATAAAAGGGTCAGAAAAACCCTTTTATTTAAAATGTCAATCTACCTATAGATAATCTTTATTACATAACGCTATCCTGTTCGTCTCCTGTCGACCCACAAGATTTATACAATCAATTGCTTCCTGACTACCTGAATACCAAGAGGTACAATTACCTCTTTGACAATTATAATATGAACTTATACCTGTACAGCCATCGCTAGGGTATTGACATCCATCAATAGTAATACCACTTCCTGCCATAATAGACTTCATCTCATCTCGATTCAGTACATCCTCTTCTTTTACGTTCATTACGTTGAGTGTTTTCATAACTTTCTCCGTTTTATTTATATTTTTAATTTTTAATCACACCTACATGTGAAAAAGAAAACCTTCTGTTATTAAACCGTCTCCTTATTCCACTAGAAATAAATCAATAGCAGATCAAGTATCTTTACTATAACAATTCTGATCACTCCTCGCTTAACAAATCACCTTAACATTTCACTTAACATTTTCTAAAAGACAAAGAAGGCTAAAAATAATCTATCCTCTCCATGAATTTACCTCTTCACCTAATTCCTTCTTTGACATTGAAGCAATCCGGTATATTTCGGAAATCTTGATATTTTTTTGTTCTTCGGCATGGAATGTACTGTTCTCCCCCCGGTCATGGGTTAGATGAAAAAGAGGTCCGGCAACGCGTTCTACCGTAAAATCCAAAATTTCCCAGCGGTTAAGTCGATCTCCATCCTCTCTCCCCCAGCCATAATAATGCTCGTTTTCCATACCAGATTTGATATAGGCTTCTCTTTCCGCTAAAAAACCGCCGCCAACCGGATTGGGGGAATAAAGTTCCTTCATTTTTCCCGCATGCTCTTTCAATAAGTCAAGGTCCCGGCTCTTAATATACAGCTCCCGCAGAATTGAGCTTGTATCCAAGAACTTATCTTCATAAGGGTATACGAAGTCCGCTTCTTCATTTCTTAAGAGGTTCACGGACTGGATAAGTTGATCTGGCGAGACGATCACATCGGTATCCCAAACAGCCAGATAGGGTGTAGAGGATTCCTCAACCAATTGATTGATATACTTCGTACGGTGAAAAACCGGATCGTGATCCTCTACAAATGCAATGTTAACCCCCGAAGGCAGAAGCCTTTCCAATACCTTATTGTTATAGGCAGTAGCTTCCAGCAGGTGAATAGAAGTCTCAAAATGAGTCAATAAAAAATCAGTGACCA
>CAYREV010000103.1:0-3898 GCA_964423345.1 uncultured Balneolaceae bacterium | reverse complement strand
CTCCGACGCCGACCTCGACTACCTGGAGGAGCCGTACGAACCAGTCGGGGTGATCGGTCACGACTGAGCGACGTGACCGGCGAGCCGGACGAGGGCAGGTTTTTATCACCCCCGTCGGTGGGGGAGGACATGACCGACCGGACGTGGCGGGTGCTGGTCCCGGAGCCGATGGACGACGCTGGCCCTGAGTCGATCGCCGACATCGCCGAGATCGTCGGGCCGGACGCCTACCCTGACGAGACGGCGGTGCGCGAGGACGTCGGCGAGTTCGACGCCATCGTCGTCAGAACCTTCGAGATCGACCGCAACCTCCTCGAGCGGGCCGACCGGCTGACGGTGATCGCAAAGCACGGCGCGGGGCTGGACAACGTGGACGTCGAGGCGGCGACCGAGCGCGGCGTCGTCGTCTGTAACACCCCGGACGTGAACGCTCCGTCGGTGGCCGAGCACGCCGTCACGCTCGCGCTCGCGGTCCGAAAGCGCCTGCGCGTCGCCGACGCCGACGTCCGCGCCGGCACCTGGGACCGGACGAAGTACATCACCCACGAGCTCTCGGGGGATACGCTCGGGCTGTTCGGCTGCGGGAGCATCGGCGCGCGGGTGGCCGAACTCCTCGGCGCGTTCGGGATGGACGCCGTCGTGTACGATCCGTATCTCACCGAGGAGACGGTCCCGAGCGGGACCGAACTCGTCGACTCGACGGGGGAGCTGTTCGAGCGTGCGGACGTCGTGAGCGTCCACGCCCCCCTCACGGACGAGACGCGCGGGGCGATCGGACACGAGGAACTCTCGACGTTCGAGGACGGCATCGTCGTCAACACCGCCCGAGGGGGCATCGTCGACGAGGAGGCGCTCGTCGACGCGCTCGAGGACGACACGGTCGCCGGTGCCGGTCTCGACGTGTTCGAGTCCGAACCGCCCGACGCCGACCACCCGCTGTTCGAGTTCGAGAACGTGCTGACCTCCCCGCACGTCGCCGGGACGACCATCGAGGCGATGGAGCGGATGAGCCTCGGCGTCGCCGAGAACATCCGGGCCGTCTACGAGGGCCGCCTCCCCGACACGACCGTCAACGCCACCGGGCTCGAAGGGTGGGAGTGAGTGGGTAGGGCTCTCTGCCCCCGAGTAACACGGTTCACCTAGACACACCGATCACGGAGCCCTCGCACTACCCGAACCCTTTTCTTGGGGATGAGCGAGTAGCCGGTATGCCGACAAATCACGTCCGCGAACGGCTGGCTCGCGACGAGCCCGCCATCGGCGCCCGCACGGAGACATTCTCGCCGGTCATGGTCGAGGTCTACGGTCAGCTGGGATACGACTTCGTCTGGCTCGACATCGAGCACGCCGGCCCGAGTCCGTACGACAACACGGCCTTCGACGCGCTCGTCAGGGCGGCCGAGGGCGCGGAGATCGAACTGATGGTGCGACCTCCATCCGGCGACCCGCCCCTGGTACACAAGGTGCTCGACACCGGCGTCACGACGATCCTCATCCCGCAGGTCGAGAGCGTCGAGGAGATACAGGAGGCCGTCGAGGCCGCGCACTTCGTTTACGACGGTGGGCCGGGTGCTCGTGGGTTCGGTGGAGGACGACCCACGGGGTGGGGTGCGGACTCCGAGGGCTTCATCGAGCGCCAGGACGAGGCCGTCATGGTCGGGGCGATGATCGAGCACCGCGACGCCGTCGACGCCGTCGAGGACATCCTCTCGGTGCCGGAACTCGGGTTCGCGTTCATCGGCGCGAACGACCTCTCGATCTCGATGGGGCACCCCAGGCAGACCGACCATCCGGAGGTGCAGGCGGCCATCGAGGTCGTCGAGGACGCCTGCCGGGACGCCGGGATCCCGTTCGGAGCGCCGAAGCACGACACCGAGGCCGCCGCGGACGCCATCGCGAACGGCTACAACGTCCTCCGGGTCGGCGACGAGGTGGGGGCCGTCCGCGACTCGCTCGGCGCGCGGCTCGACACCCTTCGGGAGGCCTGATCGGGGGAGGGGTGGTGGTCCCGCGGGCCGGCACCCGCCGGCAGAGTTTTTAGACCGCCCCGCGCGACGGAGTGGTATGTCGAACGACCCGTGTCTCACGTCGGCGGTCGAACTCGCGAGGGAGATCAGGGACGGCGAGCGCTCGCCGGTCGAGGTCGTCGAGGCGCACCTCGACCGGATCGCGGAACGCGACGGGCCGATCAACGCCTTCGTCACCGTGACGGCCGAACACGCCCGCGCCGCCGCCGAGGAGGCGGAGCGAGCGGTCGAGGCGGGCGAGGAGCTGGGGCCGCTCCACGGCGTCCCGGTCGCGATCAAGGACCTCGAGGACGTGGCGGGCTTTCGGACGACCTTCGGGTCGCTGCTGTTCGAGGAGAACGTCTCCGAGGCGAGCGAACCGTTCGCAGAGCGCCTCCACGACGCCGGGGCGATCGTCGTCGGGAAGACCAACACGCCCGAGTTCGGCCTCGGCTGTACGACCAACAACCGCGTCGCGGGTGAGACGCACACGCCGTTCGACACGACGCGCAACTCGGGGGGTTCCTCCGGCGGTGCGGGCGCGGCGCTCGCGGCCGGGATGGCACCCCTCGCACAGGGGTCGGACACCGGTGGCTCCATCAGAACGCCCGCGTCGTTCTGCGGCGTCTACGGCATCAAACCCACGTTCGGGCGCGTCCCCCGGGTGAGCCGCCCCGACGCGTTCGAGGCCCATACGCCGTTCTCGCACGTCGGTCCGATGGCTCGAACGGTGGAAGACGCCGCGCTGATGCTCGACGTCATGGCCGGTCCGCACCCCGACGACCCGTTCTCGCTCCCCGAGACCGGCGACGACTACCTGGGCGCCACCGAACAGGGGATAGAGAGACTCGAGGTCGCCTACAGCCCCGACCTCGGTACCTACCCGGTCGAGCCCGACGTGGGGGAAGTCGTCGCGGACGCCGTCGAGGCATTCGGGGACGCCGCCGCGGCGGTCGAGGAGGTCGACGTCGACCTCGGCTGTGAGCAGTCGGACGTGCTCGAGGCGTTCTACACGTTCGCGCGGGTCCGCTGGCAGTCGCTGTTCGACGGCCTCGAGCGCCGCGGCCTCGACCCGCGCGGTGCCGACCGCGACCGGCTCCGTCCGGTCGTCGTCGAGACCATCCTCGACGAACCCGAACCCACGACCCGGGAGTACAAGCGCGCCGACCGCATCCGAACGAACGTCTACGACGGCCTCCAGGACGTGTTCGCCGAGTACGATCTGCTCGTCTGCCCCACGCTCTCGGTCCTCCCGTTCCCCGACGGCGAGGAGCCCACCGAGGTCGACGGCGTCGAGATCGAACCGCTCCGGGGCTGGGTCCTCACCCAGCCGTACAACATGTCCGGGCATCCGGCCGCCTCGGTTCCAGCGGGATTCGTCGACGGCCTCCCGGTCGGGATGCAGGTCGCCGGGCGGCGGTACGCCGACGAGACCGTCCTGGCCGCCAGCGCCGCGTTCGAGCGCGAGCGCCCCTGGCACGACGCCTACGAACGGCTGTGATACTGGCGTAGATGGGTACCGGTGGTTTCGATGATGTCCAACAGCGGATGTACCACCTCGAAAGCCCCGGCCGGCTACGGGAAGCCCGCCGACGTAAGCACGCGAGCGGAGCGAGGTCGCACAACGAGGCGCACGACCGTAGCTGGCCGCCTCTTTCAATCCCACCCGACGGTGGCTGACCGATCAACTGGCGAGGGTGGGACTTTCGAGGTGGTATTCTCAACTGTCCCCTCCCTGCGTATCCGAGCGTTGTTGTGACTTCGCCCCCGCCATTTATCGACGATGACCACGAGCGACCGGGCATGGACCTCGACATCGAGGGGAACGCGGCGCTGATACTGGCTTCGAGCAGCGGACTCGGCAAGGCCTCGGCGACGGCGCTGGCCCGCGA
>CAYREV010000102.1:0-3909 GCA_964423345.1 uncultured Balneolaceae bacterium | reverse complement strand
ATCCTAGTGGCCTCCGGAGCCATTGACCCGCGTTCAAATCGCGGCGGGTCCGCTTACGCTCACAGGGGAAACGCTCAGGTCATTCGGGTTCTCAACCCCCCGATGGCCTGAATCGGGTTCTCCAAACAACGTGTACTTGCTTTCGTTTTACACGCGGTAGGCCGGCGGGAGCCGGTCATGCCAGTGCTCGCGCAGGGCTTGGAGTCGGCTGTGCGTGAGGTTTCGGTGGACGCCGTAGCCGGGGCGAACGGGACCTACGCCTGCCTCGATACGGAACCCATGGAGAACACAGCGCACCGAAGACCGTTGAACGGTCCCAACGTGGTCGGCAAGCTGCACCCGGCTTACCTACGTTCACATCGTGGTCTGAAGCTCCCGTAATCGTTGCTGGATCTCCTGGTCCAACGCGTGCGCGTAGCGGTCGTTCCGAACCCGCTCGTCGAACGCCGTCAGTTCCTCAAGGAAGGCGAACCTGTCCCTCGCCTTCCGACACTCTTCGTTCCAGTTGGTGTCGTCCTGCTTGGATACGAGGGTGGGAAGGTCTATCCAATCCCGCCGTCCGTCCTCTAGCTTGCTCAAGACCACCGAAGGGTCGAAGCGCTCACCGTCCTCGCGAAGCTTCAGGACGGCCAGGAGGCGTACGAGGGGTTCGTTGAGGGCTCCGTCACCGTACTGGATGATGTCGTAGAGGTCGCGCTCGGTCTTCCGTTGGTGCAAGGCACGGATCTTCTCCGCGAGCGCCTCGTGGAGGTCCATGCATGGTATGGTTGGTGGTTCGAATGGGAGGTCGTTGAAGTACCGTTCAGCTTTGGGTTCCCGATCTTCTGGAGGGAGCCAGCGGTCGTCGCGGGTGCTCACGTCCAGCTTGAAGTTGCCCTCCCCCCAGTCGTGCGAGTAGCGAACGTTGAGGAGGTAACCATTCTGTGTTGCTTCCGAGTCCTGGATGGAGAACTGCACGCCGTGGTGCGTGCCCTCCATGGCGGATGCGACGTCCTCAAGCGTCACGTCGGTCGTGGTGCTGGTGAAGTCGAGGTCCATGCTGAAGCGTCCACCTGTACCGAGGATCATCTTCCGGAGGTAGGTTCCCCCCTTGAACACAAGATGCTCGAGGAGCCCCTCGGCCCGGAGCTTGTCGAGGGCGTACGTGAGGACGATGTCCTGCTGCGCGATGTCCAGATCCACGCCCCCCTGGTGGGCGTAGCGGCGCGCGGTGTTCTTCGGGATCAGCGGAGGGGCACCTCCCCGTAGAGCTCGCTGTCGGGGAGGTTCTGGATGATGCGCCACGTCCCGTCCCTGGGCCCCCGATGACCGTGGCGGGTCGCCGGGGCGAGGGGGACATGGCTTTGGCCCAAGCGCTCCTGCACTGCTTGGAGGAACTCCGGGGGTGCAGGCGTGGAGGGTCGCACGCGCGCGAGGAGGTACCCGAGGCGTTGGGCGAGGCTCTTGTTGCTGAAGCGGTCCACGTACTCGAGGAGGCGCGCGTGGTCGAGCTTGGGTTTCGCGTGGTGGATGATCTGCACGGTGTTGGCGATGCCCCCGCAGAGGTCCGGGCGGTCCAGACAGTCCAACACCGTTCTCTCCAAGTCCGTGACCGTGATCTGGGTGCCGTACTTCTCCAGGTCGGCGGTGCCGAAGAACCGTTCGGGGGAGACGTGCACGAGGTTGTACTCCACGGGCTCTGATACGCTAACCCGCGTCGTTGTGGGGGTTGCGATGTGGTACGTCTTGAGGGCGTGGGTGAGGAGACCGTGCAGGCTCGCTGCGGTTCCGTAGGCGAACGCGTAGGGATCGACGAGGTGGCTGCCCACGCGGTACGGGTCGAGTTCGGGGATGGCGTCGGGACCGTTCTCGGGCGGCACCAGGAGGTAGCGGCCGCGACCGATGCGGTCCAGCCAGTGCTTCTTGGCGAGATCGTGGGCGAGCTTGCGCGCGTACGTTCGGGAGACCCCTGTGAGGGATTGGATGTCATCGATCGTCACCTCCTCTTCGTCGCGAGCCTCCAGGCTGAGGATGACCTGGCTTTCCCGACCGGAGAGGCTGCGTGTTCGCATCATAGGGTGGTATCGTAACCCATTACTAATAGCCTTTTGCGCTAAAATTACCGATACGGTAATTATCCGGCATCCCCAAATCTCGACAAGTTTCGTGTTCGGAGGCTACGATGATGCGGGGGTGCTCAAGGAGATAACGGCACTCAACGTGACTTCTGAGGAAGCGCGCGTCCTGAACACGGGGTTGGATGCGTTGAATCGTTCGCTGCGGCGGTGTGGAACGGTTCCAAAGCCCTCGTGATGGGAGGTCGCGGTGATGCGCTGTCGGAGGAGGTGCTTCGTGTGAACACGCCCGGCACCGCCAGCCTCCACCTGGAGAACGGCACCATGTACACCGTGAGCTTGAGCGCCACGGACGAGTTTGGCGTGACCCAGGTGGACGATGTTTCGGTGCTGGTGGACAACGTGTCCCCATCCCTGAGCGTGGCCCTCCCTGCGGTTCACTTCACGAACGAGAACGAGGTGACGCTGCACTGGAACGCCACAGATGTGACGAGTGGGTTGTGGCACGTGAGCGTGGGGAACACCACGGACAACCTTACGTGGGCGCACTCAGGCAACCTTATCTCGTCCAGCGAGCAGGGCGTCACGAGCGAGAAGAGCTTCAACCACACCTTGAACCTCTCCCCCTTGGTGACGGGTGAGCAGCAGGTGGTTGAGGTGAGGGTGGAGGACCGCGCCGGCAACGTTGTCGAGGAGACGTTGACGGTGAAGGTGGACCGTGACCTCCCGGACATCGTGGGGGATATCGTGAACGAGAACGCTACGGGCTTCATCACGACGGCGTACCTCAATACCACGGATCGCGTGTGGGACAACGCCAGCGGGCTCGAGGAGGTCCGCGTGTGGACGTACGATGATAACACCACCTCGGAACGCGAACTCCACCACGACACAAGCATGGCGGGGGTCGAGGACTCGGGTCGATTGTGGCTGAACCACACGAAGCCCCAGCCCAACGCCACCCACAAGCTGAACGTGACGGCGGTGGACCGGGCGGGGAACATGATCACTGCTGTCATTGATATGGCAGAGGTGCAAATCGCCCCGAAGCTCGACAGTATCGTGCCCAACTATACCTGGCAGGAGGGCGAGCGAAGCGTGCGATTCCGCGGTACGACGGGCGTACCAGGTTACGCCGGTTTGTCGGTGGATGCAGCGTGGATAAACGTCACCAACCGAGAGACCGAGGCTACGACGGTGCTTGACTTAGGCCAAGTGGTGGGAGAGTTCGACGTTTGGTGGAACGCATCGGAAGCGACGCGCGAAAGCTACGATATAGAGTTCTACTCCGTGCTAGGTACATCTGGCCGGGTGGTTCCCCACCTGTTCAACACCACGTTTAAGAACGGGTCGATCCAGGATCTGCCGAAGCATTACACGTATGGCACGTTGAACGCCTCGGGGGATCAGGACCTATACCGAGTTGAATTCCCCAACGAGTGTGACGATACTTTCGACATCTGGGTTAGAGGGTACAGTGGACAGGATGTGGATTTCCACTTTGTGGAGGAAGATCCTGAGGTTGCGCGTTGGAACCCTGCGAACTACACCGTTCATAAGAACAGCACGAGCGACACCGAACACCACGAAGTCCAATCCGGTGGGTTGGAAACTCGAACGTATAGTCTGCTTGTGATGCACAAGGAGAATCTGAGCGATTACGAGGTGCAGTACTCCTACTCGGGGTGCTCGGGTGGTGGTGGCGGGCCCAAGGAGTCTCCATCAAGGCAGCTGGAGAAATTAGAACTGTGGAGGCCTTGAGGGGAAATGTTAAGACATGGCAAGGGAACCTGGGCGCGACCTTGGGAGGCCCACCCACGATGAACACCACGGACCACCCCTTCACGCGCATCCT
>CAYREV010000101.1:0-3920 GCA_964423345.1 uncultured Balneolaceae bacterium | reverse complement strand
GTGACGGCCTCCACGTCGCTTCCGAGGTCCTTGTTCCACAGCACGCTCGCCTCCAGGGAGACGGGGTTCACGGTGGCCGCGTATACGTGGTCGTCGGTGCTCCCCAGGATGACATCGGGCACGGTGTCGCCGGTGATGTCCGCGCTGTGCACGCTCGTGACCGCGGGCCGGGGCGCACCCTGGAGGGTGGTGCTCGTCGTCACGATGGGCGTGTTCGTGATGCTCGGGGGCGCGTACACCTCCGTCTCGAGGGAGATGTTCGTGCCGCCAAGCTCCGCGATGGTGCCAAGGAGGCTCGTGAGGTTCGCCCGCAGGTTCACGGTAGTGTCCGGCGTGACGCGCATGGGCGAGGCCTTGAGGTGGCTGCTCGTGAGCGCCGACTGTTGGTCCAGTAGGATGCCCGCGTCCAGGTCCAGGATGTCCTCGTCCACGGTGTACGTGAGCGATGTATTGAGGTTCGCGTGCCGCGCCGGGTCGTGGAACGTCACGTTCGCGGTGTGCTTCCCGTTCCCAGTGTGGGGGTACCCGTCGTTCGTGGAGTCGTTCGTGGCGGCGGGAATCCGCGCCGCGAACACGCCCGCCCCCTCCCGCTGCCGCGTCAGGTTATGCACGTAACCGTTACTGAACGTCACCTGGGGCGTGACGCGGTCGAGTTCGGGGTAGAAGTGCGTCTCGGAGGTGTTCGTTTCGACGTTGAGGAGCAGGTCCAGGGCCTCACCGCTCAGGAGCTCGTTGTCCGCCAGCGCAGTCGGCGTCCACGTGGCCCGCGTGCCGGCCGGATTGATGCTCCACGACCCGTCGATGCCGCTCTTCGTGGAGATGCTCTTGAACAGGGGTGTGCCGTACGCGGTCTTGAGCGTAACCTTCTGCACCTCCACCGCGTCGAGACCGTTGCTGAACGCCACCCCCCACACGCTCGGGCTCTGTTTGTTCACGGGGTAGGGGATCGCCGAGTGCACTTGCCGCGGCGCCTTCTCCGTGACATCCGTGTTGGGGATCACGAGCTCCGTCCTGGACTCGCTCGACTCGTTGCTCAAGGTGACCTCGAAGGTGCTGAACGGCTCGTCGATGGTGGCCGCTGGGACGAGGTTGAACTCGAAGGTGGTGGTGTCGTTCTGGAGGGTTTGGTTGAGGGTGGCGTGGATGCTGAACGGACCCGAGGCGCCGGTCTTGGAGTAGCCGGTCCACGTAGCGGTCTCTTCAAAACTGTCAAAGGCCCACCCGTGGGGGATGTGGATGTTGATGTCCGTGCCCACGGGGAGAGTCTGGTTCGCGGTCTCGTTCACGATGAGCTTGAAACTGCAGTAGGTCACAGCCTCACAAGCGTGCGCTCGCTGCCCGGCCGTGTACGCAATCCCCAACGATTCTCCACCCGTCTCGCTGTTCATCTCCGCATAAACCGCTGGACTCTCCTCCTCCCACTCCGGCACCGCCGCCTGCTCATGCACCTGGTACGTCTTCGTCTCCCCCGCCCCACCCGCCTCCAACACCGTCGCCTCCACGATGATGGCCTCCCCCGGGAGCTTCATGTTATGCGAGTAGGACACCGGGTACGCGCTCACGTACATCGGCGTGTCCCCATCGTACACCGCCAGATCCGGCGCAGCGTACAACGACTTCCACCCGGGCGTGAAGGGCTGCGACGCCGACACGGCCTCCCCGGGGGGTTGCCCATTGTCGATCACCGGGTACAGGCCCTCGCCGTTGCTCACGTGGACGTTCCACTCCTGCTGTGGGAGGAGGCGCTCCAGGTACCGCGTTAAGTGCTCGTCCCCCTGCACCTCCCGTGCGACCTTGTACGCGAGGCCGCTCTGCGCGGAATCCTCGGGCGGGATGAGCTCGTGCATCACCATCAGGATGTCGTTGGCGATGACGCGCGTATCCTCGTACAACTGGGGGTTGTCGTGCGTGGGGGTGTCGAACGTGAGCGTGTACGTGATGGCCAGGAAGACGATGATGCACACCATCATCGCCTCCAAGACCTGCATGTTCGCCCTCGTCCCGCGTCCGGATGGGTTCATGCCTTCGTCTCCCGGTCAACCCCCCGCACGAGGCTGAAGCACCCCCCGTTGACCGGTTCGTGCATATAGTATTAACTGGGGTGACACAACTGGTGGGTTGGGTGGTGCGCACGGGTGGGTATGTGTGTGGTTGCGATATGTTTAAGAACCGACAGATCAGCGAGGGGGCACTCTGGGAGGACGTGAGGCATGGTCAACGGTGTTCTTCGGCGACTGACGGTGCTCGTGAGCGTCACGGCACTCGTTCTATCAATGGTTCCGGCGCTAGCTGCACCAACCACCACACCCCCGGTCTCACACGAAGTCCCTCCCTTGCATCGCGAGGCCTCTCCCCAAGACGCCATCCGCTTCGCCGCCCACCAACAAGGCCTCACCCTGGATCCTGTCCCAACTCACGCATCCGCCACGCTCTCCGACGCGCTCCTGCGCCTCTACCACGTGGCGAACATCCAAGAACAGGTGACACAAGAGCAAGTGACAGAGTTCACATCCACCTTGGACCCCCGCCTCCGCGCGGAAATCACACCCCTCGTGGACGCGCTCGCCACCGCCACCACGCTCCGAGACGACGCCTTCCAAAATGAGGAACTTCTCTCGATCGCCCCCATGGCCCAAGCCAGCATCCTCCTGCTTGACACGGTGGAGGTGCAAACACCCCACCTCCAGGATCTCCCGACCACGGTGTGGCCATCAGCCACCACCGCCGACCCTGTGGGCATCGTCGCCATCGGCACCCCCCAAAGCGACACCTACACCAAGATCCGCTGGCTTCAAGTCGATCCGGCTGGCGAGGATTATTTCTACAACAACGCGGGGGGGGCCGATACGTGGGTCTATGCTGGAGGCCCTATCTCGGCAGCTCTCTCCCTCGACTTGGGTGGGGATGACGTGTACCAAACGGATGGGTGGTACGTCCAAGGCAGCGGCCACCGCGCCGTGGGCGTCCTCGTGGACGAGCAGGGGAACGACTCCTACGAGGCCGGAAGCGAGGTCCAAGGCAGCGGCGGCAACGGCGTGGGCATCCTCTGGGACAAGGCCGGGAACGACTCCTACACCAGCCACGATAACGAAGGGCAAGGGTACGCCGCCGTGGGCATCGGGCTCCTGCAGGATGACGGCGGGAACGACTCGTACTGGGCGAGCGGGTACTCGATGGGCACCGGTAGCACGTTGGGTGTGGGGATGTTGCGGGACCTTGGGGGGGATGACGTGTACGATGGGGATACGTTCACGGTTGCGGGCTTTGGCCGCGACCTAGGCCGGGGGTACTTCTTCGATTACGGGTTCGGGAACGATTCCTACATCTTCTACAAGAACACGTTCGCATCGAACAACGACTCGTGGACGCGTCAGACCGACTTCGTGCTCCCGGGGTACGGGTACGGGTGGGACGGTGGAGAACCCGCGACGGAGGAGTTCGTAATCGGAGTGACAGGCGGGACGGACCTGGGGTACGGGTAAGACACCTACGGCCTTCGGCTAGCCGCTAGTCCTCCCACCACGACTGCGGCGGATGCACGCCATCGTTCACGTGCACTACCCACTCTACAAGGGAATCCTCCGCTGCCTCTGCTTCGATCTCCGCGTGGTACACGCCGTGGTTTGGCAACTCCGCTAACTGCACCGTTATCGTGCCCTCCGCCCGGTGGAGCTCCTTCTCCGTCACCACCGTGTCGTTTGCATCGAGCACCCGCAACCGCACCATGGACTCGTTCGGGAGCAACCGCTTCACCGGGTCCTCCGGTGGGGACAATTCGAGCGTGACGGTGGCGTTCTGGGAGCCCTCCTGTACTGGGAACGCCTGCGTTGCCGAGAGTTCCTGGGTGTCGTTCAGGGTCCAGTTCTCGTACGCATCGTACGCAGGGAGGGACCGGAGGTTGCAGCAGTTCCAGACGAGCT
>CAYREV010000100.1:0-3954 GCA_964423345.1 uncultured Balneolaceae bacterium | reverse complement strand
CCAACCGGCGCTCGGGCACGTTGTAGTTGGACAGCCGCGCGTCGACCCGGTCGAAGAACCGGCCGTTGAGCCGTGTCAGGGCGAGGGTGACCAGCCAAACGATCGCGATCCAGAGACCCTTCCGGATCCTGGGGTCGGCCAGCGGCGGGAGCAGGCTGTCGAGCTGGGCGAGCATCGTCACGGGACCGAAGGACGTCCCACGGTTTGGACGTGGCGGTCGGTCCCTGGGATCCTCTCAGGGCTCTCGCTGGATGTCCTGCGCGCCGGCCCGGATGTCGCCGCCCGACGGCGGGTCGCCCACGAGGCCAAGGAGCCCGTCCACAAGCTCGTCGGGTTCGACGCCCTTCTCGATGTACCCCAGGCCGCCTAGCTGGCGGACTTGGGGGCCCAACCGTTCCTCGACGAACCCGGAGAAGATGATCACGTCGGCCCCAGGGGCGGCTTGCAGGATCTCGGGGAGCGCCTCGAGCCCGTCCATCTTCGGCATGGAAAGGTCCAGCAGGACCACGTCGGGCTGGAGCTCTCCGGCGAGCTCGACGCCGGCGCGGCCGTCAGCGGCCTCGCCGACGATCTCGAACGGGCCGTAGGCCTCGAGGATCAGCCTGACCGACAGGCGGATGTCGGCGACGTCATCGACCAGCAGGACCCGCCAGCGGGTCGTCAGCGTCACCCCCCTCGTCGCCGGCCGGTTCCTGGCGGCGCAGATCCCCGGCGCCTAGCGCGAACTCGGTGCCTTCCTCGCCCAGCAGGTCGGTGATGATGGCCTTGGCCGAGCCGAGCGTCTCCTCGAGAGCTTGCTGGGCTTCACCGCGGCGGTCGGTCTCCAGGCAGAGCTTGGCCTGGGCGATGCCTTGGACGATGTTGTCGTGGATCTCGAGCGCCTGGCGTTGGCGCTCCCTGAGATCCTCGAACATGGCTGACCCGCGGACCAGGGCTGGGAAGCGGCTGCGCATGCTCCAGTAGGTCAGAGCCGCCACGGTCGTCACCGGTGGCCAGAGCCACATGTGCCACTCAGCGAAGGCCTCCCGGAGCGCGGTGCCCGAGGCGACCTCGATCCCGACCCACGGGAACGCGAGGTGGAGAGCCAGGATGCCGTGGCCCACGCTGCACGTGAAGAAGATAGCTCCCGTGGCTCGGGCCAGAGGGTTCTTGGACCACTGGCCCGAGCGCCATAGACCGCCCAGGATGTGGGCCGCGATGGCCATGTAGGCGATCGCGATCACGGCGTTGGCTGCCAGGCCGACGTACCAGCCCGCGCTCCAATGACACTCGTACCAGGTCGGACATGCCCACATGGGATCAGGCCTCTTGCGCCTGGGAGGAGAGGTCGTGCCGGCCTGACCCGTGGCCCATCCACTCAGGACGCTACGGCCTGGCATGGCGCCGGACCTTACTTGAACCCCGACGGTCGGTCCGAGGTGCCCCCAGGGGCGGAAGCCGGGTCACGCGTGGGTGTACACGGCCCGGACACTGCCTTCGCTGACGTGCTCGAGGCGGACGAACCCGTAGCGCTCGAACTGGACGATGTCCCCGACACCGTACTGGAGGACGTTCTTCTCGACGGCCCCCTCCTCCTTGCTGCCATCCGGCATGAGCACGGTGCAGCGGATCGCTTGAGGGGTGACCCACTGGAGCATGGGTCCGTCCCGCTCGTCGGTGGGCTCCAGGGCCACGAAGGTGGTCCGTTGCTCGTCGACGAGCTCGAGGTCCATGCCTTCCTTGAGCCGGAAGATGGTGCCGGGTTCCATGGCGTCGCGTTCCTGGGAGGGGATCAGGACGGCGTCCTTGACGACCAGGGTCCGGGTCCCACGGTTGGGCTGGTCCGGGTGGCGGGGGACCTTGGCCCGGTGGGTCCCCTCGAGCCCGTTGATCCGGAGGGCCGCCGGGTCCTTGACGAAGTAGAGGCGGTCGGCCTTCTGGTCGATGAGCTTGCGGTTCTCGGCCTCCAGGGTCTCCATGCTGGCGGCGATGTCCTTCTCGGTGAGACCAAGGTCGACCCAGAACTGCATCAGCGCCTCGGGTTGGAACCCCCGGCGGGCCAGCGCGGCCAGGGTCGGGAGGCGCGGGTCGTCCCAGCCGGTGTACTTGCCGGCCTCGATGTCCTCACGCAGCTGGCTGGTGGAGAACTTCCCGAACCCGTGGACCGAGACCCGGCCCCAGTGGAGGACCTCAGGGTAGCGCCAGCCGAAGTGGTCGTACAGGAAGCGCTGACGTTTCTCGCTGTCGGCCAGATCCTTGCCCCGGATGATGTGGGTCACGCCGAGGAGGTGGTCCTCGATGGCGCTCTCGAAGTCGAGCATCGGCCAGACGTGGTGGCGGGTGCCGGCCTTGGCATGCGGGTGCTCGTCGATGTCCACGATCCGCAGGGCCACCCAGTCCCGCAGGGCGGGGTCCTTGTGCTCGATGTCGGTCTTGATCCGGACCACGGCCTCGCCGGGCCCGAACGTCCCGTCGCGCATCTTCTCCCAGCGGTCCAGCTGGGTGGCCATCTCCTCGTCCCGGTGGGGACAGGGTTCCTTGGCGTCCTTGAGCTCCTTGAACTCGTCCTGGGTGCAGGTGCAGACGTAGGCGGAGTCGTGGACCAGGGCCTTCATGGCGTAGTCGTAGTAGGTGTCCATCCGGTCCGAGGCGTTGACGGTCCGAGCGATGTCGATGCCCAGCCACTCGAAGGCATCCTCGAACATGTCGTAGGCTGGTTCCCAGGGGGCCTTGTTGACCGGGTCCGTGTCGTCGAACCGCAGGATCAAATCGCCTCGGTACCTGCGGGCGTACCAGCCGTTCACGCACATGCCCCGCGAGTGGCCCAGGGTGGGCGGACCGTTGGGGTTGGGGGCAAAGCGCATAACGATCCGTGGGCGCCCCTCGGTGTTCGGCAGCTCGGGCAGGCCCTCGCGGCGCTGGTCCTTGGCATCCATCTCGATCTCGCCGAGCTCGGCCAGCTGGGCTTCCTGTTCCTCGACGGACAGCTCGTCGATCGCGTCGATGGCTTGGGCGGCGGCCTCGGACACGGCTTCCGGCTCGTCCTTGAACGTCTCGTCGTAGGCCATGATCCGCCCGATCACGGCCCCTTGGTTGGCTTGGCCCTCGTGGTCGATGGCGTTCTGCAGGGCGAAGCGTAGAGCGAGGTCTTCCAGCTCCTCGGAGGACACGTTGCCGCCCAGGAACAGCACCTTGAAAACCGTTGCGGGCTGACCGGGGGCCGCGTCGGTCTAGAGCCCTCCGCTCGGAGCCGCTGGACCCCCGGAGAGGACCACGATGGAGCGATGCGATCCAACGTGTCCTGCCAGGCCGGTTGCCTTGCGTCGCCGTGTGCAGGCTCGGTGGTTCCCCGGGTGAGGTCCGGGTCGCGGTGTGGTCGTCACGGGGTCAAGCCAGGGGGATGGGGAGCGGCTCAGCCCTCGTGCTCGTCGCTTTCCTCGACCGGTCCCGGGTTGACACCGGTGAAGAGGTTGACGATCCTGTCGACGGCGCTGTCGATGAAGCTGGACCGGTAGGTGACCAGGAGATCGAGCATGCCCTCTCGGTCGGCGACCTGGTACACGCCCCGCTCGGGTCGTTCGACCACGTCCTCCTTCATCAGCTTCTTCAGGTGGAAGGAGAGGGTGGAGGGGGCTAGGTCGAGCCGTTCGCTCATGTCGGTCAACCTCGAGGGCCCGTGCTCGATCAGGTCGAGGACGATCTTGCGAGGTGTGGACTGGCGCAGGAGGCCGAGGATCGGCTTATGGCGGCGGTCGACCTCCATGCTGGCGTAGTACCGTGTGTACCGGCCGTCGCGCTTCGCGTCGACCAGGTCGCGTTTCTCCAGGTAACGAAGGTGGTACTGCAACGTGCCGGTGGCCAGGTCGAGGCGGCGCTGGATCTCGGAGAAGTGGGCGCCGGGCACCTCGCGCAGGAAGCTGTAGATCTCCCGGCGGGTGCTGACGTCCAAGGCCTTGCCCGGTCCGTCGCCCACGC
>CAYREV010000099.1:0-3975 GCA_964423345.1 uncultured Balneolaceae bacterium | reverse complement strand
TGTGGGCCTCGAGGTAGCGGACCTCCTCGGCGATCTCCTCGTCGTCGAAGATGATGGCGCTGTAGGCCAGGTCCACCACCAGCTCGGCGACGTCCTTCATCTCCGTAAGGAGCTCTCGGACGCTGCGAGGCTCGTACTCGATCTCCTCGAGCTCCTCCCGTTCCCAGCTCTTCATACCACCACTCCAGAGATCACGAACAAGACGATGACACCCAGGAGATCGGCCGTGTTCGTGACCAGGGGCACGACGATGTCGTCGGGGTCCAGGCCACGCCGGTAAGCCACGAACGCAGCTCCCAGGCTTAAGAGTATCACACAGACGGTCAGGGTCGCACCGGAGCCCAGCACCAGCGCGCCAACGGTCCACACGGACAGGGCGGGGAACAGCGCGGTGTGAGGGCCGAGCAAGAAGACGAGCGCGCCCAGCAGGGTGTAGATGCTGAGACCGGTGACGAGGGTGAGGGCGATGTTGCCGGTCAGCTCGCCTCGGACCAGCCGGGGCTCCAGGGTCCCCAGGTGGAGGGCCGAGGTGAGCCGGGCGCCCAGGATCGAGCCCAGGTTGCCGCCCAGGGCGTTGACGACGGGGATCAGGGCCAGGATCCACGGACGGTCGAAGAGCGCCTGCTCTTGGGTGCGCAGGAGCAGGCCGGTGCCGGTGGCGACGATGGCCATGACGACCAGGAAGGGGACCTGGTCCTTGACCAGGTCGCCCAGGCTGCGGTCGGCGGTCGTCAGATCACCCCCAGGAGGAGGAACAGGACGGCCAGGGTGACGACGTCCCCCACGGTGGTCAGGAGGGGGCCGGTCACGTTGTCGGGGTCCAACCCGCGGGCGGTGGCCGTCAGGACGATGCCCAGCGTGGTCAGGGAGAGGAAGAAGCTGGAGACCAAGGCTGTGAGGACGGCGACCAGGACGAACAGGCCCAGCCCGACCGTGGCCAGGCCGACGATGATCGAGACAAGCCAGCCAGCGAGGCCCACGACGGCCCCGATGCCCACCGACAGGATGATCGAGGCCCCGACGTTGGTCTGGGCGACGCGCCCCCAGGGATCGCCGGGGTCCAGCAGACCCAGGTGGACGGCCGAGCTCAGCCGGGAGCCCATCGAGCCGCTGATGTTCCCTCGCATGGCCATCAGGCCCGGCACCATGATCAGCAGGCCTGGGTGGGCCTCGAGGCGCGGGGCCATGTGGCCCAGAAGCCACCCGGCGGCCAGGGCTCCCAGGCCCGTGAGGGTCAGGGCCGGCAGCATCTCCAGGTAGGCGCGCTGGTAGCGGGGCATGGTAGGCCCAGGCCGGCAGGGGACCCCCCGGGGAAAAAGGGCGTGGGTTCGGCTCGCTGTCGCCCTTGGCCGGCAAGGCTTTTACCTGGGGCGTCCCCCTGTTCTAGCGTGGCCGACACGGAAGGCACGGGGTTGCCCGATCACCCGCCCTGCCCGCACTGCGGGTCCGAGGACACCGAGCTGATGGGGGCCTTCGGCTCGGTGCTGGCCACCGCCCAGTTCTACTGCAACGGCTGCCGGTGCCCGTTCGAGTTCATGAAGTGGCAGGACGCCGACGCGTGAGCCGTGGACTGGGTCGTTTCGTGCTGTCCAAACATTCTTGAAGCGGCGTTGGCCTCTTCGGCCCGATGTTCGGACCGTTGAGCTTCCACGCAGGTCTCCAGCCCGCCTTCGAGGCCTGGGCCGACCGGGCTGTCTTCTACGCGCCGCGGATCGCCGGGGCCCTGGTCGTCTTGATCGTCGGCATGCTCCTATCCAAGGCGGCCCGGACCACCGCGATCGACTCGCTGGCCAAGGCCACCGGCGACCAGCGAGCCGGGAACGCCTGGGGCACCATCGTCCAGTACGCGGTCATGCTGCTGGTGATCGTGGCTTCCTTGGCCGTGGCCGGGGTCAACCTGGGTGCTCTCATGGTCGCGGTGGGTGCCATCGGGTTCGCCCTGGCCTTCGCCATGCAGGACACCATCGCCAACTTCATCTCCGGCCTGATCATCCTGTCGACCCACCCGTTCGCCGACGGGGATGCGGTCAGGATCGCGGGCGAGGAAGGTAAGGTGGAGGCGATCGGGATGCGCTCGACCCAGCTGCGGACCTTCGACGGGCTGCGTGTCGAGGTGCCCAACAGGAACGTGCTCAACCAAGCCATGACCGTCTTCTCCTACCACGACACCCGCCGGTGGGACGTCCTGGTCGGGATCAGCTACGACGACGACATCCCTGGCGCCGTCGACACCGTCCTGGAGGCCACCCGCGGCATCGAGGGCGTGCTCGACGACCCCGAGCCCGAGGTGTTCGTCGAGGAGCTCGGCGGCTCGAGCGTCAACCTCAAGGTCCGTTTCTGGACCAGGGAGCTGGGCCGCGGCAGCATGCTGTCGATCAAGAGCGAGGTCACCCGCGCGGTCAAGCAGGCCCTGGTGGACGAGGGCTACGACATCCCCTTCCCGATCCGGACGATCTTCATGCACGAGGAAGGCGGATCTGGCAACGGGGGCTCGCGGTCCGACGGCGAGGACCAGGAGGTCCGCGCGGCCAGCCAGGATCCCACAAGGTCCTAGGCGATGTGCTTAGGTAGGGTGCCGGACTACGTACCGGCGACGATCGATGGGGCTCCGTGAGCCGTTCAACGCTGTCTCCCACCTCGCCGGTGTCCTGCTCGCCGTGGCAGGCTTGGTCTACCTCGTGGTCAAGGCCGAGGGCGCCCTGGCGATCACCGCCAGCGCTCTCTACGGCGCGGCCCTGATCGGGCTCTACCTGTCCAGCACCCTCCACCACGGGTTGCCGGTGGGGCCCCGGTGGCGGCCGCTGTTCCGACGGATCGACCACAGCGCGATCTACCTGTTCATCGCGGCGACCTACACGCCGGTCTGCCTGCTGGCCATGCCGCGGGTGTGGGGCTTGCCGATCTTGATCTCTGTCTGGGCCCTGGCGATCGCCGGTATCGTGACCCGCAACATCGCCTGGGAGATGCCTCGCTGGGCCTACACCACACTCTACCTCGTCCTGGGCTGGGTCGCGTTGATCGGCTTCAAGCCCCTGATCGACACGTTCTCCTGGGCCGGTCTGAGCTGGCTGGTCGCCGGCGGTGTGCTCTACACCGTGGGTGCCCTGGTCTACGCGTTCAAGTGGCCCGATGTCTTGCCCGACCACGTCGGCCACCACGGCGTCTGGCACCTGTTCGTCCTGGCCGCCAGCGCCTTCCACTACGTTTTCATCGCAGGCTATGTCGTGACGTAGCACCGGACATAGCCTGCGAGCGTACGAACCCGGACAAAAGCGACGAGGGTTCGTACAGATCGCGGCCTACGTCGTCGACTGAACCGCGTAGGCCGCGAGAGCACGGACGTGCCCCAGCGCCGCGTCCGTGCGGATCGCGGGATACGTGGTCACATAGGGTAGAACGTATCCCGCGAGGGGCCGAACCCTCACATCAAGCCAACGTTCGGCCCAGATCGCAGGAGACGTGGTGACATAGCGCCGCACGTTTCCCGCGAGCGGCCGAACCCTACCATCACGCCAACGTTCGGCCCAGATCGCGGGCTATGTCGTGCCATAGCGACGGGCGTACCCTGCAAGGGGATCGACCTACCCACCGGATCGTCGAACGCCGGTCCTCGACGGACCATCCGAGCGGTCCTTGTCCCTCGAGGCGTCAGCGGTTCGGTCCTGCCCAGGGGAGGTCGCACAGGGGTGAGAGGCGGGCCGGGCGGGGATCGTGGTCCCGCAAGATCCCCGCGCCGAGCCCATCCTAGGATGGCTTCCCGGTCCCATGAAGCCTCGACAACCTCGAGGTTGCAGCCAGGATCCCAGCGGGCAAGTGGGAAGGTTCAAGGCCCTCACCGGCCCTTCCGGGCCCAGATGGTCTGTTCGGCCGGCTCCACCACGACCTCGACGACGCGGTGATCGTGGTGGGTCGGCGTCCGGTTCTGGACCGACCCAAGAGAGGAGAGCGCATGCTATCCCGGACCGACGACGCGGT
>CAYREV010000098.1:0-4037 GCA_964423345.1 uncultured Balneolaceae bacterium | reverse complement strand
TGCAGCCGTCGACGATCAGGTCGTTGGGCCACTTGATCCCGGCGCCGATGCCGGTATGCCGTCGGATCCCTTCACGGACGCCCCAGCCAGCGGCCAGGGTGATCAGGGCCGCGCTGCAGGGGTCGATGTCGGGTCGCCAGAGGGTCGAGAACCAGAGGCCGCCGGGAGGGGCCTCCCAGGGCCCGCTGCCACCGCGGGCGTCGGTCTGCTCCTGGGCGACGACCAAGGTGTGTTCCTTGGCATCCTGGTCGGCCATACGGAGGAGCACGTTGCTGCTCGAACCGACGCGTTGCAGGTGGATGTGCTCGGGGATCGACCGGGGCCTGTCGGGGTCCACGGTCATCAAGCTCCTTGACGGCTCTTGAACGTTGCCAAATCGTATCAAGGGGCAGGGCCCGATTCGACCGGCAGATGGCGCGCCGTTACGGTGCTCCACTGACGTCGGCAAGGTGTTAGATGATGCATCAGACGGTTCGACGAACATCTCAGGGGCGTCGAGACCGATTCCAAGCTCGGACACCGGTCGCCTCGACCCGGTACTATCGGGCACCCCTCAGGGGATGGAAGGTAGGGGATGGATGCGTCAGACGCTGCCCGGAGCGCCGCCTTGATAGCCAAGCCCCGGGTTGCAGCCTCAACCCCGGACGATCACCATGACCAGGATCCTGCACACCGGCGACTGGCAGCTCGGCATGACGCGTCATTTCCTGGACGACGACGCCCAAGCCCGTTTCACCGAGGCCCGCAACGAGGCTATCCGCCGCATGGGCCAGCAGGCCGCCGACCACGACGCTGTCTGCATGGTGGTCGCCGGTGACACCTTCGACAGCAACCACGTCGACCGGCGGACCATCGTGCGGGCCCTGGACGCCATGCGCGAGGTCCCCGTCCCTATCTTCCTGCTGCCCGGCAACCACGATCCCTTGGATCCCTCCACGGTCTACCGCTCGGACACCTTCCTCCACCACCGACCCGACCACGTCCACGTCCTCGAGACCGGGCCCGTCCACGTCACTGACGACCTCGAGCTCCTGGGTGCCCCCTGGCGATCCAAACGGCCGCTCAAGGACCTGGTCGCCCAGCGGTTGGCCGAGGTCGAGCCCGAGCCTGGGACCCATCGCGTGCTCGTGGCCCACGGGGGCGTCGACGCCCTCTCCCCGGACCCCGACGACCCCTCGTTGATCGCCCTCGCCGACGCCGAGGCGGCCCTGGAGGACGACGTCGTGGACTACATCGCGCTGGGGGACAAGCACTCCACCCAAGCGGTCGGCTCCACCGGTCGGATCTGGTACGCCGGTGCCCCTGAACCCACCGCCTACGACGAACCGGACCCGGGCAACGCCCTGCTCGTGGACCTGGATGATGGCGTCGAGGTCACACCGGTCGAGATCGGCCGATGGCGGTTCGAGGAACGACGCTGGCAGCTCGACGGCGTCGACGACCTCGATCGGTTGGAGGCCTGGCTCGACGGGATGGACGCACGGGCCCGGACGCTGGTCAAGCTCAGTTTCGTCGGCACCGTCAACCTCCGCCAGAAGGCCCGGCTCGAGGATCTGCTCGATCGCGCCCGGGACGTGTACGCAGCCATCGAGATCTGGGACCGCCATACCGACCTGGCCGTGCTCCCCGACGAGGCTGACCTCACCGAGCTGGGCCTCTCCGGGTTCGCGGAGACGACCCTCCAACGCCTGGAGACCATGGCCACCGGCCAGGGAGACCAGGCCCAGGCGGCCAGCGACGCGTTGGGCCTGCTCTACCGCCTGGCAGGGGGTGGCCGGGCGTGAAGCTGCTCCGCATCCGCCTGAAGGACTACCGGGGCATCGATGAGCACGAGGTCGAGCCCGACCCGGAGGGCGTCACCATCATCGAGGGCCCCAACGAGATCGGGAAGTCGAGCCTCGCCGAGGCTGTGGACCTCATCTTCGACCGCAAGGACCGCTCGACCGCGAACGAGGTCGACGCCGTGCTGCCTGTCGACCGGGACGTCGGTCCCGAGATCGAGATCGAGATGGCCACGGGCCCTTACCGGTTCACCTACCTCAAGCGCTTCCGCAAGGACGCGGCCACCCACCTGACCATCCACGAGCCCACCCCCGAGGATCTCACCGGCGACCAAGCCCACGATCGGGCCCTGGAGATCCTCGAGGAGACCCTCGACACCGACCTCTGGGGCGCCCTACGCGTCCAGCAAGGCACCGAGGTCAGCCAGGCAGACCTCACCGACCAGACAGCCCTATCCAAAGCCTTGGACCAGGCCGCCGGCGGGTCCCGCATCGGCGACGACGAGATGGATCTCTTCGAAGCGGTCGAGGCGACCTACAACGGGTTCTGGACCGCGACGGGGAACAAGCGCAAAGCCTACCGTGAACGCATCGAGGCCGTCGAGGGCGACGAGGGCCTGGAAGCCCAGGTCGCCGAGCTCGATCGCCGCTACCGGGACCTGGAGGACGACGTCGAGCGGAGCCGACAGCTAGAGGAGGAGATCGAGACCGCCAAAGCACAGCTCCCCCAGCTGGAGGACCGCCAGGAGACCTGGGCCGAGAAGCTCGACGAGATCGAACGCCTCGACCAAGCCCTGGAGAAGGCGATGGCCCAGGAAGAGACCGCAGAGGAACGCCTCAAGCGTGCTCGCCAGGACCGCCAGCGACGGGAGACCCTGATCGAGGCGGTCGATGACGCCGAGGAGGCTTTGGAGACGGCCAACGCCGCCCTGGAGCAGCAACGCCCGGCCCTCGACCGGGTCCAGCAGGCCCACGAGGAGGCCAGGGCCGCCCACGAGGCCGCCCGTGAGGCCCACCAGGACGCACAAGCTACCGAGCGCCTGAGGCGGCGGGACCTCGAGCACCTGCGCCGGCGGCGGGAGCTGGGCCGTCTGGCCGTGACCCAGAAGCGGGTCGAGGACGCCCAGCAGGAGGCCAAACGGGCCCGCAAAGCCCTGGCGGGCATCCAGGTGGACGACGACCTGATCGACGCGCTGACCCGCGCCGAGATGGAGGTCGAGAGCCTCCGGGACCGCCTGGAGGAGCAAGGGCCGACCGTCCAGTTGACCACCGGCACCGATCTGGCGATCGAGGTCGACGGCGAGGTCCAGCAGCTGGAGGCAGGCCAGGAGCTTTCCGCCACGGTCCCCGAGCATCTCGCCTTGGAGGTCCCAGACCTCCTCTCGCTCGAGATCGACGCCGGGCGCAGCACCGAGGAGCTCCGCCGGGACCTGGAGGCCGCCGAGACCAAGCGATCCAGGCTCCTGGAGGACGCCGGGGCCGAGGGTCTTGCCGACGCCCGAGAGGCCAACGACGCCCGCCGGCAAGCAGAGCAGGTCCTCCAGCGTGCCCAGGATCAGCAGACCCAGGCCCTCGACGGGGCCTCGTTCGACGAGCTCGAGGCGGCGGTGGAACACCTGGAGGCCCAGGTGGAGAGCTACCCCGACCAGCGCCCCGACGGTTCGACCCTCCCCGAGGACCTCGACGACGCCCAACGCCTCCACCAGGCCGCCGAGCAGGCCCTCGAGACCGCCGAGCAGACCCTCGAGGACGCTCGCCTGGATCAGGAGCAGGCTCAACAAGCCCTGGAGGGCCAGCGCGATCAGATCCGCGAGCTGGAGTTCCAGGCCCAAGCCGCCGAGCAGTCGCTCACCCAGGCCCGCGAGCAGCTCGAGGCCGCCCGGGAGACGACACCGGACGACGAGCTAGCGCGCACCCTTGAGGCTCGTGAGGCCGACCTCGAGTCGGCCACCGCCGCGCGCGAGCAGGCCCGAGCGGCTCTCGAGGAGGCCAACCCCGAGGCGGTCCGGGCCAAGGCCGCCAACGCCGAGGAGGTGCTGGACCGGACCCGACGCGAGGTCCGTCAGCTCGAGAAGGAGCTGGAGGGTCTGCGCGGCAGCCTCCGGGCCCGGGAACAGGAGGGCCTCTACGAGAAGCTGGAGCACAAGCGGGCCGAGCTAGCCCACGCCCAACGCGAGCTCGAGGGGGTCCGCCGGCGCGCCCGGGCCGCCAAGCTCCTCTACGAGGTCATGGAGGAGGAACGGACCAAGGCCCGGC
>CAYREV010000097.1:0-4090 GCA_964423345.1 uncultured Balneolaceae bacterium | reverse complement strand
ATCGTGGCCTCCCTGGCCGTGGCCGGGGTCAACCTGGGTGCCCTGATGGTCGCCGTCGGCGCCATCGGGTTCGCCCTGGCCTTCGCCATGCAGGACACCATCGCGAACTTCATCTCCGGCCTGATCATCCTGACCACCCACCCGTTCGCCGACGGGGACGCGGTCCGGATCGCCGGCGAGGAAGGGACGGTGGAGGCGATCGGCATGCGGTCGACCCAGCTCAAGACGTTCGATGGGCTGCGTGTCGAGGTCCCCAACAAGAACGTGCTCAACCAGTCCATGACGGTCTTCTCCTACCACGCCACCCGCCGGTGGGATGTCCTGGTCGGGATCAGCTACGACGACGATATCCCTGGCGCCGTCGACACCGTCTTGGATGCCACCCGCGGCATCGAGGGCGTGCTCGAGGAGCCCGAGCCCGAGGTGTTCGTCGAGGAGCTGGGCGGCTCCAGCGTCAACCTCAAGGTCCGCTTCTGGACCGAGAAGCTGCCGCGTGGCAGCATGCTGTCGATCAAGAGCGAGGTCACCCGGGCGGTCAAGCAGGCCCTCGTGGACGAGGGGTACGACATCCCCTTCCCGATCCGGACGATCTTCATGCACGAGGAGGGGACCTCGGGCAACGGGGGCTCCAGGTCCGACGGCGAGGATCCGGAGGTCCCCGCGACCAGCCGGGGGTCCACAAGGGCCTAGGCGATGCGCTTAGGTAGGGTGCCGAACTACGTATCGACGACGACCGATGGGGCTACGCGAACCGTTCAACGCCATCTCCCACCTCGCCGGTGTCCTGCTCGCCGTGGCGGGCTTGGTCTACCTCGTCGTCAAGGCCGAGGGAGCCCTGGCGATCACGGCCAGCGCCCTCTACGGTGCAGCCCTGATCGCGCTCTACCTGGCCAGCACCCTCCACCACGGGTTGCCGGTCGCGCCTCGGTGGCGACCCTTGTTCCGGCGGATCGACCACAGCGCGATCTACCTGTTCATCGCGGCGACCTACACGCCGGTCTGTCTGTTGGCCATGCCTCGTGTCTGGGGCGTCCCGATCCTCATCGCCGTCTGGGCCCTGGCGATCGCAGGGATCGTGACCCGCAACATCGCCTGGGAGATGCCCCGCTGGGCGTACACCACGCTCTACCTCGTCCTGGGCTGGGTGGCCCTGGTCGGCTTCAAACCCCTGGTCGACACCTTCTCCTGGGTGGGCCTGAGCTGGCTGATCGCCGGTGGCGTCCTCTACACCGTGGGTGCCCTGGTCTACGCGTTCGAGTGGCCGGATATCCTGCCAGACCACGTCGGCCACCACGGCGTGTGGCACCTGTTCGTCCTGGCCGCCAGCGCCCTGCACTACGTTTTCATCGCGGCCTACGTCGTCGACTGAACCGCGTAGGCCGCAAGAGCACGGACATGCCCCAGCGTCACGTCCGTGCGGATCGCGGGATACGTGGTGACATAGCGCCGCACGTACCCCGCGAGAGCACGGACGGACCACAGCGCCACCTCCGTGCGGATCGCGGGATACGTTGTGACATAGCGCCGCACGTATCCCGCGAGCGGCCGAACCCGTCGACGGTACCAACGTTCGGCCAGATCGCAGGCTATGTCGTGACATAGCACCGGACACAGCCTGCGAGCGTACGACCCCGGACCAGAGCGACGAGGGTTCGTACAGATCACGGGATACGTGGTGACATAGCGCCGCACGTATCCCGCAAGCGGACGAACCACGCTGATGGCACCAAGGGTTCGTACAGATCGCGGGAGACTGGTGACCTGACGCCGCCGCGCTCCACCTGGCGGTCCCCTGTCTTGCAGCGGCTGGTCCATCAAGAGGTGAGAGGCGTGAGCGGGCGAAGGCCATGGTCCCGCAGGGCCTCCAACCCGCCCGCCTCTAACCGTATGTGGGGTTCGCGACCCATCAAACCCATCCAAGAAAAAGGTTGCAAGGCGGGCCCTGGCGGAGCATGTGGGAAGGTTCAAGGCCAGCGTGGACACTTCCGGCTCCAGATGGTCTGCTCCGCCGGCACCCCCACGAGCCCGACGACACGGTGATCGTGGTGGGTCGGCGACCGGTTCTGGACCGACCCAAGAGAGGAGAGCGCATGCTATCGCGGACCGACGACACGGTCACCCTCCAAGCCCCGGCCACCATCGGGAACTTCGGGCCGGGGTTCGATGTGAGCTCGCTGGCCCTCCAGCAGCTCGGCGACCGTATCGAGCTGGCCCGGGCCGATCAGGACGTGATCCACGTCCAGGGCCCTGGCGCGGTCAACGTCCCCGAGGCCTGGTCCCAGAACCTGGTCGGGGCCACCCTGGACCATCTCCGCGAGGCCACCGGCGTCGATGGATCCTACCGGGTCACCTTGCACAAACCTCGCAAGGCCGGCTCGGGCCTGGGCTCATCGGCCTCATCGGCCGCCGGCGTGGCCTTGGCCTTCCACGGGCTCCACCCGGGCTTGGGGTTGGCGCCCGAGGACCTGATCCACGCCGCCGGGCTGGCCGAGGGGGGCGGGCGGCCACACTACGACGACGTCGCCGCCGTGGTCCTGGGCGGCCTTGCCCTGGTCCGGCCCGGTGGGGACCGACCCGATGCCCGACGGGTGGATCCCCCAAGCGACCTCCACCTGGCCATCGCGGTGCCGGACATCGAGGTGGAGACCAGGCGCATGCGCCAGGTCCTCCCCGAGACCGTGCCCCTGACCGACGCCGTGGCCAACCTGGGCGCCGTGGCCACCCTCGTCGACGCGTTCCATCGCGGCGACGTGGCCACGATCGGCGCCTGCCTGGACGACCGGTTGGCGGTCCCCTACCGGTCCCAGGAGCTGGCCTTCTACCCAGAGGCCCGGCACGCCGGCCTGGACGCCGGCGGTCTGGGCGTGACCCTGTGCGGTTCGGGACCGGCCATGGTGGCCGTCTGCGATGACACCGGCCAGGCCGGCGAGGTCGCCCGGGCCATGACCGAGACGATCGAGACCCACGGGACCCCGGCCGAGACCGTGGTCGCCCGCCCCGAAGAGGAGATCCCCTACGATGCCCTGTGAATGCGTCGAGTGCCACGCCACCGTCGACCCGTTGCCGCCGGACTGCGCCTGCCCCGAGTGCCAGGGCCTCCTGGAGGTCCAGGTACCCGACCCGGAGCTGCCGGCCGGGTGGCAGGAGAGACCCTTGTCGGTCTGGCGGTACAAGGAGTTCCTGCCCCACGACCCCCAGGCCCCGATCATCACCCTGGGTGAAGGCGGCACGCGCCTGACCGAGGCCCCGGCCCTGGCCGACCGGTTGGGCCTGGCCTCGCTGCACCTCAAGGTCGAGGGCGACAACCCGACCGGCTCGTTCAAGGACCGGGGCATGACGTGTGCGGTGTCCTGGGAGGTCGCCCAGGGGGCCGACGTGCTGGCGTGCGCCAGCACCGGGAACACGTCGGCCAGTATGGCGGCCTACGCCGCCCGGGCAGGGGTCAGGGCCGTCGTCCTGTTGCCGGCGGGCAAGGTGGCCGTGGGCAAGGTCGCCCAGGCCATGGCCCACGGGGCCCGGGTCCTCGAGGTCGACGGGAGCTTCGACGACGCCATGGACCTCGTCCTCGACCTGGCCAGGAAGGGGGAGGGCGCCCTGCTCAACTCCAAGAACCCCTACCGGCTGGAGGGCCAGAAGACCCTGGCCATGGAGATCGTCGACCAGCACCCCACCGGTCCACCGGACCGGATCGTCTACCCGGTCGGCAACGCCGGGAACATCAGCGCGGCCCACAAGGCCCTGCTCGAGCTCGAGACCGCCGGCCTGCTGGAGGATCTGCCCCGGTTGACCGGTGCCCAGGCCCAGGGGGCCGACCCGATCGCCCGGGCCATCGAGGCCGGCCGGGGGACCATCGAGCCCGAGCCCAGGCCCGAGACCCTGGCCACGGCCATCCGGATCGGCCGGCCGGTCTCGGCGATCAAGGCCCTTCGTGCCATCCGGGAGACCGACGGGACGGCCACCAGCGTGCCCGACGAGGCCATCACCGAGGCCCAGGGCCTCTTGGCCCAGACCGAGGGCGTCTTCGCCGAGCCGGCTTCGGCCACCAGCTTGGCCGGGCTCATCAAGCTCATCGACCAGGGCCGTGTGGACA
>CAYREV010000096.1:0-4098 GCA_964423345.1 uncultured Balneolaceae bacterium | reverse complement strand
AAAAACGGCAGACTTGCAACCGGTTTCAATGGTTTCCTTATGCTCAAATCCCGGTTCACGTAAATGCACATGCATATCCATCCAACCGGGTGAAATATAAGACCCCCGGGCATCATGAATAGTTTCGTTTTCGGCAGCAGATAGATCTGTTCCAATTTCTGCTATTTTACCGTTTTTGATGCGTATGTCGACCTTTTTTTTGCCATCATGGCTGCGGCTTATGGGCCTTACATTTTTAATCAGTAAATCGGGAGTATGACTCTTATAAACTTTATGTTATTTTTGAAGCTAAATATACAAAAGCCACAGATAATCGCAGACATAAAATAAAAGCCGGTAGGCGCATGATCCGGTAGCTGTTGCGGATTTACGCGCCTTGCAGCTGCACCTGCAACAAACTATAGATTATGGAACAGAACGAACTTTTCAAATCCTCCCCGCTCACCGTATCCGAACTGACCCGGGATATCAAATCCCTTCTCGAGGGGCATTTTCTGGATATCCGTGTCGAGGGGGAGATCAGCAATGTAAGCAAAAGCAGGAGCGGACACATATACTTCACCCTCAAGGACGAAGACGCACAGTTAAGCTGCGTGTTATGGAGAAGTGCGGCCCGTCGGCTGGAAACCGATCTGGTTGACGGCCAGCAGATTGTCGCGGGGGGAGACATACAGGTATATCCGCCTCACGGCAAATACCAGCTTATCGTACGGTCGGTCAAACAGGCTGGAGTCGGGGCTCTACAGGAGGCTTTTGAGAAGCTAAAGGCCAAACTCAAGGAGGAAGGGCTGTTCGATGAGGTTCACAAAAAGAAACTTCCTCCCTTTCCCCTGCGCATTGGTGTCATCACCTCTGCCACCGGCGCGGCCTTTCACGATATACGAGATACGCTGGAACGCAGGTGGCCCCTGTCCACCGTCCTGCTTCACCACGCCAGCGTACAGGGCGTTAATGCAGCCCCGGAACTGGTTCGTGCCATCCGGTATTTTGAAAGGGAACAGGACGTAGACCTGCTTATCATCGGGCGCGGCGGAGGGTCCCTGGAGGACCTCTGGCCCTTCAACGAAGAAGCGGTGGCGCGGGCTCTTTTCGACTGCAGCATACCGATCATCAGCGCCGTGGGGCATGAGGTGGACTTCAGCATATCGGATTTTGTAGCCGATGCCCGGGCCGCCACCCCCACCCAGGCCGCCATCCTGGCCACTCCCGACATCAATGAAATCAGGATGCAGGCTGACGAGCTTTCCACCAAACTCAGCAGGGTGGTTGAGGAGCAGGTCAGCCGGCAGAAAGAGCGGGTGGAACAGCTGCTGAAGTCCCATGCCCTGATGGCCATACGGCAGAAAGTATCAACCAGCCATGAACAGGTAAAAAGCCTGACGGAACGCCTTTCGCATCGAAGAAAGCTTCTTCTCATGCATAAGAAAGAAGAACTTACTACCCTCCGGCACCGGCTCAAACAGTGCGATCCCCATGCCGCCCTCGAGAAAGGATATGTCCGGGTGGAGCAGCAGGATAGCTGGGTCCGATCAGCTTCAGGTTTTGAAAAGGAGAAAGCCTTTGAAATGGTCTGGAAAGACGGACGGGTGACGATCGATGCTTAATGTAAGTCGCCCGGCCAGGGTTAATTGCGGGGGCCAACCTGGGAGGGATAACATCCCAGCACTTTTAGCGAATCGGCTTCACGGGCCAGCTCTTTCAGGGCCTCTTCGGTGTCCCTGTTATCCATATTGGCTTCAATGTCCAGGTAAAAGCGGTATTTCCAGGGCTGGTTGGGCTTGGGCCTGGATTCCAGCTTGGCCATGTTGATCGCATGCTCCTCCAACACTTTAAGGCAGTTGATAAGCGATCCCTTCTCATGGCGTGTGGTTAGCAGCAGGGAGGTTTTGCAGGGGATCTGGGGATCCACCGATATCTCCTCCCGGCTGACGATCACGAAGCGGGTAAAGTTTTCAGACTGGTTGGCAATGTCCCGTTCCAGGATGGTGAGCCCATACAGCTTCGCGGCATAACTGCCTGCTATGGCAGCCTGGGAAAGGTCTTCATCTTCCACCACCTTTTTGGCGGCCATCGCGGTATCGAGATAGGACTCCACCTTGCAGCGCTTCAAGCCTGAGAGATAGTGGCTGCACTGGGCCAGGGCCTGCGGATGGGATATAATGCGCTTGATCCGGTCGGGCGCCACCTTTTCAATAGCCAGCAGGCAGTGGATGATCCGGAGCGCTTCCTCCCCTACAATATGCAGTTTGCCCTCGCCGAGGATATCATAGGTCTGGTTGATGGATCCGGCGGTGGTATTCTCAATGGGAAGGATGGCATAATCCACTTCGCCCTCCTCTACGGCCCGCGCCGCAAGCTCAAAGGTGTCGTAACCTATACACTCCACATGGTCGTATCGCTCCTCAAAATGGCGGTGGGCCGCCTGGTGGCTGAAAGCCCCGTCGGTACCCTGGTAGGCTATTCGTACCGCCTCTTTGGCAGTTTCCCTGTTATGGTGATCCACCAGGGAATGCGTTTGAAAGCGTACCGAGTGATCGATGATATCCCGAAAGATCTGCTCGGCAAAATAACGGTCCAGCCCCTCCTTCCGGGCAAGACCCGTGATGCGCTGCAACAGCTGCTCCTCCCGGTCCTCATCACGTATATCCCCTTTATCCGTAATTTTCAGATCCGATATCAATTGCACGAGCTCCTGTCGCCGGGCCAGTGCTTCAATAATTTTTTCGTCCGTCCGGTCGAGAAGCTTGCGAAGGTTTTCGAGTTTTTTATCCATCAAAGGTCCCTGCGTACGCCTGTATGTAATGATTTCCTGCTAAAATATAACCGAATATTCACTTATTAAAATTCATACTCGACTCACATTGTATCGTCTTCGTTGACCACCCATGTGAAGTTATTATCGATATTCAAACAACAAGTCACTGCTTGTAATCCTGAGTAACGTCTTGCGGAACTTTATTTTTTTTTTTTTTACTTTAAAGAGTAAACAGGGGGGTTATATTAAAATTCGGTTTCGGTTTAAGGAGTGTTTAAAACATTAACCATATAAACCGAAATCGCTATGAGAGCCGCAGTCCTTTTTGCTATCCTGTCCATCTTGAGCTCCTGCAGCCTGCTTAACATCAGTGAGGACTATGACCCGGAGATCGTCTTCTCCGCCGACGATGAGGCAGGCACCCCGCAAATCTATACCATGAACGGCGATGGATCGAATGTAACCCGGCTTACCCATTACAGCCCTGAAGAGGGGGGAGCCGTTCAACCCTCCTGGAGTCCGGACGGAAGCCGGATTATATTTTCCTCTTTCTACAAAAGCACGACGATCGGCCCGGGCATGTGGGTCATGGATGCCGACGGCCGAAACAGACACCCTCTGCATCCAACAGAAACAGATGGCGGCACCAAGGCCATGGAAGGTAGAAACGCCCGGTGGAGTCCCGACGGGACAAAAGTGGTGTTTGATCTGTGCCCGAATTGCCAGGTCTCTTCCAATTCTGATATTTACCTGTATGATATCCAAACGCAGGATGTCTCCCGTCTCACCCAAAGCCAGGCCAGCGATTCCAATCCCGTCTGGAGTCCGGACGGCACCCGGATTGCCTTTGTTTCAAATCGGGATCACTCCAATGAAGGAGGAACCGACATTTATTTATTTACGATTAATGAAGGTAAGGTTACCAGATTAACCAAATCAGGAAATGCCGGACGACCACTTTGGTCTCCCAGTGGTGAAAAACTACTATACTGGTCTGAAAATAATTTATACTGGTTAAACATAGGTAATATGAGTTCAGAGCTAATTCCTACCAATATTGATAATAATAATGGGTTTCGACCTTTAACCCTTTCTCCTGACGGTAAAAAAATACTATTAATTGTATTTAGTTATTCAAACCCAAGGGAAAATGAATCGCTACAAATCCTTAATTACGAGCAAAATAACTTTTTAAATATTTATTCCGGAACATCAATAAATAATGCCGATTGGCTTAACAAAAAAAATAAATCCCTGAAGAATATGCTTCCCATGAAGCATCAATTAAACCCATAAATAAAAGCCCCTGCAGTGCTTCGGTCTCCGGCAAGAGAACAAAAAAG
>CAYREV010000095.1:1920-4134 GCA_964423345.1 uncultured Balneolaceae bacterium | reverse complement strand
GGACCATGAGGCATTGGGCCTAGGGGCGGGGGGTTCAAGAAGCTTGCGTTGGGGGATGGGGCGTACGCGAGAGCCCGGTACGGAGGACCCGCAGGTTCACGCGTTCTGGATCCCGCTCCGGTCCACACGCCGTCCCTCGCGGGCGCTCCGGATGCACGCCTGCACCATCTCCACGGCGCGAGCGCCCGCGTGCACGTCGGCCAGGGGCTCCTCCCCAGTCTCCACCGCGTGGAGGAAACCCCGCACCTCCTCCTTCAGGGGTTCCCGGTACTCGAGGGGGACGGTGCGGGCCTCCTCGTGGGTGGCCTGGAGCACGCGTCCGCCGTCGGTGTCGATCTCCTCGATGTAGGCGTCGTGCACCACGACCTCCTGGGGGTTAAGGTAGTCCACCTCCACGGCTCCCAGCTCCCCCACGATGGTGAGGGTGCGCTCCTTCTTCTCCTGGGGGCTCATCCAGGACTCGAGAGCGTGACCCTGGACGCCGTCGCCGAAGTCCATGTGCACGTGAGCCTCCTCCTCGATGCCGGGACGGTGGAACCCGGTGGTCACAGCGAGGATGGCCTCGGGGTAGTCCACGCCCAGGAGGTGGCAGTAGAGGTCCACCTCGTGGACGGCGAGGGCGTGGAGCACGCCCATGTCGGGGCGGGGCTCGCGGAAGGCAGCGCGGCGCGTGTGGAGCGCGCGCACGTCCCCGAGGGCGCCGTCGGCCAGGAGCTCCCGCACCTTCGTGATGCAGGGATGGTACCGGAAGATGTGCCCCACCTGCACCACGCGGTCCAGGGCGGTGGCGCGCTCGGCAAGCTCCCGCGCCTGCGCCGGGGTCTCGGCAAGGGGCTTCTCCACGAAGACGTCCTTCCCCGCCTCCAGCGCCTCCATGGCGAGGGGATGGTGCGTGGGTGTGGGGGTGGCGAGCTCCACCGCGTCCACGGTGGGGTCCATGAGGACCTCCTTGAGGTCCGTGGTCCACGCGTGGTCCCCGGCGGCGGCGCGCTTGGCGCGATCCTCCCGGGCGTCGCAGAACACGGCCTCGTCCACCTCGCCGGCCTTGGCAAGCTCCCGGAGGACGCGGGCGTGGTTGCGGCCCCACCCGCCGACACCCACGAGGGCGACCTTCACCACTCAGACCCCCTCCATGAAGCTCCGCACCGCGTCCACGACGCGGTGCACGTCGTCCTCCTGGAGGAAGGGGTGCACGGGGAGGCTCAGGACCTCCCGGGCGGCGGCCTCCGTACGGGGGAGGGGCGGTTGCTCGCCCAGGGTCTCCACGATGGCAGGTTGCTCGTGCACGGGGATGGGGTAGTGCACGCCGGTGCTGATCCCCTGCCCGTCCAGGTGCTCCGCCAGGGCGTCGCGGCGGGGTGTGCGCACCACGAACTGGTGGTACACATGCCGGGCCCAGGGCGCCTCCGCGCACACGGCGAGGCCGTCGAGCCCCGCAAGGCCCTTGCGCAGCAGCTCGGCGTTGCGGCGGCGCGCCGTGGTCCACTCGGGGAGGTGCTCCAGTTGCCCCCGGCCGAAGGCCGCCAGCGCCTCGCTCAGGCGGAAGTTGAGGCCCACGAGGTCGTGCTCGTACTTCTTCCCCTCCAATCGGCCCTGGTCCACAAGCGCCTCGATGGTACGGGCCACGTCCTCGTGGTTCGTGGTGACGGCGCCCCCGTCGCCCCCTACGGTCATGTTCTTCCCGGGGTAGAAGCTCCACGTGCCCGCGTCGCCGAGGCCCCCGACGCGCTGGCCCTTGTACTCGGCGCCGTGGGCTTGGGCGCAGTCCTCCACCACAGCGAGATCGTGATCCTCCGCGAGGTCCAAGAGGGGGTCCATGTCGGTGGCGTGCCCGTAGAGGTGCACGGCGGTGAGGGCCGCGGTGTCCTCGGTGATGCGCTCCGCCACGTCGTCGGGGTCTAGGGTGTACGTGGCGGGGTCGATGTCGGCGAAGACGGGGCGGGCGCCGAGGTGCAAGAGGGGCATGGCGGTGGCGACGAAGGTGTGGCTGGGGACGATGACGTCGTCGCCGGGGCGCACGCCCAGGGCGTGGTACGCAAGGTAGAGGGCGCTGGTGCCGTTGCTCACGGCCACGCCGTGGTCGCACCCCTGGAACGCCGCGAACTCCTCCCCCAGGGCCTCGGCCTCGGGGCCCTTGATGAAGCGGCCGCTGTCCAGGACGCGGTCCACGCGGTCATGCAGGTCGTCGTCCACGAACATCTGGGCCATGTGGAT
>CAYREV010000095.1:0-1820 GCA_964423345.1 uncultured Balneolaceae bacterium | reverse complement strand
GAGCTCCTCCCGGATGTACCGCAGCATCTCCACGGGGTGGAAGAGACCCAGGAAGAAGTCCAGGTCCTCCCGGGTGAAGCCCCGGACGCCCGCGAGGACGAGGAAGTACACGAGGGCACCCAGGGGCGGGTAGACGAGGAGGTGGAACCATCGCACGAGGGGGAGCACGGTGGCGTCCAGAGCCACGAGGACACCCACCATGACGGCGCCCGCGGCGAACTGGCGGGCCAGATGGCTCCACTCCCGGTCCAGGGGCGTGAGGTCCCGGGCCACCGCGCGGAAGAGCATGTAGGCCACGATACCGCTTGCGAGGGTGGCGAGGGCTGCTCCCACGGCCTTCAACCCGAAGAGAGGGAGACCAAGGGCGTTGATGTCCGCGGGGACGAGCACCAGGTTGAGCCCGACGTTCACGGCGCCGGCCACCAGGGTCACGCGGGCGGTGAGCCCCGGGCGGTCCATCCCCTGGACGAGGCTCGTGAAGGGCCGGGCGAGGACGAGGACGAGGCTGTAAAGGCCCAGGATCGCGAGGACCGGGGCAGCGTGGAGGAACCTCCCCGAGAGGAGGATGAGGACGATGGGGTCGGGGAAGGCAGCGATGAAGAGGACGATGGGGACCGTGACCATGGCGACGTAGCGGTGCGCCTGGTGCACCGTGGTGCGGATGTGCTCCTCGTTCCCCTCCTCCACGAGGTTGCTCACGGTGGGCATGAGGAGGGTGCTCACGGCCATGGCGAGGCCGCTGAGGACGCTCGTGATGCGCTGCACGCCGAAGTACCCACCGACCGTGGAGGCGTCCCAGAAGTACCCGAGGCTCAGGTGATCGATGTAGCTCGTGACCTGCCCGATGATGCTCACGAGGAACACGGGCCGGGCGAAGTCCCAGTAGTTGCTGAGGAGCGCCGGATCGAAGGCTCCGAAGGTCTGGGTGCGGCGTAGGTAGATGAACGCCACGAGGCTCGCCACCAACGCTCCAAGCAGGTACGTGATCGCAAGGAGCTCCGACCCGTACCCGGCGAGCCACGACCACTCCTCGGGGAACACCCCCACGAGCGGTCCGCCGCCCCGGGCGAGGGCTGCGTAGGAGAGAGCGGCAGATGCCGCCAGCACGGTGCGGACGATGTTGTTCGCGAGCTCCGACGCTTGATGGCGGGCGGTCTGTCGGAGCGCGGCGAAGGTCGTCATCCCCACGTCCTCGATGTTCCTCAGGGCGTAGTACGCAACGATGAGGACGAGGGTGGTGAGCGTGGTGCTGTAGAATACCTGTCCCTGAACGAAGATGCGGAAGGCGATGAACCCGCCCACGGCCAGGATCATGACCATGGTGAGGCCGAGGCGGACGTAGAGGTACGTGGCCAGGCTGTCCTCGCGGCGGTACCCCTCGCTGTACCGCTTCACGTGGGCCTGGGGGAAACCGAGCTTGAGCAACCCGTTCACGAGGCCCACGATGGCGAGAGCGTACCCCACCTGCCCCCAGATGGTGTCGCCCATGTACAACGCGATGAGCTTGAGGGCGACGAGCCCGAGGAGGGCGCCCACGATGGTGTTGGCGAAGTGCAGCAGGGACTTGCGAGCCAGCACGTTGGCCACGAAGGCTCGTGGAGCGTTTAAATCCGTCTATCCCTCCCGCCAAGCCCGGACCGTGGAAGGCCCGGTGGCGACCTCGGGGTGCAGGGCGGCGACCCGTGAGGCCTACGTCTGGCGACGAACCGCCTCGTAGACGGCGGAGGTTCGCTGTGCCACCGTACCCCAACTGTACCTGTCCACCGCGAGCTCTCGACTCCGCTCCCCGTAGCGTCGACGAAGCTCCGGATCCCCCAGGA
>CAYREV010000094.1:0-4166 GCA_964423345.1 uncultured Balneolaceae bacterium | reverse complement strand
ACGCCGGCCTGGCCGTCACGTACACCGTCGACGAACCCGACACCGACCCAACCACGGGGAAACCGTGGTCAGGGCGCACGGGCCACGTAGACGGGAACATGATCGAGGAGGAGACCGGCCACCTCCACGAGCCCATCTTCTACCTCTGTGGGCCGCCCGGCATGGTCGCCGCCCTTACCTCCACCCTCCATGACCTCAAGATTCCAGAGGACCGCATCCGCACCGAGAACTTCACCGGCTACTGACCCCGCCTCACCAACGATACATCTGGAGTTGACCCACACATGGCAAGATTCGTTACACGAACCGAGACCGGCCCGATGGAGATCACCGAGGACGACCTGGACGGCGAGAGCCTCTGGCTATGCCAGTGCGGCCTTTCCGGAGACTGGCCTCACTGCGATGGCAGCCACGCCCACACACGCAGCGAGGAAGATGGCAAGCCGTACGCCTACCACCGCGAGACGCCCAACGGAGCCCTGGTGGCCAAGCAGGGCATCCCAAGATCCCTCAAGGAGGCCAACCCGAGACCCAACCAAGACGCCTAGCACGTTTACGGGGCGCGGACCGGCGGTCCCTGCCGCGACGCCACGCCATCACGTCACGTCGGTCCCGCGCCCCATATCTTGTTTCATCCCCTGAAGGACGCAGAGAGGATCGCGGGCGGCGAGCAAACCCCACACGCCCAGACCCCCTACCTGTCGGCTCGCCCCCGCGCTCTTCTCTCACCGAAGCCAAGAGAGATCCCATGACCGAACGGACAGCCTCATCGCCCCACACGGCATCCCAACACGCATGCTCGGATGGTTCAAGCGCGTCGAGTGGGATGCCGTGGCCGGCATCCTGGCAGCCGTAGCCGCCAACCAGATCGCCCAAGATTTTGAGAGGGCCCCCCACCGTCGGCGGCCACGGGCGGAGTCTCACGGAGACCCGGTCGATGGGGTTTTGTAGCCCCCATGCCTGCGATTCCCTACTGGGGGGAGCAACCTGTAGATGGTCCTGACTGTTGAGAAGGTCAAGGTGGAGAATCTGCGCGGGTACACATCCTGCGAGATGAACCTAACCAGACGGAAAACCGTACTCGTTGGACCGAACAACTCCGGAAAAACATCGATCCTTCGTATTCTGGATTGGGTGTGGAACCATCTTGGGGAAAGCCTCCTTGATGGTGACCGCGTCATCCCAAGCGAAGTCATCGAACTCCTAGTCCCCGCCAGGGAAACGAAGAACCGAGCGCGACGCCTTACCCTCTGGATTAAGGTGCCAGATGGGAGGAGTCACAACAAATTCCAGTGTGACGAGGAAGGTGTGGCGCGCCTTCGACTGAACTTGCGGAAGACGCCTAAGTGGACGCTCTACCTTGCCCTGGGAGCCCCCACACGAGGAGAGTCTGCAGAATCAGATCCGAACGCGTTGGAGCTGTTGAGACGCCTGCGGGAGGATATGTCGTTCATCTACGTACCATCCTTCCGAGACTCAAATTCAACCCGTTTCCAGCGGACTCTCCATGACGCCTTCCAACAGCGGCTCTCAGACAGAGCCCTCCACAGTGACCAGGGCGGGGCCCCAGCGGAATACCGCAGGACCAAGAAGGCTCTGGGACAGCTTGACGACGATGCGACTGAATTGGCATCCCAGCTTTGGGGCGACATGAAAAAGCATCTCCCCTCTGGACTGGCGAAAGACGGCACGGTCTCGCTTGATGCGGCAACCGAGGAACTGGTCGAGTGGCTGACCGATAAATTGACGCTCCAAATCTCAACAGGAGCACACGACGAACAGACAGTACCGCTTAGGGACCTCGGGTCCGGCCTCCAATCGTTGTTGGATTTGGCGGTCCACCTGAGTGAGGAAGTCGACGGCGACAGGCGCTCCATTCTCGTTGTTGAGGAGCCAGAAGCATTCCTCCATCCGTCAGCCCAACGATCACTTGCCCGGTCACTCTTGCGAGAGGGGCGTGGCATCATCGAGACGGTGGACCAGATCGTGATAACAACTCACAGCCCAATCATCGTCGAAGAAGCTGCCTTCCCCGATGTGGTTCTCTGCCGGAAACAGCGGTTCTATGAACCACAGCCAGCGGATACTGAAACCCGCGAGGAGATCAACACTGCGCGGCTGACTGGGTCCGGAGCAGAAATGATGTTCGCTCGTTCAGTCCTCCTCGTGGAGGGCGACAGCGATAGGCAATTCTTCGAGGCGATCCGGCGGCGTTTGACCGTTCATGATTCCTCCGGAAGGACGGATCAACTCTTTGTGGTCCCGGTCGGTGGATGCACCTCCTTCCGACCGTGGATTGAGTTACTCGAGTCATTTTCTGTTCGCGGCGACCAACCTATCAGATGGCTCATTGCAGCGGATGGGGACGCCGGAGCACAGGTACGCAGAGCATTCCTCGACGCATCATACACGGTTTCCAACGAGGTCGTGAACGCGATCTCCACCGCGGGATCGAACCAAGAGTCGACGGCAAAGGCCTGGAGGGATAGTGTGCGGGAAGTCAATGTTCAGAGCCGAGAGACGAACATTCCCCTTTGTCTCGTCCCGGTTGATTTAGAGGATGCAGCCCTCCACTCGGCGTCGGATTCGACACTGCAGGCTCTGCGGAAAAAACTAGACGTAGAGGCATCGTCACGGGAGGAACTCCTTTACTATCTTGGCTCTAAGTGCGTCGAGCAGAATGACGACGCCAACAAACAGGCCTGGATAAGACGCTTCATCGGTAACCTCTTACCTCCCGCGGAGGTGAGCGATGACATAGGCGATATCATCATCCGGTGGCTCGAAGGTGCCATGCCCCCGGACGACGCGAACTCCTTGTGGGAAAGATTTGGCGACTCTGGGCAGTGAACCTACCCCGTGGGTATGCATCGGCCCGCCCACCCAAGCTACTGGCCTAACACAGCGAATCACCTTCCGAATGCAAGGAGTTCAGCCCCTGGAATGTGGCTACGGGCCGAGAAGGTCAGGTGACAGCATCCGCTCATGCGCGAGGCCAATTCCCCCTTCCATCCCGCCATACTTGGACAATCAACCTCGGGGACCAAGGCTTTCAGACATGTAACGCGATGTAATGGTTGGGCTCTCCACGGGATTGGACGCCCTCGAGAGCCAGAGGAATCTATGTGCTCGACTGGCCGGACCCCCACGTCACTCCCGCTCATTCTTGAGTGGCGTGATCGTCGACCCAATCGGACCGGAGTCTGAGCAGGTGGACCGTGTCGTCGGCATCCTTCACGAACGTGTACCTTTCCTTGGGTGGGTCGTCACGCTCACCAAGTGCCTGAAGGATGCCTTGGCCATCCGGGTCTTCCTTGTCCCAGGACGCAGCCTTCCGGGTCTCGATGCACGAGCGGCAGAGGTGGATCGCATCCAGCTCGTGCCCGGGCCCGAAGCCCAGTTCGTTGAGATCGACCACCGCGTCAGTGGACCCACAGGTTTGGCAGGATGGTGCCTCGGGGGACATCATACAAGGGATGCCCCCCGCCCTGTTTGAACGTTTTGACAGGTTAAAGGCCCTAAATCTCTAGTTTTCAAGGTATCTGGTCGTGGCTTGCGCTGGGCATGACGCCCGCCGAGGGGGGATGGGCCGCCGGGCCGTCAAGCTTCGCGTTGCGTGTTCCGTGTGAGCTTGGTCCGCTGGATCGAGTTGATGGGGAACCGGGGGATGTTCGAGCCCTTCAGCGCCGGCGCGAAGCCCCTGTTCGCCTCGATGTCGACGTCGGTCACGTAGTGGAGGTCCAGGAGCGAGAACTCGTCGTGGATATCGGGGAGGATGGACCGGTAGGCATCGGAGATGTCCTCGGCCACCAGGTCCAAGGTCGCCTCGATGCGACGATCGCGCTCCGGGAGCACGACCACGATGTCCAGGTCGCTGGTCGGCCGGCAACTGCCGTTGGCTGCCGACCCGATGACGTAGAGGGCCCGGATCGAGGTCTCCTCCCAGCGAAGACATCCTGCCAGTGCTCGGGCGACTTGAGTTCGAAACTCGGCGTGGGCCTCCCCATCTCCCTGGCTGAGCTTGCGAACCAGCATGGGCGCCTCCAGGCGTGCCCGTGTAGCGGCCATCAACAGGCCCATGTCGAAGGCCAACTCGCCGATGACCCGGTCGGGGAACGGGGCGTGGGCGGTGCGGATCATGCATCCACGTCCCCGCGCTCCAGCGT
>CAYREV010000093.1:0-4248 GCA_964423345.1 uncultured Balneolaceae bacterium | reverse complement strand
GACCCTCAAGGACGCCATGAACGAGGCGCTGCGCGACTGGGTGACCAACGTCGACAACACCTTCTACATCATCGGCACCGTGGCCGGGCCACATCCCTATCCGATGCTGGTGCGCGACTTCAATGCCGTGGTCGGCCGCGAGGCGCGCCGCCAGTCGGTCGAGGAGTTCGGCCGGCTGCCCGACGCCCTGATCGCCTGCGTCGGCGGCGGCTCCAACGCCATGGGGCTCTTCTATCCCTTCGTCGAGGACGACGAGGTGGCCATGTACGGCGTCGAGGCCGGCGGCGACGGGGTCGCCACCGGGCGTCACGCCGCGCCGCTGGCCTCGGGCGCGCCGCGCGGCGTGCTGCACGGCAACCGCACCTACCTGATGTCCGACGAGGGCGGGCAGGTCTCCGACACCCACTCCATCTCGGCGGGGCTCGACTACCCCGGCGTGGGGCCGGAACATGCCCTCTGGAAGGACGTCGGGCGGGTCAACTACGTGGCCGCCGATGACGACGCCGTGCTCGAGGCGTTCCGCGAGCTGACCCATGTGGAGGGCATCATGCCGGCGCTGGAGTCGGCCCATGCCCTGGCCCACGCCAAGGTGCTGGCGCCGCAGATGCGCCCCGACCAGAACATCGTCGTCAACCTGTCCGGACGTGGCGACAAGGACATCATGACCGTCGCCAAGCTCGACGGCATCGAATTCTGAGGGCACCGATGAACCGTATCGACCAACGCTTCGCCGCACTCAAGGCCGAGGACCGCAAGGCCCTGATACCCTATATCACCGCCGGCGACCCGGCCCCGGAGCATACCGTGGGCTTCATGCACGCCCTGGTGCGTGCCGGGGCCGACGTCATCGAGCTGGGGGTGCCGTTCTCGGACCCCATGGCCGATGGCCCGGTGATCCAGAAGGCCTGCGAGCGCGCCCTCAAGCACCAGGTGCGGCTCTCGCACCTCTTCGAGATGGTCCGCGAGTTCCGCCGCGACGACGCCGAGACGCCGATCGTGCTGATGGGCTACCTCAATCCGGTGGAGCGCATCGGCCTCGAGGCCTTCGCCGACCAGGCCCGCGAGGCGGGCGTCGACGGGGTGCTGATCGTCGACATGCCGCCGGAGGAGGCCGACATCCTCGGCCCGACCCTCAAGGCGCGCGGCCTGGCCTCGATCTTCCTGGTGGCCCCTACCACTTCCCGCGCCCGGGCCGCTACAATATGTGCCCACGGCGAGGGGTATCTCTACTACGTGTCCCTCAAGGGGGTGACCGGTGGCGCCGCCCCCAATGCCGACGATGTCGCCGAGCACCTGGCCCCGCTGCGCGAGCTGACCGACCTGCCGCTGTGCGTGGGCTTCGGCATTCGCGATGGGGCCTCGGCCGCCGAGATGGGCCGGGTCGCCGACGGCGTGATCGTGGGCAGTGCGCTGGTCAGCCGAATCGCCGAGAACGCCGATGCGCCCGAGGCGATTCCCGCCGCCCTGGAGGCGGTACTGGGCGAGATGCGTCAGGCACTGGATGCGTGACGGGCCCCGCGCCGACCGATTCGATTCCGCCCCCGGTTCGCCGGGGGCGACAGCATAGATGGAAGCGTTTCTGACATGAGCTGGCTAGACAAGATCGTGCCCTCGGTGGGCCGCATTCAGCGCAAGGACCGTCGCGCGAGCGTGCCCGACGGCCTGTGGCGCAAGTGTCCCAAGTGCGAGGCGGTGCTCTACCTGCCCGAGCTGGAGAAGCACCACAACGTCTGTCCCAAGTGCGATCACCACCTGCGCCTCACCGCCCGCAAGCGGCTGGACTGGTTCCTGGACAAGGACGGTCGCGAGGAAGTCGCCGCCGACCTGGAGCCCAGCGATCGCCTCAAGTTCCGGGACTCCAAGAAATACAAGGACCGCCTGACGGCGGCCCAGAAGGCCACCGGCGAGAAGGATGCCCTGGTCGCCATGCGCGGCACCCTGGAGGGGCTGCCGGTGGTGGCCGTGGCCTTCGAGTTCACCTTCATGGGCGGGTCCATGGGCGCCGTGGTGGGCGAGAAGTTCGTGCGCGCCGCCACCCTGTCCCTGGAGGAGGGCATCCCGCTGATCTGCTTCTCCGCCTCCGGCGGGGCGCGGATGCAGGAGGCGCTGTTCTCGCTGATGCAGATGGCCAAGACCTCGGCCGCCCTGGAGAAGCTCAAGCAGGCCGGCGTGCCCTACATCTCGGTGCTCACCGACCCGGTGTTCGGCGGGGTCTCGGCGTCGCTGGCCCTGCTCGGCGACCTCAACGTCGCCGAGCCCAATGCCCTGATCGGCTTCGCCGGGCCCCGGGTCATCGAGCAGACGGTACGCGAGCAGCTGCCCGAGGGCTTCCAGCGCAGCGAGTTCCTGCTCGAGCACGGCACCGTGGACATGATCGTCCATCGCCAGGAGATCCGTGCCCGCCTCGGCGGGGTGCTGCGCAAGCTGACCCACCAGCCGACCACCGGCCTGGCCGAGCCCGCGCCGGCGGTCGAGCCCGACCTGGTGGATGCGGCGCAGCAGGCGGAGGCCCCGGGCGAGGAGGCGCCGGCCGCGGCGGACGCCGCCGAGCCGGTGGAGACGCCGGAGCCGACGGGCGACGAGCAGCGCCCCGACGCCGGCCGCTGAGCCAGGAGCCCATGCACGACGCTTCCCTTTCCCCGCTCGAGGCCTGGCTGGCACGGCTGGAGGCGGCGCATCCGGTGGACATCGATCTCGGCCTCGAGCGGGTGGCCGAGGTCGCGCGCCGTATGGGCCTGCTGGACGGCCCCGTCGCCGGGCGCGTGATCACCGTGGCCGGCACCAACGGCAAGGGGTCCACCGTGGCCATGCTCGAGGCGCTGGCCCGGGCCCATGGCTGGACCACGGCGACCTACACCTCGCCCCACCTGCTGCGCTACAACGAGCGCCTCCGCCTGGACGGCCAGGAGGCGGATGACGACTGCCTGGTGGCGGGCTTCGAGGCGGTCGACGCCGCCCGGCATGACGGCGACCCGGTCAGCCTGACCTATTTCGAGGCGGGCACCCTGGGGGCGCTGCATGCCATCGCGGCGCGGGGCCCGGACCTGGCGATCCTCGAGGTCGGCCTCGGCGGGCGCCTGGATGCGGTCAATATCCTCGATGCCGACGTGGCCGTGGTCACCACCATCGCCCAGGACCATGCGGCCTTTCTCGGCGACGATCTCGAGGGTATCGGTCGGGAAAAGGCCGGCATCATGCGTCCGGGGCGACCGGCGGTCCTCGGCAGCACCGCGCTGCCGACGAGCGTGCGCGCCACCGCGGCTGCGCTGGGGGCGCCGGTGCATGCCCTGGGCGAGGCCTTCCGGCGCCTGGCCATCGATCCCGGCTGGACCTGGCGGGGGCATGACGCCGCGGGGCGGGCGCGTCGGCTGGCGGCGCTGCCCGATCCGGGCCTGCCCCTGGACAATGCCGCCACCGCCCTGCAGGCCCTGGCGCTGGCCGGCGTCGCACTGGACGAGGCCGCCTGCCGCCAGGGCCTGGCGTCGGTGACGCTGCCCGGTCGCATGCAGTGGCGGGGCCAGTGGTGCCTGGACGTCGGGCACAATCCCCATGCCGCCGGCTACCTGGCCGGTCGCCTGGCCGAGCGGCCCTGCCGGGGACGCACCATCGCCCTGCTCGGCATGCTGGGCGACAAGGATGCCGATGGCGTGATCCGCACCCTGGCGCCGGTGATCGACGCCTGGGTGCCGGTCAGCCTCGACGGCGACCGGGCGCGCAGCGCCGACGCGCTGGCCGCCCGCCTCGAGGCCCTGGGCCAGACGGTATGGCATCGCGCCGCGTCGCCGGGGCAGGGGGCGGACTGGCTGGAAGCGCGCCTCGAGCCCCAGGATCGGGTGCTGGTCTGCGGGTCCTTCTTCACCGTGGGCGCCGTGCTGGCGGCCTGGGCGTCCCGGGCGCAGACTGCAACGGATGACAGGCCCAGCGAGGGAGCGACATGAAATACGGTATGCGTGAGCGGGTCAGCGGTGCGCTGATCCTGATCGCCCTGGCGGTGATCTTCGTCCCGCTGTTGTTCGACGACCCGGCCCCCCGGGAGGATCGCCCCGAGCCGGTGCTGACCATCGAGCAGCCGGTGGAGGTCCAGCGTCGCGACGTGGCGGATCCCCAGCCGCCCGAGAGCCTGCAGACGACCCCGGCGAACGACGGGACTCCTGCGACGGACGAGGCTGCGGCACCGAGCGAGCCGGCCCCGGCACTCCCGCAGGAAGGCACGGCATCGAATGCCGCCGAACCCGAACCCGAACCCGA
>CAYREV010000092.1:0-4261 GCA_964423345.1 uncultured Balneolaceae bacterium | reverse complement strand
GAGTTCCGGGTCGAACGATCGACGCTCGGGACCGACACGACGCTCCGGGAGCGCGAACCGGCAGGACAGCTGACGCTCCGAAACCGCCTGGACGAGGAGGGCCGCCTCGCCTGAACGGGGTCCACAGCACACCACACGACACCACACACGATGATCTACCAACGATGGAGACACCCCAGATGACCCACGATTCGTCGGACGCCGAGACGGGCGTTCCGGCACAGTTCGAGCGGAACCGCTACTTCCACGGGAAGCTGATGACGGCCCGCGACATGGCGGCCGAGCAGGACTACCACCGCCGCCGCCTCGGGGCGGTCTCGCGTGGCGTCCTCGGCACGGGGGTCGTGACCGGCCTCGAGGTGACCGACGCCGAGGAGCGCGACGGCATCCTCCGGGTGACGCTCGACCCGGGCGTCGCACTCGACCCGGCCGGTCGGCCCGTCGTCGTCCCCGAGGGGACCGGGCCGATCACCGTCCACCGCCCGGGGAGCGACGCCCCGTTCGCGGCCGACGAGACGGCCGTCGGCGATCGGTTCGCGCTGACGCTCCGGTACGACGCCTGCTCGACCGAGCGCGTCCCAGCGCCGGGCACCGAGCACGCGAGCGGCGACGGGAGCGAGTACGGCCGCGTCGTCGAGACGTTCGTCCTCGAGGCCGAACCCGCCGAGACGGACGACGGCGAGAACCTCGTGGGACCGAAGCCCGTCCCCGAGGTCCCCCTTCCCGGCCCGGACGAAGCGCCGGACGAGGCGGGTCGACGGATGGCGGCCGAGTCGTTCGACCGCTCGCCCTCGAACACGCCGCTCGTGCTCGCGACGGTCGAGAAGACCGACGAGGCCTGGACGGTCGATGACGCGTCGCGACCGCTCGTCTACCCGACCGACCTCGTCTACGCGACGGTCGCGACGCACGCGACCGACCGCTCTAACCCCCACGGAGTCGTCGTCGGGCAGGTCGAGGGGGCGGTCGCGTCGGTCGGCGGCGTCGAACCCGACGCCGACGGCGACGTCGACGTCCGCTCCGAGAGCGACGCCATCGACGTCACCGCCACCGACGACGGGCTCGTCCTCGACAGCGACGCGCTCCGGTCGGTCGCCGTCGAGGGCGCGGAGACCGTCGCCGGAGACGAGGACGGCCGGGTGTCGTTCTACTCCCCCGACGACTCCGTCGCCATCTCGACCGACGTCGCCGGGAACCGGGTCGGATTCAGGGCGATGGTCGAGGGCGAGGCCGACCCCGAGGGCGTGCTCCGGGAGCTCCAGGGGCTCGCCGACCACGGCGGCGCGATCGAGTTCACCTCCTCCGACGGCTCGGTGGCCGTCGACCGGTTCGAGGACAGCGAGGACACCCTCGACGTCAGGGTCACAGAACGGTTCGTCGAGGAGCTACGCCAGCGCCTCCTCGACGAGCTGAGCGAACCCGAGCGACCGGACATCGACATCGACGACCTGCGCGATCGGATACGCGCCGACCTGGTGACGACCTTCGACGACCGGTTCGCCGAGCTCCGCCGGACCAACGAGACGCTCGCCGATCAGGTCTCCAGACTGAGCGAACGGACCGACCCCGAACTGATACCGGTGACGACCCTGGAGGGGATCGACCTCGAGCGGGCGAACGACCTCCGGGAGATCGGCGTCGTGACCGTGGCGGACCTCGCCGGCGTGAACGAGACGGAGCTCAGGACGATCTCGGGCGTCGGGGAGGTGACCGCAACCGACTGGCAGCGCACGGCCCGCGAGCGGCTGAACCGATGAGCCGCGGGGATCGGGGGGACAGATCGTGCCACGCGTGACCGACACGCCGCCCGAAGCGGTCCGCGAGGACCTCGCGCTGCTCGACGCGGCGCTCGACGAGCGCCTTCCTCCCAGAGTCCTCGATCGGAGCCTGCTGATCGGCACGTGGAACGTCCGGCACTTCGGCGGGCTCACCGAGCGGTGGGAGTCGACCGACGAGGACAGCCCGAAGCGCGACCTCCAGTCGATACTGACCATCGCGGAGGTGATCCGCCGGTTCGACGTCGTCGCCCTCCAGGAGGTCCGCGGGGACCTGAAGGCGCTCCGCCACACGATGAAGGTACTCGGGGACGACTGGGGACTGGTGCTCTCGGACGTCACGCTCGGCGACCCCGGCAACGACGAACGGCTGGGCTTTCTGTTCGATCGGCGGACGGTCCAGCCCTCCGGGCTGGTCGGCGAACTGGTCGTCCCCGAAGCGGCGTTCGACCGAATCGAGGCGGACGCGCTCCGACGGCAGTTCGCCCGGACGCCATACGCCGTCGCGTTCCGGTGTGGGGGGGAGACGTTCATCCTCGTCACGCTGCACGTCCTGTACGGGAACTCGGCGAGCGAGCGAACGTCCGAGCTCAGAGCCATCGCCGAGTGGCTCGACGAGTGGGCCCGCGACGTGAACTCGTGGGACCACAACCTCGTCGCGCTCGGCGACTTCAACATCGATCGGCGGGGAGACGAGCGCTACGAGGCGTTCACCTCGACCGGACTGACCGTCCCCGATGACCTCCACGCGGTGCCGCGGACGCTGTGGAGCGACCGGGAGCACCCCCACCTCGAGCGGTTCTACGACCAGATCGCCTGGTTCACCGACGACGGGGACCGGCCGGCGCTCTCGCTCGCGTACCGCGAGGGCGGCTACTTCGACTTCGAGGACGTCGTCCTGCCACGCCGCGGGCTGAGTCGGCAGTCGCTCTCCTGGCGCATCTCCGATCACTACCCGCTCTGGGCGGCGTTCGACCTCCGATAGCGGCGGCCCGCTCGAGTGCGACCTCACTGATAGATCCAACCCCTAGTGACATATGTTCTGGATGTACCGGTACACACGGAACGTCCGATGAAGAAGGGGGAGCCAGGGCGTGGTGCGGTTCTGTTCGTGGGGGCGAGCCAGGGCTTCGTGGACGCGGTCGAGGGAGCCGGGTTCGACGTCTCCCGGGCGTCGGGGAGCGAGTCGACAGTCGAGCACCTCGGAGCCGAGCGGGTCGACTGCGTCGTCTGCGGTCACGACCCCCCGGAGGTGGACGGACTCGCGGTCGTGCGGCGGCTCCGGGAACGCCGACCGGGAGTCCCGGTCGTGCTCTGTCCGACCGAGGGTTCCGAGTCGGTCGCGGTCGAGGCGGTCGAAGCCGGCGTCTCCGGGTACGTCCCCGGGGCGGACGCGACCGACCGTCTGGCAGCGTCCGTCGAGCGGGCGGTCGACCGGGACCGGACGGACCTCAGCTACCGCGAGGTGTTCGAGAACGTCGACGTGGGGTTGACCGTCCGCGACCTCGACACCGGCGAACTGCTCGACGTCAACGAGCGCTACTGCGAACTGCTCGGGTACTCCCGCGAGGAGACGCTCGACCTCGATCTCGTGGACGTCACCGCCGACGTCCCAGGGTACGACGTCGACGACGCCCACGAACTTCTCGACCGGGCCATAGCCGACCCGTCGTTCACGTTCGAGTGGCCCGACCGCCGGAAGGACGGGACGATCGTCTGGGTGGAGGTGGACGCGACGGTGACCACCATCGAGGGCCGCGACCGGCTGCTCGTGACCGTCAAGGACGTGATGGACCGGCGAGAGCGCGAGCGGGTGCTCGAAACGCTCCACGACGCCGCGGCGCGGATCGCGACGTGCGAGACCGTCGGGGCGGCCTGCGAGGCGACCGTCAGGGCCGCCAGCGAGGTGCTCGACTTCCGGATGTGTTCGGTGCTCGTCGCCGAGGGCGGGTGGCTCGTCCCGAAGGCCGTCTCCGCGATGGCCCCGGACGGCGGCGCCCGGTGGATGCGGACCGACCAGGGGCTCGCGGGACGGACCTTCCAGTCCGGCGAGTCCTACCTCGTCGAGGACATCGCGGAGGAGACGGACGCCGACCCGGCCGACGGGAGCTACCGGTCGGGCGTCAGCGTCCCCGTCGGGGGAGTGGCGGTGTTCCAGGCCGTCGCGGCCGAGCCGGACGCGTTCGACGAGTCGGACCTCGAACTGGCCGAACTGCTCGTCGCCCACACCGCCAGGGCGCTCGATCGCATCCGGTTCGAGGCAGAACTCCGGAGCCAGCAGGCCGAACTCCGGCGACAGAACGAGCGGCTCGAGGAGTTCGCGGGCGTCGTCAGCCACGACCTCCGCAACCCGCTGAACGTCGCCCAGGCCCGGCTCGAGTTCGCCAGGGAGGAAGTCGACGTCGCCCACCTGGACATCGTCGCCGACGCGCTCTCCCGCATGAACGCGATCATCGACGACACGCTGACGCTCGCCCGGCAGGGCC
>CAYREV010000091.1:0-4296 GCA_964423345.1 uncultured Balneolaceae bacterium | reverse complement strand
ATGAAATGGAGCTGGATCATGCCCCGGGCACCCACTTTCAGTATTCCAATATCGGAGCTGGCATCCTTGGGTATGTGTTAACCCATGTTGAAGATCAATCCTACGAAAAAATGCTACAACAGAGGATATTTGAACCACTGGATATGCCTCACTCAACAACCCAACGAATACTGGTTGCGGATAAACTGGTACCCGGATTAACCAAGCGCGGAAATTCTGCGTCCAACTGGGACCTTGGAGCAATACCCGGGGCGGGAGCCCTCCTCTCTACGGCCGAGAATATGGCCCGGTTTGGATCCGCCAACTTTGATACCAGTAATAAGGTATTGAACCTACAGCAGCAGAAAACTTTCCGTGTAGACGAAAAGATGGATATCGCCCTGGGCTGGTTTATCCTGAAACAGGATTCCACCACACGCTGGCACTGGCACAACGGGGGCACCGGTGGCTATCGCTCCTCCATGGCACTGGATCTGGACCGCAAAAAAGGAGTGGTCGTTTTGTCTAATATTTCAGCGGGACACAGCCACGCGGCCCATATTGATTCACTGAGTTTCACCCTGCTCCGAAGTATGGAGCCTGTCCAACAACCACTTAACTAAATTCACCATCATGCTGCGCATACTTATCCCTCTTGTCACAGTAATCCATGGACTTATTCATCTGATGGGCTTCCTGAAGGCTTTTCAGCTGGCAGAAATTGAACAGCTCAATATCCCGATATCCAAAGTGTCCGGGATCTTCTGGCTGGTGGCCTGCCTGCTGATGCTGGCTACCGCCGGCGGCTATATGCTGAAGACCGATTGGTGGTGGATACTTGGAATAATCGCCCTTGTCATTTCCCAGGTGCTTGTCTTTTTATACTGGCCCGATGCCAAATTCGGAACGGCCGCCAATATCATCATTGGCATTGCTATATGGATGAGCTTTAAATAAAAGTCTGAAGTCCTATATAATGTAAGGCGGTTAAAACAGGTATACTTCCTTCTGGATTTGTCCAATGAAACGCCACATCGCTAAAGGCCTCCTGCACCGAAGTAGCTTTAGCTACGTAGGCTGTACTTTGAAGCGTGGGCGACCTTGGTGTAGTCAGCCTTGGTTCAGGATCCTTTATGTCAGGAAACAGTGTATGGGGGCTTTTACCTTAATGTCTTGTTCCATTTTTGTAACGACGCAAAAACGGAATCCAAAACTAGAGGGAATAGGCTCTTGACCTTACAAGGCCTGATTTAAAGTCCCCCTTTGGGCAGGGACGTTGAAAAATTGACAAATGAGAACTGAAGGGGGCCAGGGGGATGATCAGGCAATATTTTTTTAAAAGTTCCAGATATTGATATTATGGACTCCTAAAATAGTAAAAGCCAAATCAGCAGATTTTATGACCACCCCTAACCCCTCCCTCCGCCGGCTGGCGCAAGGAGGGGACTTTGTTCGGTAAAATCCTATAATTTGACAAAAATTGTCGAGTTAACCAATGTCCAGTTATTAGGAGTTCCGCCTTGGAGCTGTGACCGACAACCGGCGGTAGGGCGGACAGGTGGATTGATACCTATATAATATGTATCCGTTTTTTTTTCTAGTGTCTTGTTCCGTTTTTTCAGTCATGAAAAAACGGAACCCAAAAAAATGACCGGCCCCTGCACTTTTACCAGCACCATATTCAAAGGCCGGAGGATAGGTGTTTAATATATTTTTAAAACTGTGAATATTCCCCTCTTGAGAGGGCCTGAGACGTAGCGCTAGCGTACTGTTGGTGAGCTTCCGAGGGTTTGCGGAAAATCGGGGTGTGTTCAGAATAAGAATTTTCAATCCATCCCGCCTCCTAGCTGAGGGATAACATTTAGCTTAATGAATTGCTTGACCTCATCATCGCCGGTCAGTTTAAGCCAAACGGGTCCATTGTCGGGCGTAACTTCCAGGGTAAATGTGAAGAACGGACAACAAAGCCGCTCGCGGGCAATAAACGATCCTGTCTTTTCCACCATATCAGTGCCTGTTGGGATACGGAAAGCATAGCCGTCCACCAGCTCTTGCCACTCTTCCACCGAGGTAAAAACCTCCTCCGCATTTTGTTTGTGCTTCTTGCGCTCTTCCTTGTCAATTGCGGTAAAGTTACATGCCAAAGGCGGGTTATTACTGGACATAATAAGCAGTATTAGTATTGTCTTATATTAAAGATTACTTATTTCAGCTTGCATTGTAGATACGTTTCAGTCCCCATCCAAGCGTGCCTCCGTAAATCAGATGCAGAACCAACGTTGCGGCAGCAATTTTAGGGGTGATCGCTGAACCAAAAAGGCCCCATCCCAACCAAGGCAGGACGATGAGCTCCATGATAAGCCAGAGAAAAACTCCGCATCCGAGTCCGTGCCAGATGTTCCCCTGCTCTTTTAACCAATTAAATAGCAGGACACCCCAGAACGCACCATATCCAAAGTGAGTAATAATGGCAAAGGCCATCAGCGCAGGCTGTGGAACGCTTCCCAATATTCCCTTTGCAATTGCCAGGGGAATAGGTTCGGGAATGGGACTCACGCCGGTGGCCATACCGATGAGCATAATCAATGACATAAACAGTGTACCTAACAGACCATACAGGATACCTTTTCGGGTGTACCTGCCGGTAAATAGTGAAGCTTCCATACCTATGTTTTATTGTTTATTAATTTTTAAACAATAAAACATAAGGAGGGTATATTGCCAAGTCAAATGATTTGTTTCTTATCCACTCTAGGAACCCCGTGGCCAGTACATCATAATAGCAACGCCGGCCAGGGCAAAAAGGGCCCCGGCAATATCGTATTTGTCCGGCTGGATGCCATCCACCTTCCATCCCCACAGCAGGGAAAGTACGATAAATACTCCTCCATAAGCGGCGTATACCCGTCCGAAGTGGGCGGGTTGGAGTGTAGGGATAAAACCGTAGAGGGCAAGGATGATCATCCCGGAAAGTCCGTACATCCAGCTCTTGCTGTCCCGCAGCCAGATCCAGACCAAGTATCCCCCGCCGATTTCAAAGAGTCCGGCCACAATAAAATAGAAAATAGATTTTAAATAGATCATGAATCATCTTTTGTTTAACTAATTTAAAACTTTTAAACTACGCTAAAGGTTAACCAAAATATTGCTATGAGCCAATCGCTTGATATCGCTTTTAAGGCGCTGGGACATCCCAAGCGTCTTGCCATCCTAAAACGTCTTATCCGACGGGTGCATACCTGCTGTTCGGTAAACAGAGAGGAGGATTGCTGCCTGGAAGAGCCGACCTGCGACTTCGGAGCACTGAAAGAAGACCTGGGAATATCAAAATCATCTCTTTCCCTTCACCTGAAAGAATTGCGCCACGCCGGACTGGTGGAATCCATCAAAAAGGGACGAAAGGTGGCGTTGCAGGTGAACCCCGATCGACTAGAGGAGCTCAAAAACTTTTTCGACGTGCCCATCGATCAAACCACCCGGGAGTGGATGGAAAAGGAGGGTTAAATGAAAACAAAATTAATCATGGAAGTAATTGATTAATATTTTTCTCCTGCAAAAATGTTAAAAAGTTTTTGGTCACTGGAGACAATTTTTTTTCTTTTTTGGAAAGTGCATGCCAATGGGTCATAATGGGTAAATTCTGGACATCAAGGATGGATATTTTATTGAGTGTAAGCTCGTTTTCTAGACTCAATCTTGATATAAGAGAGATGCCTATCCCTCCCATTATAGCCTGTTTGACAGCTTCGTTTGTACCAAGCTCCATGGTTGGTTTTACTGCAATACTATGTTCTGCAAGATAACGCTCTAACACCATTCGCGTACCGGAACCCAGTTCTCTATAGATAATAGGTTCATTTTCAAGTTGCTGAATGCTAACATCAGATTTATTAGCAAACGGATGATCGGGAGCAGAACAAATAACCAATGGATTTTCAAGAAAAGGAATCACATCAATAGATTGGTCATCGGGTACCTGTGTCAATATTGCTAGATCATACTCATTACTCTTGAGATGACCCAATACTTCATCCCTATTTGTTACCTTGAGCGAAATCTGTATTTGAGGATACCGTTGCTGAAATTCTCCCAACAAATAAGGTAAAAAGTATTTGGCCGTGGAAGCTGCTGAAATGGTGAGATTACCCTCCAGGCCCCCTTTAAGCTGTGAAATAGTAGCATTAAACGATTCGATCTCCCCCTTTACGGATTGCTGCATTTGTTGAAGGTGCCGACCCGCTTCTGTTAGGTATACCTGGCGACCTATCACCTCAATCAAGGGGATACCCAATGCTTCTTGTAGTTGTTTTATCTGAA
>CAYREV010000090.1:0-4296 GCA_964423345.1 uncultured Balneolaceae bacterium | reverse complement strand
CCTGCTTGGCCTTCTTGTAGAAGTGGTCGCGGTTGCGGCGTTCCTTCCAGGACCGGCCCACGAGCCCAGGGTAGCGGTCATGCTACAAGAACCTTGGGCCGCCGGGGCTCAGCGCCGAGCCGGAGGAGCTGGGAGGTGGCGACAGCTCCCTCGGGGCACTCGGGGCCACGGTGGTGCCCGCCGTTGACAAACGAAGGGTTCCTGACCCCCATCCCGGTTGGTGGGTACGTGCCCGCCCTTGGCCTGCTCCAGGCCGCCGAGCTCCTACCCAGCCTGGGCGCCCGATGGGACGTGGCCCTGGCCGCGGCCAGCCTGCTGGCGATCTACCTTGTCTTCCAGACCCGGGGCGACCTGCCTGAGGCCATGGGCTTCGAGCCCAGCGATGTGGCCATGCTGACCCTTGGCGCCGTGGCCGGTCAGGTCGTCAGCCTGCCCCTGTTCCCGGTGGGCGATGCCATCTTCGGCATCAACCTGGGCGGGGCCATCGTGCCCTTGATCCTGATCTGGCGGCTGGCGCGCAAGGGCCGGCTGTTGCTCTGGCCGACGGGCCTGGCGGCGGTGATCGTTGCAGCGGCCACCTACCCGGCGGTCAGCGTGGAGGCAGGGCGCGGCGCCGTGGTCGGGTTCCCCTGGTTCCTGGTGCCGCCGGGCGTGGCCTTGGCCGCAGGCTTGGTCCTGGGCCGAGCCGATCCGTTGAGGGCCGGGCCCATGGCCTTCGCGGCAGGCAGCCTGGGTGTGCTCCTGGGGGCCGACGTGCTGCGCTTGCCGGCGTTCTTCGACGTGGCCCACGAAGCCTCGGCCGGCACGGCCCTGGTCATCGGTGGTGGTGGTGCCTTCGACCTGATCTTCCTCTCCGGGGCCCTGGGCCTCGCGTTGAGCTTGGGCTTGGCCATGGCCAAACCTGCCCCGCCGGCCCCCATCGGGGATCCCGAGCTGCCGGCCAAGCGGGTGCCGGACCCGAAGGCCACCATCGCGCAGGCCGCCAGCTTGGCTGGGACCTCGGCCAGGGAGCGGTGCCTGGTCCACCTGGCACGAGCCGACGTCGCCCTCTCCGAGGATCTGACCCGCGAGGCCGTCGACGAGGCCAGGCAAGCCCTGGAGAGCCTCACCCGTGCTGGGCATCCTCGGCTCTCCAGCGTGCTCGACGCCCGGGCCCACCCCGAGGTGCGCGCCGGCTTGGATCTTCTGGCCCGGCGATCCAGGGCAGCCGAGGAGGGCGAGCTTGCCTGGCATGAAGCCGCGGACACGGTGGAGCTGGCCAAGCGCCTATCTGGCTGGCTCTGGCAGGCGGCCCCTGGTACGGTGCGCATCCAGGAGGGGGTCCTATGAGGCTCGGGGCTCTGCGAGCGCCGCGCCCGGCCACCCTGGTCGAGCGGGCAGCCGCCTACATCGCCGATGCGCTGATCACCCTGGTGATCTGGCTCGTGCTCATCCTGGCCATCGCCCGGGGCAGGATCGATGCCCTGCTCGAGGACAGCCAGCTGCTCCTGGCGGCCAGCATGCTCTACCTGGTGATCCCCTTCGTCTACTTCGTCGTCGGCGAGGCCCTGGTGGCGACCACGCCCGGCAAGCGCCTGGTGGGTCTCCGGGTCGTGGATCAGCGGTTCCAGGCGCCCGGGCTCTACCCAGCCATCGTACGCAACGTGCTCCGCTTGACCTGGGCGCTTGGCCCCCTGGGACCGCTGTTCCTGGCCGCCGATGCCGTGCTGATCCAGTTGGGGGAGGACGATGAACGGCTAGGGGACATGGCCGCGGCCACGCGGGTGGTCCGTCTCGGGCCTGCTCGGTTAGCGCTGCCGGGCTGACCCGGGCGTCGCAACCTTTTCCACCCCGACCCCGCTGCGGCTCTGTGGAGCAGCTGCTGGTCTTCGATGCCCGGGTGCCCATGGACGGGCTCCTGGCCCGCCTGAGCGGGCGTTTCTCGAGCCGTGGCTACACGGTCGAGGCTGCCGAGACCTTCGACCTGGAGATCAAGGGTACCGGCACCCGCGCCTTCGTGGGCATAGGGGCCCACCCCGAGGGCCTGGCTGCCCGGATCAAGTGCAAGGCCCTGATCCCAGGCAACGCCCGGGAGCTCTTGGTCGAGGTGCGTGGCGAGCTCATCGAGGCCCTCGGCGAGCCTCTGGACCGCACCTCCGAGCTGGAGGAGGGACGATGAGCCAGCTCTCCTGCCCCCGATGCGGAGAGGCATGGCAGGCCCTGGAGCCCTGCCCCTCGTGCGGCTATGCACCCGAGCACCCGGGCATCCTTGGCGCCTACCGGCAAGCCCTTGGCACCCTGGCCGACCGGCCTGGGCTGCTCGTGGGCTTCGCCCTGCCGGTAGGCCTGCTCCTCGTCGGCCAGGTGGCGCTGGTGGGCCTGGAGCCGGGTCTCGAAGTGGGCTATCCCCTGGTGGCCCTGGCCAGCCTGGCGGTGCTCTTCCTGCACACCTGGTGGTTCTACCTGGTCCTGGCCGGCACCACGGCTGCCCTGCACCGGGAGGACCCCGCGGGGCAGGTGGCCCTATCCAGCCTGGCGCCCTCGGCCCTGGCCGCTGGCCTGGCCTGGTTGCCTTGGCTCGTGGTCACCGGCCTGCTGCTGTGGTCGCCGCAAGGCGCCCTGGGCGCGGTGGCTCAATTGGCCACCTTCATCCTGCTCATCGTGGCCCTGTGGGTCATGGGACGGGCCGTGGGCGTGCCGGTCGTGGCCGGCCTGGGGACCGGCGACCCGCGCCAGGCGGTCGAGCAAGGCAACCGGCGTGGGCGTGAGCGAGGTGGGTTGGGCGTGGTCGTCCTCTTCGTCTGCATGCTGGGCCTGCTCCTGGTGGTCTCGGCGACCCTGGTGGTCGCCGGGGTCGTCCAGGCCCCGCTATGGGCGCGCCGGACCGGGTTCGCGGTGGCGCTCTGGCTCTTGGAAGCGTGGGCTGGCGTGGCTGCGGTCCATGCGCTGGCGCAAGGTCAAGGCGCTGCTCGCACGTTCACGTGCCCGCGCTGCGGTGAGACGGCCGAGGCGCAAGGTGGGCGCGCGGCCTGCGCTTGTGGGCTCGAAGGTCCCTTCTACCCCGGCGGGCGTGGTCAGCCGGCCGACAGCTCACGGTGAGCTCAGGCCTGCTCTGGCACGGGCGGGGCCTCGGGGGCCTCTTGGCGCTCGACCTCGATCGGCTCCTGGTGCCCCTCGGAGGGCTCTGCCTCGGGCTCGGGATCCTCGGCCAGGGCCTCGTCGGCCGGTGCCTCATCGTCGGTAGCCTCGGAGGCTTGGTCCTCGGGGTCAGGGAGGTCCAGGTCGCCGGGCTCGTACTGGCCGACCACGTCCTCGCCGGTCTCGGGCTCGATGCCGACCTTCTCGGCCAGGAAGTTCCGGATCCGTTCAGGATCGTCCTCCGGGATCCCGAAGTACTCGGGGAAGTCACTGGTCGTCGACAGGGCGTAGGTGAGCCCGTCCGGGGTCTTGCGGACCATACCGGCCTCGACGAGGTGCCCGACGTGCTCGTAGACCTTGGAACCGACCAGGTCCTTCAGGTCGGATTGGAGGATCGGTTGGTGGTAGGCGATGAGGGCCAGGGTACGGACGACGTGGCGAGGGACCTCAGGCGGCACGATGTGGCGGGTCTGCTCGGCGTAGGTGCCCGAGAGGGCCAGGGCCCACTTGTGACCGCTCTTGACGATGTCCAAGGCGGTGCGCCGGTCCTGGTAGGCCTCCCGGAGGCCGATCAGGGCGTCGGTGACCTTGTCGCCGCTGAGACCGGTCTGGTCGGCGATCTCGTCGGCTGACAGGGGGCGGCCGGCGCTGAAGAGCGCGGCTTCCACGATCAGGTCGTCGGCCTGGCCGTCCTCAGCTGGCCGTTGGGGCGTCTGGCTCTGCTGGCTGTCCGTCATCGTCGGTGTTCACCTCAGGTGGGTCGTCCCCGATGCCTTCCTTGATCTGGTCCTTCTTGGGCAGGCCGACCAAGGGAGCCTCGGGGTCGTGGATGTTGTCGAGCGGGTCGATGGTGATAGGGCCGTACGGGAAGTCCTCCTGGCGGACCTCGGCCATCTCGGCCCGATGGAGGAAGAGGCTGGCGATGAAGACGGTGAGGTAGTCCTCGCGGGTGCCGTCCATGATCGCTTGGATCGTGGTCTCGCCGGGTAGGCCGGCCACGCGCTGACGCACGTCGGCGATCTCGGCCTCGAGATCCTCCTTGTGGATCTTCTTGACGTTCTGCTTGCCCTCCTCCTGGCGCTCCTCCTTGGCTTCCTCGCGCTTGCGGGCAAGCCTACGCCGGCGGGTGGCATCCTCGCGGGCCTCCTCCAGGGCTTCGACGAGCTCGTAGAGGGTGAC
>CAYREV010000089.1:2102-4336 GCA_964423345.1 uncultured Balneolaceae bacterium | reverse complement strand
TCCGACCAGGACTACGACCTCTACCTGCTGGACGGGGCCGGGAACGTCGTCGCGTCCTCGACGACGACGCAGTCGGGGAGCCAGCCGTCCCGGGAACTGATACGCTTCGGCGGAACAGGCACGTACCACCTCGCGGTACGGCGCGTGAACGCCGCGGGGAACGCCCACTTCACGCTCTTCGCGCTCGGTCCGTACGGCGACACCATCGAGTACAACACGGCGGACGAGAGCGTCTCCGTCCCGGCGACGGCGGTCGATGCGACGGCGATCGGTGCCGTCTACCACGGCGACGGGGGCCTCGAGCCGTTCTCCAGCCGCGGGCCGACCGTCGACGGCCGACGCAAGCCGGCGTTCGTCGCCCCGGACGGGGTGAGTTCGGACACCTACGGGCGGTCCTTCTACGGGACGTCGGCCGCCGCGCCGCACGCGGCCGGCGTCGCCGCGCTCGTCGCCGACAGCTTCGGCGGCGAGGTGGCACCCCCGACCCTCCGTGACCGCCTCGAGCGGACCGCCGAGGACGTGACGGGGACCGAACCGAACGTCGAGACCGGCCACGGGCTGGTGAACGCCTCGCGGGCGGTCGCCCCGCAGGACCCGACGGCGACCGTCGTCGACCTCCCGCACGTCAACGCCTCGACTGATAATGCGGTCCCGGTCGAGGTACGGTTCCGACGGGCACCGCTGGGGGAGACGCTTCACGTCGAGTTCGTCGCCGAGAACGGGACGATCCGGACGGTGACGCGACCCGTCGACACGTCCGGAGCGACGACGCACCTCACGGCGAACCTGACCGGGTTCCCCGAGGGGAACGTCACGGCGCGGGCGAAGCTCGTGGGGCCGTACGGGGCGACGAACGCCGCCGGGTTCACCGCGGAGTCCTCGACGGTCCACGTGGACGCGGTACGGCCGGTCGCCGGAGCGACGCTCGACCCGGCGGTCTACGACGACGCCACCGCGGCGGCGGGCGGCGGGAACGTCACCCTCCGGTTCGACGAGCCGATGGACGCGTCCGTCGCGCCGACGGTGACCGTCGAGGGCATCCCCTCGTCGCCCGTGGGCGTCGAACCCCGGACCGGCGGCTGGCAGAACGCCACCGTCTGGACGGGACGCGTCCCGCTCGCCGACGCCGGCGAGAACGCCACCGGGAACCTGACCGTCCGGGACGTGGTCGACCGGTACGGGAACTCCCCGGTGGCCACCGACGTCTCCCCGTTCCCGGTCGACACGGCGAACCCGGCCGACCCGAACGCGACGGTCGTTCCGGCCACCGTGAACGCGACGATGCGCGGCGAACTGACGGTCGAGGTGGTCCGTGGCGGTCCGTCGCCCGAGCCCGCCACCGTCTCCGTGCGGGCGACGGGCCCGAACGGCTCCACCGTGACGAATCAGACCGGGCCGGTCGCCGGGAACGCGACGCTCGGACTCGACCTCACGGGGTTCCCGGAGGGGACCGTCGAGGTGCGTACCAGGGTGACTGACCGGGTCGGCAACCCGAACCCGTCGGGGTACACCGCGAACGCGACGACGCGGCTGGACGTGACCGCGCCGACCGTCTCGAACCTCTCGGCGACCGCTCCGGATTTCGGGCGGCTCGTCGCGACGTTCGAGGTTTCGGAGCCACTGAGGGGTGCGAACCTCACGCTCGACGGACCGAACGCGACGAGCTACGGGCTCGAGGCGCTCGAGAACGTGTCGGACGGGTCGAGGGCCGCCTACCGGCTGAACGCCACGCGACCGGCCGGCGGTAACTACATCGTTCGGGTCGTGGCGGTTCGTGACGCGGCCGGCAACGCCGCTAGCGGCCCGAACGCGACAGTCGAGGTGCAGGCGGCGCTGGCGGCAGCCGCACAGGCGAACCGGACGACCGTCCCCCGGAACACCACCGTCCGCCTCTCGGCGGCGGCGACGATCAACCGCTCCGCCGTCCGGCGCTACGAGTGGGACCTCGACGGCGACGGAGGGATCGACGCGACCGGGGAGAACGTCACTCACGCCTACCCGGAGCCGGGAACGTACCTGGCCACCGTCACGGTCGTCGACGAGGGGGGGACCAGCGACACGGCCGGCGTGAACGTCACCGTGACCAACGAGGCCCCGACGGCCGACGTCTCCGTCCCGGCGGGAGCCGTCGAGACCTCCACGGTCGTCCTGTCCGCGGCGAACGTCACCGACCCGGAGGGCGACGCGACGACCGTCCGCTGGGCCGTCGACGCCACCACCGTCTCGCTCGCCCC
>CAYREV010000089.1:0-2002 GCA_964423345.1 uncultured Balneolaceae bacterium | reverse complement strand
TCGTGGCCCACGAGTGGTCGTTCGACGGCGACGCCACGATCGACCGCCGGGGACGGAGCGTCGGCTACCGTTTTCCCGCCGAGGGGAACTACACCGTGACGCTCCGGGTGGTCGACCACGAGGCGACGACCGACACGGCGCGACTGAACGTGACCGTCCACAACAGCGCCCCCCTCGCCGACGCGGGGGCGAACCTGACGGTGACCGAAGGCGAGCGGACACGCCTCGACGCGACGAACACCACCGATCCCGACGGCGACCCGCTCGCGTACGAGTGGACGCAGGTCGGGGGTCCGTCGGTCAACCTCTCGAATGGTAACACGACGGAGCCCGTCTTCACGGCCCCGTCGGTCGATTCGAGGACCGACCTCCGCTTCCGGCTGAACGCGACCGACGACGACGCGGCGGTCGGGACCGACGTCGTCACCGTCGGCGTCGAGCCCGGGTCCTCTGGTGGTGGCAGTAGCGGCGGCGGTGGCGCTCCGGTCGGTGGCGACGCCCCGAACGGTGACGTGGAGGTCGTCTCCCGCGAACTCACCGACGCGCGGGTCCCGGTCGGAACGGCGGTGAGGGTCAGGGTCGAACTGGCGAACTACGACCCGTTCCGCGGTCTGGTCGGCCTCGAACTCACGGCGAACGGCTCCGTCGCCGACAGCGTGGCGGTCGCGGTGGCCGCCAGTAGCCGACGGACGGTGACGCTCTCGGCGGCGTTCGACACCCCCGGAACGTACGAACTGGCGGTCGGCGGCGTCCCCGTCGGCCGTCTCGTGGTGACCTCCGCGTCCTGTTCGACGCCGACGACCGCCTCCGGCTCGACACCGACGGCGACCCCGATGCCGGCCGGGTCCGTCGGTGAAACGCCGACACCGGGGCCGTCGACTGGAACGGGTTCGGGCTCCGGAGCGGTCGCGGCCGGCGCCGGGAATGTGACCGCGGACCCGTCGACGACGGGCTCCGACGGGTCCGGGTTCGGCGTCGGCGCGGCGCTGGTGGCGCTCGCGCTCGCGGGACTGCTCGCTCGTCGCCGGTAGTCCGGGCGACTCTCGGCACCGGCGACGAGCGCGCGGCCACGTCGCCTCGCCGGTCAGCGCTCCCCTCGTTTCCCGAACGCCCGCACCGCCTCGAGCGTCGGCGTCGCCCGCTGGACGCCCTCGGACTCGACGGAGAGGCTGGCGGCCACGCAGGCGCACTCGACGGCCTCCCGTAGCGTGGCTCCCCACGAGAGCGCCGCGGCGAGGAACCCGACGAACACGTCGCCCGCGCCGGTCGTGTCGACGGCCTCGACTACCGGTGGCCGGACGGAGAAGCGCTCGCCGTCGGCGGCCTCGACGACGACCGGCTCGGGGCCGTGCTTGTAGACGACGGTCCCGTCGAACCGGGCGAGCGCGTCGGCGAGTGCGGTCGCCTCGGAGTCGTTCGGCGTCACGATATCGACGCAGTCGTGCTCGAGCAGGTCGGCCGCACCCTCGGCCGGCGCGGGGTCGAAGATCACCGTCGGCCGGTCGTCCCCGCCGTCGAGGGCGGCGAACAGGGCGTCGGTCGTCCGCGCCGGGAGTTCGTTCTGCACGAGGAGGCAGTCGACCCGCCGGAGCCGCTCGAGGTTGGCGCGGGCGTACGCGGGATCGACCGCGGCGTTCGCCCCGCCGACGATGGCGATGTGGTTCTCCCCGCCGGGCGTCACGAAGACGTACGCCGTCCCCGTGGGCGCGTCGGCCACCGCCACCGTCGACACGTCGACACCGTACCCCGAAATCGCCGGGAGGACGCCGAACGACTCGTGGTCCGTCCCGACCTTCCCGAAGAGGCTCGCCTCGGCGTCGGCACGGGCAGCCGCGACGGCCTGGTTCGCCCCCTTCCCGCCGAGGAACGTCTCGTCGACCAGGTCGTCCAGGTCCGTGGGGACCGATCCGACCGCCCGCGTCTCGCCCGGCGCCGGGAACCAGTCGTACTCGGTCCGGAGGCGGTCGACCGTCTCGCTGTCGACGTAGGCGACGCGGTCGAC
>CAYREV010000088.1:0-4340 GCA_964423345.1 uncultured Balneolaceae bacterium | reverse complement strand
AAAGTCAGGCCGCCCGGCCGACCCTGCGGCATGGGTACCCGGGCGTCGCATCCGGCCTTTCGACCTCCGACATCGCTGCCGGCCATCCCGGTTATCCCCTCAGGAAGCGTGCAGAGCACGTTCCCCTCCGGATCAGTTCACCCTGCCCCGCGTAAGGGACCGGGCGTGGGCGCGAGTATGCCGCGCGCCTCTCCGAGATGCGGATGGTCCACGACGCAAGCGCCGTGTGCAACCCTACATGGGTGCCCCTCATGTAAGTACCTGCCGGGGACGCTTCGGGTGGACCCGGTGGATGGCCAAGGGTCTTCGGGCACCCGTGCTATGGATGCGGGCCGGGCCTGGCCCGGAAGGTTGGAACCATGTCCTACGATGTCGTCGTGATCGGATCCGGTGCCGGTGGCCTCTCGGCTGCCCTCCCGTTGGCCCAGGCTGGCAAGCGGGTGCTGGTGGTCGAGCAGCACGAGGTGCCGGGCGGGTACACCCAGTCCTTCACGCTGGAGGGCTACCAGTTCAGCCCAGGGGTCCACTACATCGGCGGGCTCCAACCCGGCGGCTCGATGCGCCGCATCTACGAGGGGCTGGGGGTCTCCCAGGATCTCGAGTTCTGCGAGATGAACCCCGACGGCTACGATCACATCTTCATCGGCGACGAGCGGTTCGACCTCCCCAAGGGCGAGGACCGCCTCATCGAGACGCTCCAGGAGGCCTTCCCCCACGAGGCCGACGGGATCGAGGCCTACATCACCCTCGTACGCGAGCTCATGGAGGCGCTCTCAGCCGTCCGCAAGCTGGGCTCGCTGCCGGAGGCCTGGGAGGCGACCAAGGCAGCCGCGCTCCTGGCCCGGTGGGTTGGGCGAACCGGTGCGGACCTGATCGAGAAGCACGTCTCCGATCCCGTTCTCCAGGGCGTCCTTGCCGGCCAGGCCGGGGACCACGGGCTGCCCCCCTCACAGGTCTCAGCCGTCGTGCACGCCGGGATCACCCATCACTACCTGGACGGCGCGTGGTACCCACGCGGTGGAGGCATGGCCATCCCGCGTGCCTTCGTCCGCGCGCTCGCCCGAGCCGGAGGCGAGATCCGGCTCTCCACACGCGTGGAGCGCATCATCATCGAGGACGGCCGGGTTGCCGGCGTGGGCCTGGACGATGCCACCGAGGTCCGCGCCCCCGTCGTGATCAGCAACGCCGACCCACATGTGACCCTCGAGGGCCTGGTGGGTCGTGAGCATCTGGGCTGGCGCACCCGGCGCAAACTGGATGCCGCCACGTACAGCGTCTCGGCCCTGAGCCTCTTCTTCGCCGTGGACATGGACCTGCGCGCCGCCGGACTGGATTCAGGGAACTACTGGTACTACGCCGATGAGGATGTCGACGGGATCTACGCTGAGGGCCTCACCGACGGCGTGCTAAGGTCCGAGGAGATCCCTGGCACGTTCCTGGCGGCGCCCACGCTCAAGGACCCCTCGAAGATGCACCACGGACACCACACGTGCGAGGCCTTCGCCTTCGTCTCCCACGGGGCCTTCGAACGTTGGGCCCACGAGCCCCACGGTGAGCACAGCCAGGCCTACGAGGAGCTCAAGGAGGAGCTGGCTGAACGCATGCTCGATACCCTGGACCAGCGCGTGCCGGGCCTGCGCGAGAACGTGGTGTTCTACGAGCTGGCCACGCCCTTGACCAACCGGCACTACGTTAACGTGACCAGAGGCAACCTCTACGGCCTGGCCAAGACGCGCGGCCAGGTCGGACCCGGGGCCTTCCCTGTGGACGCTGACGTCGATGGGCTCTTCATGGTGGGTGCCAGCACCGTGAGCCACGGGGTGGCCGGTGCCACCTTCTCGGGGCTCCAGGCCGCCTCCGAGATCCTGGGGCAAGGGGTGGGTGACCTGCTCGATGGCGAGGGCCCGGAGCTGACCATCTACCCCTCCGAGCGTCCCGAGGACTGGCCAGAGGAGCTCCAGCAGCGGATCAAGCGGGGCCAACGGCCTGCTCCGCATGCAGCCCGGGAACCACGAGCCCGGTGATCTCCTGCTCGGCGTACCCAACCGGTCTACCGGGGGGGCTGGACCGGCCAGCCTCGGCTACGAGAGCCTGGTACCTTCACCCACCCCCGCGTTGAGCCTTGACGTGCCAGGAAGCCCAACCCTGGTCCACGCCATGATCAACGATCGCCTCCATCCCCTCTTGTCCAAGGCCGAGCCCGCGCAGGAGGCCACGCTGGACCGGATGCACGCTCCCAAGCAGCAGCTCGGCCGGCGCGAGGTCCAGGAGGTCCAGGCTAACCAGGCGCTGACGGACTTCACCATGGGCGGCCACGTGACCGGTGTCGCCTGGAGCCTGAACCCGTACGCCGGCTGCCACCACGCCTGCGCGTACTGCTACGTGCCCAGCACGATCCATGCCCAGCGCCAGCGCTGGGGGCGCTACGTCCTGGTCAAGCGCGAACTCCCGCGGCTCCTGGCCAAGGAGCTCGGGCGCAAGGAGCGGCGCACGGTTTACCTCTCGACCGGCACGGACGCCTACCAGCCGATCGAAGCCGAGCGTGAGCTCACCCGCAAGCTCCTGGTCCGCCTGGCGCGCGAGGACTGGCCGGTGGAGATCCTCACCCGTAGCCCGCTGATCCTTCGCGATCTGGACGTGCTCGAGCGGTTCACGAACCTGCGCGTGGGCATGAGCGTGCCCACCTTGGACGATGGGCAGCGCCGGATCCTGGAGCCCGGTGCGCCAGCCATCGGGGCCAGGCTCGACACGCTACGCCAGCTCTCGCGTCAGGGGTTCACCACCTTCGCGAACCTCTCCCCCGCCTACCCTCTGACCGGTGAGCTGACCGCCGAGGACGTGGCGGTGGCCTTCGCGGAGGCCGGCGTCCAGTGGGTCAACACGTCGTTCTGGAGGCGGCGCGGTAGCATCGTGATGCCGATCTGGGACACCGTACGGGGCACCGAGCACGAGGGCTTGGCCACCTTCATCGCGAACAAGGAGCCCCAAGAGGCCCTGCGGGACGAGCTACAGGCCGCCTTCGATCGGATCGGGTTGCCGCTGCACACGGGGTTCTACAACCCGCCGTTCGAGGAGGCTGGCTTCCGCTCAGGGCACAAGCAGCTCAGGCTGGGCCAGGTGCCGATCAAGGCGCGACCGACGTCGTCGTCGCTGGCTCGACCTGACCGGAGGACGCGGTGAGCCCGCTGGCGGCGGCCGGTCGCCGTACCGCTTGTCGACGCCGGCGCCGGAGCCTGAGCACGGTCTGGGGACCAGGCAGCCATCGGCGGAACCGTCGGCCAGGACCTGTGGGAACCATCTGAACCGTTATATCCTCGTGGAGCCCGTGGAGAAGAACGTGTCTTGGACCCCCAGCGAGATCCCGGATCAGGCTGGCAAGACCTACGTCATCACGGGCGCGAACAGCGGCATCGGCCACCATGCCGCCAAGCACCTGGTGCGCAAGGGTGCAGAGGTGGTCCTCGCATGCCGGAGGCTGGATGCCGCCGAGGCTGCGGCCGAGAGGCTCTCCGGGGAAGCCGGGACCGCGACGGCCGCGCACCTTGACCTTGCAGACCTGGACAGCGTGGCGGCCTTCGCGGATCGGGCACCCCCCTCCATCGACGTGTTGATCAACAACGCGGGCGTCATGATGGTGCCGTTCTCCACGACGCCCCAAGGGTACGAATCCCAGTGGGGCATCAACGTGGTCGGTCACGCGGCGCTCACCAAGGCCTTGTTACCACGGATCGAGCACCGCGTTGTGACCATCAGCAGCCTCGCCCATCGAGATGGACGCATCGATCCGGGGTCGTGGCGCAGCAGCAGCGGTTACGACCCTCGAGCAGCCTACTGCCAGAGCAAGCTGGGCGATCTCATCTTCGCCCTGGAGCTGCAGCGCCACCTCGAGGAGACCGGGTCCGAGGTCCTCTCCGTTGCAGCCCACCCGGGGGCGAGCCGGACACGGCTGGCCAAGGATGTGGTATGGTCCGTGTTGCCCCGGTTGCTCCTCTACCTGCCATTCACACAGAGCGCTGATGAAGGTTCCTGGCCCACCCTCTACGCGGCCACCACTGACGTGGAGGGCGGGAGCTACTGGGGGCCAGGTGGACGCAAGGAGCGGCGCGGTCCGCCTGCAGCTGCGCACATCTCCGACCGGGCACGGAAGCCTGAGTGGCGAGAGACCGTATGGGACAGCCTCTGGCGCTGAGCGGCTACGGGACTGCGTAGGCCTCGGCCCCGCCAGGGCAACACACGCCCAGCACAGGCTGTGGAAGGAGAGGATCGCCGCCAGAAGGAAGGCGACGTGTGAAAGTCAGGCCGCCCGGCCGACCCTGCGGCATGGGTACCCGGGCGTCGCA
>CAYREV010000087.1:0-4444 GCA_964423345.1 uncultured Balneolaceae bacterium | reverse complement strand
GTCCTTCAGGTAGTACCTCGTCGGGTCGACTGGCTCGCCGTTCACCGTGACCGTGGCCGACGGGCCGGCCCCGTCGTAGCCGTACGCCGTCCCGTTGTACGTGATCCCCCGCTCGCTCGCGTTGATGTCCTCGAGCGCCGAGAGGCCGTACGCGAGCGTCACGGTCGCGGAGTGGGCGTGCCACGGCTCGGCGTGGCCGCCCTCGAAGTGGAAGTACCTGGCGTGGCCCGGCGTCTGCCACTTCTCGCGGCTGAAGTCGAGCGAGTGGCCGTCCACCACGAAGTCCATGGAGCCGTGGACGTGCAGTCGGTCCGGCGGGATGTAGCTCCCCGGTGTCGAGAAGTTCATCTCGTCGGTCAGCACGAGCACCCACACTTCGTCGCCGTCCTGGAGCGTGTACGACGTGGGGTCGACCGGCTGGCCGTCGACCCGGTAGACCACGTCGGTCCCGCTGCGCCCTTCGTCGTACGTCTCGCCGTCGTAGGTGAGCGTCGAGGCGCTCGCGTCGATCCCCGCCCGCGACAGCACCGACGAGAGCGTGTGGTTCCCGGTCGCGTGCCACGCGTCCGTGTTCCCCTCGGCCATGCGGAACGAGTCACTCGACTCGATCGCCTCGCCGAGGTCGATCCGAACACCGTTTACGTGCACGACCATCTCGCCCGTCGTGGCGGTGTCGTTTCTGTCGGTGGTCGTGTCGTTTTCGGTGGCGGTCGCGTTGTTCGTGTGGCTGTCTCCGTCGGACGACTCGGCTCCCGCTGTCTCGGATGCCGGCGTCGAGGTAGGGGTCGATGTCGGGGTTGTCGGCTGGGCCGTCGCCGGATCCGTGGGGGTCGCCGGTGCGGGGGTCGTCGAGTTCGTCCCGGCCGGTGTCGCGTCCCCGCTGGGGCCGCCCAGCGACGAACAGCCCGCGGTCACCAGCAGGAGGGCGACGAGGAGGGAGAGGCTCGATCGTCGAATGGTCCGTGGCGCGGTCATCTGTTCCCCGCCTCTACCGTCGCCGGTGTCATTACTATCGGCCGAGTATTCCGCCTTAGCCCCGGCATAAGGTCCGGGAATCGGCCGCGTGCTGGCGACGAATCGACGCGACACGGCTCTTCTGGGGCGAAACGCACGGACGCGATCCGGGGTCGCCCGGTTCGCTTCCACACCTGAACCTTTAATGTCGACTCCGCGGACGGAACCGCATGAGTGACCGACTGACGGCGTACGTGGACTCGCGGTACGGATCGAAGGCACTGGACCGGCCGGACCTCGACGTGACGTACCTCCCCCTCGAGGAGATCGAACGACTCGCGGTAGAGGACCTGGCTGGCGTGGACATCCTCGCGGCGTTCTACCCCGCGATCGACGAGGCGTGGTTCGCGGGCGTCGACGATGTCGATCTACAGCTGATCATCCGACCCAGCGCCGGCTACGACAACGTCGACGTCGGGGCGTGTACCGAGCGGGGGATCGTCGTCACGCACGCGCCACAGGGTCGGATCGAGTCGGTCGTCGAGGGGACGGTCGCGATGATGATCTCCTGTGCGCGACACCTCCACATGCACAACGCGCGCATCCGCGTGCAGGGCTTCGAGGGTCGGGACGAGTTCGGCGGCATCGAACTCGGCCGGAGTACCGTGGGTATCGTCGGCCTCGGCCTGATCGGTGGGACCCTCGCCGAGTACGTCCGAGCCTTCGGTGCGGACGTCGTCGCCCACGACCCGTACGTCTCCGAGGAGCGGGCCGCCGAACTCGGCGTCGAACTCGTGGGGCTGGACGAACTGCTCCGGACCGCGGACTTCGTCTCGGTCCACGTCCCGCTCACCCCCGAGACCGAGGGGATGCTCGGCGAGGAGCACTTCCGGACGATGAAGGACACGGCCTTCTTCGTGAACGCGGCCCGGGGCAAGCTCTACGCGGACGCCGACCTGGCTCGCGCGATCGAGGAGGGCTGGATCGCGGGTGCCGCGGTCGACGTCTTCGAGGACGAACCCGACGTCCTCGACAACCCGCTCCTGCAACTGGACGAGGGCGACATCCTGCTGCTGCCGCACGTCCTCGGGATGACCGACGGGGCCACGGAACGGACCCGCCGGATCGTCGTCGACGCGATCGTCGCCGTCGCCGACGGCGGGTTCCCGCCCAACATCATCAATCCCGAGGCCTACGACGAGGAGATTCCCGAATCGGCGCTGTCACCCGGCCACTGAGCCGTTCCGACCGCCACCGTGCGGACGCGCGTAGAGAGTTGGTGGTCGAACACAGGAGATATATGATATCTGTTACCTTGACGTATCTTTATCAGGGGGGTCGGTGAACGGCGGGACATGTTCACGATCCGGAGTGAGTTCGAATGAACGTCGCCGACGCAGTCGCCGGAGTCCTGAAAGAGGAGGGCGTCGAGTACGTGTTCACCTATCCCGTCAACCCGATCATCGAGGCCGCCGCCAAGGTCGACATCCGCCCGGTCGTCGTCCGCCAGGAGCGCGTCGGGCTCCACATGGCCGACGCCTACAGCCGGATGAACTCCGGCGACGACATCGGCGTCTTCTGCATGCAGTTCGGCCCGGGGGCCGAGAACGCCTTCCCCGGCGTCGCACAGGCGTACGGCGACTCCGTCCCCCTGGTCGTGTTGCCGATGGGCTACCCGCGGGACAAGACCGACGTGGACCCGAACTTCAACGCCTCGCACAACTACCGCGAGATCACGAAGTCCGCGGAGCAGGTCACCGTCCCCGAGGAGTCGGCGACGGCCGTCCGCCGGGCGTTCAACCAGGCGCGGAACGGTCGGCCACGGCCGACACTCGTCGAGTTCCCGCGGGACGTCCTCGCGGCGGAGATCGACGAACCCACGGACTACCAGCCGACGTCGAGTGCCCGGTCAGCCCCCGATCCCGGCTCCGTCCCGGCGGTCGCGGACGTGCTCGCCGAGGCCGAGCGCCCGGTCATCTACGCCGGCCAGGGCGTCCACTACGCGAAGGCGTGGGACGAACTCCGCGAGCTCGCCGAGCTCCTGGAGGCCCCCGTCACGACCAGCCTCCAGGGCAAGAGCGCCTTCCCCGAGACCCACCGGCTCGCGCTCGGCTCGGGCGGCCGGACGACCACCGGCCCCGTCCACCACTTCGTCGAGGAGGCCGACGTGATCTTCGGCATCGGGTGTAGCTTCACGAAGACCGCCTACGGCATCTCCATCCCCGACGAGCCGACGGTCGTCCACGCCACGCTCGACCCGGCCGATATCGACAGGAACGTCCCCTCGGAGTACGCCCTCGTCGGGGACGCCAAACTGACGCTCCAGGCGGTGCTCGAGGAAGTCGAAGGGCGCGTCGAGTCCCCGCGGGGACGCGCCGACGACGTGGCGTCGGAGATCGACGAGATCGAACGGGAGTGGCGCGCGGAGTGGGAGCCGAAGCTGACCGACGACTCGACGCCGCTCAACCCCTACCGGATCATCAGCGACCTGCACGAGACCGTCGACGTCGAGGAGACGATCATCACCCACGACTCGGGCAGCCCGCGCGACCAGATGGTGCCGTTCTGGAAGTCCGTCGAGCCGCTCTCGTACATCGGCTGGGGGAAGTCGACCCAGCTGGGCTACGGCCTCGGGCTGGCGATGGGCGCGAAGCTCGCCCGCCCCGAGAAGCTCTGTATCAACGTCTGGGGCGACGCCGCCATCGGCATGACGGGCATGGACTTCGAGACCGCCGTCCGCGAGGAGATCCCCATCCTGTCGATCCTGTTCAACAACTTCTCGATGGCCATCGAGCTCCCGATCATGGAGGTCGCCACCGAGAAGTTCGGGAGTACGGACATCTCGGGCCACTACGCCGACATGGCCGAGGCGTTCGGCGGCTACGGCGAGCGCGTCCGCGAGCCCGACGAGATCGTCCCCGCGATCGAGCGCGGGATACAGCAGACCGAAGAAGGGACGCCCGCCCTGCTCGAGTTCATCACCCAGCAGGAGATCGACTACTCGATGTTCGACTAGGCGGACGGGAACGAGCAGTCGCCTGCCGGGATTCGGCCTTGACTCCGCGCGGGCTGTCGACGATGCCGGTTCGTCACCGGCTGGCGTCGAGCGGGCCGCCCGCGTCGGCGGGATCGATGCCGAGCGCGTCGGCGACGGCGTTCGCCGAGATCGCCGCGGTCGCGACCGCGAGCAGCCGGACGACGGCCGCGTCGTCGAAGCCGACCTCGCGGAGCGCCCGGCGGTGGGCGTCGTCGATCGCCTTCGGATCCTTCGCCACCACCGTGGCGAACTCGACGGCCGCGCGCTCGGGCGCGGTGAATCCCGACAGGTCACCCCGGGCGAGCGCCTCCGCGTCCTCGGAGGGAACACCGACGTGCTCGACGAGTACCTCGCGGTGGCTCGCGATACAGTACGGACAGTCGTTCGTGACCGAGACGGCCAGGTAGACGAGCTCGGCGACCCGCTCGCCGAGGTCGCCCCCCGAGACGAGCC
>CAYREV010000086.1:0-4468 GCA_964423345.1 uncultured Balneolaceae bacterium | reverse complement strand
CCTCGGAGTGATGGGGAGATCCGCCCCGTCCGATACCGCACCGTTCCACGGATTATGCGATCGACCCGCCGAATCGAATCCCAACTGGCCGATTCCGATGGCCTCGTCGGCTACACCTTGCGGGCCGAATTCTTCCACCGGCGGTTCTGGGCGGTCTCAGGCTGGGACCAGGCGGAGTCACTCCGGAACTTCGTCGAGACGACCCCCACGCGGAGATCAAGTCGGCACTCAAGCCGGAGATGGAGACGAGCCGATTCATCACCTTCGACATAACCGACGAGGACATACCTCTCAGTGTCGACGTGGCAAAAGCGAGAGTTCGATAGGAAACCATCAGGGGTCGGTTGATGAATATGCACCCTCTATTCAGCATAGTATTCTATCATTTCAAAAGCTAGAATTCCGCGTTAGATATCTCGCCTGTAAACACCGCTCTGCTGCATTAATCCTCTATATGCAGCAGGTGCTCAGCGAGCTGTCGACGGTTTGTCAGAGCCACCGTGCTGAATACAGAACGTAGAGGCATTGACCCTCCCGTTTAACTCCCTCACCTCGGATACTCCTCCAATGGCCGAGCCGCTGGACGATATCGAGTTCCTCGCCCGATCGGCGAACCGGGTGACAGTGCTCGAAGCGATATCCGCCCAACCGCAGACTCGCACCGAGCTCGAGGAGTCGACGGGCGTTTCGAAGGTTACGATCGGTCGAATCGTCGAGGATTTCCATGAGCGAGGCTGGATATCACGATCTGACGAAACGTTTCACACGACGCGAATCGGAGAGGCCATCGCCACTGACTTCTCCCAACTCCAGACTACCGTCGGCACCGCGCAGAAACTCCGTTCGATCGCGCCATATCTCGACGCACTTGACCTCGATATTCGACACCTGGAGAACGCCCGGATAACGGTCCCTGATTCGGCGGACCCGATGGCTCCATTTGAACGACCGGTCACGCTCCTTCGCGAAGCTAGTCAGGCGCGATTTCTCAGCCGGATGGTTTCACCAGTGGTCCTCGATGTGATTCACGACTCGATAATCGAAGAACGTCTATCGCTCGAAGCAGTCATGACTCCATCCGTGCTCGAACGCATCCGATCAGACTCGGGGCTGGCTACACAAACTCGAGTGTTACTCGATTCGGCGGATGTAGAGGCGTATCTTTTGGACAGACCGAGCGACCTCGAAATAGCCGAAATCGACGAGACCGTTGCCATCCTCGTTACAGACGCGAGCGACTTCCCCCACGCCTTCATCGAGTCGACTGACGAGACGGTCAGGGATTGGTTCGACGAGACCTTCGAATCCTACCGGAAGCGGGCTGAACCGCTTACTTCGGGTGACATACCGGGAAACCCTGACTTGCTGTGAAAGGATTACACCAAGCGTAGTTATCCTCTGCGCAGCCCTTCCTGGTTTCGATGAATAGGTGGTTCGATGCACAACAGTCAGATGTCAACTGATACGGCTGGGATCGAGGAGAACAAACAGCGGGCGAAACGCGCGATCGAGGCGATTGCGGAGCGCGACGACGACACCATCCACGAACTCGTGTCTGAGGATCTCGTCCACCATGCGCTCGGGGTCGCCTCAACTAGAGAAGGCCGCGACGATTGGTGGGCTCGATTGGGGGAGTTGGTCGATGGGTTTCCGGATCTCCGGATCGAGGTGGAGGACATGGCCGCCGAGGAGGATCGGGTGTTCTGCCGGGTCACCATGAGCGGGACTATGACTGGCGTGTTCGATGGAGTTGCACCGTCTGGTCGAAGGGCTGAGACCGCTGGCTTCCACGTCCTCCGGTTCGAGGACGGTCGCATCGTCGAGTGGTGGCGATTGACCAACCTAATGGGCTGGGCCCGACAGCTCGACGTGCTTCCGCTTGGCCTTGGAGCGTTCGCGCGGATCATCGGTCGGCAACTGCGCTGGAAGCTTGGTGGTGGGTAGTAGGAGGAGTACTAGTTATTCTTCGAGTGCGGCATTGAACAACGCGGTGTCGGCGTATGATCTCCACCGAGCGATCTTCCCGTTCTCGAGATCGAAAACGTGGGCGTTCGGGTATTCCACTGTCTTCCCCGTCTTGCTATAGGTACCACGCCACGTGTGAAGGGCAACGACGGTATCCCCGTCCACGACGTATCGCTCTGGAGCGACAGCGACATCCACCCATTGAGTTCCTAATCTGGAAAAGACGTTCTCGACGATTTCGTTGAATCCGTGGTGGGTCCCACCACCGGCTATCCCCTTTGGCTCGTGTAACTCCACATCGGGATCCATGAGGCTTCGGATGGCATCGATATCGCCGTTGGCGAATGACTCGTAGAGGCTTCTAACGGTTTCCAGATTTTCGGATGGTATCGCGTCAGGCATGATAATAACGAACTATCGGTAGGCCCTCTGAGAAGATAGAGATGCCGGGATGCTGGATAACTGGCCCCGGGACTACCATCAAATCACGATCTGCTGGACATAGCCTCTGTATTCAGCACGACCTCAGAATTCTATCCGCGAGATGATTGGATTGGGTCCCAGCGTTGTCTATACCGCTGGACCAACCGAAACTCGTTGGGTTCCACCTGAATCCACTGAGGGTGAATGGCTGTTAGTACTGGTCGATGTCGGATACGCTATCTGAAGCTGACAACTTTGGTTTGATGAATACAGAGCGTGTATCCAGTAGTCGAACCGCCATGTCGCATGAGCACCGGCCGAGGAGCGATGACGGGGAAAGACCGTGCATCGGCGATATGATCCGCTCGGGACCGACCCGGAGTTGGCTCCCAAGGCTATTTATTGGAGATATGCATCCATGTCCCAGACGCGATGGTATCACTGGTTGCTATCATCGGAATCATCGTCGCGGTGTTCGTGGGGTTCAACATCGGGGGGTCATCGACGGGGATCGCCTTCGGACCGGCGGTCGGCTCCCGTCTCGTTCGAAAAGCGACCGCTGCGGCGCTGTTCACCGCGTTCGCGTTTCTCGGCGCGTGGACCGTCGGGCGGAACGTGATCGCGACGATGAGCAGCAGCATCGTTCCGGCGGTCCAGTTCACGCCCGTTGCGAGCGTCTTCGTCCTGTTCTTCACGGGGCTGTCGCTGCTCATCTCGAATCTCTACGGCGTTCCGGCCTCGACGTCGATGACGGCTGTCGGAGCCATCGTCGGACTGGGCCTCGCGACGGGAACGCTCAACCAGGCGCTTATGTTCGTTATCATCTCGGCTTGGATCGTCGCACCGCTATTGAGCTTCGGTGTCGGAATCGTGATCGGACGGTACGTCTATCCGTATCTCGACCGCTTCGCCGCGTTCACACGGTTCGATCTCCACTTCATCCAGCTCGACCGTTCGAGAACGATCCCACGCCCGTACGTGAACCCGAACGCGTCGCCACAAGACATCCTCGGGTCGGTCTCAGTGGTCGTCATCGCCTGCTATATGGCGTTCTCAGCGGGCGCATCGAACGCGGCGAACGCCGTCGCCCCGCTCGTCGGCGAAGGGGGCCCACTCACCGTCGATCAGGGGGTCCTGCTCGCGGTTGCCGCCTTCGGGCTGGGGGGGTTCACCATTGCCCGTCGCACGCTGGAGACGGTCGGGGACGACATCACTGAACTGCCGATTCTCGCGTCACTCATCGTCTCCATCGTGGGTGGGACGGTTATCACGATCCTCTCCTACCTTGGGATCCCTGCGAGTCTCGCCGTGAGTGCGACCTCGGCGATCATCGGACTTGGATGGGGGCGGGCGAGTCGGGCAGCGACACTAGCGGAGTTGGCGGCGCCGACGCGCGAGCGCCCAGAAGTGGAGATTGCGACTGGGGCGTTGGTCACCTCACGCGTCGAGGAGGCCCCTGCCAGTCCGACGATCGGGGATCTCGCGAGAAAGGAAGCTCCGGCCGAAAAGCCGGAAGCGGTACCGGATATACCGGACGTCGGCGCAGAGGGGCCAGCGGAGCTCGACGAGCGAAGCCTCTTCGACGCGGCGGCGGCCAAGCGCATCGTGACGATGTGGGTGTTGACTCCCTCGCTATCGGTGGCTGCCTCCTACCCCGTTTTCGTCCTCCTCCTGTGAACCTGCTGCTATGATATCCGGGGAGATCCGGAGGCCCGCAGGCCTGCCCGAGTTCCGGCGAGGCTCAGCCGAGTGATTGCACCATGTGGCAGGCCCGATTGGAGCCTGATGTGTTCGCGCGTTGTATTCAACGCCGGAGTCGAGTCATAGCAAAATACGCGGTTTGTCCCGAGAGACGGCTCTTCTCGGAAGCGGTAAGAAAATCGGATACTCCCTGCCAAAGGGACATGATCATCGTGCTGACTATAGAGCATGTAATCAGCAAATTCACGTCCCCGAAAGATGGGCTCAATACACTGTTTTTCGTTCCACTACTCCCCGCCCCGGACAACGTGACCGTATTTCAACAGGGCAACGAACACAACCCCGCCGACTGCGTTTCCCATCGTGGCTAACGCGAGGA
>CAYREV010000085.1:0-4584 GCA_964423345.1 uncultured Balneolaceae bacterium | reverse complement strand
ACGCCGACCGGGATAGCGACCAGCAGGTTGAACGTGTTGCTCCCGAGGACGTTCGTGAGGCTGGTGATGCTGTCGTCGTTCTGTGCGGCCCGAATGCTGACGAACGCGTCGGGGAGACTCGTTCCAGCCGCGATGACGGTGAGGCCCCACAGGAAGGTCGGCGTTCCGAAGATCTCGCCGAACGACAGCGCAGCGCGGACGATCCCTTCGACGCCGACGGCGATGACGAGCAGCGCCACCGCGAGCGTCCCCCACTCTCTGAGCGGGCGCACGTCGGGCGGCTCCGCGGCGACGTGGTCGCTGGCGTCCTGCTGATGGAGGAAGACGTAGATTCCATACGTCGCAAGCGGGAGGATAACCAGCGCCGGTGTCAGGATCGCCGCGCTGTTCGTTCCTCCCGGCACGTAGGTCGCGCCGAGCGCGAACACGATGAACAACACGAGGACGCTGATGACGTAGAACTGCCCGTCCTTGTGGACGATGTCCCGGGTCGTCTCCAAGTCCTCGCTCGTGAGTACGGAGAGGGCCGGAATGACCAGCAGGTTGAAGATCGCACTCCCGACGATCGCCCCGACTCCGAGGGAGAAGTCGCCGTGAACCACCGTACTGATGACGATAGAACTGATCTCGGGAAAACTCGATCCGACGGCAACGACGATCGCTCCGTGGACAGCGACCGGGAGGCCATAGAACTTGCTGAGGCGCTCTGCAGCCCGTTCGAAGTACTTGCTCCCCTGCCAGATGACGAGCGTCGCGACGACAGCGAGACTGAGGGAGACGAGAAGGCCAGCCATGAGGCGTTAGTTGTGGGCATGCGGTGAAAAGTCCCCGCGCAAGGGGGAAACCACCCGTAGTTACATGTACACCCCGAGTGAGGCGTGGCCATGGGCGCGCAGGCCCGGCTCGTCACAGCCGAGGCTGCACAGCCGCTCCGAGCGGCCGGCTTGTTCGTCCTCGTGACGTTCCTTATCGCGACCGCTGTCTATCTCCCACTGCTCGCCACGGATCTCGGCTGGCTCAGCATCCCGCTGCCGCCGGGGCTGCAGATTCTGGGCATCCTGAGTCCCGGCATCGCGACGATTCTCATTCGGCTGTACGGCGACGGAATCGACGGCGTTCGCAGTGCGCTGGGCGGGCTGACGGCGTGGCGGTTCGGGCGAGGCTGGTGGGGCGTCACGCTCGGGCTGCCGCCGGTCTTTGCCGCCGCTCTGGCCGGAGGCGCCATCGCGCTCGGGCAGGAGTTCTCCCCCGAGCCGTTGCGGTTCCTCGCCGAGGTCGGGCCGGGAATCCTGCTGCTCATCGTCGTGTCCGTGCTGTTGTCGTTCGGCGAGGAGCTCGGTTGGCGTGGCCACCTGTTGCCGTTACTGCAGACGCGGCTGAGTGCCCTGCGAGCGAGTCTCGTTCTCGGCGTGATCTGGGCCGTCTGGCACGTCCCGGTGTTCTACGGCGCCGGAATCGAGGGGTGGACGCTGCTGCTCCGGCTCGGCAGCATCCCTGCGGGGGCCGTCATGTACACCTGGCTGTTCAACAACACGGGCGGTAGCGTGCTCGCGGTGACGCTGCTGCACGCCGGCACCAACCTGTGGGGGCCGCTTCTGGCCCCGAAGCCGACCGGCGGCCCTGCCCTGACTGTCTTTGTCGCGGTGAACGTGTTCATCGCCGTCGTGGTGGTCGTCCTCTACGGTGCAGCAACGCTTACGAATCGTCGCAGGCTTCCGGGTCGATAGCCGGTTACTCGCCATCCGGCCGGCCGTCTCTCGACCGATGTGTACCTCTCCTGTACGCAGCACGACTCGATGGAGATCGAGGCCGAGTACGGCTGCTGAGTCGGCACGCTCACAGGTATGGTGGCCACCCGCCGGAGGGTTGAACTCGCACTGCTGTTCGTAGAATCCTAATCGAGGAGGAGAGGGACGAGCCCTGAGGGATTTGAACCCCCGGCAACGTGGTCCGAAGCCACGCACTCTGTCCAGGCTGAGCTAAGGGCCCTGTCACCGCGTAGTGCGGTCCCCGACTAAAGCCCTTCCATCCCCGCCCGATTCCGACGCGTTCAAGCCACGTCCCCCACCAGCCGGGGTATGGAACGGCCCCGTGGACTACTCGGACTCGCGCGGCCGGGCAACGCCGTTCTCTCGGGGCTGCTGACGTTCATTGGGGTGTTCGTCGCTGGCCTCGGTTCCGGGACTGGTGGACTGCTCTTCGAGACCAGTCCCGAACTCCGGGCGGCCGCGGCAGTGGGAGCGACCGTTCTCGCGGTCGGGGCCGGCAACGCCATCAACGACTACTTCGACCGGGAGATCGACCGCATCAACGCTCCGGGCCGGCCGATTCCGCGTGGAGCCGTCTCGCCACGCGGTGCCCTCGCCTTCTCGGGCGTTCTCTTCGCGGCGGCCGTCGGGCTCGCACTCCTGTTGCCACCGCTCGCCATCGGGATCGCGGTCGTGAACCTCCTCGCGCTCGTCGCGTACACGGAGCTGTTCAAGGGGCTCCCGGGCGTCGGCAACGCCCTGGTGGGCTACCTCGGTGGCTCGACGTTCCTGTTCGGTGGTGCGGCGGTCGGTGGTCGTCTCGGCCCCGTCGTGGTGCTGTTCGTGCTCGCGGCGCTCGCGACGTTCGCCCGCGAGGTGGTCAAGGACGTCGAGGACGTCGCGGGCGACCGCGAGGAGGGGCTCAACACCCTGCCCATCGCCTACGGCGAGCGGACGGCACTCGTCGTCGCGAGCGTCGCGCTCGGGCTGGCGCTGCTCGCCAGCCCCGCACCCTACCTGCTGGGGACGTTCTCGCTCCTCTACCTGCTGGCCGTGCTCCCCGCGGACGCGGTGATGCTCGCGGCGGCGTACTGGAGCTTCGAGGATCCGACGCGCGGGCAGTCCTGGCTCAAGTACGGCCAGTTGTGTGCGGCACTCGCGTTCGTCGTTGGACGGGTAGCAGCGTGAGGGAACGCACAAGCGCTAAAGGCGGACCGGAGTCCAGAACGACACGATGGCTGGCTCGCCGCGCGCTCGAGGGTCGCTTCCCGTGAGGGGTATCGATGTCTGATAGTGACTGCTGTACCTGTGTACCGGTACGACCGCACGCCTTTGTGCGGTCGATACCGAAATGACTTACAGCAGTCACTATGAGCTCGGTCAGCCCGGAGCGGGTTCGCACGGGTGCCCCGGAACTGTTCGACCACGACGCGCCGGTCGGCGTCGTCGACTGCGTGACGAAACAGCAGGGAAACGGGACGATCGCCGACACCGACCTCGTGCAGTACGCCGCCTCTCCGGAGGACCGGCATCGGCATCAAGGCATCGCGGCTGCTAGAGGAGCTCTACACCGAGCGCGGTCGGCGGCGCAACCGCGTGTTGTTCGTCTCCGTCTCCACGCTCCTGCACTACTCGGACGTGCAGACCGTGTTCCGGTTCCTCCACGTGTTCACCGCCCGGCTCCCCTGACTCGCCGGTCGCACGACCACGCAGGCTTTTCGTCGCCCCCGGTCGTACGAGTGGCCATGGCAACCACGAGTGACGTGGACGTCGACGACGTACTCGACGCCGAGACGATCGCGGTCGTCGGCTGCTCTGCGACGCCCGGCAAGGCGGCACACGGCGTCCCGAAGTACATGAAGGACCACGGCTACACGATCGTCCCCGTCAACCCCAACGCCGACGAGGTGTTCGGCATCGAGGCGTACGACTCGCTCGACGAGGTCACCGAGACGATCGACATGGTCGACGTGTTCCGCCCAAGCGACGAGGTCCCCGGGATCGTCGACCAGGTGCTCGAACGCGACGACGTGGACACCGTCTGGCTCCAGCTCGGCATCCGTCACGACGACGCCGGCGAACGCGTCCGCGACTCGGGACGGACGTTCGTCCAGGACAGGTGCCTGAAGGTCGAACACCAGAAGCACCGCGGGTAGCTACGCGTCGTCGCGCTCGTCGGTGACGCAGTCGGTCAGCGGATCCATGATCTCGTCGGCGACGCTGTACGGATCCGACTCCTTCTCGACGACGTCGTCGACCAGCGACTCGATGCCGCCGCGTGCCGCCAGCTCGTCTTCGAGCAGTGCCGCGGTGTCTTCCCGCAGGAGCGCACGGATCTCCTCGGTGTAGCGGGTCCGGACCTTCGCCTCCAGTTCGCCCGTCGTCTCGAGCCACGCCCGGTGGTCCTCGAGCGTGTCGAGGAAGTCGTCGATCCCCTCGGCGCGCTTGGCGACGGTCTCGACGACCGGTGGTTCCCACTCGTCGTCCTCGACTTCGTCGCTCGTCTCATCGTCGGTATCGGTGGCGATCCGTCCCGCGGAGACGCCGTGGTGTCCCCCGCCCGCGAGCGGCGAGGCGTCGCGCATGTGGACCATCTCGCGGAGCTCCTGCACGGTTCGAGCGGCGCCGTCGAGGTCGGCCTTGTTGACGACGAACACGTCCCCGATCTCGAGGATGCCCGCCTTGAGCATCTGCACGTCGTCTCCGGAGGAGGGCGGAACCAGTACGGCGACCGTGTCCGCGGTCTTCACGATGTCGACCTCGTTCTGGCCCGCGCCGACGGTCTCGATGATGATCTTGTCCTTGCCGAACGCGTCGAGCGCCTTGACGGCGTCCG
>CAYREV010000084.1:0-4677 GCA_964423345.1 uncultured Balneolaceae bacterium | reverse complement strand
ATCTACCCGGGACTGCCATCGCACCCCCAGCACGATATCGCCGGCAGGCAGATGAAGGATTTCGGAGCCATGGTCTCCTTCACGCTGGACGACGACCATGTGGAGAAAGCCAAGACATTTATGAGCAACACCCGGCTGTTCGCCCTGGCCGAGAGCCTGGGCGGCGTGGAATCGCTTATCAACCACCCGGCCACCATGACCCACGGTTCCATCCCCAAAGAGGTACGTCAGCAGGCGGGGCTCAAAGACTCCCTGATCCGCCTTTCGGTCGGCATCGAAGATGCGGAGGACCTGATCGGGGACCTCGACAAAGCTTTTGAACAAATTTCCTAATTACTGAAACAAATTTTACCCACATATGAAAAACGTAGTCATTGTTGAGGCAAAACGTACGCCCGTCGGATCTTTCGGCGGCAGCCTCTCCTCTTTCAGCGCCCCCGAACTGGGCTCGGCAGCCATCATCGAAGTCATCAAGTCGGCCGGCATCAAGCCCGACGATGTCAACGAGGTGGTCTTCGGCAACGTCCTTACGGCCGGCGTAGGCCAGGCACCCGCCCGGCAGGCCGCCCTGAAGGCGGGCCTCTCGGAGCTCACCCCCTGCACGGCCGTCAACAAGGTGTGCGCATCGGGCATGAAATCAGTCATGATAGCCGCCAACCAGATACAGCTCGGCGAAGCCGACATCATCGTCGCCGGCGGCATGGAAAGTATGAGCAATACCCCCTACTACCTTAAAAAGCACCGCTTCGGCTCGAAGCTCGGCCACGGCAAGGTGGAAGACGGCATTATCAAGGACGGACTGTGGGATGTGTACAACGACTTCCATATGGGCAATGCCGCAGAACTATGCGCCGACGAATGCAACATCAGCCGGGAAGATCAGGACGACTATGCCATCACCTCCTACAAAAGAGCTATCAAGGCCCACGAGGAAGGACATTTCAACGACGAGATCATTACCATGAAGGTGGAGGGCCGCAAGGGGGATGTGACCGAGGTCACGATGGACGAAGAGCTCAAGAGAGTCAACTACGACAAAATACCAGGGCTGAAGCCCGTATTTGACCGGGAAGGCACCGTCACGGCCGCCAACGCAAGCAGCATCAACGACGGGGCCGCAGCCCTGCTGCTGATGAGCGAGGAGAAAGCCGAAGAGCTGGGCCTGCAGCCCATGGCGCGGGTCCTCAGCCAGGGCAGCGCCGCCAAAGCGCCCGAGTGGTTTACCACGGCACCCGCCGACGCCATCCCCATAGCCCTGAAACGGGCCGGCAAGAAGAAGGAGGATATGGATCTCTTTGAAATCAACGAGGCTTTCTCGGTGGTATCGCTGGCCAACAACCAGATCCTGGAGCTGGACCCCGGGAAAGTGAATATCCACGGGGGAGCCGTCAGCATCGGACATCCCATCGGCTGCTCCGGGGCACGCATCATCGTAACGCTGCTGCACGCACTGCGGACCACCGGCGGCACCTACGGCTGCGCCGGCATCTGCAACGGCGGCGGAGGGGCATCGGCCATGGTCTTTGAGATGGTATAGGCCCGGGCAACACCCATTTATGTGTTGCAAAGTACCCTATAAATAAAGACATTTTAACATATTCTGGTTACCAACTGCGGAATCTTTCCGTTACCTTGGGTTTAGATCGGCTAACTAACGATACAATGATGAAACATTTACTATCTGCCATTCTCCTTGCAGCCTTGCTTGTCCCCGGACAGGCCGAGGCCCAGGTGGGCATAACCTCCGTCCCCTTCCTTCAAATTGAACCCGATTCCCGTGCCGCGGGCATGGGCAATACCGGCGTCGCCATTGCCGATAACGCCTCGGCCGTATTCTGGAACCCGGCGGGGCTGGCTTTTCAGCGGGGCAACCAGGTTAGCATCACCCACTCGGAATGGCTGCCCAAGTTCAACGCCGATCTTTTCTACGACTACCTGGTGGGTAAATACCATGTGAAGGATATCGGCACTTTCGGTGCCCATATCACCTACCTGAGCCTGGGCGAGCAGATCCGGACCGACGAAACGGGGCTGGAGCAGGGACGCTTCGACAGTTATGAATTTGCCGGGGGCGTCTCCTACGGGCTCCAGCTCAATGAAAAGTGGTCGCTGGGAACCGGCTTCCGCTTCATTTACAGCAGCCTGGCAAGCGGCAGCGTCGGGGGGCAGGAGATCAACCCCGGATCCAGCGTGGGCGTCGACCTGGCCGCCATGTACAAATCGGCCCCCTTTTCGGTTCTCGGTAACCGGGAGACCACCTTCAACGCGGGCCTGAACATCTCCAACATCGGCCCCGGGGTCCACTACACCGACAACGCCCAGAAAGACCCGCTGCCGACCATTTTCAGGATCGGCTACGCGGTGACCACGCAGCTGGACCAGGAAGGGATCAACACCCTTACCATTGCGCAGGATTTTTCCAAAGTGATGGCCCGGGTCGACGACCAGGGCAACCCGGAAGGCGTCATCAGCGCCCTGTTTTCATCCTGGGGCAGCTTCCAGCGGGATACCGGGAACGGCATAGCCACGCTGAACGTGCTGCAGCAGTTTATGGTGGCTACGGGACTGGAATACTGGTACAACCAGATGTTTGCGGTGCGGGGCGGATACTATTTTGAGGATCCCTACAACGGCGACCGCAAGTTCTTTACGCTGGGTGCCGGTATTCGCTACGACTTCATCGGGGTCGATTTCAGCTATATCGCCACCCTTTCCGACGACCATCCCCTGGCCAACACCACCCGCTTCGGATTGCTGCTGAACTTCTAAGATATACTGTCTTAATGTGAGCCGAAGCCAAATAACTTCCTTTTTAGCCAAGAGCATGCTTGTTTCGAGTATGCTCTTATTTTTTTACGCCGGCCCGGCAGAGGGACAGCCCACCCGGCTGCAGCGAAGCCACAGCCTGGCACCCCTGCCGGCGCAGCTTACCGCAGCCGCCGCTCCCGACACCCTCACCATCGTGGCCGTGCGTATCGAATTTTTGAAAGACGACGACCGCTTTACCTCCGGCGACGGCACCTTCGGCCCTTCATCCCTGCCCTACCTGCAGCAACCGTCCATCACCATCGATCCCCTGCCCCACGACCGAAGCTATTTTGAGTCGCACCTGGAGTTTGCCGCCAATTATTTTGAAAAGGTATCCGGCGGAGCCATGGCCGTGCGTTACCGCCTGCTGCCCGATATCTACCGGCTGGACCGGACGATGGGCCACTACTCGCCCACAGGGCCCGATTTTACCGCCGGGAAGCTGGCCCTTCTGGCCCGCGACGCCTGGCAAAAAGTCGAAGAACAGGGTGGATTTGACACCGGCAGCCTGGACCCGGACCGCACGGCTTTTGTTCTGTTTCATGCGGGGGTGGGGCGCGACATCGAACTCACGGGCACGGCTCTCGACATCACCCCGCGCGACATCCCCTCCCTGACCCTTGACCGGCAATCGCTGGGCGAGCTGCTCGGCGATCCCGCCTTCAGCGGTTTTCCCGTCAACAGCGGTGCTTTCCATATTACCAACACCCTGATCCTGCCCCGCACCCTCTCGCGCAGGGGGGAAGATGTGACGGGCCGCCCGTTTGTCCTTCAGCTCTCAACCAACGGGCTTATCTGTGCCTCCCTGGGAAGCTACCTGGGCCTTCCCGACCTCTTCAACACCCGCACCGGCAATTCAGGCATCGGCCGTTTCGGGCTGATGGACGGGGAGAGCTTCTTTTCCTACCGGGGCCTGTTCCCCCCCGAGCCCTCGGCCTGGGAGAAGGCCGGGCTGGGCTGGCAAACGCCTTTTGCCATCGATACCGGGAGAGATACCCCCGTCAGCCTGCCCGCATCCTCCCTGCACCGCCCGGGCAGCATCGCACGCTATTCGCTGACCTCCGATGAATATTTCCTCCTTGAAAACCGCCACCGTGACCCCTCGGGCGACGGGGCCACCCTCTCCATCCGAACCCCGGAGGGGACGCTGGTACAGCAGTCGTTCACCAACAGCGACGAAGCCTTTAGCCGGCAGTCGGCCGGCTTCGAGGAGCTGTTCACCCCGGGAGTGCTCGTAGACGTGGATGATTTTGACTGGAGCCTCCCCGGGGGGCTGGACCGGGGGGCCGACGGCCGCGCCGGCACAAGCGACGACCGCCATTTGAACGGGGGCATGCTCATCTGGCATATCGACGAGGGCGTCATCCGCGAACAGCTAAGCCGGCAGGCGGTCAATGCCGATCCGCGGCGGAGGGGCGTTGACCTGGAGGAGGCCGACGGGGCCCAGGACATCGGCAGGCCCGCCGGCGAGTCTTTCGAAGAGCCGGCCCGCGGCACCGCCTTCGACTTCTGGTGGTCCGGCAACAACGCTTCGGTGGTCACGGCCGAAGGCGACACCCTCAGCCTCTACCAAAACCTTTTCGCCCCCGATAGCCGTCCCTCCAACCACAGCAACAGCGGCGGGCGCTCCTTTTTTGAGTTTTACGGCTTCTCCGCCAACCTCCCCGTGGCTTCCTTCAGCATCCGTCCCAGCCAACACGAGCTGGTCCGCCGCCTTCCGATGAGCGGCCGGGCCGTGCCGGGAGGCGAAGCCTTTATCGGCCGCGAAAGTAGCTACCTGTATCACTACCCCCCGGCCCTGGGCGCCTACGCAGCTGCGGCCGACACTTTTCTGATTATCCCCACCTCCCGGAGCGTGTATGCGATGGA
>CAYREV010000083.1:0-4680 GCA_964423345.1 uncultured Balneolaceae bacterium | reverse complement strand
CGTTGACGGTGACCGATCCGGGTGGGGCCAGCGACACGGCCACCCAGGAGGTCACGGTCGAGGAACCCACGACGACCATCGAGCTGACCGCCCAGGGCTGGAAGGACAAGGGCCGACACCGGGTCGCCCTGGACTGGACCGGTGCGACCTCGGACCAGGTCGACATCTACCGGCACGGGACGCTGGTCGCCACCACCGCCAACGATGGCCACTGGCTCTGGAAGAGCAACAACCGAGGCTCGGCGTCGTACACCTTCCAGGTGTGTGAGGCCGGCACGCAGACCTGCTCCAACGAGGTGACCGTCTCGATCTAGTCGACGAAGCCTGAGGTCCGTGCCTGGACCCTTGGACGGGGCCAACGGGGGAGGCCCGGCAAGGGGTCCGGCAGGCGACCCGGGAACGCAGGTCCCGCACCGGCACGGGAGGCCCAGGTGGCGTCTGGGGCCTCCGGGCCTGCCGCCGGCCGCCGGCGAGGAGAGCGGCCGTCGGTCCACGTGATGCCTAGGGCTAGGCACAGCGTGGACGTCGCCGGCTATCGCGGGAGGCATCATCGGCACCACCAGGTGGCTCCCCAGGGACCCCTATAGAAGGGCCCTGTCACGATCCTCGAAGCGTCGGTCGGGTGGCCCACGTCGTGCTTTCCCGCCGTGCGGAGCCCATCGGCGACCGCTGGGGACCAGACGGTCCTGTCCCCGGGGGACATCCAGGGCACGCTGGATCTTGGAGCAAGAGGTCTGGCGCCCCCGTCCCCGTTCCAGGGTCCGAGGTCCGTCCCTGAAGCCTTGAATGGGGCCAACGGGGGAGGCCCGGCAAGGTGTTCAAGAGGCGACCCGACAACGGAGGTTCTGCACCGGCACGGCGGGTCCCGCTTGCCCTGCTCGCTGCCGTCGCCTTGATCTCCGGCGCTGCGATCCACGCGACCCTGGACCCGTGGGCCGATGCCGATCCGGACGATGGCGACGGGGACGGTGTGGGCTCCCCGACACCCGACCCGATCCTACCGCTCCCTGGGTCTGAGCTGCCGCCTGTCGGACCCATCCCCGAACGACCCGACGACCCAGCCCCTGGGGGTCCCGTTCCGGAGATCCCCGACCAGCCCGGCGATGATGCCCCGTGGGAGCCGACGGTACCGGGGAGCAGCTCCACGATCGCGTTCGGGATGGACGCCGGTTCGATCGCGGACCAGCGGGCTGCTGGCTTCGAGCCGGACCTGGGCACGCTGTGGCTGGGTCCCTGGACGCTCGAACACGGCTGGCGAGGCGTCGACGCCAAGCTGCGCGAGATGGCGAGCCAGAACGTGACGCCCGCGGTGCATCTGTTCTACTGGGGCGACGACCTGTCCCCGCAGTGCCTCGAGGAGGGTTGCTGGTCGACGTTGCACCACGTGTGGAAGGATCGCGAGGGCTGGCAGAAGCTCGTGGAGCAGACCGTCGAGCACCTCGAGGCGACGATGGCCGGGGAACCGGTGCTCGTCCTGCTCGAAAGCGAGTTCAACAAGGCAAGCGTTGCGACCTACGAGCCCCTCGACGGGTACCTGGCGGAGAAGGCTGCCTTCATCCAGGACGCCTACCCGTCAGCGCGGGTCACGCTCTCGCTGGGCAACTGGAACTACGGGGCCTGGTCGACCTGGGACCGCGCCGCAGAGCAGGCCGATGCGATCGGGCTCCAGGCGATCCGGGCCTCGACCCGGGACACGCTCGCCAGTCACCACGGTCTCTTCAACGCCACCCTCAGCGGGGTCGCGACCCTCGAGAGCTTGTTCGGCAAACCGATCGTCCTCCAGGACATCTCCATCTCCAGTTACCCTGATCCCGAGCATCGGGAGGTCCAAGCGTCAGCTCTTGAGGGGCTGTTCGAGGGGATGGGTCAGCTCGAAGGGCTCGGGGTGGACACGGTGCTCTACCGGTCCTGGTACGATAGCCCCTCCATGAGCACCCAGAACCACTTCGGGGAGGCTGAGCGGTTCTGGGGGCTCGTGACGTACCCCGGCCAGGAGCCCAAACCCGCGGCCCAGGTCTGGTTGGACGGCGTCGGGGATCACCGATCCTGACCGCCCGGACCCACGCCCGCAGGTTTCCACCGAGCCTCGAGCGGGGGTCCCCAGGCCCGCCAGGCCCTCACGGTCCGCCAGGGGACGGCTTGGCCGCCCAAGCGGGACCCGTCCCCGCGCAACCAGGGCTTGAGCCCGCTTATCCGAGAGGGCAGACCATAGCTGGTGGTTGCCATGAAGCGATCGACCAAAGACCAGATCGACGGGAACTGGAAGCAGATGAAGGGACGCATCAAGCAAGCCTGGGGCGACCTCACCGACGACGACCTCCAGCACGCCGAGGGCGAGGTCGACGAGCTGGTGGGCGTCATCCAGGAGCGCAGCGGCGAGGACCGCGCGAAGATCGAGGCTCGCCTCGATAAGATGGCCGACGACAGGTCACGGTAGCTGGTGGTGACGGTCCATGGGTCTTATCCGCATCGGGATCGCGTTGATCCTCATCGGGATCCTGCTCAGCTTGACGGGTCTCTTCGAGTTCGGCGGTGCCCTCCGGTACGTCGGCTGGATCGCCCTGGTGATCGGTGTCGTCCTGGCTGTCGTCCACTACGCCACGGGTGGTCGATCGACCGCGTGACCTCGCCGAAGCACACCCCGAGACACGTCCCTGAAGCGTTACAGGGGGCGCCCGCGGAGTCTTCTATCGTATGTCCGATCACGCCCGCCCGGTGAGCGGTGCCGAGGAGGGATCGCCCAGCGAGCCTCTTCGGATCCTTGCCGTGACGCCCTACTACTCCCCCGAGGGCGGCGGGCTCGAACGCTACGCCCACGAGACGCTTCGCCGGTTCGCCAAGCGAGGCCACACGGTCCACGTGATGACCTTCACCCGGGAGGGCCTGGGCGGCCAGGAGCTCGACGGTGTGTCCGTGGATCGCCGGTCGCCCCGTTGGACCGCCGGGAACACGCCGATCGATCCGGGGTTCTTCGGCGACGTCTGCGAGGCGATCGACCGCCTCGATCCCGACGTCGCCGTCGCCCACACGCCGGTCCCGTTCCCCGCAGAGATGGCGTTCCTTGCAGCCCGCGTCAAGGGTATCCCGTTCGTGACCACCTATCACGCAGGGCGGCTCGAGGGTAGCTCGCCGCTTCTGGCCGGGTTGGCCGCCGTTGACCGTGTGACGCTCCAGAAAGCCATGATCGCCGGCAGCGACGAGCTCGTCGCCGTGAGCCCCTTCGTGCGCGAACGGGTGTTCGACGGGCACGCGGAGCGGGCACGCGTGATCCCGCCGGGCGTCGATGGCGAGCTGTTCTCGCCCGAGGGGACACCGCGGGGCGGTACCGTGCTGTTCGTGGGACCCATGTCGACGTCCTACAGGTGGAAGGGCCTCGACGTGCTCTGCGAGGCCTTCGAGATCGTGCAAGCCACCCTCCCGGAGGCTCGCCTGGAGATCGTCGGCACCGGCGATCGGACCGACGAGTTCCAGCGATGGGGCGACGCGATCGGTGGCGTGGACCTGCTCGGACGCGTCACCGATCGCGAGCTGGTGGCAGCCTATCGGCGAGCCAGCGTCGTCGTGCTCCCGAGCACGACGTCAGCCGAATCGTTCGGCATGGTGCTGGCAGAAGCCAACGCCTGCGGGCGCCCGGTGATCGGCTCGCGTGTGGGCGGGATCCCGTCGTTCGTCCAGGACGGCGTCAACGGCCTGCTTGCCAGACCCGGCGACCCGGTGGACCTTGCCGGGAAGCTTGTCGATCTGCTCGGCGACCCCGCCAAGGCCCAGGAGATGGGCGACCGGGGGCGCAAGCTCGTCCTCCAGCACCACGACTGGGATACGTTGGTGGACCAGACAGAGACCGTGCTGGCCGATGCCGCCCATCGATCGGGCTGAACGCTTTCCTCGGTCCGGTCCTTGGCCGGGCCCCTGACCATCGGGTCGGGCCCAGACGGGACGCTTCGCCCGAGGGTTCATCCGGGAAGCCGTGGGAGCTACTGGATAGGTGACCCCAGTGAGCGATGATACCAAGCCCGGCAGCAAGCGAAGCGAGAAAGAACAGGACTGGGAGGAGCGCGACCACGAGCAAGAGCAGCGCGACATCGAGAAATCCGAGGCAGCGAAGCGACCGGGCGAGGAGATGGGTGACCGGGAGCCGGACGACGAGTAGCCCCGGATCCCAGGCGACATGAGCCTATCCTTCGCCGACGTGTCACCGCCGGGCTCGGGCCATCGCGGCCCCCAGCGCGGCGATCACCGCCAGGCCCACGGTTGCGCCCGGCACGCCGTTGGCGCCATCGCCGGCCCCGTCCCCGGCCGCGGTCCCGTTCGACGAGGGGCCCGATCCCTGGGTGGGGTGGGAACCCGGCCCGTCCTCGGGCAACGCGAGACGGTGGATCCCCGTCCAGTTCGCGTAGAAGAGCGCCTGGCCCGAGGGCCCAGCCTCGAGGTCGTTGATCCGACCGTCCGTCTGGTGCACGACGGTGTCGGTCCATCCGTCGCTGGTCTCGGTCATCCGGTGGATCTGCCCCTGGTTCCAGGCAGCCCAGTACAGGGCGCCGTCCACGAACGCGGCACCCGTGGGCGCGGCCGTGCCATCGGGGTAGAACTCGCCGATCGGCGGCTCGAAGCGGGGATCTGTGCAGGGTTCGCCGGTCGTCTCGCCCTTCTCGTGATCGTACCGGGCGTGCCCTGCGCAGT
>CAYREV010000082.1:0-4696 GCA_964423345.1 uncultured Balneolaceae bacterium | reverse complement strand
CCCCCATCGGAGGGATGGCGCACCGTATCCCCGCCAACCACCGAAGCGGTCAGGCGCCGCCGTGAAAAGAATCCGGTAAGCTGCAGCTTCTCCCCGTAGGTGGCGGCCACGCCGCGGAAGTAGTCCGCCTCGCGGGAGGAAGTGTAGCCGTCGAGCCCGCGCCCCTTGCGGTTGGCGCTCCGTATCACCTCCCGGCCCTTGCCGAAGGACCCGCCGTCCCACAGCACCAGTCCCTGCCCGAAAGAAAGGTCGTAGTCGCCGATAACCAGCTTTTTCAACCCGCCGTTGTCGGTGAAGGCCAGGTATCCGGAAAAATGATCGAAGCCACCGGCGCCGCTATAGGGCTCGCCCGGGTCTTTCTCCTGGGTCATATGAATCGACAGGTGGTCGCTGCGGTACTGCATGCGCTGGTAATACCGGCCCGGCCGGCCCATGTAGCCGCCCTCCTCCGGGCTGCGCCGGTATCCCTCCCGGGGCTGCAGCGTGCGCTGGTAGCGGGAATAGGCTTCAAACCTGCCGTCGGCCGACCAGTATCGGGGGTTGGAGTAGAGCAGGCGCCCCAGCTCCGGCCCCGATCCGGGGGTGATGTAGGGGCGGGCCTTCCCGTAGGTGGCCTCCCCGATGCCGGGCACCTCGGTGATATCCTCCTTTTTTTCAAAAGGACGCTCCTTCTCCCGGTAGTCTACGATGGCACGGGCCAGCCGGAGGTTGAGTCCGGGGACGCCCAGCAGCTCTTCCACACCCGCCGTGTTGATGTTAACGGGGTTGGCGCTGAGTTCCTGCAGGTGCTGCATCAGCCTTCCGTTGCTGAAATCGGGATCGGAGGGGTCGAAGGATTCCAGCGCCCGCTCCAGGTCGTCGCGCACCCGGGTCTCCGCGCTGTCGGCCTGCTGGGCGAAGCCGTACGTTGCCGCCGCAAGCAGCAGGAGTGCTATGAACAGCCACCGCCTCACCATAACAGGTAGAGGTCAATGCCCGGGCTGCTCCCCAGTACGGGGTCCCCGTGCTGCTGCACGCCCACATTCGCTCCCCACCGCTCCGTATTCCAGCCGAATCCGCCGGCAAAGGTGAGCGGCGCGGTGGAGAAGCCGGCCCGGCCGCGCAGCTGTTCGATGACCCTCACCTCCAGGCCGGTGCGCCATGAGAGGGGAAAACCCACATCCTTGACGGCATCGGCCGTAAAAAGGGCCTTTTCCGACAGCAGGTAGGCCAGTCCTATGCTGATTTCACGGGGCGGCCGTTCGGCCAGCCCCGCACTGTAAGTACCGTATTCGGGCTGGTTGACGTTGGTGGCGCGGCTGCCGACCCACAGCGCCGGGGCCAGTTTCGCCGCCACGCCCAGGTCCATCCCCAGGGTGCCCACCGTGCCATACCCTCCGCCCTGGCTGAGATGCAGGTAGGTGAGGGCGATCCCGTAATGAAAGCCCTCCAGGTCATTTTTGTAGGCGAGGCGGACCCTGCTTTGGCTGAAGAGTTCGTCCCCATAGCGGTGCACACCCACCCCCGCGGTGCCGCTGCCCGCAGGCCGGGCAAAGGCAAAAGCCATATCCGTGAGATCGGCCATCCCGTAGTAGCGTATGCTGTAGAAGGTCACCGAGGAGGTGCTGTCCATCATGGCGGGATTGGAGAAGAGCGCCCACCCGCTGGACGGCAGGGCCGTGGCCGCCTGCCCCATCCCCAGCTCCCGCGCGCCCATTACCGGCTGGGCCGCAGCGGGGGCTGTCCAAAGCACAAAAAAGATCGCGCACAGCAGCAGAAACCCTCGCTCAGCAACATAGCTGTTACTATTCAAAAGCTTTTGTATCATGATGATAGTCTAATTTACCGGCAATCTATGTAATCAAAATGAAATATTCCCGTTTAACTGCCTTCAGATTCGGAAAAATATGGCCGTTTGCGCTCTGCCTGCTGCTCGCGGCCGCGCCGGCCTACGGGCAGGATCTGGACGTCACCGTGGATGTGGACCACAGCCGCATAAGCAGCACCTCCCTGAACCATATGGACCGTTTTGACGAGGAGGTGGAGTCCTATTTCAACGAATATGACTGGACGGAGGCCGGCTTTGAAGAGGAGGAACGCATCGAAGCCTCGATGCGCATCACCCTGCTGGGGGTGGACGAAAGTTTCAATTTTGAGGCCAGCGTGGTGATACGCAGCCGCCGCCCCATCTACAACACCCTGCGGCAGACGCGCCTGTTCTATTTTAATGACGAAAACTGGGTATTCAACTACACGCCCAACCGGGGGCTGGTCCACGACCCGCAGGCCTTCGACTCCATTACCACGCTGCTCGACTTTTATGCTCACCTGATTATCGGTTACGATTTTGACAGTTTCTCCGAGCTGGGCGGGACGCCCTTTTTCTCGGAAGCCCAGAACCTTGTTTCCCTCGCCCAGACGGCCTCCTCGACCGGATGGTCGCGAACGGGCGTGCGCCGCAACCGGGCCCACCTGGCCAACGACCTGCTGAGTCCCGGCTACGAGCCGCTCCGGAAAGCCATTTACCGGTATCATCGCGAGGGCCTGGACCGCTTCCTGCAGCAGCCCGAAGAGGCCCGCGAACAGATCCTCGAGGCCCTGAAACAGATAGCGGAGGTCCGCCGCAACACCACCAACAACCTGCTGTTCGACCTGTTTTTCAATGCCAAATACCGGGAGCTCGTCTCCATCTTTGAGGACGCTTCCACCGGCCGGCGGCTGGAGGCCTACAATATCCTCTCCCAAATCGACCCCGGCCATCTCACCGAGTACAATAAACTGCAATAAAAGCAGTAGTAAGTATAAAGTAGAAAGCCCAAAGTAGACCGCTTTACTCTTGTAAGACCTGAAAGCCGATGAATCCTTACAAGCCAATTCAAAAATTTGTCCCGACCACTCTCGGGATTCAACAACTTCTCCCAACCCCTGTCGGAATTCAACAACTTGTCCCGATTACTGCCGGGGCTCATAATTGCCTTTTCGAATTCTACCTTTTTATCTGAAGTTTTATATATTCCAACGCCTTGAATCTGGCTACATATTTCCATTCTAACTGAAAAATATTCAGCATGAAATTTTACGTTTGTATCAAACAGGTACCGGATGTAAACGCCCCCATCCAAATCAAAGAGGGTCAGCTCATACAAGACACCAACCGGATGATTCTCAACGCCTACGACGCTTCGGCCGTCGAGGAGGCGCTGGTGCTCAAAGAGGAGCACGGCGGCGAGGTTGAAGTGGTCTGCGTGGGGCCCGACAAAGTGACCGAAACCATTCGAAAGGCGCTGGCCATGGGAGCCGACCAGGCCGTGCACATACAGACCTCGGGAGAGGAGGAGTACGACTCGGCCACCTATTCGGAAATTCTGTCCGCCTTTTTCAAGGACAAGGAATACGACGTGATCGCCTGCGGGAAGCAGTCGCAGGATACCGACGCGGGGCTGACCGGCGGCATGCTGGCCGAGAAGCTCGACCTGCCCTACACCACCAACGCGGTGGGGCTGAATATTGAAAACGACCACCTCGTGGTCAGGCGGCAGGGCGATGCGGGACAGGAGATGATCGAACTGCCTCCTCCCTGCCTGGTGACCTGCTCCAACGACATGAACGACCCGCGCATCCCGAGCCTGAAGGGCATCATGCAATCCAAGAAGAAGCCGGTGGAAACCGTGGAACTCTCCTCCCTCGGCCTGGACGAATCAGCCCTCACCTCCAAAACCAGTGTCACCGGCTTCCAGGAGAAGCCGCCCCGCGAAGCCGGCAAGAAATATGAAGGCGAGCCGGAGGAAGTGGCACAGCAGGTAGCGCAGCTCCTCGACGAGGAGGAAAACGTAGTCTAATTGAGCCGCGGGCAACGGGCCGGCGGCGGTCGGCTCCCCCGCTTCTACAGTTTAACTTGAAAGCACATAATTTATTCCAGACATGAGCACACTATTAACCCACATTGCCATTAGCGACGGAAAAATCAAACGGTCATCCCTCGAAGTGCTGTCGCGCTGCAAGCAGCTGGCTGACGACAACGGACATGAGGCCGAGGCGGTCATCATCGACGCCGACGCCTCGCAGTATGTAGAACAGGTTCAGCAATACGGGGCTTCCACCGTCTATACGGTCGAAGACCCTATTTTTGAGGCGCACCGCAACACCCCGCTGCTGAAAGCGCTGGCAAAAGTGATGGAGGAGGCCGACCCCTATATCTTTGCCTTCGCCTCCACCGAAAGCACGAAAGATATCCTGGGCGCCCTCGCCTCCAAGAGCGGCGCGGCCGTGCTCTCCGACGTATCCGAATTTGAACTGATCGAGGGCGGCATCGCCGCCAAGCGGCCGGTGATGGCGGCCAAGATCCTCTCCTCCACCGAGGCGAAAGCCGACCGGATCCTCGTTTCGGTCCGATCCGGCACCTACGAGCTGGTGGAGAACGCTACGGATGCCGAGGTAGTGAGTGTCGACTTCGACTTTGAGGAGGAGCAGATGAGAGCCAAACTGAGAGAGGTGATCGGCGCTTCGGGCGACAAGGTCGACCTGACCGAAGCCGAAACCATCGTAGCCGCCGGACGGGGGGCGAAGGATGAAGAGGGGCAGAAACTCATTAACGAACTGGCCGACGTCCTCGGGGCAGCCGTCGGGGCTTCCCGCGCCCTCACCGAATCGGGCGTGATGGATCCCAGCCTGCAGATCGGGCAGACGGGCAAGGTGGTCTCCCCCCAGCTCTATATCG
>CAYREV010000081.1:0-4782 GCA_964423345.1 uncultured Balneolaceae bacterium | reverse complement strand
GGCGTGTCGGTGTACGGCAGGCTCGCGGACACTGCACCTGGCTTCGACTCGGGGTCGCGGAACTGGCGGGGGTACGGGTTCATCATCGTCGTCGAGTACGTGACGGCGGGACGGTCGGCGTCGCAGGGGTGGAGGTAGGTGTGCGTCCCGTCCGTGACGTTGACCGACGAGCCCCAGTAGCCGTAGAGCGCCCAGTCCCTGTGATGGTCGGTCTCGCCGGCGAGCAGGGGTGCGAGCGACCGGCTGTGGGGGCCCGCGCCCTCGGGCGACTCGACGTCGAGGAGGTCGAGGACGGTCGCGTAGACGTCGACCGCCGACGTGAGCGCCTCGACCGACTCCCCTATCCGGGGACTGTCCGGGTGCCAGACGAGGAGTGGCGTGCGGGCGAGGACGTCGTACATCGGCGAGAAGGGCTTGCCCATCCAGCCGTGGTCGCCGAGGAAGTGACCGTGGTCCGAGGTGACGACCACGGCGGTGTCGTCCCACAGCTCCCGTTCGTCGAGTTCGTCGAGGACGCGCCCGAACCAGGTGTCGACCATCGTCGTCTTGCCGGCGAACTGCGCGCGGACGAAGTCGATCTGTCGTTCCGCGAGGGAAGCGTCGCCACCCAGTGCGCTCTGACCCGTATCGCCCGTCGCGTCTACCCGACCATAGAACGGCCACACCGGGAGGTCGGGATCCGTCGGATCCTCGTCGGTGTACATCGAGGCGTAGGGCTCGGGCACGTGGAACGGCTCGTGGACGTCGAAGCTATCGACGTAGCAGAACCACTCGTCCCACTCCCGGTTGCGCGAGAGCCAGTCGGCGGTCTTCGTGAAGACCCGCGGGGCGAAGTAGTCGGCCTCCTCATCGAGGTCCGTCGTGTTCCGCGCGTAGACGATGCGGTTCAGCAGGTCGATGTCGTCGGGGTCGCCGGCCTTGAGCTGTCTTCTGAAGTCCTCGTCGGCGGGTTCGCGGGGGGTCGTCCGGCAGGCGTCCCACTCGTGGCCCCGGATCAGCTCCCAGCCGTTGAAGTCCTGGTAGTAGCCGTTGCTCCCGTGCTGGAAGTAGTGGTAGTGATCGGAGACGAAGCCGGTGGTGACGCCTGCGTGTCGGGCGACGCGGGGGAGGGGGTGGTCGAACGGCTCGACCGGTCCCCACGAGCGCCAGAGGAACTCCTGTGTCCCCGTGAGCCACTCCCGACGAGCGGGCATACACGGGAGGCTCCCGGCGTAGTGCGTCTCGAAGACGGCGGCCCGGTCGGCGAACCGGTCCAGATTCGGCGTCTCGACGGCGTACCCGAACCCGGCCGGTTCGTCGCGGTACGCGCTCAGGACGTCCCATCGGAGGCTGTCGATGGAGAGCAACAGGACGTTCATCGTCCCCTCCTCCACGCACGGAAGCATAAACGTACGTGGCGGGCCGGGATCACCCGTCCCTGCCGGGTGGAAATCCGCCGTGTGGAGTGCGGGCGAGCCGATAGCGTGAGGGCCTCGATTGGGTCGGGGCTGGCACACGTCGGGACCGCACTCCACGCTGTCGACCCGCTCGAAGCAGTCCCGGCCGTCGTTTCACCCCTCGTGACTGACCCACACACCGTAACACGGGTAAGTGTGGACCTGGAACACCTTCTTGCATGACCGAGACGTTTCTGAACTACGTTGACGGAGCGTGGATCGAATCGGAGACGGGCGAGACGTTCGAGACCGAGAACCCCGCCGCGACGGACGAACTCGTGGGTCGCTACCAGCGGTCGGGGCCGGCGGACGCAGAGCGGGCAATCGAGGCGGCCGAAGCCGCCCAGGACGCGTGGGCCGACACGCCCGGACCGGAGCGTGGACGGGTACTGACCCGTACGGCAGAGCGCCTCGAGGCGCGCGCGGACGATGTCGCGGAGATGCTGATCCGCGAGGAGGGAAAGGCCCGGCCCGAGGCCGAGGGCGAGGTCGGACGCGCGGTCGACATCTTCCGGTACTACGCCGCGAAGGCCCGCGACCGCGGCGGTCAGGTGAAGTCCTCGAGCGGTCCCGACACCCGTCTCTACACCGTCGACGAACCGGTCGGCGTGGTCTCGCTCGTCACGCCGTGGAACTACCCCATCGCCATCCCGGCCTGGAAGCTCGCGCCCGCGCTGGCCACGGGCAACACGGTCGTCCTGAAGCCGGCGTCGCTCGCGCCCGGCGTGGCGGCCGAACTCGTCGAGGCACTCGACGGGGCGGGCCTCCCGGATGGCGTCGTCAACCTCGTCACCGGGTCGGGCAGCGACGTGGGCGACCCGCTCACCACCCACGAGGCGGTAGACGCTGTCTCGTTCACCGGGAGCGCCGCGATCGGCGAGCGGGTCTACGAGGACGCGACCGCCGCGGGCAAGCGCGCACAGACCGAGATGGGCGGGAAGAATCCCACAGTGGTGACCGCCAGCGCCGACGTCGAGGAGGCGGTGGAGATCGTCGGCTCGGGCGCGTTCGGCGTCACCGGCCAGGCCTGTACGGCCTGCTCCCGGGCGATCGTCCACGAGAGCGTCCACGACGAGTTCCTCGACGGCATCGTCGAGTACGCCGAGTCGATCGAGGTCGGTCCCGGCCTCGAGGGTGCGGACATGGGTCCGCAGGTCAGCGAGAGCGAACTCGAGACGACGCTCGACTACGTCGACGTCGGCGAGCGCGAGGGCGCGACGCTCGTGACCGGCGGCGGGCGACTCGAGGACGGGTCCCGTTCGGCGGGACACTTCGTCGAGCCCACCGTGTTCGCAGACGTCGAACCGGACATGCGCATCGCCCAGGAGGAGATCTTCGGGCCGGTCCTGAGCGTCATCCGTGTCGACGACTTCGAGGAGGCCGTCGAGGTCGCCAACGGTACCCAGTACGGCCTGTCGGCGAGCGTCGTCACCCGTGATCTCGGGGAGGCGAACCGCTTCGTCGACGAGGTCGAGGCCGGGATGGCGAAGGTCAACGAGAAGACGACCGGCGTCGAACTGCACACGCCGTTCGGCGGCGTCAAGCGTTCCTCGAGCGAGACGTGGCGCGAGCAGGGCGACGCCGGACTCGACTTCTACACCATCTCGAAGACCGTCTACATGAACTACTGACGACCGGGAATTCCCCGCCGTCCCGTTCTTCGACCGCGGTTCAGACCGTCACGACGGGATTCTCGAGCGTGCCGATCCTCTCGATGTCGATGCTCACGGCGTCACCCTCCTGGAGGTCGAACTCGTCGGGCGGGACGATCGAGGTACCGGTCAGCAGGACCGAACGCTCGGGGACGGCGTTGTGCCGGTTGTAGTAGTCGACCAGTTCCTCACACGACCGGGCCATCTCCCCGGTCGACGTGCTCCCCTCGAAGACCCGCTCGCCGTCGCGACTGATGGTCATCGACATCTCGAGGTCGTGGGGATCACCGATCGTCCCGGGCGAGGCGACGCAGGGCCCGAGCGCACAGCAGCGGTCGTAGACCTTCGCCTGCGGGAGGTAGAGCGGGTTCGCCCCCTCGATGTCCCGGCTGCTCACGTCGTTCCCGACGGTGTAGCCGACCACCTCGCCGTGGTGCAGAACGATCCCGAGTTCTGGTTCCGGGACGTTCCACTCGGAGTCCGCTCGGACGCCAATGGCCTCGCCCGGACCCACGGTGCGACCGGGCGTGGCCTTGAAGAAGATCTCCGGCCGTTCGGCGCCGTAGACGTCCAGATACATCTCCGGCATCCCGCTCTCGGATTCGCGGGCCTGCTCGCTGATCTCGTAGGTGACGCCGGCGGCCCAGACCTCGTCTATCTCCGGGACCCGGGCCGGTCCGGACGTCTCGAAGGTCGGTGCCCGGTCGAGCAATCCGCCGGCCACTCCGTCGACGTCCGCGTCGGTGATGGCGGCCGCCCGCGCGAGGTCGGCGAACGACCGCAGATCGGGCTTGACCGCCGTCAGGTCGTACGCGTCGCCACCGTCCGAGGCGACCAGCCTGGAGCCGTCGGCCGCCACGTGTCGGTAGTAGTGCATCTCGTTACCAAACGCCGAACACAGGAGGTAAGTAGGTTCCGCTTCACCCACGCTGATTGATTGGTTCCCCGTGGTTCCGGTTTCGACCGTCCACAGGTGATCACGAGAGGGGTCACTCCCGGACGCGCTCTGCCCTGAAGACGATAAGCAGGAAGACTGCGAGCCCCGCGAGGACCCCGATCAGGAGCGCGGCCGGCCGGCCGAGGCCGGCGTACTGCAGCGTCGCGCCGACACTCGACGTGACGAAGCCGAAGCCGACGAGCGCACCGAGACCGATCTGGACCGCAAGCGACCGTGCGTCCATTGGTGGGGGCACGTGGGAGGGGTTATTAAACCCTGGCGGAGTCCGGAACTCGACCGCCGGTCGGTGTTCCGAGGCAGCGGGACGGCACGCTTATAGTAGCGTCTGGGAGGCTTTACTCGCGGACGGGGGGACGTCCCCGTCCGGAGTGTGTCATCGTTCCAAACGCTACTATAGCTCGGGGCGTGCGGCGTCTGTCTTCGGTGAGAAACGCAGCGTCGAGGCGGCCGGATCGGCCGGGCCGGCCGGGACGAGTCGGAGGGTCGAAACGGAACGACGACGGTCCCGCGTTCAGTAGGTGATGTTCTCGCCGGAGGTGTCGTCGAAGATGTGCGTCCGAGCCATGTCGGGTGCGATGGTGATGACGTCGCCCTCGCTGATTTCGCTCTCCGGGTCGAACGCGGCGGTGAACTCCTCCTGGGTGTCCATGTCGCCGGACGGTTCCGTCAGGGTCACGATGATCTCCGAGCCCAGCGGCTCGATGACCTTGACGAACGCCTCGAAGGTGTTCTCCTC
>CAYREV010000080.1:0-5058 GCA_964423345.1 uncultured Balneolaceae bacterium | reverse complement strand
TTCGCCCGGCTCACGCCGCGGCTCGAGGCGTGGACCGAGGAGCGAATCGAGGGACTGGCTGGCCCGTTCTCGCCGGTTCTCGGACGGAACGACCACGGGTTCCACAACCTCCTGGTCGACCCCGGCACGGGCGAGGTGACGGCGATGCTCGACTGGGCGTACACCCTCGCCGTCGCCCCCGCGTTCGACCTCGCGTTCGCCGAGTACCTCTTCGGCGGGGCGTTCCTGTCGGCGCTTCCCGACGTCGCCGATCGCCAGAACCTGGTCCGGGAGGCGCTGCTGTCGGGATACCGATCGACGGCTCAGGGGCCCTCCGATTCTGGCTGGAGGCACTGGCCGCTCTACGAACTGCTGGCGATGGTCCGTGTGATGAACGACTTCGAGATGCTGGTCCCGAGGCTTCCGGAGGGTACCGACGAAGTCGTCGCCGACGGGCTCAGAGGGGACGTCGAGGCGCTGCTCGAGGGAGACGGTCGGTGAGAGGCGACGCCCGTCACCGAGACCGAGAGAGCCGTGCGAGGAAGAACGGCTTGCTGGAGCCGTCCTCGGCCAGCTGGTCCCGCGAGTCCCACGTCTCGAGTACGTCGAACCTCACTCGGTCGAGGTCGTCGCGCGTCGCCTCGAGACCGGCGATCTCCCAGCGCATCTCGACGCCGCTCCCGAGCCAGTCGGGGTTCTCCCCGATCCACTCCTCGTACCCCTCGGTCAGGAGGAGCAGGCCACCGGGGACGAGGACGCGTGCGAACTCCTCGAGGACGGTCCGGTGCTCGGAGAGCGGCACGTGGATGAGCGAGTGGAGGGCGGTGACGGCGTCGAACGACTCCCCGCGGAACGGGAGCGACGTCATGTCGCCCCGGACGAGCGATGCCTCGGGAGCGTTCTCGGTCGCCAGTCGGAGCTGTTCGCCGGAGAAGTCCAGACCGACCGCCGTCGTCTCCCCGGCGAGCGTGGCGAGCACCGGCGCCCCCTGGCCGCATCCGGCGTCGAGGATACGCGCGTCGGTCGGGAGGTCGGCCACCAGCCGGTCGAGCCTCGCCGCGGCCGCGGCGTCGGCCGAGCGCTCGGCGGCGTACGTCTCCGCGATCCGGTCGTAGGCTCGGCGGACCGCGTCGCGTTCGGTCACGGGGGAAGGTGGCCCACAGCGCTCAAGTACCTTTCCGGTCGGTGGGACCCGCTCACAGGGGTCGGTCGAGCTTCAGCCGACGGGTCTCGAATCCACGGCGGTCGTAGAGCGATCGGGCGCGGTCGTTCGCGGCGTTCACCGAGAGGTCGACCCGTTCACAGTCGCGCTCGGTGCCCCACTCGACCGCACGGTCCAGCAGCGCGTCCGCGACCCCCCCGCCGCGCGCGTCGGGAACGACGTAGAGCTCGCCGACGTGCAGTGTCGACCCGCGGGCGAACACCGCCGGGGACGGCGAGGCGGCCGCCCGGACGTAGCCGAGCCACTCGTCGCCGCGCTCGGCCACCCACACTCCCGTGTCGTCGTCCGCGAGCTGTTCGCGCCGATAGCCGAGCGCGAACTCGCGAGCGTCGGCCTCGTCGACCAGTTCGTTGTAGTCGTCGAGCGCGGCCATCTCGCGGGCGAACGGCAGCCAGAGCTCCTCGACCAGTCGTTCGACCCCGCGCTCTCGGAGCGGTCGCACCCGGACGTCCATGGTGTCTACCAGTCCGGCGGTCCGGACTCAAAGCTCCGTCGGCCCTGCGACCTCGGTTCGACGCTCGGGACGCGACGGCTGGCCCGCGAACACTTATGCCCGCTCCGACGAGGGAGAGAACAATGCGAACAAGCGAGCCGAGGGACGGGGGATCGACCGGATGAGCACGTTCGCCCTCGTCCACGGGGCGTACCACGGCGCGTGGTGCTGGTACAAACTGCGACCCGAACTCGAGTCTCGCGGTCACGAGGTGGTGACGTTCGACCTGCCGGCCCACGGCATCGACGAGATGCCGTACGAGGAGGCGTCGATGGAGGCCTACGTCGACCGGATCTGCGAGGCACTGGAGGGAACGGACGAAGCGCCGATCCTCGTCGGCCACAGCATGGCCGGGATGCCCATCACCGCGGCGGCAGAGCGCGTCCCTTCGAGAATCGACACGCTCGTCTACCTGACGGCGTACCTGCCGGGCGACGGCGAGACGATGCTCGACCAGCGAAGCGAGGCGTCGGTCGTCACCCAGCACTTCGAGGTGGACGAGGAGCGCGGCGTCGGGTGGGTGCCCGAGGAGTGGCTCGACGAGGCGTTCTACGCGGACTGTGGAGCCGAGGACCGCACCCTCGCGCGCTCGCTGGTCCGCCCGGAGCCCATCGAGCCCATCTCCACCCCCGTGACGGCCACCGACGAGCGGTTCGGGAGCGTCCGCCGGGTCTACGTCGGGTGTACGGCGGACCGCGCCATCACCCGGGAACAGCAGGAGACGATGCTCGAGGAACGGGGTGCGGACCTCGCGCTGACGCTCGAGGCGTCGCACTCGCCGTTCTTCTCGATGCCCGAGGAGACGGCCGACGCGCTGGAGACGGCGGCCGATCGGGAGTAGGCAGAAAACGTCAGAACGGAGTCGTTCCGGTCGGGGGTCTCATGGAACAGTCCCGGGAAGGACCGGACTCGTTCGGTGGTATACCTACTCCATTGGACCCCGTTATCGGGGCTCAAGAGAACCGCGGTAAAGTCGCTAAGGTCCCGGCGGGGACAGGCTAAGTCACCCAGTTAATCAAAACTCAATTGACACTAAAAATCGTGTATGAATAAGCGCTCGGACCATCTACCGGGAAACGATGTCAGCAGACAGATCTGGCGAGGGCCGATTGACCACGGATCGAGAGACGATCAGACAATGGGCCGAGGAGCACGACGTCGTCCCTGTCCGGACGACCGAGACGCAGACCACAGTTGAAGACTCGTCGAACCCCTACTGGTTGCGCACCGAGACTGAGCGGACCGGAACGATGGAGATAGTCTCCTGGGACGAGTTCTTCCAGGAGGTCGAGGAGAACGACCTTGTAGTTGTATTCCACGGCGAGAATGCCGACCGCCCCCTGGAGGTCATCAGTCGTGACCAGGCAGTGAGCCGCGCTCCGTTAGAGGGCAGTGAACTCGAGAAACGCCTCCTGGCAGGCGAGACGGTGACGAGCGAAGTCACCGATACGACCGTCATCGAGCGGACGATCGTCGAGCACGTAACCATCGAGAGCGAAATCGTCGACACTGAAGTACTTGATAGCCGAGTCGTTACTGTCGAAATCCGTTCTAGAGATATCGGTGGCTGCGATGTAATCGATCGGGACGTCTTCGACGAGGTCGACCAGTCCCGATTCGAGGACATGAGCAAGCTAACAGGGGGTCTTCAAGAAGAACTCCCCCGATCTGCTACCGTTGAGGTCGATGTCGAAGAGGATTGGTTAGTTACTCGCGAACTCCTCGAACGAGCGACCATTGAGAGTCGAATCACCGACGTGGACGTCACCGAGACGGACGAAGTCGAATCCGAAACGCTCGAAAGTTCGATCGAGATAGAAGGCGTTCAACAGGCCCTCCTGGAGAGCGATATCATCGAGACCGAGGCGGACGCCGAGGAGGTCATCCAGAGCGGGACGATCAAGAGCGAGTTCCACGAGGACGACGTTGTCCGGACACATCTCAACCAGCGGCGGATTGTCGAGGACGAAATTAGCGAACGAAAGCTCGTCCGGGGCGAACTCACCGAGATCGATGTGCTCCAGGCCGAGACCAGGTCGAGTACCCCCGTCGAGACTGCATTCGTCGACGGTGAGACCCTCGACGCTGAGATGAACCCCGTCGGCGTGACAGAATACGGAGCTTCGACGGCCGAGGTCGGGACAGAGCGGAGCGAGGACATCCGGACGAGGGTCACGGAGGACGACGAAGGGAAGCCGGTCGTGGACGCCGAAGGCGACACAGTAGGCATAGTAGAAGAGGTGAGCGGCAGCAAGGCGTACATCGACCCTGAGCCAGGACTCGTCGATCGGATTAAGATAGCACTAGGTTGGGGGGATGCCGACAAAGAGGACTTCACCATCGACGAGGAGCACATCGAGCGAGTCACCGATGACGAGGTCGAACTTTCGGTCCCCAAATAGCCCCAGTCACCTCATTCTTTAACCCTGTCGTATCGCCCGATCGCATCAGCGAGTTGCTCTCTCTACCCTCATTCGATAAACTATAGAATAGTGACACGATATCGAATTTATCATATTCCCCCTTAGTCCGTAGAATCCTGGACGACCTCTGCTTCCGGTGCGTTTCGCCTGACGCTCAGGAGTCCCTTCTGAGCATTGTGTTTGCTTGTATATCCCTCTCCGGAGGTTGCGATGACGTTCCCGTTGTTGTGGCGGAGTCGCCAGCGCCACTCGTCGGCCTTGTCCTGGAAGACTTCGAATCGGGCGAGCGTCTGCGATCCACTAGCGGCTCCTACGGGAGTATGGATTGCATCGTCCTCTCCCGGGAAATCTTCGGCGGTAGTTCTGGTGGATCCTTCCGCTTCCGAGTAAGGCCATTCCATTTCGAGTTCTAAACTCAGGTCGCCGTCCTCGAGTTCGAGTTCGATTTCAAGCGCGATTTCTTCGGGCACGACCACAACGATGGCATCATCTCCTTCATCGAAACGAAGAGACCCACCGAGAATCCCTTCGGTTACTCCACTCAATACTGCTGCTACTTCGTCACGAGTGGCCGTCAATTCGGACTCGTATTCGGGGTCTCGGGACACAGCAACAACTACGGTAGCATGGGTGGTAAACCATCGCCAAATCATAGCTCAGTTCAGGTGAACATCACCCAGTAGATGATTCCCGAATTTCCAAGCCATCCTTTTGCAGCCGAATCTCCTCTCTTCTGCACACATGCTCTGCATCTCGCACGCCGATTTCAACACGTATGCGACCTGTTGCGTGGAAAAGTCCGAGAACGCGCGCCGACTCCTCTCAGAACGTCGGGAGGTTCACCAGGTCGTCGGGGTTCAGGTTCGACTCGTCGAAGGCGTCGCGGGCGATGACGCGCTTGTGGACCTCGTCGGCCCCGTCGACGATGCGGAACGCGCGGA
>CAYREV010000079.1:0-5133 GCA_964423345.1 uncultured Balneolaceae bacterium | reverse complement strand
ATTTGCGAGAAGGGCTATAAATGCTTCAGTGTAAAGCTGACTTAAAATTAAGTTATCAAAAGAATAAATCCATGAATAATGTAAAATTGATATTTAAACTGCAGGTCCCGGGGTCGAGATATAGGAGGTTAGAATGTAAGGGTAAACTACTTTTGATCTGGGCATGTCTGGCGCTTCTTCCCATGGGATTGCTATTTGCGCAGCCATCCGGTAATCCTGTCGTAAGGCTGAACTCGGAAATGCATACAAATCTTATTACATCGATTGACAGGGATGCTGGAGGGGAACTTGTTTTGACGACTTCAAGAGACCGGACCGCCAAGCTCTGGGATTCAAAATCCTCGAAGCTGCTAAAAACCTTCAGGGTTCCGATAGAAACAACGTCTGGTGACGGTATACTTTATGCCGGAGCGTTATCACCGGACGGGAGATGGGCAGTAGTGGGTGGTGCAACGGGTGTTTTAACATCAAAATCAAAACAAGCTATTTTCTACATTTTTGACGCGCAAAATGGCGAATTATTGAAGTACGAGGTAACCCCTTTCAGGTCAGCAATAGGTAATATGGAATTTTCTCAGGATGGCAGATATTTGGCTGTCTCACCCGGCGGGGATAATCCCTCGGTAGCCATTTATACAGTTGAGTACACTATGGATGGTATTAAGTTTAATAAAATCAAGACCCTGGAAGGATATAATGGACGAATTACGGATTTTGAATTTAGTAGCGAGGGGAGGTTTGCGACGGTATCCAATGACGGGTATATACGGCTGTATGATTCAAATTTTGAAATGATGCAAAAGTTCAAAGGAAACGGTGATATACCTATGAACCCTACTTTTTCACCGGATGGCAAACAAATTGCCGTTTCATATTGGGACAAATCGGTTATTGAAGTTTTTGATACCGGGAGTTTTAAAGTTTTATATCGACCCAATTTAGATGAGGTTAGAGAAAAAGGAATTAGTAAACTAGCTTTTTCCGATGATGGGAGCTATTTATTTGGGGTAGGCTACCATGTGAAAAGAATAAATAAAAAAATGTGGTTTGCCATTCGCAGGTGGGAAAAGGGTGGCCGGGGGAAATATATAGATATTCCTTTAGATAGAACTTCACAAATTCATGATCTGCTATCCGTTGGAGATGAAGGTATAATTTTGGCCACTAATTCTCCCGGTCTGGTAAGGATGCACACGGATGGAAACGTTCAATATTCCAAGAAGAGATCTAAATTATATTTCAATAGCAAAGCCTTGGATTTACGAACTAATTTTTCAGGTGATGGTATAAGTTTTAAGCAGTCGGAAGGAGATTATATTTTCTCAATCCCAATGGGACAGTTGAGAAAAGGCAATAGTACTTTCCCCCAAAGTACGGATCAAAGAAAGGGAATTCATATCAGCGATTGGGAGGGAAAATCAACTGCCAGGATTAATGGACGTGCTGTTAAAATTATGGGAGGCGGCAGAGGAGTTGATATAGCTTCTGATGGCAAAGGGGTGGTTGTGGCAGCTTATTATGGATTACATTGGTTTAATTCAAGCGGGGAGAAGATATGGGAGTTCAGTACTGACAGCCCGCCAAACCATGTAAAAGTAAGTGGCAACGGCAAATTCGTAGTTACAGCTCATTCTGATGGCACGGTCAGGTGGTATAGTTCGAACCCAAAATATGAGTATGAGATTATCGGTTTGCTGGATGGTAGTTTTGCAGATAAAAGCGGGTTGCAGACGGGAGATATAATTTTAGAGCTGGACGGTAAAAATTTCAGTACAACGAATGAAATGGCTGATTACATTAAACCCAGAAAAAAGTTTCGTTTTAAGCTCAATCGGAATGGTCGTATAAAAACGATTGATGTTTACAAGAACGGTGAGCAATTGGGAATCCTTTTTCAACCAAAAGACCGGTTAAAGGCAACGCTCTATATTAATCCTGAAGATCATCGCTGGATTCTATATACGCCAAGCGGGCATTTTGATGCCTCGTCGGGGGGAGAAGATCTGGCCGGGTGGCACATTAACCGTGGGAGAAATGAGGAGGCTAAATTTTATCCATTAAGTCAGTATTATGACGAATTTTATACCCCAAATCTTGGGGAACGTATATTAAGAGGAGAGGAATTTAAAAGAGATGTTACTGATATATCGCTTCCGCCCGTAGTGGAATTTGTATCTCCGGGACATGGATTAAATACTGACAGGCAATTAGTTACCATTCAGACAAAAGTAACCGATCAGGGCGGGGGCGTCGACGAGGTGCGCCTGTACCAGAACGGCAAGCTGATTACGGGTACCCAACGGGGACTAAAACGTGCGGATGCATTCGAAAGCTATTCTTTTGACGTTAGCCTGACTCAAGGAGAAAACCGGTTTAAAGCTGTAGCGCTAAATAACGACCGGGTGGAAAGTGTGCCGGAATACCTGGTGGTCAATTACGAAGGCGCCAAGTCCAATACTCGCCTGTTCACGCTGGTTATCGGTATCAACGAGTATAAGAATCCCAAATACTCTCTCAACTATGCCCGTTCGGACGCTTCGGGGTTTGAGGAGCGGATAATAAAGGGTGGGGAATCCATTTTTGACGAGGTGGTACAGACGACCATCACCGACAGCGAGGCCACCAAGGAGAATATCCTTGCGGCCCTGGATCAGATCAAGTCCGCCGCCGGCCCGGAAGACATGTTTGTCTTCTACTACGCCGGCCACGGGGTGATGAGCGATCCCGCGACGGGAACCTCTGAATTTTATATGGCTCCTTCGGACGTCACCCAGCTATATGGAAACGAAGCCCTGCTGAAAAGCCACGGCATTGCCGCTTCCGAAATCCAGGAGTACTCCAAGAATATCCGGGCCCAGAAGCAGCTGTTTGTGCTGGACGCCTGCCAGAGCGGCGGGGCCACCGAGATGCTGGCCATGCGAGGGGCGGCCGAGGAGAAAGCCATCGCTCAACTGGCCCGCTCGACGGGCACCTTCTGGCTGACGGCCAGCGGCTCCGAGCAGTTTGCCACCGAGTTTGCCACCCTGGGCCATGGGGTGTTCACCTACGCCATCCTGGAGGGACTGAACGGCTCCGCCGACCAGGGAGTGAAGGATGGCAAGATTACCGTGCAGGAGCTGAGTGCCTTTCTGAACGACCGGGTGCCGGAACTGACGCAGATCCACAAGGGACAGTCGCAGTATCCCAGCAGCTATGGCTTCGGGCAGGATTTTCCGTTGAGTATTGTAAATGAGTAATAATGAACTGTAATCTAAATTTTAAAATGAAAATATTTCTAACCATTCTTTTCTTGATCTCTTCGGGACAAATGAGCTTTGCTCAAAACCAGATTTTTCTGGCAAAAAAATCAGATCCGCTCACTCCAAAGACTATAGTGTTCGGAGATGGTTTCACCACGAAAACGGTCTTCCCTTCAGTGAGTACAGATAAACAATTTATGGCTCTCTCGATTTCTGAATCATCGGTGGATGGAAGTGTAATTACTGTTCACCCTTCTGCTTTTTTGTTTAACCTCGAAACTGGAAAGGTGACCCAAAAATATAGAAATGTCCAACTGCATTTTGTGCAAAATACTCTTTTAAAAACCAGCTATGATGATATTTGGAATAAAAAGATTACGATGGCCAATCTTATGGAAGAGTTATATAATAATGTGAGTTATGGGTATGTAAATCCCTTGACACTTCAAAAGGAGGAGGAGTTCAATTTTCCTGATGGTCATTTAGTACAAGAAATTAATGAGGGGTATATTCTATCACATAATAGCAATAATCCCCAAAAGCCGGAGACGTATGTTTGGGAAAGAACTCATGATGGAGTAGAACTTAAAGGAAAGTTCCCTTTTGGAATGGGAAAAATATCGGTGGACGGCAGATTTATATCCGGTTCGATATCTGATCATACAAAACAAGAAAGCCATATTCTTATCTTTGATCTTGCAACAGGTGATCAGGTTAAAGAGATAAAAGTAAAGGGGATGACCTTTCGACCTCAAATCACCAAAAATAACCAACTGGTTTATATTTATATGTTGACAGATAAAAAAACATATAAATCAATTTCTGGAATAAAAATTATTGATATAGCTTCGGAACGGGAGTTGGCAGATTTTCCGGATGCCGGCAATTTGATCATTATGGATGACAAGTCTGAGACTATGCTTATTCATTCTAGTCGAAAAGGTCAAATTTTGCTTATTGACATGAATGATTTTTCCGTTCTTTCAAAAGAAACGTATATGTTTGTTGATAAGAACGAGTCCTATTCCAAGGAAGCCTCGGTGCCGATAAAAGTAGGCAAGGGAGAGCATTTTCTAATTGGCAATTCCTCAGGCATCATCAACCTGGTGAGCAATAAAGAGAAACGAATTATTGCCGACCTCTATATTGATCACGAGGACTGGGCAGTGGTGGCCAAAGACGGGCGCGTGGATGGTACACAGGGGGCGTTAGACAAACTGGAGTGGCGGGAATACAGTCCTGATGGAAAAGTTGTAAACCGAACCTCGCTGGATGCGGCCTTTGCCAATTTCTTCACGCCCGGCCTGCTGCCGGCCCTGTTGCGGGATGAAGTGGGCGACATCAGCGAACTCAGGGAACAGATGGCCAAGGCACCTGCCGTGGAAATTTCAAGTCCCTTGAACGGGATCAAAACTTCCGACCAGCAGCTTGACGTGACGGTTAAAGCCACTGCCAACGGGGATCCGGTCAAAGAGATTCGGTTGTTTGTGAACGGGAAGCTTTTCGGGGAAGGCGAGCGGGGACTAAAAGTGATCAGCAATGAGAATCAAAAGGATTTCACGGTATCGCTGGTCCCGGGCAGAAACGTTATTTCCGCCAGAGCCATCAGCCAAAACGATTATGAGTCAGCTCCTGCTTTTGTTGAGATAGAATATACCGGGGGGCAGATCACCTCAAATCTTCATATTCTGGCAGTAGGTATTGACGAGTATGAGAACAGTTCATATAACCTGAATTATGCGGTGGCCGACGCCGGGGCCATCGTGGATAATATCCGGGCGCGCTCGGGGGGGATATTTGGGCAGACTCTGGTTTATCCTATTTATAATCAGGAGGCGACGAAAGGGAACATTGCAGAAGCGTTTCAGGAAATTGCGGATAACAGCAAGCCGGG
>CAYREV010000078.1:0-5165 GCA_964423345.1 uncultured Balneolaceae bacterium | reverse complement strand
CGAATTGAGCAACGAACTGTAAGACCTAAAAAATAGACTATGGCTTTGGACAAAGAAGGAATCGCAAAGCGAATCGCAAAAGAAGTAAAAGATGGTTATTACGTGAACCTGGGAATCGGTATTCCTACCCTTGTTGCGAATTTCGTGAGAGATGATATACAAGTAGAGTTCCAGAGTGAGAACGGAATTCTCGGCATGGGTCCTTTCCCAGAAGAGGGGAAAGAGGACGCCGATCTTATCAATGCCGGCAAACAAACCATTACGGCATTACCGGGAGCCAGTTTTTTTGACTCGGCTATGAGTTTTGGGATGATTCGTGGACAACATGTGCATCTGACTATTCTTGGAGCCATGGAGGTTGCGGAAAATGGTGATATCGCAAACTGGAAAATTCCCGGAAAAATGGTAAAAGGAATGGGCGGAGCTATGGATCTGGTGGCCAGCGCAGAAAACATTATTGTCGCAATGATGCATACAAACCGGGCAGGGGAGTCTAAGCTGCTGAAAAGATGCACACTACCTTTAACCGGAGTTGGATGTGTGACCAAAATTGTCACCAACTTGGCTGTTCTTGAAGTTACTGAAAAAGGATTTAAACTTCTGGAAAGAGCACCCGGAGTAAGTGTGGAAGAGATAAAAGATGCAACAGAAGGCACTTTAGTAGTGGAGGGAGATATTCCTGAAATGCAGGTTTAGTAGGTACTAAGTACTAAGAAATGGTTCCGTGTTTAGGGCATTTAAGATGTTTAAATACGGAACCATTCGATCACAGTGTGCTACTCTGTTATAGAAGTGGAATGTTTCTCTAGGTTGACCAGAAAATCAATAGCCTCATTCAAAGGCATGATCTTTCCGCGGGAATTGACCTGTGAAAAATATTTGTGCCACTTAGCTTCTTCAATTCCTTTTTCAAATTTTTCTACATCTTCAAGAGACGGAAGTTTCCAAAGGGCCATATATCGGTAATCACTCCTGTAAGGGGTATGTTCATCATTCATTGCCCAACCCAGGTTTTCGATCCCTGCCTTTTGCATGTCATTAATGGCTTCTCCTACTTTTTTCATGTAGGCACGGCGTTCATCCTTTGAAAGATCCATCCATTTTTGAGTGACATTCCATTGTTCAACGTATAAGTACATAATCTGATTTTTTGGTTAATCAAAGCGGTTATTCGAAGCAGGTCTTTAGGATTACTTCTGAAAGACCATTTTCAGGTCCTGTTCCTTAAATATAACAAATTTATGAGAGGCAGTAGTATACGATAACATTTCATTAAGGTAATTACCCCACAGAAATCACCCGTGAACGGTTTTTTAGATGTAGAAAAATAGGCCTTTCAGTCATTTCTTTTTCCTCAGAAGAAAAAGGAGATCCTCCCCTTGCTGATTTTACTTTTCTTAGGGTTCCCAGAATAGGGGATATTCTTCGGCAGGAGCTTTACAACAAGCACGCTCAGGAACAGTTGCACTCCATGGCACAGAGGTTCTTTAGGCAATTCTTCTTATTACAAAGGTTGGTCGAGCATCTTATAAACCTCTTCAAGATAGAGATAAAAATCTCTGGAATGCTCCTCTCCTTCAGGTTTAGACATTTTTTCTTTCCCCAGACGGGAAATTATGAGATCGTCTTCGGGAATGACAATCACGTACTGGCCTAGAATACCGCGCATGTAGAAAATATCTTTTCCTTTGTAATCCTCCAGCCAAAAACCATATCCGTAGTGTGGAGAATCTTCAAAGCGGGGATGAATGCTTTTTGCGACAAATGCAGAATCAAGTATAGGTTTTCCCTCCCATTTACCATAGTCTTTGTAAAGCTTCCCAAAGCGTGCGAAATTCCGAGCATTGGAAGCGATGCAGCAGTATGCCTTTTCCATGCCGCTTTCTTCGCTATCGAGTTGCCAAAGGCCACTATTTCTCATTCCTAGAGGTTTCCAGAAGCTCTCACTCAGGTATGTGGAAAGGTTTTTTCCTGTCGCCTTTTCCAGAACCATTCCCAGGAGCTGTGTATTTCCGCTAAGGTATTTGAATTCCTTTCCAGGTTCTTCGGTCACTTCAAGCTGTAAAATGAGATTTCTGATATTTTCACCAAAATAAGCTCTGGCAGTCATGGAAAAAGGATTGTAATAACTCTCATTCCAGTTTAGCCCAGAAGACATAGAGGCGAGATCACCAATAGTTAGTCTTTTATCGAACTGCGGAAAGAAGTCGGCTACCGGCTGATCCAAACTTTTAATTTGCCCCTCAAAAATGGCCCTTCCGAGCATGGCTGCTGTAAGGCTTTTAGCCATGGAGAACGAATTGGTTTTGGAATTGAGACCAAATTCTTCGAAATAGTCTTCATACCAGATACTGTCACTTTTAATGATCAAAAAAGCAATGGTCTGAAGATCCTGATTAACTTCCTGAAGCCGCTCAGTAGGCTCGACACTGTTGTATTCCCTGTGTAACGGCCAGGGCTGAGGTGTTCCTGCCGATATTTTCCTGTTGCTGAATTCGGGATAATCTTCAATGTAGGCGGTGGTATGTCCTGTTAAATACGTCGTTCTAAATCCTTTTAAGATATACTCATAATCAAAAAGAAAAAGAAACAGGACACATGCCGTTAAAATGCCAAGGGTCCAGAGGAGGGTTTTTTTTAAGATTCTCATGTTAATCAGGTAAAATCAGAATGGAAGACTTTGTTGTTTAGCGGGTTGTTCATGTTCCAGTAGCCATTTTTTTCTCCATAACCCGCCAGCATAACCGGTAAGGGAGCCATCACTGCCAATCACCCTGTGGCAAGGTACTACTATCCACAATGGATTTTTTCCGTTTGCGGCCGCAACTGCCCTGATGGCTTTTGTGTTTCCGAAGGCCTTAGAGAGCTCGAGGTAGGAGGTCGTCTGTCCAAAAGGAATAGACTGTAGTTGCTGCCAGATCCGCTTCTGAAATTCTGAGCCTTCTGGATTCAGTTTTAATTCAAAGTTCTTTCTTTCTCCAAGAAAATATTCTTTCAGTTGCATTACCGCATCTTGAAGAGCTGCGGGAGCTTCTTTTGAAGTAGCCGATATTTCTTCAGAAATTGAAATGCGCGAAATCCCTTTTTCATCGCCTTCTATTACAGCTGTTCCCAGAGGGGTCTCTAAAAATGTTTTACTCATCTTCCCTTTCCTTTTTTTCAAAAAATCCAAGACGTCGGGCACGAGTTTCCCAGTTCTTTCGCGCGAGTACCTGCATATTTTCAATACGGTCACTTTCGTCCATAATTTCAAGACCTAGTAAAGTTTCAATAATATCTTCCATGGTTACCAGACCCACTGAATTCCCGAACTCATCAACCACGATGGACAGGTGTGTTCTTTCCTTAATGAACCTGTCAAATAATTTCGGTATAGGCATATCCTCAGAAACGATATGAATATTTCTTTTTACTGAGGAGAGCGCCTGAGTGCCTCTTTCGTTAAGCATTTCTTCGAGCACATCATCTTTCAGTATAAACCCGGTGATATTATTTGACCATTTACTAAATACCGGAATTCTGGAAAACCGGAGATTCTTATGGGTTTTATGGAATTCTTCTATGGTGGCATCTTCATCTTCTGTGACCGCGACAGAAAAAGGGGTCATAATGTCTTTTGCCAGGACTTTTTCAAAAATGAGCATGTTTTTAATGACCGTAGTTTCTTTTTCTTCGAATACACCCTGCTCTTCGGCAACATCTGTCATGGCCATAAATTCCTCCCGGCTCATGGTACTCACATGAGCAGATTTGCCTATAAGTTTTGTGGTGAGCATCATAAGCCATAGGATACCTGTGTATTTCAAAGGAAATACGAAGATATTTAGGGTCTTCGCGGTGAAGTTGCCCAAGGACTTCCAATGAGTGGCTCCAATGGTCTTCGGAATGATTTCGGAAAGCACCAGAATAGCCAGGGTCATTATGGCCGATACAATGGCGACCATATTTCCACCGTCACCGAAAACCTTCTCAGCCTGAACTCCTACCAAAATAGCACCTACGGTATGTGCTATGGTGTTAATGGACAAGATCGCAATAAGGGGCTTATCCACATCCCGTTTGTAATGCATTAACGTTTGAGCATATCTTTTTCCTTCCTTGGATTTCATCCGGATATAGCTAGGGGTAATACTCAAAAAAGAAGCCTCCAGAACAGAACAGAGAAAGGAGAAAAAAATTGCTAAGAATGCATATAAGAGGAGTATTCCCATTTAGGTGTTGTTGTTTTTTCAATATAATAAACTTAACGGAAAAGGGCAGGATCAAAACATGATTGAAATGAGATCATCTTCAGATATCTTGTCGAAATATTCCTTAAGATTAAAAGGCTCGAGCCTGGCTCTGATAGCTTCTTCCTCGTGTTTAGTATTCTCCAGCGCTTTTTCAATGGGTTTGATATCCCTAATATGGAAGAAATCTCCGAAAATCTTTACATCTCTAATGATACCATGAGACACGTTCATATTCATTTCAATGGTTCCTCCCGGAGTGCGGGCTCCCTGTTTGAAGTTATAATCTGGGGAGTAACCGAAATTCCATTCCCAGGTGCTGTATTTTTCGTCCCTGATTTCCTGGATTTTCTGAAGATCTTCATCGGTAAATTCATACATACGGGCGTCTTCAAAATTTGTGGTAATATAATCCATGATCCTATCGGTGAACTGATCAAGACTGATCTTTTCCTTTAAATGATCGCTAATATTCGTGACTCTGTTGGGAACTGACTTTACGCCCCGGTCTTTATACTTAAGCGGATTAATCTTCAATGCCCCGCTGATATCTTTCATTTCTGATGAAAAAAGCAACGTTCCGTGGTGCAATACTTTATTTTTAAATACATGCTCCGCGTTTCCTGAGAACTTCTTTCCTGCTATAGTAAGGTCATTTCGGCCTTCAAAAGTGGCATTCACTCCTAGCTCTTTCAGCACTTCAATAATAGGTTTGGTATACCTCTGAAAATCGATCATTTCATAGCTATCTCCGGTGCGGGTAAAGGAAAAATTGAGGTTTCCTAGATCATGATATACAGCACCCCCTCCAGAAAGACGTCTGACCACTTTGATATTTTTTTCCTTCACATAATCGTGGTTGATTTCGGCAAGGGTATTCTGATGTTTCCCCACAATTATCGCGTTGTCATTCCGCCAAAGCATAAAACAATCCTC
>CAYREV010000077.1:0-5228 GCA_964423345.1 uncultured Balneolaceae bacterium | reverse complement strand
ACAGCCACGACCGCATGATGGGCATGGTCACGGACCTGGACCTCATGCAGGCCGTGATGGACTGAGGCGCCGATCTCCCTAGGTTCTCCCGTCACCACGCGTCCGCCAGCGTCCGCTGGCGGGGTGCTCACGCCGGGAGACGGTGAGGGAGAAGGGAGCCGCGAGCACCCGTTCCCTTTTTAGCCCAGGCCTCCTATCGGGCTCCGGTACGATGCCTTCCTCCCAGCGGGACCCCCACAGCATGCTCATGGCGGTGCTGAAGCGACGCGGCTTCCTCCAGCCAAGCTACGGGATCTACGGCGGCGTGGCGGGGTTCTACGAGTACGGGCCCCTGGGCACGAGGCTCAAGCGGAACGTGGAGGACCTCTGGCGGGACCTCTACGTCCTGGAGGAGGAGATGCTGGAGGTGGAGACCCCCACCGTCTCCCCCGAGGCCGTGTTCAAGGCGAGCGGTCACGTGGACCGCTTCGCGGATCCCCTCGTGGAGTGCGAGGAGTGCTCCGCGAGCCACCGGGCGGACCACCTGCTGGAGGACGCCGGCCACGAGGACACCGAGAGCCTCGACCTCGACGGGGTGGAGGCAGCCCTCACGAAGCTCGAGGTGCGCTGCCCCGCCTGCGGTGGTCCCCTGGGTGAACCCTACCACTTCAACCTCATGTTCCCCACGACCATCGGCCCCGGCAAGGGGCGGCAGGGGTACCTGCGGCCCGAGACCGCCCAGGGCATCTTCATGGCGTTCCCGTGGATCTACCGCCAGAACCGGGAGAAGCTCCCGGTGGGCGGGGTGCAGATCGGGAACGCGTACCGGAACGAGATCAGCCCCCGGCAGGGTGTGATCCGTATGCGGGAGTTCCACCAGATGGAGGCCGAGGTGTTCTTCGACCCGCAGGAGAAGTCCTGGCCCCGGTGGCCCGAGGTGAAGGAGACGCCCCTGCGGCTCCTGCCCCGGGACCGGGACGAGGAGGTGACGATGACGGCGGCGGAGGCCGTGGACGAGGGCATCGTGGGGAACGAGGCCGTGGGGTACTTCCTCGTGCGCACCCAGGAGTTCCTCGACGCCTGCGGCCTCACGGGGGACGTGGTGCGGTTCCGGCAGCACCACGGGAACGAGATGGCGCACTACAGCGAGGACACGTGGGACGCCGAGTACGAGTCCCCCAGGTACGGGTGGGTGGAGATCGTGGGTGTGGCCGACCGCACCGACTACGACCTCCGAAGCCACGAGGAGGTGAGCGGGCAGGAGCTGCGGGCGCGGCGCCGCTTCGACGAGGCCCGGGAGGTGGAGGTGCATCGCGTGGTGCCGGACCCCGCGAAGCTCGGGCCCGTCTTCCGCGGGCAGGCGAAGGACGTCATGGCGGCGTTGGAGGCGCTGGACCCCACCACCGTCACGGAGGGCGAGGCCGTCACCGTCACCGTGGACGGGGAGGAGGTGGAGGTGCCGCCGGAGGGCTTCACCGTGGAGCACACCACCGAGACCGTGACGGGGGAGAGCTTCGTGCCCCACGTGGTGGAGCCCAGCTACGGTGCGGACCGCATCCTCTTCGCCATCCTTGAAACGCACTTCGAGCCGAGCGGTAGCGAGGCCGGTGGCGCGCGGGACTGGAGCGTGCTCCGGCTCCCGCCGCATCTCGCGCCCTACCCCGTGGCGGTGTTCCCGCTCCTCACGAAGGACGGGCTCCCCGACGAGGCGCAGGCCATCCACGGGGAGCTTCGGGAGGCGGGGCTGCTCGCGAACTACGATGACGGGGGGAACATCGGGCGCCGGTACGCCCGCATGGACGAGGTGGGGACGCCCTTCTGCATCACCGTGGACCACGAGACCCTCGAGGAGGGTACCGTCACGATCCGGGACCGGGACACCACCGAGCAGGTGCGGGTGGATCGGGAGGAGCTCGTGGACGTGGTGGAGGAGCTGCTGGCGGGGGACCGGAGCGTCCGGGACCTCGCGTGATCAGACGCGGGGGACGCGGGACCAAGTGGGTCCAGCCCGAGCCGCTCCCCGCGAACGTTGACCCTAGTCCCCAACCGGCGTGACACCCAGATGGTATCGGCAGAAGGTTCAAGTCTTTCCTTGCACGCTCCCGGTGCGGAGTTGGAGCCCTTTGGGAGGCTTCGCGCTCCCACCCGCACCGTTGCGGTGCGAGAGCCGAACACGGAGGTGACAACGACATGAAGGCAGTTACTGAGAGCAGCATCCTTGCTCTGATCGGCGAGGAGACCACGTCCGACGGATCCGAGGGTACGACGGACTCCGAGCTCGCGTGATCGTTGTGTGCTCCACACAACGATGATCGCCGGTTCCGGTCTTGCACCGGAACCGTTTTCCCTTCTCCCTTTCAATATCATCCTATCCTAAGTGGAGAGCTATGACGGCATCGACCTTGGGCTCGAACGAGGAGCAGGAGGCGTTGGCGAGCCACCTCGACCTCCTGGTAGCCGAAGCCTCAGCCCGCACCGATGCGTTCGAAGCACGTGTGGAGCTCTCCGAATCCATGGTGAGCTCCTGGGCTGAAGGCAGGTTCCAGTCCTTCGATGAGTCCCGCCTCGCCGGGCTCTGCATCCGCGTCTGGGAGGACGATGCTGCCGGGTTCGCCAGCACGCACTCGAGCGATCGAGCGGCCATCGGCTCCTTGGTGGATGAGGCCCTGGACATCGCCCGGGCCAACGTCCGCACCGGCCGGGAGACGGCCCGCTACGCTCCCCAGGGGAGCGCTTCGCTCCGGTACGAACCCGAACTCGCTGGCGATCCGTTCCGCCTCGACACAACCGAGGTGGCCTCGCTGCTCCGGCGCACGGAGGAGGCTATCCTGGAGGAGGACCCCGAGGCCTACGCTCGCACCCGGTTCGCAGCGAGTTCGCGGCGGATCCTGTTCGAGGATGCCGCGGGACGGCGCCTGGAGAACCGGTTCTTCCTCTCGACCCTGGAAGCCGGCGCCGTCCACCGCAGCGCGGACCGTCCGGGGGAGTGCCTGCTCACCCTGGCAGGCGAACGAGGCGTGGGTGATTTCGAGGGGGAGCGTGGACCCGAGGAGCTGGCTCGCGAGGCCGCCCAACGCGCCGAGGAAGCCGCCCATGCCAAGCCCGCACCGCCGGGCCGCCAGCGGGTGCTCAGCGACCCCCTGCTCTCGGGCTTGTTGGCTCACGAATCCTTCGGGCATCTCACCGAGCACGACTTGGTGTCCATGGGTTGGAGCCGGTTGCAGGAGCGCATGGGCGAGCGGTTCGCTGACGAGCAGGTGAGCGTCGTGGATGCGCCCTCGCCGCCGAGCGAGGGCCTCGATGGCATCCAGCTCCCCTACGACGAGGAGGGGACCCAGGGCGAGCCTGTCACCATCCTGGAGGATGGCGTCTTGAGGAGATGGATGCACACCCGCGGGTCCGCGCCAGCTTCGGACCAGGCGCCCACGGGGAACGCGCGAGCACTCAACGCGCGGTTCCCGCCCATCGTACGCATGCGTAACACGTACTTCGAGGCCGGCGACCATTCCCTGGATGAGATGCTGGAGCTCCTTGGGAACGGTGTCTACCTCATGGCCGGCCGGGGCGGGTCTCCGGCCAGCGACGGTTCGTTCATGTTCACCGCCACCCGCGGGTACGTCGTGGAGAACGGTGAGATCCAGCACCCCATCCGAGCTACCTCGGTGAGCGGCAACATCCTGGACTTCCTGGAGGGTGTCGAGGCCGTGGGCAGCGAGCTGGGGTTCCGGACCTCCAACTTCGGCGGCTGCGGGAAGTGGGCTCAGTCGTACATCCCCGTGGGGATGGGTGGCCCGCATGTCCTGGTGGACGAGGCCCTGGTCGGAGGGCGCCGATGACCCAGGCCGACACGACCGTCCCCCAACCGGACGCCGACGAGCTGCTGGCCCGGGCGGGGGCCGGTGTGCGCCTGGCCGAGCAGCTCGGCGCCGACGAGGCCGAGGTCTACCTATGGAGCGGCCGGAACCACCACCTGATGCAGAGCCACACGACGCGGAGCTTCGAGGAGTCCGACCGGTCCGGTGTCTCCGCCCGGGTCCTCAAGGATGGCCGCTTGACCTTCGCCAAGACCTCCGGCCTCCGGGACGCGGAGATCGAGTGGGCTGTGAGGCGTGCTGTGCGGGCTGCCGGTCTCCTCCCGGAGGACGAACGCGAGCGCTCCTTCGCCCAGGCGGATCCTCCGGCCCGCGGACCGAGCAAGGTCCATCCAGCCTTGGTCGACGTGGATCCGGACCGCTTGCGCGAGCTAGCGGACCAGGTCCACGATGCCGCGTACGCGGCGGCTTCGCCGAACCACTTCCGCGTCCGCCTCACGGTGAACGCGGGCCAGTTCGCGGTGGCCAACAGCCACGAGGTGGCCACCTGGGACCAGCACGCTCACGAAAGCTTCCTCATCGAGGCCCGTTGCAACGAGGGGGACATCCACAAGGTTGCGAGCACGTTCCGCGCCGCCCGCGAACCCCTGGGGGGCTCGCACGACCTCCCTGCCATCGCCGCCGAAGCCGTGTCCCGTGCCCAGAAGGCCACCGACACCACGGAGCTGGATGGCTTCGTGGAGGAGGTCGTCCTCGACGGACCGTCGGCCGCGACCCTCTTCGACAAGATCATCCCGTCCCTCGATGGGAAGGCCATGGCGCAGGACCGGAGCATCTTCGCTGGGAAGGTGGGTGAACCCATCGCATCGCCGAGGCTCACCATCTCGGACCGGCCCTTCGGCCCTCGTGGGTGCCGGGCTCAACGCGTGGACGACGAGGGCGTCCCCACGGCCGAGGTTCCCCTCATCGAGGAGGGGGTGCTCAAGACCTCGCTCTTCGACACGTTGAGCGCTCAGGCCGTGGATGCCGACCCCACGGGCCACGGGCTGCGGGGGCTCACGGGGCGCTACGCCGGTCAGCCCAAGGCGCGCCCGGTGAACGCGGTCATCGAACCTGGCGACAAGCCCTTGGACGCTCTCATCGAGGGTGCAGACGATGCCGTCCTCCTGCAGGATCCCACGTTGGGCTCGTTCACCGTCGACCCGCTCTCCGGGGAGTTCAGCGTGGTGGCCCCGCTCGCCTTCCGTATCCAGGAAGGGGAAGTAACCGACTCGTTGGAGTCCACGAGCTTCTCCGGCAACCTCTTCGAGGCCCTGGGGAACATCGAGGGATTGGGCAGCGATCCCACCGACTACATCCGGGGATCGTTCCCGCCCATGCATCTCAGCGGGGTGACGTTGGCCACATGACCCGTGAACGCGATCCCGGCCTGCCGAC
>CAYREV010000076.1:0-5258 GCA_964423345.1 uncultured Balneolaceae bacterium | reverse complement strand
CCGCGGCGACAGCCGCGACGATGACGGCAGCGATGAACACGATCATCGTACCGATCCCTACCTCACCGCGGTCGTTGCGGTGACGGGTCTTCTTCGCTTGTCGGTTCGCCTTCATTCGGGACTCACCACACCAGGCTCGGATCCCGGTATATAAATCGCTAAGGGAAGTGGGCTTGTGGCCCAGCGCCCAGGGGACTTGGTGGCCATCCGGTCAGACCCAGGAGACGGTGTGCCGGCCGGGAACCCGCGGGAGAGGTGGGTCTCGACACAGGCCCGATCGTCCGTCTGGATGACGGGACCATCGGATCGGGAGGTCAGAGAGGGGAGAAGAGGAAAGGAAGAGGGGCCCAGGCGGTGCCTGGTGACCCCCGCCGATCCAGGCCTACCGCAGGCGGACCTGGTTGTTGCCACCGAAGGTTGCCGGCGTGTTGAACGTCGCGTCGATGGGCGAGCCGACGTTCGGCATGATCAGGATCTGGACGGTCTGCCGAAGCTCTACCCCGCTGTTTGGACCCAGCTCGACCTCGAGACGGACGCGGTCCCCGGGCGAGATCACGAACCGGTTGTTGTCGCCCGCGTTGTAGACGTCGCGGACGCAGAAGCCATCGGCCAGGGTATCGAAGTTGGCGTTGGTGCACTTCTGCCCTGTGGCGTTCAGGTCCCGGAGCTTGGTGCCATCGTTCCACTGGAGGATCGTCATGTTGAGGTCGATGGCGTTGGCGCCAGGCGCCAGCCCCAGGTACCACACGGTCCGGTTCTGTCCCTCACCGGTCGTGTTCTTGTACCCGTAGATCCCTCGGAGGAACAGGTTGGCGGAGACCTCTTCGGTGGTCTCCTTACCTGTCTCTGAGGCTTTGCGTTCGAGGTTGCCGGCCGTGTTGATCAGCACCGCGGCAGCCACGGCCGCGACGATCACGGCAGCGATGAACACGATCATCGTACCGATGCCGACCTCGGCCCGGTCGTTCTTTGCGGCGTTCCGCGCGTGCTGGTTGGCCCGCATGCTCGTTCAGCCTCTCGTTCGAGGAGGCGTCGTATTTGAACATGAGGGTCTTGGACCAGGGGGCGAAGGGCAACCCGGGCCTAGGTCAGAACGGTCCCCACTGGCCTCTCCAGCCCTTGAAACGAGTATATTCGTGCTCCTTGGCCTCTGAGGGTCATCCAGGCAGGGCGAACCCTTCCTGAGGCTCGAACCCTTCGACGCCCGCCGGTTCCAGCCGGTCGGGGGCCAGATCCTGGACGGGGAGAGGCGCTGGTTCACCCAACGCCAGGCAGGCAGCGGCCTCCCCCAGGGCGGGGCTGCGCATGAACCCGAAGCCGTTGCCACCGGTGCAAACGAAGGTCTGCTGGGTCCCTGGCACCGGCCCGAGCAAGGGCCTGCGGTCCGGGGTGGCCGCTTCGTACCCCGCCCACGCGCGCACGAGGCCTGCCTGGCCTGCCGTCGGCCACCGGGCCGACAGCTTCTCAGCCAGGGCCCGGGTGAACCCGGGCTCGACGGGCGGATCGTCGTCGGGGATCTGAGGGCTCAGCACGGTGCCATCGCCGACCAGGAGCTTGCCGGGACCCTCGGGTCGCCAGTAGGTGCCATGCGCGGCATCGTGGACGATCGGAAGCCCGTCGGGATGCTCGAGCTCGAGGACCGCAGCCTGGGGTCGGTAGGCCTGCAACGGCACCGGCCAGAGCTCCTCGAGGAGGTCCGGGGTCCAGACCCCGGCGGCCACCACGATGGCCTCGGCGGTGAGCCGCTGGCCGTCGTCCAGGACGATGGCACCGTCCTCGACCCGATCGACCGCCGTGTGGGTCCGCAGCGTGGCCCCTTGGGCGCGTGCTTGGTCCAGCATGGCTTGGACAGCGTCGGTGGTCACACACCAGCCGTCGTCCTCGACCAGGTAGACACGCTCGTCTGGGCCCACGGTCAGATGCTCCCCGCCGGGGAGCGCGGCGATCTCGTCGTGGTCGATCAGCTCGAGGACCTCGACCCCCTGGGCGTGCCAGATCCGCTTGAGGTGCTCGAGCCGGCGGGCCTGGCTGCCCGGCGCGATCAAGAGGCCGCCAGGGTCGTGGTAGGTGAAGCCCGGGCCCTGGGCCTCGGCCAGGGCTCGGAACTGGTCCATCGATCGGTCGACCAGCCCCACGTCCAGCGGGTCCCAGAGCAGGCGGTGGACCAGGCCGGCGCCCCGGGGCGAGGTGCCGGAGCACGCCTGACCCTTGTCCAGGATGAGGACATCATCCACCTGCTGGCTGGCGTGCCAGGCCGAGGCCGCTCCCATGGCACCGGCACCCACGACGATGAGCTGATGGTCGGCCACGACCCTCCAGCCGGGTGACCGGGCATCACCCTTGCCCTCCGGCTCGTTTCGACTTAGCTACCGAAAGGCCCTTTGTGGGCCAGTGGAACGGTGGCTGCGATGCACCGTAGCCTGATCGCGATCAGCCTGACCCTCCTGATGATGACCACCGGCTGCCTGGGCCTTGGCTCGGTGAACCCGGCCGAGGTCCCCAGCCAGGACGCTCAGGATCAGGGCTGGGAGAAGACCGAGGAGACGGCCGACAGCTACGCCATGGGGTTGGGCGAGCGGGCGGAGAAGCGCTACCAGCCGCAGGACAACCCCAACCGCGGGGCCGTGTCGGTGAACACCGCCAACGACATCCCCTTCTTCGACGAGAGCGAGCTTCTGCCCCGAGCCATCGACCGGATGGAGGAGCGCTACAACATCGAGCTGAACAAGACCGGGACCCGGTCGATCCAGCTGGCCAACATGGAGGGGGCCGTGACCGCCGACGAGTACACCATGGAGAACGGGCCCGCCGACGGCAAGGCCATCACGTTCACCGCACCCTGCGATGACTTCGTGGCCGTGATCGCCTTCGGGACCACGCCCGACGACGGCGGGGACGACGGCGGGATCCTGGGCGGTAGCAGCTCGACCACCCAGACCAACTACTACGAGCAGAGCGTCGATGTCGCCCGCCACGTCACCTGCTGACCGAGGACCACGGGCCTGGGCCCCTGGGCGCAACCTCTAAAGGCCTCCGGCTGCCTGCTTGGCTTGATGCCAAGGGCGCTGTGGGTGGCCTTGATCCTCCTGGCCTCCCTCACCTCGGGGTGCTTGGGGTTGGGGTCGGTGACCTCGGCCGACATCCCGGAGGAAGGACGGGACGACTGGCGCCAGACGCGCAACGAGCGCCAGGACTACGCCGGAGGGCTGGCCGAGCTCGTCACCGTGGAGTACGAACCGCCGGAGAACGCCGTGGCCAAGGTGGCCGGGGTCATGGTCGCCACCTTGAACGACCTGCCCATCCTGGACGAGCGGGAGCGGTTGATCCCGATCGCGCTGGAGAAGATCGAGGAGGACCGCGGCGTGGAGTTCGTCGAGTCGGGCACCCGCTCGATGGAGCTGGTGAACCTGGGTTCCACGGTGGAGGGGACCGAGTACGACATCCGGCAGGGACCCAACGAGGCCAAGGGCGTCCTCTTCACACCGGAGTGCGAGGACTTCGTGGTCGTCGTCGCCTACGGCCCCCTGGCCGACGGCGGCGAGGGGGGGAACGGCAGCCTACCGATCATCGGTGACGACCCGACGGGGACGACGGCCGGGACGACCATCGAGAACCACTACGCCAAGGCCCGATCCATCGCGAAGACCGTGGTCTGCTGACCGCCACCTCACCCCCTGGGCCGGTACGTTGAAGTAGCTGGAGCCCCCACTGCCCCGTGACCCCCATGACCGAGGCCGTCCGAACCAAGACCGGCGAGACCGCCGACGCACCGGCCATCACCTTCACCGACGAGGCCGCCGAGCGCCTGCAGGGTGAGATCGACAAGCAAGAGAGCCCGGTCAAGGCTCTGCGCCTGGTCGTCGATGCTGGCGGTTGCTGCGGCTACCGGTACGCCATGGCCTTCTCGAAAGACGACCCGGAGGACTTCGAGACCGTGGTCGACGCCGAGCCCGTGCCCCTGTACGTCGCTGAGCGGGCCCTGGAGCTCGTCGAAGGCTCCACCATCGGATGGGTGGAGAACATGATGGGGGCCGGCTTCCGCGTCGACAACCCCAACGTCGACGGGTCCTCCTGCGGCTGCTGACCAACCCACCGGCTCTCGTGCCACGACCCGCCAGGCGCACCCTGTGATCGGTGGATCGCTACCCCACGGGCCTTGGATCATCTCCAGAACCCCTAAGAGCCCGAGGGCTATCGGCCCGCCGTGGCCGAGGGCCTCTCGATCCTGCAGGCGCTTGTCCTGGGCGTCGTCCAGGGCATCACCGAATGGCTGCCGGTCTCCAGCTCGGGCCACCTGGTCATCGTCCAGGAGACCCTGGGCCTGGAGGCCACGCTCTTCTTCGACCTGCTCCTGCACGTCGGGACGCTGGTCGTGGTCCTGGTGTTCTACCGGGAGACCGTGGCCGGGATCCTGACCGCCCTGGCCCAGGCTCCCGGCGAGCTGGTCGACGGTCGACCCTGGCGCCAGGTCTGGTTGGAGGACCCTCATCGCCGCCTGGCCCTGCTGGTCGTCGTCGGCAGCGTGCCGACCGCCGTGATCGGGCTGGCCTTCGAGGACGTGTTCGTCGGCTTCTTCAGCTCGCTGGCCGTCGTCGGCGGGGCGTTGATCGCCACGGGGACCTGGCTCATGCTCAGCCGGCTTGCCCCGGAGGCCGACCAGCCGCCGCGGGTCGGATGGCGGGCCGCTCTGGCCATCGGCGCGCTCCAAGGCCTGGCCATCATCCCCGGGGTCTCCCGCTCCGGGGCGACCATCGGCGGGGCCCTGCTCCTGGGTGTCGAGCGTGAGCTGGCCGTGCGCTTCAGTTTCCTGTTGTCGGTCCCGGCTATCCTGGGGGCCACGATCCTCCAGGCCGACGGGACGGCCCTGGCTGCAGCCTTGGCCAACCTGCCAGCGTACACCGCCGGCGTCGTGGTCAGCGTGCTCGTCGGGTACGGGGCCCTGGCCCTGCTGGTCTACATCGTCAAGCAGGAGACCTTCCACCGGTTCGCCTGGTACTGCTGGCCGGTGGGTGGATTGGTCCTCTTGTTGGCGGTGTGAACACCCATACAGATCGCCAAGCGCACCTGGTTGGAGGGTCTGAGGGGCTTGGTGGCCTTGGTCGAGGGGAGTGGCCTGGTCGCCCGCGGGCACGCCAACCTTCTTGGCTTGCCAGCCCTTGCCACGCTCATGGCTGAGCGGATCACCGTCGAGGATAGGGACCAGGCGACGATCGTGACCATGCAGGACGGGAAGGTCAACGCGCTCTCGCGTGACTTCC
>CAYREV010000075.1:1820-5350 GCA_964423345.1 uncultured Balneolaceae bacterium | reverse complement strand
TGGACCGGATCCAGCAGGAACTTCAGACGAGCATGCTGATAATCACCCACGACATCAGCCTCGTGTTCGAATCCTGTGACAAGATGGCGATCATGCACGCCGGCCAGGCGGCCGAGGTCGGGACGGTCGTCGACGTCTTCGATTCGCCGCGGCACCCGTACTCGATACTCCTCCAGGAGGCGTTCCCGGACGTCCGCTACCCGGACCGCGACCTCGAGATCATCGAGGGGAACCCGCCACAGAACGTGGGCGAGGTCGACTACTGCACGTTCGCCGACCGGTGCCCGTGGGCGGTCGACGACTGTCACCGTGCGGCCCCACCCCTCGAACAGGTCGAGGGAGAGTCCGAGGGCCACGTCGCGGCCTGCATCCGGAAGGACGAGGTTCTGGCACAGTACCGCTCCGAACAGCAGTCGACCGTGAGGTGATCATCCTATGTCATCAACCCCCCCACCACTGGAAATACGGAACCTGAAGAAGTACTTCAGTCAGAGCACCAGCCTGGTAGACACCGTCCTGCGGCGCCGATCGAACGACATCCAGGCGGTCGACAACGTCTCGCTGACGCTACACGAGAACGAGTCGAAGGGCGTCATCGGCGAGTCGGGCTGTGGCAAGACCACGCTCCTGATGACCCTCATGGGGCTGTACGAACCCACCGAGGGCGAACTCCTCTTCAGGGGACGCGACACCGCCGAGTTCGGACGGAAAGAGTGGAAGGAGTTCCGGAGCAACGTCCGGATCATCTTCCAGGACCCGTTCAACTCACTGGACCCGAAGTACACCGTCCGGGAGACGCTCGCCGAGCCACTCAGAATCCATGGGATGGACGACCGGGAGGGGCGGATCGAGCGCGTTCTCGAACAGGTCCAGCTCCAACCGGTCGGGAAGTACATCGACCGGGTCCCCGATCAGCTGAGCGGCGGCGAGAAACAGCGCGTCTCCATAGCCCGGGCCCTGATCGTCGAACCGGAGGTGATCCTGGCCGACGAGCCGGTGTCGATGCTCGACGTGTCGACGCAGGCCGCCGTGCTGAACCTGCTGTCGGACCTCATCGACGAACTCGGGGTCTCGATGCTGTACATCTCCCACGACCTCTCGACGGTCTCGTACATCTGCCAGGAGGTCAACGTGATGTACCTCGGCCGGGTGGTCGAGACCGGTCCGACGATGGATCTCCTCGACGACCCGAAACACCCCTACGCACAGGCGCTCATCAACGCCATCCCCATTCCCGACCCCCACCACAACCGCGTCAGGACGAGGATGGAGGGGTCGCCACGGGATCCGATCGACCTGGGGGTCGGCTGTCGGTTCCGCGACCGGTGTCCCGAGCGAATGGAGGTCTGTGACCGGACGCCAGCGAGCGTCGAGGTCGACAGTTGCCGGGTCTCGTGTCACCTCTACTACGATCACGACGAGTACCTCGAGGCCTACGAGGGGACGGACGAACTCGACCCGCACGTCGCGGAGGACCACTACCCGGCCCGGACACCCGAGTGACCATGAGCAGCAATCGAACCAGCAGACGACGAACCGACCCGACAACCACGACCGCCGGAGGTGACCGGCGATGAGCCGCCAGCGCTACCTCGCGATGCGGGTGCTCCAGACGGTGTTCATGCTCTGGGTCGTCATCACGTTCCTCTTCTTCTTCTTCCGGCTACTGCCGGGGAGCTTCCTCGACATCATGACGTTCCAGGGGGCCGGCCCGGAGACCATCGCGCGGCTGGAGGAGAAGTGGGGGGTCAACGACCCGCTGTACGTCCAGTACGGGCGCTACCTCTGGAACATGCTCAACGCGGACGCGGGCATCTCGCTCCAGTACCGCCAGCCGGTCTGGGAGTACGTCCACATGCGCATCTTCAACTCGTTCATCCTCATCGCGCCCGCGATCAGCTTCTCCTACATCGTCGGCTCGCTCATCGGCTCCGTGATGGGGACCAAGCGTGGATCATGGTTCGAGAAGTACGGTCTCATCCCGATCATCTTCGCCGGATCGTTCCCCTCGTTCTTCGTTGCCATCATACTCATCATCGTCTTCGCGGGATGGCTGAACCTCTTCCCGACCTCCGGGATGACCGGCATCGGCCAGTCGTTCGACACCTGGTGGCAGGCCTACCTCTCGGAGTCGTTCGCGATGCACTACGTGCTCCCGTTCACCGCGGTCGTCTGTCGGTACCTCTTCCTCCCGACGCTGACGATGCGGACGAGTGTCGTCGAGACGATGGGACAGGACTTCAGCTTCTACCACCGGATGACCGGGCTGTCGAAGGTCCGACAGCTCCGGCACACAATCAGACACTCGAGCCTCCCCGTCATCACCCTCTATCCGGTCTCGATGACCCGGGCCATCGGCGGTCTCGTGCTCATCGAGACCGTGTTCAACTGGCCGGGGATCGGCTACACGCTGGTACAGGCGGTCATATTCCGTGACATCCCGGTGGTCCAGTTCGTCTTCTTCCTCGTGGCGACGTTCGTGATACTCGCCAACTTCAGCGTCGACATCCTCTACGGCGTCATCGACCCGCGGGTGTCGCTGGGCGACGACTAGTCGGTTACTCCTCGCCCGGCGGGTCCCCGACCCCGCCGGCCTCCCGCTCGACCGCCCGTTCTATACCCCTGAACTCCTCCCGGCCGGCGAGTACCTGGAGGTCCCCGTACGAGTCCCGGAAGGTCGTCTCCAGCTCCTCGAACGCCGGCGTCCCCTCCGCGGCGAGGTCCTCGACGTACGACTCGACGGCCAGCACGGTCGCGTACGTGACTCCCCGGGCGTAGTGGAGGAGGTCGAACCCGAACTCGGCGGCTTCCTCGATCCCGAGTCGGGGGGAGGTCCCCGCCCCCTCGTACATCTGTGGATACTCGACCGCCTCGGCGACCCGACGGACCTCGTCCATCGACTGCGGGCCCTGCACGTAGACGAGGTCGGCACCGGCGTCTCCGAAGGCGTTCGCCCGCGCGATGGCCTCGTCGAGCGACCCGTTCTCCGCCGCACGGGCGTCCGTCCGGCCGATCACGACGAGCGACGGGTCGCGCTCGTCGCGAGCCTCGAGCGCCACCCGGAGCCGTCCGACGGCCTGCTCGTGCGGGATCACGCGCTTGTCGGCGTCATAGCCGTGACGCTTCGGTCGCGCCTGGTCCTCGAGCAGGATGCCGCCGACCCCCGCCCGCGCGAACTCACGGACGGTCCGGACGACGCTCCCGGGGCCACCGTAGCCGTCGTCAGCGTCGACGACGAGCGGCAGGTCGACCCGTTCCTGGACGTTCCCCGCGTGTGAGACCACCTCCGACATCGTCAGCAGCCCCATGTCGGGGAGCCCGGCCCGCGAGAGCGACGCTCCCGAACCCGAGAGGACGAGCGCGTCGAGTTCGCCGGTCCGCGCGACGACGCGGGCGGTCAGCGGGTCGTGAACGGCAACGGTCACCAGCGGGTCGGGACCGTCGAGCAGGTCCCGGAGTCGAGCACCATAGCGCATGAACGGAGCCTCCGGCTCCGCGGGTATAGCTCTATCCCGCGACCGCAACGGTGG
>CAYREV010000075.1:0-1720 GCA_964423345.1 uncultured Balneolaceae bacterium | reverse complement strand
TCCGGCGGGAAGTGGAGCCGGTCCTGGTCGTCCCAGCCCCAGCCGGCGTCGCTGAGGAGCCCCCGCATCGCCTCGACGTTACCCGCCGGGGAGTCCGCCACTGGCTCCAGGTCGGAGACGTCGACGAACGGGTGGGACTCCGGGAGCGCGGTGGAGTGCATGATCGGGAAGCCGGCGTTGTAGAAGGCCACCTCGTTCATGCGCTGGCGGTCGAGCGACCCGGTGACCGCCGCCCGGAAGTCACGGAACTGCATCGGCGGGTGGGAGTGGTCCGGGTAGATCATGTACGGTGCGTAGCCGTCGCGGGTCCCGTTGACCGCCGTGTCCATGTTGTTCATGAGCCGGTCGAACAGGGACGGCGAGACGCCGGTGATGATGTTGAGCTCGCCCTCCTGGAACGCCTGCGTCGCTGTCTGCTGGCTCCGGTACAGCTGGAAGACGACCGGCGATTGTGCGTCGTGGACCGGGTGGTCCTCGAACGGCGTGAGCCGCATGAACTCGCCCTGCTGGAACGCGTCGAGCTCGAACGGTCCGGACCCGACGAAGGAGTTCGGGTCGGGGGCGAAGCTCTCGGGGTCGTCCATGCCGGCCTCCCAGGTGGGCTTGTGCATGATTCCCCACAGCGGGAACTCCCGCGTGACCATCGGCCCCTGGGGCTTCTCGAGGTTGAACTGCGTGGTCGTCTCGTCGATCTCCTCGATGGACTCCAGCGGGAGGTCGAGCGCCGTCGGGAACGCGCCGGGAGTGCTGTCGAAGTAGTCGAAGGTGAACTTCACGTGTTCGGAGGTGATCGGATCGCCGTTGTGGAAGACGGCGCCGTCGACCAGTTCGACGTTGACGGTGGTCTGGTCCTCGAACTCGATGTTCTTCGCCAGGCCGTTCACCAGCTCGTACTCGTGGTTGTACTCGTTGATCGTCGTGTGGAGCAGGTGGCCCCAGACGGCGAGCGTCTGCCCGTGGCTGAGGATGGGGAAGTTCGTCGTCTCAACCATCTGGGCGGGCGCGGAGGCACGGATCTCGTCGAGGCTCCCCTTGGCGCTCGAGTAGATGTACGGCATGGCGTTCGTCGTGTCGAGCCCGCCCTGGCCCATCTGGTTTATCTCGATGAGGTCGTCCCGGGCGACGGCGAACACGCTGGCCGGGAGCGTCGGCATGACCGCCCGGTCCTCGTGCATGATGGTGTAGGCCCGCATGATCTCGGCCTTGCGCTTCTCGGGGTCGGTGAACGTCGACTGGTTGAACGCGCGGTAGCTGTAGTCACAACTGGTGTAGTTCGGTGGGTTGGAGTTCCCGTTGCCGCCGGCCCAGTCGATGGCGTACCGTCGGACCATCAGTTCCGGATCGAGCCGCTCGGGCCGGAGCGTGTGGAACCAGTACGTGAACTCCGCCACGCGCTGGTCTTCGATGGTCGCGTTGATGACGTTCGCCACGTCGCCAGGCTGGGTCTCCATCTCCACCCCCAGCGCATTCAGGTTCTCCTCGATGATCGGTATCGTCCCCTGGATGACGTCGGAATAACCGGGCACGCCGGAAATCCACAGCAGGTTCATCGTTGGGACCCGCTCGCCGAGGTCACCGCTTCCGCCGCCGCTTCCGCCACCGCTCCCGCCGCCGCTTCCGCCACTGCTCCCGCCACCGCTTCCGCCGTCGCCACCGCCGCCGCTTCCACAGCCGGCGAGACCGGTGGCGGCCGCCGTGGCGCTCAGCCCTTTGAGCACAG
>CAYREV010000074.1:0-5394 GCA_964423345.1 uncultured Balneolaceae bacterium | reverse complement strand
GCGGTGAGCCCGACGTAGGCGTCGCCGACCAGCGCCTGCCCCATGAGCCCGTCGGGGTCCGGGACGTGCACGAAGGCGCGGCGCGTGACCTCGTCGTTCGGCACGCCGCCGTAGGTGGTCCACGGCAGCGCCCCGTCGTACGTCACGGTCAGGCCGCGCAGCTCCTCGACGACGCTCGCGCGGCTGAGGTCACCGCGGAGGATCGCCTCCTTCAGCGCCTCGTGGAGCGGGTACTGCGACACCCAGCCGGCCACCCAGGCGAGGTTTCCCGGCACGCGGCCGTCGCCGGGGTCGACCGGCCGGTCCTCAGCGAGGCCCAGGCTCGTCCGCATGTCGACGTAGGCCGTTCCGCCCTGGTCGAGCGGCCCGAACGCGGTGACGTGGAGGAAGCGCCCGTCGAGGGCGTCGGCGACCGCGGGGTCGTCCAGCAGGGAGGGCTCGAAGGTGCGGTCCGTGCCGACGAGCAGCCCCGACCACCCCGCCTCGGCCGTGGCGGTGGCCACGTCGGCGGTGACCTGCGGCCCGGCGGCCATCACGACCACCTCGGGCGCGACGGCGAGGATCCGGTCCACGGCGTGGGCGACGTCGCCCTCCGGCTCGACGATCACGGCGTGGTGCTCGGGTTCGAACGGGACCCGGGGGTGGTCCCCGTCGGGGTTCGCCCAGTGCGCCACCGCGGCAAGCACGTCCTGGCCCTCCAGGTCGGGGGTGTGCACCACGACGACGTGGTCGAAGCGCGTGTCGTCGCCCCCGAGCCGCGCCAGCGCCCAGTCCAGGCCGTCGAGCGCCTGCATGCAGGCGCTCGCGCCGGACTCGGCGACGAGCTCCTCGAACTGCCAGCCGGACCACGACCCGAGCGGGACCACCGGCAGCTCGTCGGCGATGTGGCGCGGCAGCGCCTCGACCGTCGGAGCGGTCCCGGAGGACATGGCGACAGCGAGCACGTGCGGCTCGATCCGCTCGTAGCCGTCGAGATGTGCGGCGACATCGGACCGGGTGTCGACGACGTGGTCGCCGAGCGCCACGTTGAAGGCGGGCTCGAGTCCGTCGTGCCGCGTGGCGGTCACCCCGCCCTGCTCGTTGACGTGAGCCCAGAACGCCTGCGCCCCGGCCAGGGCGGCATCCCCGAACGGGCCCCACGGACCCGAGCGGTCGACCAGCGCCCCGAGGTGGATGCAGCCGTTGTCGGGGTTCACTGCGTCCGGGCAGGCCTCGTCGGTGACGCCGGTGCCGGTCAGCAGGCCAGAGCCCGGCAGGGGCGACGGGGCGTCGGGCAGGGCCAGGGGTTCGCGCTGGTTCGCGGCGGTGCCGGGCTCGACCGTGCAGGCCGTGGCCACGAGCCCGACCAGGGCGAGCAGGACGAGGAGGCGGCGATCACGCATGGTCGCTGCTCCCGGCCGCGGCCTCGTCGGTGGCGCGGTGCTCGAGCTGCTGGACGCGTGCGCCGTACCGGTCCGCGTCGCGGAGGTCCCGACAGACCCGGACCGCCACCAGGAACGCCACGAGCGGCACCACCAGCAGGGCGGCCTGCAACGTGGTGATGACCGCCTCGATCGGGATCCCCGTGCGGGCGGCGATCACGTCGTTGGTGCCGCCGAGCAGCAGCACGGCGTAGAAGGCGAAGACGGCCACGCCGATGCCCGTGCGCCACGGATGCTCGCGCGGACGCTCCAGCAGGTGGTGCTCGTCGTGGGACGCGCCGGTGAGCCGCTGTTCGACGAAGGGATACAGGTAGAGCATCGCGAAGGTGAGCCCGGGCAGCAGCGCCCCCGGGAAGAACACGTTCGGGACCTCGTACCCGAACGCCACGATCGAGAACGACGGCATGAGCCGGAGGGCCCCCTCCAGCCAGCCCATGTACCAGTCGGGCTGGGCGAACGTGGACACCGTGGCGGCGTGGTAGGGGCCATAGAGCCAGATCGGGTTGATCTGGACCAGTCCGCCGAGCAGCGTCAGGACCGCCGACACGAGGAACAGCAGCCCGACGGACTTGGCGGTGTAGGTCGGCCACATCCGCTCCCCGACGACGTTGTCGTTGGTGCGGCCGGGACCGGGGAACTGGGTGTGCTTCTGGCGGACCACGAGCAGCAGGTGGACCGAGATCAGGCCGAGGATCACCAGCGGCAGGATGAACACGTGCCCGATGTACAGGCGCGAGACGACCTGGGTGCCGGGGAACTCGCCGCCCCACACGAGGAACGCCAGCCACTCGCCCACCAGGGGGATCGACTGGGCGATGCTGTACCCGATGCGCAGCCCGATGCCGGACAGCAGGTCGTCGGGGAGGCTGTACCCGGCGAACCCCTCGATCATCGAGGCGAGCAGCAGCGTCACGCCGATCACCCAGTTGAGCTCGCGGGGGCGGCGGAAGGCCCCGGTGAAGAAGACCCGCATGAGGTGCACGACGATCGCGGCGACGAACACCAGCGCCGCCCAGTGGTGGATCTGCCGGATCAGCAGCCCCCCGGGGACCTGGAAGACCAGGTCGAGCACCGAGGCGTAGGCGCTCGTGACCTCGCGGCCCCGCATCGGCTCGTAGGCGCCGGTGTAGGTGATCTCCTGGTAGCTGGCCTCGAAGAAGAAGGCGAGGTACACGCCGGTGACGAGCAGGACGACGAAGGCATAGAGGGCGATCTCGCCCAGCAGGAACGACCAGTGCTCGGGGAAGACCTTCCGCATGCCCGTGCGCGCGGCCTCCCCGGCGCGGAGCCGGTCGTCGAGCCAGCGCGCGAGGCGGTCGATCACGGCCGGGTCCACCAGCCGGGCCCGACGGCCTCGGCGAAGTCGCCGGTCGCGACGAGGAAGCCCTCCTCGTCGACGTCGAGCGGCAGCTGCGGGAGGGCCCGGGCGGCCGGCCCCAGCGTGGGGCGGGCTCCCTCGTCGACCTGGAACGACGACTGGTGGCAGGGGCACAGCAGCGTGCGGAGCTCGACCTGGTACTCGCCCACCGGGCAGCCGGCGTGGGTGCAGATCTTCGAGTAGGCGACGTGGCCGTCGACGACCCAGTCGGCCCGGGTCGGCGGTCGCACCTCGTGGTCGGGGGCGAGGCGCACGAGGGCGGTCTGGCTGTCGGCCTCCCCGGTGTGCCCCTCGGGATAGGCGGTGAGGAACGCGCCCACCGACAGGTCGTCGCGATGGATCGGCACCCCCGATTCGGTCACCAGCCGCGGGCGGGGGGCGCGGGTGTAGGCGGTCCGGCGCAGCGCGTCGCCCGGCCGGGGCCCGAGGCCGCGGAGTGGGACCAGTGCGGCCAGTCCCAGGGCGCCCAGCGCGGCAGCCAGGCCACCGCCGAGCAGCCGCCGGCGGCCGACGTCCGCGAGCCGCTCGTCGAACTGCTCGGCCGCCGCGGCCCGGGCGGCAGCGGGATCGGTCATCGGCTCGCGTTCCTCGCCCTCCCCGCCGGGAGGCATCAGCCGGTGACCCCAGGCGACCAGGGCGTACCCGATCCCGCCGAGGGCGACGGCGAGGAGGACCCCCAACAGCTGGGTGTTGGCGTCGAGGGCGAACACGACGATGAACCCGATCGCGCCGACGATCGAGGTCACCAGCGCGACGGCGATGGCCCGCGTCGCCCGGACGGGATCGTCGATCGGCCCGCTCATGACGACCGGCCCCCGATCCAGCGAACCACCAGCAGCAGGCCCACGATCCCGACGGCCCCCGCGACGGCGCCCTCGGCGGCCGGGCCGAGGTAGTCGAGGGGATGGCCGCCCTCGTTGCGCGGGTGGTGCAGGTACTCGACGTAGGCGGCGATGTCCGCGGCCTCCTCGTCGCTGATCGCGTCCTCGGAGAACTGGGGCATGGTCCCGAGGCCGGTGCGCATCGCCTCGACGACCTGGGTGGGGCTGCTCTGGTCCAGCGGGGTGGCCCGTTGGCCGCTGGCCAGGGTCCCCCCACGACCGCTCCAGGCGTGGCAGGACGCGCAGTTGGACTGGAAGAGCTCGGCGCCGGTGCTGACATCGGCGGTGGCGACGGCGACGGCCGGGACGTCGGGCCCCTCGATGATGGTGCGGGCGTGCTCGACCAGTGCGTGGACCTGCCCGGGCAGGTACTCGCCTGCGTCGCGGTGGCGTCGCGGCACCTGGAGCTGCTCCTCGCCGCCCGGGCGATCCTGCAACGGGGCGAGGTCCTCGATCGGCATCCGACCGGTGGTGACCGTGAGGTGGACGCCGGCGGCGCCCTTGCCCTGCAGGCTCGGCCCCCACGCGGTCCCGTCACCGTCGGGTCCGTGGCAGCTGGCACAGTCCCGCCGCCACAGCACCTCGCCCCGGGCCTCCGGGTCGGCACGCTCCTCGCCCCGCTGGGGAGCCTGCGCCGCGCTGGGTGCCACGACGACCGCGTGCACGGACCAGACGAGGGCGACGAACAGCCCCCAGGCGATCGCCGTGTGGGCCAGTCGGCCGGTGATTCGGGGGCGCGAACCTGCGGACGCGCCCACGTGCATCCCCTCTCGGCCAGACGGTCGGGACACGCCCGACCCTACGTAGGGCGAGCAGTGCGGCCCCCCGTCGTTCGGACGGTCCCGGCCGTGGCCACCTCATGCCACGGTTGACGAGGATCGTGGCCGACCGGACATCGGATTCTCGCGGCGACGCCCCGGCAGACGTGCCTACGGTGGATGACGACGTCGGTGCAGCCGACGGGCGGCACGGCGACACCACGCGTCGGCGACACCGGGATCGAGAGGAGTGGTCGGCATGGGCCTGAAGGACTGGCCGGTGTACCGCCAGCTGCGGCACCGGGACCTGTCCGGGCTCGTGCTCGACAGCGCCGGCTCGAAGCGCACGCGCTCCGGGCTGCCGCCGCGCACCGCCCAGGCGGACGCCGTGCAGTCGATCTGCCCCTACTGCGCCGTCGGCTGCGGCCAGAAGCTCTACGTCAAGGACGGCGAGCTGATCGACATCGAGGGGGACGAGGACTCGCCGATCTCCCGCGGCAAGCTCTGCCCCAAGGGTGCGGCCACCTACCAGCTCGTGACGAACGACCATCGCGTGACGAACGTGCTGTATCGCCGGCCCGGCGGGACCGAGTGGGAGGTCGTGGACCTCGACTGGGCGATGGACCGGATCGCCCAGCTCACGAAGGAGACCCGCGACCGGACCTGGGAGGGCGAGACGGAGGACGGGGTGCCGCTGCGCCGGACCCTCGGGTTCGCCCACCTGGGTGGCGCCACCCTGGACAACGAGGAGAACTACCTCATCAAGAAGCTGTTCACCGCGTTGGGCGCCATCCAGATCGAGAACCAGGCCCGAATATGACACTCGTCCACGGTCCCCGGTCTGGGGACCTCCTTCGGGCGAGGTGGCGCCACCTCGTTCCAGCAGGACCTTGCCAATTCTGACTGCATCGTCATCCAGGGCTCCAACATGGCCGAGTGCCATCCCGTGGGGTTCC
>CAYREV010000073.1:0-5462 GCA_964423345.1 uncultured Balneolaceae bacterium | reverse complement strand
TTTTGCCCTCGCCCCGCGAGTAGGAGCATCCCACGTCAAAACTGGACCGTATGTTCCCCTCAAAGTGTCCCTCGACCATAAAAAAGGTGGAGTCCTGGTTCACCACATACATGTCGCTGCTCGATATAAAGCTGCGCGTCATGCACAGGTAATGGATGGCGTCGATCAGGTTGGTCTTGCCCGCCCCGTTGGGGCCGATGATGACATTCATGTGAGGGGCCCATTCCACGCGGGTATCCGGATGATTGCGAAAATTTTGTAAACGCGTGTAGGTGGTTCTCATGGAACGGAGGTATAAAAGTATCTGCCGGGAACCTAGATGCCGAAAGCGTCCTTACCCGGGAAGATAGCGTTGGGCCCGAGCTGCTCTTCAATGCGAAGCAGCTGGTTGTATTTGGCTACCCGGTCGGTCCGGCTCATCGATCCCGTCTTGATCTGCCCGGCATTAACGGCGACGGCAAGGTCGGCGATGGTGGTGTCTTCCGTCTCGCCGGAACGATGTGAGATCACAGCCGTATAATCATTTTTATGGGCCATCTCTATGGCGTCAAGCGTCTCGGTGAGCGTGCCGATCTGGTTCACCTTGATCAATATGGAGTTGGCTACCCCCTGCCGGATCCCCTTCGCCAGGCGGTCCGTACTGGTAACAAAAAGGTCGTCGCCCACCAGCTGAATCTTGTGGCCGATAGCTGCGGTCAGCTTTTCCCAGCCCTCCCAGTCGTCCTCGGCCAGGGCGTCTTCTATGGAAACAATTGGGTATTTCTCCACCCAGTCGCTCCAGTATTCCACCATTGCTTCCTGGTCGCGTTCGCTGCCGTCGCTCCTCTTGAATTCGTAGACGCCCTTCCCGGGGTTGTAAAATTCCGATGTTGCCGGGTCCAGTGCGATAACGATATCCTCACCCGGTTCATAGCCGGCCTTTTCAGTGGCTTCCAGTATCACCTCCACCGCCTGCTCGTTGGAGTCCAGGTCGGGGGCAAAGCCGCCTTCATCGCCCACTGCCGTATTAAACCCCTTTTGTTTCAATACCTTCTTCAGGTGGTGAAACACTTCCGCCCCCATGCGCACGGCTTCCGAAAAGCTGGGCGCCCCCGAGGGCACAATCATGAATTCCTGCAGGTCCACATTATTGTCGGCATGCGAGCCGCCGTTGATGATATTCATCATGGGCAGCGGGAGTACCTTGGCGTTGACGCCTCCCACATATCGCCACAGCGGCAGGGTCATGGCGTTGGCCGCCGCCTTGGCCGTTGCCAGCGACACGCCCAGTATGGCGTTGGCACCCAGATTCCCCTTGTTTTCGGTGCCGTCGATCTCAAGCAGGGTGTTGTCGATCTCCACCTGGTTGAACACCTCCATGCCGTGGAGCTCTCCGTCGATGATCGTATTCACATTATTGACGGCCTGGGTCACCCCTTTGCCGAGGTAACGGCTCCGGTCATCATCCCGAAGCTCTACGGCTTCATGTTCGCCGGTGGAGGCCCCTGAGGGCACGGCCGCCCTTCCCACCACCCCGTTGGAGAGGACAACATCCACCTCGACGGTGGGATTGCCGCGGGAATCAATAATTTGACGGGCGTTGATGGCATCGATAAAGCTCATAACGGTCACAGTTTTGTTAATAGCTGAAATTGTGCCGAAATGTACAAAGTTTTTGGATAGTCTTTAAAAGGAACTGCTTTTTACCACATCCAGCCAAAGCTGATGGTGATCTCGGGGGTACCGAAATACTTTTGCGGTTCGAAGAATTCGTCCGTCTCGGAGATAAACCCCTCGTTGCTGTAGCTTACAATGCGGCGCGGCTCCATGATCTGAATGCCCTGGTCGAAATAGTAGAACATGTAGCCGAACTCAATCGTCGTCTGCTTCTTGAACTCCTTGCCGAAGGCCACTCCCAGCTTCACCTCGCCGGTAGCGCCCCACATGGTATCCCCCTGCTTCCATCCCGAGAAAAAGTCGTTGATGGTTTCGGTAAACTGTATCTGCCCGAACCGGTTGATAAAGGAAGTACGCAGCCCGTTGCGGTCGGTGTCATTCACATAGGGATACACAAAAGCCAGGGCCGGTCCGGCGGAGCCGGAGGCAAAAAACCGGAAGTTGTCGGCGATTTTTCTGGCAAACAGCCGCCGCTCTACACCGATGAGGATGGGAAAGCCGATCGCCCTCTTATACTTGTTGGGTATGATCCGCTGGCCCGTGAAGAAATCCTGGAAGCTCTGTTCGCTCACATCGCGTATGCCCGTAATGCCCGTCCGCAGGGTCAGCTCCGTAAAGGAGCCGATGGCGCGGGTGTATTCGCCTCCGATGCCAAAGCCGAAATTGTTCAGCATGATATTGATATCGAAGCCGTTGGGGCGCCCCTCGCTGAGGGGAGTCATCGGTGCCTCCTGCTTTTTAACCTCCGGCTCTTTCAGTTGGGCCCGGGCGTCATCCAAGCCCCAAAGGGTAGACAGCAGGAGCACAAGAGGCAGAAAACGTAACAGTATATTCTTATTCATAAACGGTTGGGCTTGTATAAGTGGACATAAGAGATACTGACTAATTATATTAAACTCGTCTTACGGTAAAAAATTATATCCGTTTTAATTAATGGCAAAATTTTGTGAGTTTTAGGCCCTTTCAAATTTGATTATTGTTATATTAACGCGTTTATTCAGGCTCCTTACACATTTAGCATATCCTTCTTAAATATACAGTTAAATAATTATGAAATCAGTTAGCAAGTATCTTATTTTTGGCCCAGCGGATACCCTCCGGAGGATACCTGCCAATCTATTTAAAAGCGAAGAACCGAAATACCTATATACATACGAATCTTCTGCGAATTCGGATTCGGTCCACGTCGCCGTTTATGAACAGTATGAAAAACAAATCAATGCAAGCGTCACCCTCACCTGTATCATTGAATGCACCGGGAAAGAGACTCGCATAGAGATCAAGAAAACCGGCGGCCGCATGGGATTCCGCGGCAGCTCGCTGGACGAGGAGAAGCGCACTATTGACGACGAAGTGATCGATTTTATTCTCGACTTCACCAAGAGATACGGCCTTACCGTCCAGGAAGTCAAGGAAGAGGAAGAAACCGAAGAGGAGAACTAACCCAATACATCCCAGATGAGCACCCGGGTTGACGAGTGGACCGTACTCTCCATGATCGAATGGGGAACGGATTATTTTAAACAGAAAGACATTCCCGATCCCCGGTTGAGTATCGAATGGCTGCTCGCCGAGACCCTCGGCGTCAAGCGGCTCGACCTCTACCTGAAGTTCGACCGCCCGCTCTCCAGTACCGAACTCGAGGAGCTGCGCCCGCTCATCAAGCGCCGTGCACAACATGAGCCGCTTCAGTATATCCTCGGCCATACCGAATTTATGAACGCACGTATCAGCGTCTCCCCCGAGGTGCTGATCCCCCGCATCGAAACCGAACAGCTGGTGGAGATCGTGCTCGAGGAAACCGACGCCGAAGAGTGTTCCGTCATCGACCTCGGAACCGGTTCGGGATGCATCCCGGTGGCCCTGAAAATGGAGCGGCCGGAGTGGAATGTCAGCGCTCTCGACGTCTCCGAAAGCGCCCTCGAGATGGCCCGCGAAAATGCCCGCCGGAACGGCACTGAAATTCAGTTCCAAAAGGGCGACATACTTGCCTGGGAACAGTGGGATATTTCCGGGCCTTTAGACCTGGTTATTTCCAACCCTCCCTACGTGCTGCCCGAAGAGAAAAAGCTGCTCGAAAAACAGGTTACGACCTATGAGCCGGACCTGGCCCTCTTCTGTGACGACCTGGATAAGATGTACGGCAGCATCATCCGGTTCTCCGAAAAACACCTCTCGCCCGACGGTCTGCTTTACCTCGAAATTCATGAGCATTACAGCAGCCGGATCCGCTCACTTTTTCCCTCCGAAAACTGGAATGTTTCCGTGGTGAAAGACTACGAAAAGAAAGACCGGTTTTTACGGGCGGAACGGCTCGTTTAAAACCGTACCATATCCCCTCTTTTTTAAAAATATTAGACAAAATTAACTAGGAGTTATTGACATATTTTGCTTGTGTGGATAACTTGTTGAAAACTTTTCTAAAAGTTTTTTAGCTGTGGGAACTATAGGTAAAATCAATGCTAGAGCAATGTTAGGGCCTATTACCAAAAATTGGATAGACCGCCCTGAAAAATGCTAAATTGTTGTCTTCCAACAAGTTAAAATGTTTAGAGAATTGTGGATAACTTTTGGAAAACTCCCCATAAATTTTTTGACATCTGACTCGGAATTTATCATCTTCGTTTCAGCCATAAGGGGATCAGCAATATTTTTGTGTGGATAACTGCAAGGCTCATCTAGCGTTAATATTTTTAAAATTCTGTCTGGAGGTTAGCGATTTTGAGTTCGATTTCAGCTGAAACTGCGTGGGAGCAGTGTCTGGAAATTATTCAGGATAACATCAGTTATCAGAAGTTCAAATCTTGGTTTGAACCCATCCAACCTATCAAGCTGGAAAGCAACACTTTAACCATCCAGGTCCCAAGTCAATTCTGGTACGAGTGGCTGGAGGAACATTACTACGGAATGCTGCGCTCGACCCTGGCCAAAGTGCTCGGCGAAGAGGGCAAACTGGAATATTCGGTGGTCCTCGAAAAATCCAACAACGACGCCGACACCCGGTCGGTCCGCCTGCCCCAGCGGCCCATGCCTCCCACCCAGGAACAGGACCTGGACAGCTACGCAGATTATAGTCCCGGGAAGATTGAAAACCCCTTCGTTATACCGGGCATCAAAAAGACTAAAATCGACTCGAACCTGAACAACAATTATGTGTTCGACCGGTACATCGAAGGCGACTGCAACAGGCTGGCCCGATCCGCCGCCATGGCGATCGCAGAAAACCCGGGAAGCAACTCCTTCAACCCCTTCTTTATTTACGGGGGAACCGGCCTGGGAAAGACACACCTGATCCAGAGCATCGGCAACAAGATCAAACAGGATTTCGGCAACGAGCTCGCCGTGCTCTACATCTCTTCGGAGAGCTTCACCAATGAGTTTGTCCAGGCCATTCGCAACAACCGCGCCAGCGAATTCACCATGTTCTACCGACAGATCGACGTGCTGATTGTCGACGACATCCAGTTCTTCAGCGGCAAGGAGAAAACCCAGGAGGAGTTCTTCCATATCTTTAACGCCCTGCACCAGGACGGCAAGCAGCTGATCCTGAGCAGCGACCGCGCGCCGCGCGAAATACAGGATATTGAAGAGCGCCTGATCTCGCGCTTCAGCTGGGGACTGAGCGCCGACCTGCAGATGCCCGAGTACGAAACGCGCTACGCCATCCTGGAGCGGAAGGCCAACGACAACGGCATCGACCTCTCGCACGACGTGCTCGAATTCATAGCCCACAATTTCAAATCGAACGTGCGCGACCTGGAGGGAGCCATCATCAAGCTGCTGGCCCACGCCTCCCTGCAGCACGT
>CAYREV010000072.1:0-5550 GCA_964423345.1 uncultured Balneolaceae bacterium | reverse complement strand
TTATCCCTTTAGCCTGCAATGCGTTCACCTGGTCTTCCATGAGGGCGATCAGGGGGGATACTACAATGCATATGCCCGGCATACTGAGGGCCGGTACCTGGAAGCAAAGGGATTTCCCGCCACCCGTCGGAAGTAAGGCAATCACATCTTTCCTTTCCAGCACATCCTCAATGATCTCCTTTTGCAGAGACCTGAAGGTGGGAAAGTCCCAGAATTTTTTTAATATTTCTTCAGGCTTAGACAAGCTGGTCAAGAATAAAGGAAACTCTTTCTGCTATAGGGCCACAGGGAACTTCTACCGGTCGATACCCATGGTATTTATAGCTACTGGCCAGATGATCATGAATGGCTACTGCCTCTTCATAAGATTCATAGCGTTCGCTGTCTTCAGTATAGATCTGTTTCCAGGGGGGGAGAATAAACACCTCGTCATAGAGAAATTCTTTGCACACCCGATTGAATACCGGGGGATAGTCATTTCCGAAGTAATTCATATAAGCCACCACATCTGGCACGCCGCGATCAAGAAAAACCATATTGGCAGGCGCATCTTCGGCATCCTTGTGCTGTTTGATGCGGCCCTCCAGGAGCATCTCGCTGAACAGCAGGGGCTCTTCCAGAAATAACTGGTCTATCCCCTTTTTTTGAGCCTCTTTGATAATTTCCCTGGAAACCTCGTGGAAACAAAAATATCCACTTCCTTCCAGGGCTTCAATAACAGAGGTCTTTCCTGTGCCGGGCCCGCCGGTTATAACTATTTTCCTGGTCTTCACGCGGCAAATTTCGGCATTTGAATCCGATTTAAAAAATGGATCTTTAAATGTATCTTTGTATTTTAAATGAAGAAGAAAAGTTATGAGTGAAGCAAAAGATCCTGAAGAATTTTATAAAAAACTGAAGGCGCAACTGCATGATACAGATATGTGGCCGACCATTTATTTGTACAAGTTTATTGTTCCTACCGATGAGCTAAAGATAGAAGCCATACATGACATATTTGACAATATGGGGGCGGTCATTAAGACCAAACAATCCAGGAACGGAAAGTACACCAGCGTATCTGTTAATGTGAGAATGAAAGACCCCGATGCCGTCATAGCCAAGTACAAAGAGGTTGGGGTAAAGATTGAGGGGGTCATCTCTCTGTAGCCATTCCTGTAAGAATCAAAAAATATTGCTGTTGCCTGAATATATTTTATTATTTTGCAGGCGATAAACTTCTACAGTATATTATCACCCTATATAATTAGCATTTTGACAAACGAACTAGAATATAACTCTGAGAGGAGTAAGTTGATCATTCCCGAATATGGAAGACATATTCAGAAAATGGTGGAGCATGCCATTGAGATAAAGGATGATGAGGAGAGAAACCGGGTGGCCAAGGCGATCATTTCGGTAATGGGTAACCTTAATCCACACCTTCGGGATGTGGCCGATTTTCAGCATAAGCTCTGGGATCAGTTGTTCATTATCAGTGATTTTAAGCTGGATGTGGAGAGCCCTTTCCCAAAACCAACACGCGAAATGCTTGCGGAAAGACCGGACCGAATGGACTACCCACAGAATTTTCCGAAGTACCGCTTTTACGGTAACAATATTAAACGGATGATCGACGAGGCGAACAAATGGGAAGACGGTCCCCAGAAAGAGGGACTGATATTTACCATCGCCAATCACATGAAGAAGTCTTATCTTAACTGGAACAAAGACTCGGTCGATGACAGAGTGATCTTTGACCACTTGAGAGAATTAAGCGGCGGAAGGATCGATATCAAAGCTTCAGATGAGGATCTGAGCGAAGCATCAGATCTTTTAAGGGGTAGCAAGAAATTTACTTCCAAAAAGTCTTCTAAAAAGACTCACCGTACCAGAAGCCGTAAACGCCATTAAATATTTTAGATTACCATGGGAACTTTTCAGATTGAGGGAGGACATGCCCTAAAGGGAGAGATCAACCCCCAGGGAGCCAAAAATGAAGCTTTACAGATCCTCTGTGCAGTTTTACTGACTCCCGAGAAAGTTACGATCCACAATATTCCAGATATCCTTGATGTCAATAAACTAATTCACCTGCTGAAACAACTTGGGGTAAAAGTTGAAAAAATCGGCAAGGGCAGCTTTACTTTTCAAAGTGATGAGCTGGATCTCGATTATCTTACCAGTGACAAATTCAAACAGGAAGGCAGCAGCCTTCGTGGCTCCATTATGTTGGTTGGTCCGATGTTAGGAAGATTTGGAAAAGGATATATACCGCGTCCCGGAGGGGACAAGATAGGACGTCGCCGCCTAGACACCCACTTTGAAGGTTTTATTAAACTGGGGGCGAAGTTTCGGTACAATAAAGAAGAACGATTCTACGGGGTAGAAGCACCAAAATCCGGACTGGAAGGAACATATATGTTGCTGGAAGAAGCCTCTGTAACCGGAACAGCCAATATCATCATGGCAGCTGTTTTTGCCAGGGGAAAAACGACTATTTATAATGCAGCCTGTGAGCCTTATTTGCAACAGTTATGCAATATGCTAATCAGGATGGGAGCTTCGATAAATGGAGTTGGATCCAACCTTTTAGAAATTGAAGGAGTAGAATCTTTACAGGGTTGTACCCACACTGTACTGCCCGATATGATTGAAATAGGATCCTGGATTGGTTTGGCCGCTATGACCAAGAGTGAGATCACTATAAAAAATGTTTCCTGGGATCACTTGGGGTTAATACCGGCTAATTTCAGAAAACTGGGGATCACGGTAGAAAAAAAAGGTGATGATATTTTGATTCCCGCTCATAAGGATGGTTATGAAGTGCAGAGCTTTATTGATGGTTCTATTATGAGTATTAGCGATGCTCCATGGCCCGGTTTCACGCCGGATCTTCTTAGTATCATTCTGGTAGTTGCCACACAGGCCAGAGGAAGTGTCCTGGTTCATCAAAAAATGTTTGAAAGCAGGCTATTCTTTGTGGATAAATTAATAGACATGGGAGCTAAGATCATTTTATGTGATCCCCACAGGGCTACAGTGATAGGTCATGATTTCCAATCACAGTTAAAGGCTACGACTATGGTTTCGCCAGATATCAGGGCAGGAATCTCATTGCTAATTGCAGCTCTTTCTGCTAAAGGAACTTCTGTGATCCACAATATTGAGCAGATTGATCGCGGATATGAAAATATAGACGAAAGATTAAAGGCGCTGGGAGCGAAGATCACCCGTACTACCTAGAGGAAAAAGGAGTAATAAGAAGAAAGAAAATAAGAAGAAGTAAAAAAGGCTGCCATTTGGCAGCCTTTTTAGATTGTGCTTTTAATGACTCTGCATTTCTGCTTTGCGTTTTTTCAATTGTTTTTCAATATCCTTTACACTTTCGGCAGCGGCGGCTTCAAAGCTATCTCCATTAGAGGAAGCATGAATCTTGGGTCCAGGCAGGCTCAGTTCTATAGCGCATACTTTGCCTTTTCCATTAGTGGATTTTTCCTCTTTAAACATCACATCTGCTGAAATAATCCAGTCATATTTATTTTCAAGTTTATCAAGTTTACGCTGAACCAGTTGTTCTGCGGAAAGTTTTGTTTCTGAATGTACAAATTGAATGTTCGTCTTCATATTCATCTGGTTTTTACGAAATGTTTATAGTTCTGAAGATACCAAAAAAGCTCCGGAATTCTTGGAGTTTATTATAGAAATAACACTCCGGAAACAGACTTTTAACGGACCGTTCTCGATGTCTTCTCTTTCAAATTAATCCTGTGGGTCTCGAGTCGCGATAAGAGTGAATTCGAGAGTGCCATCAGGTTGTAACCTGTATCTGTATATCGACTTTCCCTGAACATGGCCATCGTCATAGATTCCAAGGACCCAGTCTTCTGTCAGTACCTTGACCTCTCTGAAAGCCATAGTGCCTCCCACTTCTGCTTCTAATGGAATGATCTCAGGGTGTTCCTTCAGAGATTTTCTAATAAACTCATTGGGATTGTCAATGGTATCAAACCTTTTCCCGAAGAAAATCGGGTACTCTGCAGCGAGATCTCCTTTTTCGATCAAGGCTTTTAGAGAATCCGAAGTACGCTTGTATCTGGCGAGTTCCCGGGAGAGGGAATCCAGTTGGAGTTCCTTATCCTCAAGATCGCGATCCCTGTCATTACAGCCAAGTATAATTGACCCGAGAAATAGTAGGGGGAGAGTTTTTAAAAATGTTTTTTTGCTTAGGTTATTCATCATAGATGTTCTCATAAGGGTTTTTTTCGGTTACAAAAAATTCGCCGTTTACGTACCTGAAGTGACGGTCCAGCTTAGCAATATCTTTCATATCCTGGTCATCCAGGTTGATCTTTTCACTTTCGAAGTTTGCAATAATATGTCCTTTGGAGGTGGATTTTGGAATAACCGCTGTACCTCTTTTTACAGCCCACTTGATGAGAATCTGAGCCGGAGTCGCACTGTGTTTTTCTGCTATTTTTGTAATCACTTCATTTTCCAGGAGGGAAGGCTCATTCTCTGCCTTCATTTCCTTGCTTCGATCCCCGCTCCCAAGTGGGGAATACGCAGTAAGATGTATCTTATTTTCCTTACAAAACTCCAGGAGTTCGTGTTGCTGTAAAAACGGGTGCAGTTCTACCTGATTCATTTCGGGCGATTCGGAAGATTTGGACATAAGATCCCTTAATTTCTTTTCGCTGAAATTAGAAACTCCTATGTGTTTTACGAGACCTTGTTCTTTGGCTTCAATCATAGCATTCCAGGTTTCAATAATAGGTACTTCTTTCAGTGAAAGATAATCCTCATCTTTTGAGGGGAATGAAACACCATGTTTAAAGGCCACAGGCCAGTGAATAAGATAGAGGTCAAGATAATCCAGCTGCAGGTCCTTCAGGGTTTTTTTCAGGGCAGGAATTACTTCTTCTTCCCGGTGGGAGTCGTTCCAGAGTTTGGAAGTTATCCACACCTCTTCTCGCTGAATGTCACCATTTGCGAACACTTTTGCCAAGGCTTCCCCTATTTCAGGTTCGTTGCCATAGGTGGCAGCACAGTCGATGTGCCGATAACCCTCCTGTAGTGCTATCTCAACTGCTTCTCCAACCTTTCCTTTGTCAGACTTCCAGGTACCCAGGCCAATAGCTGGCATCTCATCATTATTTTTGAATTTTAACGACTCCATAGTTTTGTTTCTTTTCCTTAAAATAAGCAGGAAATGCCCGGAGTGAAAAGGATTTGCTCACTTTTAGCACAACTTTAATAGTTATCTGCGGGGATGAAACGCTTCGAGTACACTTCGGAGATGGGAGCGGTCCATATGCACGTAAATTTCTGTGGTAGTAATGCTCTCATGTCCCAGCATTTGCTGAATGGCCCTAAGATCAGCCCCGTTTTCGAGTAAATGGGTAGCAAATGAATGCCTAAAGGTGTGAGGGCTTATTTTTTTGTGAAGCCCGATACCTTCAGCCAATCTTCTGATGATAGTGAAGATCATGGCTCGCGTGAGCTGTTTTCCACGGCGGTTCAGGAACAGCGTATCTTCGTGGCCTTTTTGGATATCCTTGTGGCAACGCA
>CAYREV010000071.1:0-5568 GCA_964423345.1 uncultured Balneolaceae bacterium | reverse complement strand
GCATCAAGAAACCGGGCCGATGAGCGGCCTCTGGGCTGGGTGGCCGGCTCGGCCGGCCACAGGGCCCCCGATCGGGCGCGGTGGAGGCTCACGCGCTCACCTCCCCGTGGTGGATCTTGCCGCGGAACTTGGCGTAGGTGGCGTAGTCGATCTCCTGGCGGTTCTCGACGAGCTGCTGGACCGTGGGCCGCGTCGCCTCGTAGTCAGCCATGGACTCGGTGACCGTGAGGTCGAAGGCATCGCTGCCGGCCCCGCTACCGTAGCCGCACATGAAGATGCGATCGCCGGGCTGGGCCAGGTCCAGGGTGGCGGCCAGGCCGATGAGGACGGCCCCGCTGTAGGTGTTGCCGATGACCGGCGCCAGGAGGCCGGGTTCGATCTGCTTGCTGGTGAACCCGAGCTTCTTGGCGGCGCGGGCAGGGAACTTGCCGTTGGGCTGGTGGAAGACGGCCCAGTCGTAGTCCTCGGGCTCGGTGTCGGCCTTGTCCATCAGGCGCTGGGAGCACGAGAGGGTGTGGCGGTAGTAGGCTGGCTCGCCGGTGAAGCGGGCGGCGTGCGAGGGGTACTTCTCGCCCTCGCGGCGCCAGAAGTCCGGTGTGTCGGTCGTGAAGCTGGTCGTGTGGCTGATCTCGGCGATGACGTCCTCGGCGCCGATCTGGAAGGCTGCAGCACCAGCGGAGGCCGCGTACTCGAGGGCATCGCCAGGGGCGCCCTGGCTCGTGTCGGCGCCGATGGCCAGGGCCGTGTCGACGAGCTGGCTGCCGACTAGGCCCATGCTGGCTTGGATGGCGGCCGTGCCGGCCTTGCAGGCGAACTCGAAGTCGGCGGCGGTCATCTCGGGGCTGGCGTTCAGGGCGGCTGCGACGATGGTGGCCGTGGGCTTGACGGCGTAGACGTGGCTCTCGGAGCCGACGTAGATGGCGCCCAGCGTCTCAGTGCCGTGGGGTGAGCGAGCCAGAGCTTGGCGGGCTGCCTCGACGCTGAGGGTCGTGGTGTCCTCGTCGGGACCTGGCACGCTCTTCTCCTGGACGTTCAGACCTTCTCCGATGGTGTTGTCGTCCTGGCGCCAGACCCGGGAGATCTCCTGGGTGGTGATCCGGTACTTGGGGATCCAGGCGCCGTAACTTACGATACCGACCATGGTGCGACCTCTCTCTTGTTGGGGTCCGGGCTAGAGCTCCCGGAGGCTGTGGGTGATCTTCTCGAGCGGCATGGTGGTCGTGGCCAGGGGGATCGACTCCATGCTGGCAAGTTTGATGGCCAGCTCGTCGACCCGCTGGGGCTTGTGGTAGACCACCATGGCGGGCTTCATGGGGTGGACGCGGACGGCCACCATCGGGCTTCGCCCGTAGGTGATGCCGGTGAAGATCAGGGCGCGCTCGCTCGACCACCCGTACATCTTGAGGTAGTCGAAGCTCGAGAGCGTGGTGATCGCCTTGAGCGAGTCGACCACCGTGTAGCCCTTGAGCTCACGGTCGAGCTCGTCGCCGGCTGCTTTGACCTCGGCGTCCAGGACGTCGAGGAGCTCCTGGCAGGTCACCGGCTCGTAGAGCTCGCGGATGTCCAGGATGGCGCCGGGCGTGTCCAGCATGTTGGAGTACTGGCGGATGACGTTGCCGCCGCGGGCCTCATCCAGGGCAAGCAGGGCCTCGACGATGCGACGGACCGTCTGGGTACCAGGGCTCTTGCGCCGGCCTGACTCGTAGTCAGAGATGACGCTAGGGGAGACATCGAGCTCGCTGGCCAGGTCGGTCTGGCTGACGTCGAAGGTGTCTCGCCACTTCTTCAGCGTCCGGCCTGGTTCCTGGCTGAGCGTGATCTCTCCGGCCATCTTCTCGGCCAGAACGTCCCGGGTCTCCATCCTGGTGAGGGACTGGCGCTCCCCCTCTTAAGTGTTGACGATTAGGTGTTCGTTGAACGTCGAAGAGGCCTGGGGGATGAGAGGGAGAGGCAGCGCCGGTGGGCGGGGATCCGACCGGCTGCCGGGCAAGGGCGGGGCCGTCGGCCGCATCCCGGGGACCTGGGCTGCCAGATAGCCCCCTCACGGTGGCAGGAACGTCGCGTCGGCGTGGCTCTCAGAGACGATCACGTCCGTGCCAGCCGGCAGACCCGCTGGGTTGTCCGGTACCGTGACGATCAGATGGATCGCCCGGACCGTGAGACCGGCCTGGCCCGTCTCCGGTGCGTCGGGGATCTGTTCGTTGAGCACGACGAACCCGATGCTGGGCAGCTCGATGACCGTGTTCGGTGCCGGCCGGCACAGGTCCCCGGCCTGGCACACGCCGGTCCCGTCGACGGTCAGGTTGGCAAGCGTCGTGGCTCCAGTGGCCATGGCGCTGTCCGGGTCTGCGACCGCGTCCACGGTGGACTCGATCCCGGTGGCGGACACCAGGCAGCCCGTCTGCCCCGGTAGCAGGCAGGCCTCGGCCATCGTCGCCCGGCTCGTCGCGTTACTGGAGGCCGCGAGCAGGTCGCCGTGGGACCGAGTGTCGGCCCCGGTGGCGGATAGGGTCCCATCGGCCAGGCTGATCGACTCGAGGGCCTGGTGTTCGTCGCCACCTGTCGGTTCGATGGCCACGAAGCCCTCGCGCACGGGCGCGATATCAGGAGTGGTGGTGACCTTCGAGATGAGCCCGTGGCCGCCGACGGCCTGGCCGGCCTCGGTCTCACAACGTGGGGTCTGCGGGAAGTTGGCCTCGGCGTCGGCCTGGCTGACCACGATCTCGGCGGGCTGGTCCCCGGGGAGGCCTGGGAGGGCGTCGGCCAGGAAGACGTGGATCATGGTGACCTGGGTGGTGGCGTTGTAGCCACCGCCGACCAGGGTCCCGTCCGGGGGGGTGCTGGTCTCGGCGTCGGTCTCGTAGAGCACGACGTGGCTCCCCTCGCCGAACATCTCGGCGGGCAGGTCGACCCGTGTGTTGGGTGCTACGTCGTCCATGGCCACGCCGTCGACGACGAGGTCCTCGAAGGTGGATCCGGTCGAGCTGGTCGAGGCTGCATCGCCCGTGGCGGTGGCCGTGGCCACGGCGCGCACGGTCTCGGCGGTGATCAAGCCGTCCAACAGGCTCAGATCGGCCACGGTGGCGGTCGCCGTGGTCGTCGCCTTGGCCGGGTCCCGCTCGACAAGGCTGGTCGAGGTCGAGGCCAGCACCTCGGCGCTGGCCAGGCCGCCCGTGTCGTCGTCGGTCACCTCCGCGAGGGTGTCCGAGCTCGTGTCCCCGCCGATGCCGGCCTGGGCCGTGTCGACCTCGGCAAGGCCCGCTTCGAGCATCAGGTCTGGCACGTAGAGGCCCAAGCCCAGGGCGTGACCGGCCGTGTCGGCCTGGGTCGGGTCGGCGCCTACGGTGAGGCAGACCTCGTTGGATGGGATCGGCCCGTCGGCCTGGTCCGGGCTATCGATGGTCGCCACGTTGCAGATCTCGCAGGCCTCCTGGGTCTCCACCTGGACGGTGAGGGTGACGTTCCCTGCAGGATCGTCCGCGGTGGTGAGCGCGGGCACCGTGCCGATGTCCCAGGTGATCGTGTCGCCGGACACCGTGCACGCGTCGCTGCAGGCCACGAAGCTGGTCGCCGTGGGCAGGGTCTCGGTCAGCGTGGTGCCCGTGGCATCGGCGTCGCCGGTGTTCCAGAACGTCAGCGTGTACGTGATCTCCTGGCTGGGGCTGGCGGTGGTCCGGTCGGCCTGCTTGAGGAGATGAAGCTCGGGGGCTGCTGGGACGGTCACGGCAACCTCGTCGGAGGGCGTGTCGCTCGGCTCCTCGGCGGTGCTGGCCGTGGCCACGTTGGTGACCGTGGTCTCGCCGGCGGGGAACACGGGGTCGAGCTGGACCTGGAAGGTCACGTCGGTCGACGCGTCGGGGTCGACGGTGCCCAGATCCCAGGTGAGCACGCTCCCGGGTCCGCCGTCGCCATCGAGCGTGCAGCCGTCGCTGCAGGAGAGGAACGTGCTGCGTTCGGGAACCTCCTCCACGAGGGTCACCTCGGTGGCCTCGGCGTTGCCGACGTTCTCGTAGACCAGCCGGTACTCGAGGACGTCGCCGGGTTCGGCCTCGGTGCTCCCGGTGAACGTCCCGTCCGGGAGGACCCTCACGGCCTTGTCGAGGGTCGAGATCGGGCTCGTGTAGGTCAGGCACTCAGCCTCGCCGTCGGTGTGGGTGGCGGGCTGGTGGTTAGCGTCGCCGCTGTACTCGGCGCGCCAGCAGTAGGTCCCCAGGAGGTCGGCGTCCTCTTCGTCGAGATCGGCGGGGACCGGCGTGGTGGCCACCGACGTCGCCGTCCCATCGGTCACAGGGACCGGATCGCCGATCTGGTCCCCACCGCCGTCGGGGCACCCGGTGCTCGTGACGTCCTGCGGGCCGCACAGGAGGAAGGTGACCGTGCCGGTGGGGTCCGGGAACTCGCCACCCAGCCCTTCGATGGTGGCGGTGTCCTGGACCGGCGTCCCGGGGTCGATCCCGTCGCCGGTGGGGTCCGAGACGGTCCACAGGCCGGGCTCGACCGGCGTGACCTCGAAGCACTCGCCCTGGCTGGCGTCCTGGGAGGGCTCGTAGGTACCGTCGCCGTGGTACTCGGCGCGGAAGCACCAGGTGCCGGCCTCGGTCGGCGTCACGGTGGGGGAGAAGGCGGTGCCGTCGGCGCTGAGCGTCGCGTTCCCGCTGAAGGTGCCGCCCTGGCTGCAGGTTCCGTCGTTGGCCTGGACGGTGGCCGGGTCGCAGAGGTAGAACGAGACGTTGCCGCTGGCGGGGCCCAGCTCGCCGGTAACGTTGACGTGGTCCTGGAGGCTCTCGCCGAGCACGATCGAGGGCGCTGTGGGGGTCGTGGTCGTGTCCGAGGGGATCCGCTCCCATACCTTCGTGGCGGGGCCCGAGCTGCCGCCCGAGCCGTCGGTCTCGACGTGGATCGTCTGATCGTTGACGGGGACATCGGCGGCTGCGGAGACCACGGTCTCACCGGCGGTGTCCGAGGTGATCGTCACGGTGCACGTCCCGTCAGCGCCCGTGGTGCACGTCCCGTCGCCGACGAACGAGCCCGGGCCGCTCTCGATGCTGGCCTCGACCTCGACCCCCTGGACAGGCTCGAAGGGATCGTCGAGGATGCTACGTTCGACGAGGATCTCGTACGTGTGGGTGGTGCCGACGTCGTTGAAGGCGTGCTGGGGCGAGATCGAGATCCGGGCCTCGCAGGTCTCCAAGGTCTTGGCCGCGTAGTCCTTGAGTTGGGCGGTGAGCTCCTGGGAGCTGCGGGTCTCTGCCACGAACGTCGAGAAGCATGGGAGGCCTTGGTCGCCGAGGAGCTCCTCGACAGCCAGGGCGCCCTCGAAGAACTGGTTGACGTCCAGCGCCCCAGCGGTCGTGTTGGACGGCGGCCACGGCGTCACGAGCGGATCCGTGTTGACCGTCCCGCAGCTGACGTCCTCTGCCGCGGCCTCGTCGCAGTCTGCACCCTCGAAGAGCAGTCGGAGGTTGTCCGATGCGGACGTGTTCCACTCGTAGACCTGGACGGTGCTGACGCTACCGCCACCGGTGAAGTCGCTGAGGACCAGCAGGTCCCCTTCCTCGTGCATGCCCG
>CAYREV010000070.1:1502-5588 GCA_964423345.1 uncultured Balneolaceae bacterium | reverse complement strand
CATCCCGAGGCGCCCGGTGCATGACCCCGGCCCAGGGTGACCCCGCACGTCGTCGCTAGCGACCGTCGGTGGCTCGCGGCCGGCGCGCAACCCCGGCGCATGGATCCCATACGCCCGGCCTGGTCGCACCGCCTCAACAAGGGTGTCTCCCTCCCAACGAACCGCCGGTCGTCAGACCCGTCACCCCACGACCTGGAGAACCGCGAGCGACCGCCCGCTATAGTGTAAAATTAATATACTACTCGTACCTTTGCCGTGTAGGGCCCGGGGCTCAATCCAACGATTCTTCGGAGCAAGCCTCCGACAGCCTCCCAACAGCCTCCAATCTACTGGGAAGGGACCCGGGCCTCACCTTCACCTCTCCCCGATGTCGTACCCTCCGTCGGCAAGGAAGACATCGGTTCTATCTGCATCAGGGATGGCTGGGCAGACCAACGGCCGACCCGCCCCCCGAGCGATCCACGGCCTTCAACGCACCGTGACCCTCCTAGCACAGACGACAGCCACAGGCACGTGACTGGACACCGCAGACGCGAGCGGGTTGCCGGAGGGCGGGGAGCAGGTCAGCCCAGGTCCCCCCGACCACCATCAGGCAACGGCCGACGTCGGCCTCGGCGGGACCGCGCACTTGATGTCGCCGTTCGGCGCGAACTCGCAGCAGTACCAGTTGCCATCGATCCAACGATAGCAGATGATATCGGAGTCCTCGGAGCCGAGGTCCTCGGCAAAGGAGGCCCCCACGGCACCCGACGCAACGATCGGCAGGCTAAGCACCAGGAACAACGCGACGTATCTTATGTTCATCTCGAACACCACTGGCCATGCGGCCAACCACCCGAATGTCGTTGGGGACCACATCTCTTCTGGTTCCAAAGCTATCGCCCGCTAGAGCTCCCCTCTCGGCGGTTCGGATCACGTCGATGACCGGCGAGGGAGTGGGATCGAGCGTGCCATCGGTCCGGCCCTGTTGGCCATCCCCAGAGGGGCTCTGGCAGGCCCCAGAGGGACCCTGGCAGGCTTGGAGGTTGGAGCACTGGCGACCCGGGCGGGACTGAATCGGCGTCGTCGGCTCGGCCACCCCACCGTCGCGTGGCGCCGCCCGACGCCCGACACCACCGGGCGCCGACGACGCATGGCTTGCCCCTTCCAGCGGCAGGCTGGCCCCGCTCCCCAGGCCTGCATCCCCCTTGACAGTGTAAAATTCTATATACTTTGAGATATACGAACGGTTTGCCTGGCCCCCTAACTGCACCAGGCGCGACAGGGGAGGCCAGGGAGGCAGTGCAGATGCTACCATCCAAGCGAAAGACCGTCGCGATCCTGGCCGTCCTGGCCGTGGGATCGCTCACCGGGATCAGCTTCGCCCAGACGAACGCAACCTCGAGCGTCACGGTCGGCACCAGCGGCGTGTCCGACGGCTCGTTCGCCCAGGTCACCGCGGCAGGCACCGACGGCTACCACGGTGCCGCGCCCAGCTGGACGCCGATCGTCGGCGCGCCGGGTCAGATCCCCGACGCCGACCAGGGCAACCAGGCCGGCGACCTATACCTCGTCGAGACCGGCGATTACACCGGCGACCTGCTCGTCACCGTGTTCCTCAACAACCCCGCCGAGCTCACAGACACCTACTCCTACCTCAACCTGGCCATCACGGCCTACGAGGAGGACACCGACGGCACGTGGATCACCACGCCCGTGGCCGGCGTCGACGCCAGCGGGGATCACACCACCTACCTGTCCCTGACCGGCGGGTACGTGACCCTGCCGCTGAGCCAGTCCGCCGCCGGGAACTTCTCGATCAGCCTCGACGCTGGCAGCTTCTACGCGACCAGCAACGACGGGACCCTGGACCCGCAGTTCTTCATCGACGTGAAGCCCGCGTGAGACCGCGACCCCTGACGGCCCGGCCGGGCCCCCATCCCCGGCCGGCGCCATCCTGACCACCCCCCACCGAGCCACCGAGCTCAGACCCACCAGAGACCACGCTATGAACCGGAAGCACACCGCCACCGCCGCCGTCCTCCTGGTCGCCGTCCTCACCGGCACCAGCTGGGCGGGCAGCTCGGGCCTCATCGGCCTGGGCATCCAGCCGGGCAGCCAGCTGCCCGGTGGGGGCCTTGCCACCGTCACGCCCCTGGATGGGAACGTGACCGTGGTCCGCGGGGCCGCGCACACGATCGACGGCATCGAGCTGTTCCGGCTCGACCTGGCCAACGCGCGCCTCAGCGACCAGCTCGACGTCCACGTCCTCCTCCTCAACCCGACGGACATGGACAAGGTGTTCGGGAACCCGAACGCCTACCTTGACGTGGCCATCTGGTACGAGGATCCCGACGGGAACCACACGCTCGAGGACGGGACCAACGTGTCCCGCGACCCCGGTGACGATGCCGAGGCCCGGATGACGCGCTCCAGCGGGCACGCGGTCCTCCAGCCCTCGGTGCCCGGCCAGACCACCCTCTACATCCTGGCCAGTGCGACCGTGCCCGGCGGCAACCCCTCGGGTGCCCAGGACCAGGCGCGACCGTTGTCCTTCCACACCGAGGTCCGAGCGTGAGCGACGATCGCCGGGACACCGAGGACCGCCCGCCGAGCCGAGCCCAGCGGGTGCGAGGTGTGCTGGGCACAGCGATCTCGCTGATCCTCCCGGCCCTGCTCCTGGCCACCGTGGCCTACTTCCAGGTGGCCCAACCGCCCGCCGTGGCCGTGGCCAGCGACAGCATGGCCCCCACCCTCGAGCGGGGCGACCTGATCCTCGTGGACGCCGTGGACCCCGACCGGGTCCAGGTCGGCGACATCGTGGTCGTCGACGTGCCCGGTGAGATCCAGGATCGGTACGGCTACCCACCGTCGATCGTGCACCGGGTGGTGGAGAAGGACCGCTCGCCCGGCGGCATGGTCACGTTCCGGACCCAGGGCGACAACACCAACGAGGACCCGTTCACCACCTTCCCCGGCGACGTCGCCGGCCAGGTGGGCAAGACCTACGAGGGCCTCGGGTTCCCGATCCTCTTCCTCCAGAGCACCCAGGGAGCGGTCTTCCTCGTCTCCCTGGTCGCCATCCACCTGGCCTACAAGGCCGCCCCGCACGTGGGCGACCGGGCCCGGTCCCTCAAGCGCTCGGCGGCGGAGACCTTGACGGCACCCGTCGTCGACCGCCTGGACGCCTGGGAGGACCGGCAGGAGCAGAGCCTCGAGACCGTGCACACCTCCATGGACCAGTTCTCCGAGGCGATGCAGGAGTACGCCACCCACCTGCAGAGCCACACGGCCGCCGTCCAGGCGCTGGCCGCTGCCGCCGAGGAGCTGAGGGACGCCGCCCGCCAGGACCCTGCTGGGGCGGACGCTGCAGACGACCGTGGGGACGAGGGCGGCTCGGAAGAGGGGTGACCGGGACGATCGTCATCGGACCGAACCCGAAGACGGTAGAATAGATGCCTACCAGGATCCCGTTGTCCCCCCAACGCCCCGGTCGCAGGGCTCAAGGACCAACTGCGTCTCGGCTCGGACCCTGTTATCGACTCGGTGCCGCGGCCCGGGCGTCCCCTTCGCATCCCCCCTTCCACCTGTCATCTATTTTTACACTAGGCTAAGAATCAAATAGTCTGACGCCCCTGGAGGAACAGGGATTACTTCATGTCATCCAAGGAGACCGCGGGAGCTAACGGCAACAGGAAGGTCTACGACGCGGCGCTGACGGAGCTGGAGCTGCTCGTCGAGGACCCCAAGCATCGAGACGAGATCGAGACCACGGTCCTCAACGAGAGCCGAGGCCACGACGTGTGGGCGCTGCACACGAGCCTGATGGCGCTGCAGTCGGCCTACGACGAGCTGGCCAACACGTTGCGCGTCATCCGCGACGAGGTGGACGCACACGCCAGCGACACCCAGAACGCCGTCCAGGACGAGGCCAAGCAGCTGCGCGAGGTCGTCGCCGAGCTGCAGGAGCGGGCCACCGAGGACATCGCCGCGTTCCGCGAGGTGGCCGAGGCAGCCTTCGAGGCCTCCGAGGAGCAGGCCGCCGAGGGGTTCGAGACGACCCAGGCCCAGATCGACGAGGGGTTCTCGGACACCCGGGAGACCCTC
>CAYREV010000070.1:0-1402 GCA_964423345.1 uncultured Balneolaceae bacterium | reverse complement strand
GTGACCGAGACCCAGGAACAGGTCGCCGACGGGTTCCAGGCCGCCAGCGACCAGGTCGACGCCGGGTTCACCGAGACCCAGGAGAAGATGGACGCCTCCTTCGAGGGGGCCGAGACCCGGCTGGGGAACCAGATCGGTGCGGTCCACGAGGCCATGGAGGACAACTTCGAGGTCACCAACGAGCGGACCGCGACCGAGATCACCGACCTACGTGACGAGCTCACCCAGGTCCTGGACCGGCGCTTCAACCAGGTCGACCAGACCTTCGCGTCGCTGCGTGCCGACTTCGAGGTCCTCAAGGCGCTGCAGATGGAGCTGGTCAAGGAGCGCGTGGGCCGACCCGAGCTGGTCCGCCAGCAGAGCTGACCGGCGCCCCCCATGCGCCCCCCCACCCTGTCAGCCTGCCTGCTGCTATGCCTGGTGGTCCTGGCGGCCGTGCCGACCGAGGCCCAGGTGCAACCCGCAGACCTCTCCCTCGAACTCGGCCAGCAGACCGTGGAGATGGGTCCCAACCAGACCCGGGAGGTCGATGTGACGGTGACCAACCCCGGCAGCGTCGACGGGACCGTCGAGCTGTCGATCGAGATCCCGGGGCCGTGGCAGGCCACCCTGTCGGCCCAGAGCTTCGAGCTTGCCGCCGGGGACTCCCGGACGATCGCGATGACCGTCGCGGCCCCGGGGACGGGGCCCGAGGAGGGGCTAGCCGACGGGTTCACCGTGACCGGGACGCTGACCGACGGCACGGGTCAGTTCCAGGCGACCGACCAGGCCGACGGACAAGCGGTCCTGACCGTCCCTCCCCCGCCTGCACCATCAAGCAACACGGTGCCCCTCGTCCTCAGCGGTCTCGGGGCGGTGGGCGTGATCGGTGTAGCCATGTGGTTGAGCAGCGGCCCCGAACGCCTGAGGGTAACGGTCGTGCCCGGCCGGGTCAACCAAGTCTACGGACGGCTGGTCCTCCCGGTGGTCCTGCGGAACCACGTCAGGGAGGGTACCACCCTCCTGCTCAGCGTGGACGGAGCACCCGACGGCTGGGGGCTCGGGTTCAACCTGCCAGAGGTCTTCCTCGGCCCCCGTGAGGAGACCCGGGTCTGGCTGGCGTTGAGGCCCCCCGAGACAAGCGAGGACGAGGAGGTCGGCTTCGACATCGTGGCCCGCAGCGCCGAGGAGGATCTCGAGCCCGTCGTCCGGACGGTCGACATCGACCTCGGCGATATCCCCCCGCCCGGACCCCGCGCCGAACCCTACCAGGTGCAGCGCTGAGCCCCTGTCGACGTGGCACCTGAGCGGCCCCCTACGTGGTCTGGTGCTGGGGTCTGGACGGGTCATCCACCCAGCAGGGCCGGGGACGACATGGCGTCCTTGCGACCGTCTGGCTCCCGCCGGACCGCGATGATCGTGC
>CAYREV010000069.1:0-5613 GCA_964423345.1 uncultured Balneolaceae bacterium | reverse complement strand
TTCAGCCCGGCTCTGCCGAACTGGGACAAATTCAGCCCGGCTCTGCCGAACTGGAGCAATTTCAGCCCGGCGGCAACGACCCCCTGATAAAGACCAATCCCTCTCTGATTTACCTGGAGCGCTGCAAGCAGATGAAAGAGGACCCGCCCGGCGATGACTGGGACGGAGTGTATGTGATGAAAACAAAGTAGGATCCCGGCTTGCACCTTACCCCATCCAAACCGTATCTTTAGGACTTCGAGGGTAAGCCCTACGCAGCCAGCTCCCTCTGAACTCCGTCAGGACCGGAAGGTAGCAGCGGTAGGAGGTCGTAGCGGCGTGATGTAGGAAGCTTACCCTCTCTTTTTTATCCCGGATCGAGCAGATCTATCCCGGATTACACGGATTAATCAGAGTACGCTGATTTTCCCTCTTTTCGTTACTCTTTTCGCTTTCCGGATTCAGGTAGCTTTTACGAAGGGGGGTATGTGTATTTGATAGGGGCAGCTACATCTTAATTGGAATAAGGAGCTGCCTGCCGATTCCTTTCTTTATACTTTCTATTCACTACTTTTTATGTGTTCTGCGATGTGCCGGGCGTGTATACGCGTGTTCTCTATGAACAGCTTGCTGGTATCCATTCCTCCACAGACCACACCGGCAACGTAGATCCCCTTGCGATTGGTTTCCAGGGTTTTTTCGTCATAGACCGGCATCTTTTTTTCATCGTCGGTGAGGTCAATGCCAAACTTCTTCATCAGTTTGAAGTTAGGCTTGTAGCCGGTCATGGCCAGTACGAAATCGTTGGGGATGGTCTTTTTGCCTTCCGGGGTTTTAAGCAGTACTTCCCGCGGCTTTATCTCGAGGACTTCGGTATTGAAGTAGGCAGTTATCTCCCCGTTTTTAATGCGGTTCTCTATATCCGGCTTTACCCAGTATTTAACCGATTCCTTGATATGGGGATAACGTACCGCCAGGGTGACGTTGGCATTGGCCCGGTAGGTTTCCAGGGCGGCGTCTACAGCCGAGTTGCCCCCGCCGATAACGAGGATATCCTGCCAGGCATAGGGATGGGCTTCGTCATAGTAATGGCTGACTTTATCGAGCTCTTCTCCCGGTATGTTCATCTCCTTGGCTATATCGTAAAAGCCTGTAGCCACCACTGCTTTTGATGCGGGATAGCTTGATCTGTCGGTCTTAACCGTAAAATCACCGTCACTTCCTTCAACGGACTGCACCTCTTCATAAAGATGGATATCCAGCTGATGGCTTTCGGCGGTCCGCCGGTAATACTCCAGGGCTTCGCGCCGGGTAGGTTTGGGGCCGTGGGAAATAAAAGGCACGCCGCCGATTTCCAGGCGATCGGAGGTCGAGAAAAAGGTCATATCCTTCGGGTAATTGTAGATGCTGTTGACCAGGCAGCCCCGCTCAATAATTTTAGTCTTTATGCCTTGATTTTGCAGCTCAATAGCTGTGGCAAGTCCTATGGGGCCCGCTCCGATAATAATTACCATATGGGAATATATTGATGGTTTTCATTGATGGGTTAAGTGAAAAAGATTAATCAAATTTCCGGCTGAAATAATTTCGTATCAGGTAATTCAGCCATCCGGAAGGGGAACTCCAGAAGCCTACGTGCCCCCCTTCCCGGGTGATCACATAATCCAGGAACGGGTTGTCGTTGATCTTGTCCATGGGCATGGCCTGTATGGGGCAGAGGGGATCCGCTTCACTGTGGATGACAAGAGTGGGTTTACGGATATGTTCTACGAACTTTCGCGCCGAACAACGCCTGTAGTAGTCCTCCGCACCCGAAAAGCCGTGCACCACCGAGGTGACCTGCTCATCGAACTCATAGAGGGTATTGCCGTCGAAGCGGGGGAGGTCGGAATAGGTCTGCCGTTTCTCCGCCAGTTTTTTTCGAAGCGTACGGAGAAAACGGTATTCATAAACTTTATTAAAGCCGCGGGATATCTGAAGGGACCCCAGCCGCAGGTCATAGGGTACGGAAACGGCGACGGCCGCCTTTACCGGGTGGCCCTCTTTTTCTTCGCCAAGCGACTTGAGCAGGGCGTTGCCGCCCAGGGAAAAGCCTACAGCCCCAATAGGGCGGCCCGGGAAGGACTCCCGTACCCATTTGAAGACGGTGGCATAGTCGTCGGTTTCTCCTGAATGGTAGAAACGGCGACGGCGGTTGAGGCGGGATCCGCAACTGCGAAAGTTGACCCCCACGACGGAATAGTGTTCCTCTTTCAATTCCTTCATCAGTTCCGCCATATAGTAGCGGCGCGTCGATCCCTCGAGTCCGTGGAAAAGCACAGCCACCGGCCGGGCGGTGTTCTGCCTGATGATATCCAGCTCCAGAAAATCCCCATCGGGAGTGGATATCTCAATACGCTCGTGCGGGGGGAGCCGGGAATCGCCCAGCAGGGAGCGGGCGATGGTGTGCAGATGCCCGTTCACACACCAGGCGGGAACGGGCAAAGCGTGGATGTCGTTGAGGCTGCTTTCACGGATCATGCTGCCGCCTGTCCGCTTTTATAGTTAATAGCCATACCTTGTTCATCAACTCTTCACTAAATTTTTGCATTATACTGCTTTGGAAGTTAGGGCATGATAATATGTAATAAAAGGCTATTTTAACCTCGAAATACAAGTAATATACTTTTTCTGATGACACACAGATTTGATGAAACCCCTCCCGTATCCACAGACTCCAGGAAAAAGACGGTAGCCGCCTCGCGGGTTCGTATGAACGAGCTGGTGATGCCCAATGACACCAATCCGCTCGGAAACCTTATGGGCGGCCGCCTGCTGCAATGGATGGACGTCTGTTCGGCCATCTCCTCACAGCGGCACTGCAATCGGAACGTGGTAACGGTCTCGGTCGACAATGTAGAATTTAAAAGCGCCATCAAGCTGGGCGAGGTTGTCGTCATCGAAGCCGAGGTAACCCGCGCCTTTTCCACCTCCATGGAAGTGGCCATGCAGGTGTGGGCGGAAAACATGCGTACCGGTGAGCGGCGTCTCTGTACGACCTCTTTCTATACTTTTGTATCGGTCGATGCCGACGGCCGGCCGGTACCCGTCCCGAAAATAATCGCCGAAAGCGATTTTGAAAAGGAGCGGTATGAGCAGGCGGAAAAGCGCCGAGAAATGCGCCTCGAAATATCAAAACAGAATAAACAGGCTCACAAGAAGAACAAAACTGACGGGTAGCGGGCTTATCTGCACCTCCCCTTGCCGATGCCGTCTATTTGATAAGGGTCATCGGTATGGTTTGCGTGCGATCGGGAGTCTTCAGCCGGGCGAAATAGATGCCGCTGCTTAGCCTTTCGGCATTAAAAGTGATTATGTGTGTGCGGGCATCCAGCCTGCGGTCGACCAGCACGCGTATCCTGCGGCCCAAGACATCGTATATCGCCAACTTTACCTGTTGAGGCTTATCGAGATCTATCCTCAGCTGCGTAGTCGGGTTGAAGGGATTCGGATAGTTTTGAAACAGGCGGGTTTCCTGCGGAATTTCGTCAGAGACCGCGAGCCCGGGTGCCGATACCCGGAAGGGGGCCTGTCCGCGTGCCTGGGCAACCTGGTTTCTGAGTTCGGTGAGATCGTAGCCGAATGCGTAGATAAAACCGGTTGTAAGGCGTGCGCGCGGACCCAGCGCAAAGGGGCCGGAAGCGGTAACGGCCGATACGTCGGTATTGGAGACCGAAGTTTTAGCTGTCCCTGCCCTGAGAGCCGTCAGTTTTTCATTTTCGGTAAAGCCGTCATAGAGTCCGAATGTGACAGAGTCCTGCCTCCCGTTGACGGTATTGTCAATGGTCAGCAGGCTCGAATTGCTGCCGAGCTGGGCCACAGCCACCAGGGGATGAGCCGTACCGGGGTCCTCGTCAAACACATACAGGATACTGTCCTGAGCACTGAATGAAGCACTGTTGTTCAAGGCGTTATCTCCTATATCCCAGTCGTTGAACAAGCCGATATAGATATTTTTGAGCACTACGAAAGAGGAGGGGTTCGTGACCGTGTATTTGACATATACCACATTGCTCAGTGCAGGGTCGTCGAAGGCAAAGGTTTCCAGGTCAATGGTGGCCCGCCGGACATCCCCTGAATCTCCTATGCTGAAGCGGGCATTTCCGTCGACGGCAGAAACCTGCCCCGGCGACTGTAGGCGGAAAATATTTTGGGGGTCAAAATCCCTGGATAAGCCTCCGTTGGTGCTTCGCACGGCATCGTAAACCGCTCCGTCAATACTCATCATGAGTCCCCCCTCAAACAGGAGATTGTTTTCTGCCGAGAAGCCGGTCTCCGTGGGCCTGCGGGGAATAAATCCTACCCCGCCCTCTCCGCTGAGGGGGTTGGTAAATCCAACGGTACCATCGGCGGCAATGGAAGTTTTGACATTATTGGCAGCCATGGTGTCGAAAAGAAGGTTTTCATAGATGGCAATACCGAAATCCCAGTAGTCGTTGTTGCTGTCCCTGAAATCGATCCGGAAAAGGGGTTTGTCATTCAGGTTAAAACCATCTTCGATCCTGATGGCAAAAGACACCTCGGCGGAATCATCGGTTGCCAGGCTACCCAGCTGCCTGCTGCCTTCGAGGATGCTGATGTTCTGGTTTCCGGGATTTGTGAGTGTAAGGTTTAGATTGTCGGTAGCAGCCCCGTAATTGATGATATCCAGTACGATACGCCCCTCTTCGCCCGGCCCCAGTTTTTGCCCCCCATTGTTAAGAAATTTTTCCGATCGGATGACAATACCCGGCTTGGGTGTATTAACGGCATTAAAGGCGTGGACCTTTCCTCCGCCCAGCTTATGCTCATACCTGTCAGGGTTTTGCCGGTCAACCGATATGGCCGTAGCCCTTATCTGGGTGCCAATGCGCCGGGGGTTCCAGCCCGGGTTCTGGGCCCTGATGAGGGCGGCCAGTCCCGAAGCGACCGGGGCGGCCATGGAAGTGCCGGACTTGGAGCCTATATTATTATTGTAGACGGTACTCTCAATACCTGATCCCGTGGTGAGAACATCCAGGTTGTAACCGTAACTGGAATAGTCGGCAACGCTGTTCGTTGTTTCTATAGAGCCCACCGCCAGCACATCCCGGTAAGCGGCGGGGAAGATGACCTGGTCTTCCGAACTGTTGCCTGCGGCAGCCACGACGAGGGCGCCCCGGCTGGTGGCAAAGTCTATGACGTCCAGTTCCGCCTGCGAGAATCCGCCCCCGCCCCAGCTGCAGTTGATGATGTCGGCTCCCTGCTCCGCGGCGTATATGATGCCGTCAAAACCGAAGCCTATGGCGTTGGACTCGTTATCGGGAGTGGATGGGTCGTCGGCAATGCCGCCGGCCTTGATGGCCATATACCGGCTTCTGAAGCCCGCCCCGTATATGCCTGTACCGTTGTCGGTTTCGGCCGCTGCAATACCGGCTACATGCGTACCGTGGTCGGTGCCGTCGTGGATGGGATCGTTATCTTCGACAACGGGGCCGTTAAAGCCGCCCGACTCCCAAAAATCCCATCCGTACAGGTCGTCGGCATACCCATTCCCGTCAGTGTCGCTTCCGGTTGTGAGGGAGGAGTTGGGGTGGACCCCGTCGGCCAGGTTGATCGCTCCGTTCCCGTCGGCAT
>CAYREV010000068.1:3141-5802 GCA_964423345.1 uncultured Balneolaceae bacterium | reverse complement strand
TGGCGTTCGCGCTGTCGACGGCGGTGTCGCCAGCCGTCGCGCCAGTGCCACCACCGTCGGAGTCCGGCCGCGACGACCGTCCCGACGCCGGCGGTCAGGGCGATCGCGATGGCCGTGGGCCGCCACGGCTCGACCACCACCTCGGGGGGCGTGCCCGTGGCGAGGCGGGCAAGCACGGCGGGCATGTCGGCCAGCCGGACCGTGTCGCCGGTGCCCGCAAGGGCGACCTCGATGGCCAGGGCGACCCAGCCAATCAGGCACACCAACGCAGCGAGCGCGAGGAGGGCGAGCGTGAGGGTGGCCCACCAGGCTTCGAGCGTGTTCCCGCCGGTTAGCCACCGGCTCGGACGGGGCGGCCGGGCGGCCGTCACGGCCGGGCCTTGTCGTCGTCCAACTGCTGGGGGCCTTCGTCATTCGTGAGCTTCCGGGGGTCGGCGTTCATGGCGTGGTCGGTGTCGACCAGGTCGGCCTCGATGTCGGAGAGGAGGTGGTCGACGAGCGAGGCGTGCCGGTGCTGGCTGCCGGTGAGCCAGAGTCCGCGGCCGCGTCCGAGCATGCCGGTCATGGCCACCTGCCGGCGGTTGAGCCCGAGCGTGGTGGCGAGCAGGTCGGCTTCGGTGTCGGGCTGGCGGTAGATCACCCGGGTGCCGGAGTCGGAGACCACCCCGGCCGCCACCGCGCGGGTCGCGGACCCGTCGGCGCCGGCGGCGGCGGTGTCGGACAGCCGGTGCAGGACGTTGATGACGGACAGGGACAGCTGCCGGGAGAGCTTGACGTTGGCCTGCATCCATCGGGCGGAGGCGTCGTCGGCCAGCAGGGCCCAGGCCTCGTCGTTGACCTGCCACCTTCCGCGCGGGGTGGTGTCGACCGCGAGTTGCAGCCATGCGGCGGTGCAGATCATGACCAGTGGGAGCAGGGCCCGGTGGCTGGAGTAGATGGTGGCGATGTCGACGACGGTGAGCGGGGCGGTGGGGTCGGCGTCGATGCTGGTGGGGCCGTTGAACATGCCGGCGAGGTCGCCGTGGTCGGACACGAGCCGTGCCAGGGCCAGGGCGATCTCGCGGGACTCGTCGATCACCCGCTCGGGGTCCATGCGAGCCGCCTTGGCGACCGATGCGGGTGGGTCGGCCAGCGCATCGGCGAGCTGCGGCAGCGTGGCGACCTGCCCCGGTAGCCCGTCAGAGGTGGGTGGGTGGTCCAGCCCGGAGACGCGGGCGAGCGCGGCAGAGAGCAGCACCATCTCCAGCTGCCGGCAGGGCCGGGTCAGAGTGGCCTCGAGCAGGGCACGGACGGTGGCGGTGTTGCGGTGAAACAGCGCCTGCTGCGACAGCTGGGTGCCGGCGACGCCGGGGTCGAGCGGGTTGAGGATCGCCCCGGCGCCCGGGGCGAGCCTGATGGGTTCGATGCCGGCGGCCTCAGCCAGTGGCCGGTATTCGCCCTTGGGGTCGACGATCAGCGCGCCCCGGCCGAACTCGAGCCCGCGCCACACCAGCGTCTTGACCAGGGCGGACTTGCCAGAGCCGATCTCGCCCAGCACGAGCAGGTTGGGGTTGGTCAACCGGCCCGCCCGGTATTCGGTCCAGGGGTCGAAGGTGAACGTCCCTCCGGTCGGGGACGGCCCGACGGCGATCCCGGTGGCGTCGCGGCGGCCGGCGGTGGAGGCGACCTGCCACGGATAGGCGGACTCGAGCGTGGCGGTGGACACCTCCCAGCCGGCGAGCCGGTGCTCGACGAGCGTGCGGGCGGCCAGCCGGCGCCGCTGCCCGTGGCGGCTGCCGAGCCGCCGGTAGCGGCGCGCCAGCGTCCCCCACCCCTCCGCATCGGATGAGCGAATCGAGGTGTGGCGGGTCGGGCCGCGGCGGGCCGGACGCCGCGGGGTGGCAGCGAGGCGTCGGAGCAGCCGTGGGCGGCCCATCAGCCCGCTCCGCGGCACAGGGGCAGGGTGAACCCGCAGCCTTGGCGCTGCAGTCCGGTGAGCCGTCGCAGCTCGAGGCCGCATCGGCGGGCGGCGGCCTCGACCTGCTCGACGGCCGCGTCGAGGTCGTCCGGGTCGGTGCCGGTGATCGTGAGCGTCCAGCAGGTGCGGTAGACGGCGCGGCCGTCGACGAGGTCGGCCTCGCGGCGGGCGGCGTCGTCGTGGGTGCGGCGCTGGCGTGCGCCGATGGTGAAGCCCCAGCGGGTCCGCAGGGCGGCCTCGGCGTCGGCGGACACCTGGGCCGAGGTGGCCTGCCGCTGCGCGGTCGCCGCGGGCGTGGGCACGTACAGCAGGGAGAGCCGGCGGGTGACGGGGGCGCCGATGAGCAGGTGCTGGAGGAAGTCGCCGGGTACCGGCCGCGACGGCGGACGGGTGACCTGCAGGGTGGTCGACCAGCCGGAGTCGTGACGCAGGCGGGTCCAGTCCTCGTCGAGCCCGTAGGGGCCGGCCGCGGCCGGGTCGACCCCGCCCCCGCAGGTGACGTCGGCCGATAGGTCGGTCCGGGTGTGGGCGGCCGGATCGAAGGCCACCCGCAGCAGCCCGGCGATCGACCGGGCGGGTAGCCAGCCGTGGACCTGCAGGCCACCCGTGGCGAGCAGGTCCTCGATCGTGGCGGCGCGGTCCATCAGCACTCGTGCAGCGCCGTCGAGACCCCCGCCGGCCTGCCGGACGGCCCGCCGGGCGGC
>CAYREV010000068.1:0-3041 GCA_964423345.1 uncultured Balneolaceae bacterium | reverse complement strand
CACCCCAGGCGGCGATGCGGGCCTGTTGCACGTCCGGGTCGCAGAACAGGAAGTCGGGGGCCGACAGTTCCGCGACGGTGACGAGCCGGTTGCGGAAGGTGTCGCGCACGATGCCGTAGCCAGCCGGGGTGGGGTTGGCCACGGTCGCCGTGGTGCCATCGATGGTGAGGTCGTGCAGCTCGATGCCGAACAGCTCGCCGGGCAGGTCGAGCGTCTCGGGCGGCAGGTCGAGGGCGAGGTCGTCGCACCGGCGGAAGGTTCGGTTGCGGGTCAGCGTGGCCCACCCGAAGCCGGCGGCCACGGGCGCCCACTCGACCAGCACCCGGCCGCCCACCCGGACGGAGGCGAGTGTCAGCAGCAGTCCGATGACGGCGAACGCGACCGTCACGCCGGCCAGGGTGGGGTGCAGCATCGCGACGATGAGCACCACCCCGGCGGTGCCGATCGCCGCGAGCCGCGGGATCGACAGGCCGAGCAGCACGCCGCCGTCGGGCCGCAGCGGCCAGGCGTAGGTGGGCAGGTCAGCCATCGGATTCCCTTCCCGTCGACAGCGGGGCGTCCAGCGCGTCGCTCCATCCGCCCGTCGGGGCCGCGACCGTTTCGGGGACGGCTCCCGTGCCGCCGGTGGCGGTGTGATGGCGGCGGGCGGAGTAGGCGGCGGCGAACAGCGCGCCCTTGGCGGCGACCGCGCCGGTGCCGACCATCCGGCGGGACCCCGACGACATGGAGGTGACCGCCGTCTGCAGCTCCGGTGCGCCGACGACCCGGGCCAGCGCGGCCGGTGCGAGGGCGGCGAGCAGCATCCCGAAGGTGCCGAAGATCAGCCGGTCGACCCCGGCGACCTGCGCGGCCGCGGTGTTGGCCACCGCGAACATCGTCAGCACCGCGGCGTCGGAGAGCAGCACGGCGAACGCCAGCGCCCAGGCCCGCAGCTGCACCCGCCGCAGGGGTTCCCAGACGCTCAATGCGTGGGCGACTGGGAGGAACACGATAAGGATCGCCAGCAGGACGGGCCGCATGGCCAGCAGGAAGTAGATCGCCAGCCCGGAGAACACGATCACCAGGGCAGCGAGGAACGCGACGAACAGCTCGGGTGCGCCGGTCTGGGCCCGTGCGGTTTCCATGAGCACCTCCTGCAGCGGCAGCAGCGGCGCGTCCACGGTGGTGCCGGAGGCCTGCAGGGCGATCCGGCCGAGATCCGAAAGGGCCCCTCCGACCATCAGCAGGAGGCTGCCGCCGGCGGTGGCCAGCAGGCCGGCGATGATCGCGCGGAACACGGCGGTGACCATGCGGGGGACGTTGCCGGTGACGACCCCGCCGATCACCTCGGCCAGCAACGCGGCGACACACACCAGCGCCGCGAGCGCCCAGATCGGCAGCGCCGGCCCCTCCAGCACGGGGGTGAACACGTCCAGTTCGGCCGGGGCGGCGGCTGCCTGGGCCGCCACGAGGTCGATGACCCAGAACGCACCGGACAGCACCCAGGCGGTGAGCTCCCCGCCGGCTCGGCGCAGCAGGCTCGAGGCCCAGTCCGCACCCAACCAGGAGGCGCCCAGCAGGCCACCGACCACACCGGCGCCGACCAACACCGGGGCCAGCCCGTCCTCGTCCTGATGCCACCGCCGCCACCTCATCGGCCCGTCGCCTGCGGAGTGCCGACGGGCAGCGGGACGGTCACGGTGGCGTCGCGCAGCAGCATGCGGGTGCGGCCGGGTGCCGACGCCGGGGCGTCGACCAGCGGCACCGGCCCCTCGCTGGATTCGAGCCCGGTCACCTGCCACGTCTGCCCTGACGGGTCGGCTTGCAGGTCGACCGTGGAGGTGGCGAACACCGCCCCGCCGTGATCGCCGACACCGACCAGGGTCATCGACCACACGTCCACGGTGGCCGACGGTCCGGTCGGGTCGAACCCGGACGGGGCGACCGCGAGCACCGCGAAGTGGTAGGTGCGCCGCGACGGCGGGGCGTCGTGCCAGCCCTGCTGGTCGAACTGGACCCGCACCGCCTCCAACCGACGGCCCTGAACGCGAATCTGCTCCGGTGAGAACACCACCCGGGCGACCTCGGCGTACCGGTCCGGGTCGAACACCACCGCTTGCTGGCCGGTCACCGCCACGGCCGTCACGGCCGCCGCGGCCGCTCCGTCAGCCGTCAGCGGAAAGCCCCACGGCACCCCGTCGACGACCTCCGGGGCACCGAACGCCAACACGTCCGGCTCCACCCGCGGACCCGACACCGAAGGCGCGGGAGTGCTCGGAGCGGTCAGGCCGCGGACCGTGAGCCAGCCGCCCCCGACCACCAGCACCGCCAGCAGCGCGGCCGCAAGGGCCAGGCTGCCGACTGGCAGCCCCATGCGCGGGCCGTAGTCGCCACCCATCGGTCAGGACCCGAGGTTGAAGCCGGTGTTGACGATCACGCGGGCCGCACCGATGCAGATCGCACCGACGAACCCGGCGATCACCGCCAGCCGTCCCATGGTGATCGCGGCCGAGTGGGGGGCTCGGGTCGAGGACACCCACCAGGTCGCCCCGCCGATGATCACCGCTCCGGCGCACACCAGCAGCCCCGCCAGCATCAACCCGGACAGGGCCTCCACGACCCGGTCGTAGTGCGGGATCCACCGTTGCCCCCGTGCCGGGTCCAGCCGCGGGACCGGGGCCTGTGCCAACACCGTCGTCAACGTGGTGGTCATCGTGTCCTCCTCGGCGGCCCGGCCTGTGCGGGCCGCCACCCAACAAGTCCTCACCGTCGCGGCCTGCGAGTGACGTCGATGCGCGGGGCGCACACCTGTCACCGGCGCCCGTTGCCGCGGTGCAACTCGTTTAGGGCCGTCGAGAGGAGGACCCGTGCGTCGCGCCGCCATCGCATTCGGGCTGGTCGCTGCCGGTCTGCCGCTCGCGGCGATGGGCGCCGGCCCCAGCCACACGGGCCCGGACGGGCTGGAGCACCACGTGCCCGCGCGGATGCTGGAGGCCTACGTCGACGCCGGCGACACGTGGCAGGTCGACTGGGCCCTGCTGGCCGCGATCGGCAAGCTCGAG
>CAYREV010000067.1:0-5873 GCA_964423345.1 uncultured Balneolaceae bacterium | reverse complement strand
AGATGGTACAGGACGCCGTTAACCGCTGGTGGTGGCCCACCCTGATGATGTTCGGCCCGCACGACGAGGATTCTCCCAACAGCGGAGAGCTGATCAAGTGGGGCGTAAAGCTCAAGACCAACGATGAGCTGCGGCAGAGTTTTGTTGACAGACACGTTTCAGAAGCACATGCCGTGGGACTGGAAATCCCGGACCCCGACCTGGAGTTCAACGAGGAAACCGGCCACTGGGAATTCGGCGAGATCGACTGGGACGAATTCTGGAACGTGGTACGCGGCAACGGCCCGATGAACCGGGAGCGGCTCAATGCACGCCGCGAGGCTCATGAAAAGGGACGATGGGTACGCGAGGCGGCCGACGAATATGCCCGCAAGAAACGACTGCAACAGGAAAAAGCATCTTAATTAGTATTAAGCAGTGAGTCTTGAGTCGAAAGCACCCAATTCTCAATGCTTATCACTTGTGAATTAAAAAACATTATGAGCGACAGCGAAACCAAGGAAAACAATGATACCCAATGGCCACTCTGGGAAGTGTTTACCCAGCCCGGAAAAGGCAAGCCTCATGAACATGCCGGCAACGTGCACGCTCCCGATGCCGAGATGGCCCTGCAGAACGCACGTGACGTCTACGCCCGGCGCAACGAGGCGGTAAGCCTCTGGGTGGTGCCCAGCGACCAGATCACGGCCTCCACGCCGGAAGACATGGGCCCTTTTTTCGATCCGGCCAACGACAAGCCCTACCGCCATCCAAAGTTCTATAACGTACCCCGAGCCGTAAAGAAACGATCATGAGCACAGAGACTAAAAACATCACCAAGCAGCAAGCACTGTATCAATACCTGGTGCGTCTGGCCGACGACCGGCTCATCCATGGGCACCGGCTCTCGGAGTGGTGCGGCCACGGGCCCATCCTGGAAGAGGATATCGCGCTTGCCAACATCGCACTCGACTATATAGGCCATGCCGCCTCGCTCTATGAATATGCCGCTGAAATCGAGGATGAAGGACGCCACCGTGACGATATTGTCTATTTCCGAAACGACGTGGAATACACCAACGTCAAGATGGTGGAACTGCCCAAAGGGGATTTCGGATTCACCATCGCGAGGCAGTTTCTCTTCAGCGCTTACAGCTATTTCCTGTACAGCGAGCTCGCCTCGGTAGAAGACGAGCAGTTCCGGGGCATGGTGGAAAAACACCTGAAGGAGATCAAGTACCACCTGCGCCACAGCCGTGAATGGGTGCTGCGGCTGGGTGACGGTACGGAGGAGAGCCACAAGCGCATTCAGAAGGCCTTCGACGAGCTGTGGACCTACACGGGGGGACTGTTCTACACGGACGAAATTGATGAAATGCTGTCCGACGACCATCTGGCGGCCGACCCGGAGAGCTTCAGGGATGATTGGAAAGAGCTGGTGGTCGAGGTACTGGAGGAGGCCACCCTGGAGGTACCCGACTTCGATCAGTTTATGAGGACCGGGGGACGCGAAGGCCTCCACACCGAGCACCTGGGGCACCTGCTGGCGGAGATGCAGCACCTGCGGCGCTCCTATCCCGATGCGAACTGGGAATAACTCTATCATTTACTCAACAAAGCCTCTTCGATTTTGCCTACAGCAATTACACATAATAAAGACAAAATTTGGAGCTGGCTGGAAGAGGTCACCGACCCGGAAATACCCGTACTGAATATTGTGGAGATGGGTATCGCCCGCAAGGTAGAGATCGTCGACGATAAGGTCACCATCAGGATCACCCCCACCTACTCCGGCTGCCCGGCCATGTCGGCCATCGAACAGGAGGTCAGGCTGAAACTGGCCGAAAAGGGACTAGAAAACTTCGAGGTCAAAAAAGATTTTTCTGAAACATGGACCACCGACTGGATGACCGAAGAGGCCAAGAGGAAACTGAAGGACTACGGCATCGCTCCCCCCGGAAAAACGGCCGACGCCGATGAGGATTTCCTCACAAGCCTGAAAAACAGCAAGGTGGTCCCCTGCCCCTATTGCGACTCCCTTGAAACCGAGCTGCAGAGCGAGTTCGGCTCCACCGCCTGCAAGGCCCAATACTACTGCCGCGACTGCGAGGAGCCTTTTGAGCATTTCAAGTGTATATAATTCGCTGATTAAAAAAACTTCTATGAATTCACTGATCACCACCGACCTCGAACAGAACCTTTTCACCATTACCCTGAACCGACCGGACAAGCTGAACAGCTTTACCGAATCGATGGCCGGGCAGCTGCAGGAAGCTCTCGGCGAGGCTTCTGAAAACGACGACATCCGCTGCGTGCTGCTCACCGGCGAGGGCAAGGCGTTTTGCGCGGGACAGGACCTGCCCGAAGTGGTCGGGAAGGGCGAAGAGTACGAGCTCGGTGAGACGGTGCGGGGCAGCTATAACCCCGTCATCAAGGGCATCCGCCACCTGGAGAAGCCGGTGGTCTGCGCCGTCAACGGCACGGCGGCCGGCGCCGGGGCCAACATCGCCTTTGCCTGCGATTTGGTCATCGCTTCCAATGAAGCCAAATTCGTACAGTCGTTCAGCAAGATCGGCCTGATCCCCGACAGCGGCGGAACCTTTTTCCTGCCACGCCTGGTGGGCCTGCAGCGCGCCAACATCCTCTATATGACGGACGAAAAAATCACCCCTCAACAAGCCGTCGATATGGGGCTGATCTACAAGGCGGTGGACCACGGAAAGCTGATGAAGGTATCACGCGAGATCTGCCTGAAACTGGCCGACCTGCCCACACGCGGCTTCGGCCTCTACAAGCGAGCGGTCAACCGCTCCCTTCAAAACAGCCTGGACGAGCAGCTTGAGCTGGAAGCCGATCTACAGACCGAGGCAGGCAAGACCCACGACTATGCCGAAGGCGTGCAGGCCTTCCTGGAGAAGCGCAGGCCCGATTTCAAGGGTAAATAAACCGGCCTTTCCCCTCTTCCCATACCGGCCTACCGCACCCCCGAAGCAGTTGGTTTTCGCCGATTATTCATTATTTTCAAGCACATTACAGAAAGCCGAACATCAATTGATCGAATAAACTTATGGATGAATCTGCTGTAATAGGCATTACGGGCGCCGGCACCATGGGCACGGGCATAGCCCAAGTAGCTTCCACCTACGGCCACGAAGTGTATCTGTACGACGCCTACCCGGAACAGCTGAAGGAAGCCGAAGAGGGACTTCGAAGCATCCTGCAGCGACAGGTGGAAAAGGAACGAATGACCCAGGAGGAAGTGGACGGCATACTGGAACGCATCCACTTTGTGGAAGACCTGACCGACTACGGGCAGTGCAGCCTGGTCATTGAAGCAGTCATCGAAGACATTGAAGTGAAAAAAGACGTCTTCCGCCGCCTGGAGGGTATTGTCCCCCGGGAAAGCATTCTCGCCACCAACACCTCCTCCCTCTCGGTCGCCTCCATCTCCTCGGCCCTCAAGCGGCCGGGACGCTTCCTGGGCATTCACTTTTTCAACCCCGCCCCGCTGATGCCCCTGGTGGAGATCGTCCCGGGCATCACCACGGACGATCAGGCCGTGAAAACAGCACGGGCGCTGGTCGACGACTGGGGCAAGACCACCGTACTGGCCAAGGACACCCCGGGCTTTATCGTCAACCGGGTGGCCCGCCCCTTCTACAGCGAGGCGATACGGCAGCTCGAGGAGGGCGTGGCCGACGTACCCACCATCGACTGGGCCATGAAAGAGATCGGCGGTTTTAAAATGGGTCCCTTTGAACTGATGGACCTGATCGGCAACGATATCAACTTCAAGGTGACGGAAACCGTCTTTGAGGAATTTTTCTACGACCCGCGCTTCAAGCCCTCCTTCACCCAAAAACGCCTGGTGGAGGCCGGCTTCATGGGACGAAAGAGCGGGAAGGGTTTCTATGAGTATGGGGAGGAGGCCGACAACCCCGAGGCCGACAGGGACCAGGAGCTCGGCCGGCGGATCGTCGACCGCATCGTGGCCATGCTGATCAACGAGGCCTGCGACGCGGTCTTCATGAACGTGGCTAGCGTGGAGGATGTGGACCTGGCCATGACCAAGGGGGTCAACTACCCCAAGGGACTGCTCCGCTGGGCCGACGATATCGGCCTGGAGGAAGTGCTGAATCGTATTACCGCCCTGCAGAAGGAGTACGGATCGGACCGTTACCGCCCGAATCCCCTGCTGAAAAGAATGGTCCGCAACAACGAAACGTTTTATTAGCCACAGAGGGGCACAGGTTTCAAGAATGCAACTGTGCTCAATCTGTGAATATCAGTGATAAAAATGGATAAACAGGAATTAGCCGAAAAGGTTGTTTCAAAAATGATGGAGGAGGATGCCTTCAGCCAGTGGCTGGGCATCGAAATCCTCGAGGTGCGGCCGGGCTATGTAAAGATCGCCATGACCGTACGTGCGGAGATGAACAACGGCTTCCGCATCACCCACGGAGGCATCGCCTACTCGCTGGCCGACAGCGCCCTCGCTTTTGCCTCCAATACCCACGGGCGGGTAGCCGTGGCCCTGGAAACCAATATTTCGTACCTCAAGAAGGTCAAAAACGGCGACAGGCTCACGGCTTCTGCCGAAGAGCTCAGCCTGGGTAATAGAATGGGCGTGTATGCCATCACTATTAGGAACCAGAACGAAGAACAGGTGGCCACCTTCCGCGGCTCGGTCTTCCGAACACGGGAGCACCATTTCCCGGAAAACGAATAGTTGAACATTCTACATTAATCTTTCTACTTACTACCAGTATTATGTCAGAAGCTTATATCATTGACGCCGTCCGAACCCCCATCGGCAAGCTGCGGGGAGCCCTTTCCCCCATTCGCGCCGACGACCTGGCGGCCCTCCCGATCAAGGAACTGCTGAATCGCAACCGGAATATTGACCACGAGCGCATTGAGGACGTCATCTACGGCTGTGCCAACCAGGCGGGCGAAGACAACCGCAATGTGGCCCGCATGGCGGCTCTGCTTGCGGGGCTGCCCGTTTCGGTACCGGGCGAGACCGTAAACCGCCTCTGCGCCTCGGGCATGAGCAGCACCGTGGCCGCCTACCGCGCCATCAAGGTGGGCGAAGGCGACCTGTTTATTACCGGCGGGGTGGAACACATGACCCGCGGCCCGATGGTACTCGGTAAGGGGTCCCGCCCCTATTCGGGCACCAACGAAATGCACGACACCACCTTTGGCTGGCGCTTCGTCAACCCGAAGATGGAGGAAGAGTACGGCAGCGAAGCTATGGGCGTGACGGCCGAAAACATAGTCGAAAAGTACAAGGTGAACCGCGAGGACCAGGACAAATTTGCCGCCCGGTCGCAGCAGAAGGCGGCCGAGGCCACCGACAGCGGGCGCCTGGCCAAGGAGATCACGCCGGTGGAGATCCCGCAGCGCAAGGGCGAACCCTTCCTTTTTGAAAGGGATGAATTCATCCGCCCCGACACCACCGTGGAGGTGCTGAGCAAGCTCCCGGCGGTCTTCCGCGAGGGCGGGACGGTCACCCCCGGCAACGCCAGCGGACTCAATGACGGGGCGGCGGCCCTGCTGGTGGCCGGAGATTCGGCCGTCGAGGAGTTCGGGCTGGAGCCCAGGGCGCGCATCGTGGCCTCGGCCGTGGTGGGTGTAGAGCCCCGCATCATGGGGATGGGGCCGGTGGACGCCACCCGCAAGGTGATGCAGCGCACCGGACTGTCGCTGGACCAGATGGACATAATCGAACTGAACGAGGCTTTTGCCGCCCAGAGCCTGGCGGTGCTGCGGGAGCTGGGCATTGACGACGATGACGAGCGCGTCAACCCCAACGGCGGCGCCATCGCCCTCGGTCATCCGCTCGGGATGACCGGCGCCCGTCTGCTGCAGACCGCCACCGTGGAGCTGCA
>CAYREV010000066.1:0-6020 GCA_964423345.1 uncultured Balneolaceae bacterium | reverse complement strand
GACGGTCAACGAGTTCGGAGAGCTGGAGGTCCTCGTGAACAACGCCGCTGGCACGTTTCGCTCGGATTTCGAGGACCTGAGCGCCAACGCCTGGGGGACCATCGTCGACATCAACCTCAACGGGACGTTCAACTGCACGCAGGCGGCGGGTCGCCACATGCGCGACTCAGGGGGTGGAAATATCATCAACTTCTCCAGCATCGCCGCGCTCGGCCCCTCCCCCCGGACGAGCCACTACGCCGCCTCGAAGAAGGGCATCCTTTCGCTCACCGAGACGCTGGCCGTCGAGTGGGCCGAACACGATATCCGCGTCAACTGCATCGCGCCCGGCCTGGTCTCGACACCACCGGTGCAGGAGCGGACCGGCATCACCGACGAGGACATGCCCCCACGCGGCCACGTCGACCGCCAGATCGGCACGCCGGAGGAAATCGCCGACATCGCCCGCTTCCTCGTGAGCTCTGCCTCATCCTACGTCACTGGCGAGACGATCGTCGCACGTGGCGTTCCGCCCGTTCCCGAAGAGGACCCACTCTAAATCACGCCGTCCTCACGGAGTTCCCGTATCTCCTCCTTGGTCAATCCGAGTTTTCCGTACACCTCCTCGTTGGCTTCGCCCTCCCTGTGTGCGGGCCGAATCTCGGGGTCCTCCGAACCGTGGAGTTTCATCGGCATGCCGGGGACACGTATCTTTCCGTACCGTGGATGGTCCATCTCGTTCACCATCCCCCGCTCTTCGAGATGGGAGTCGAACAACACCTCGTCGCGTTCCTTGACGGGGCCGACGGGGACGCCAGCGTCGAGGAGGATGTCGGCAACCTCGTCGCGTTCGCGCTCCTTCGTCCACTCGGTGATGATGGCGTCCATCTCGTCCATCCGCTCCTTCCGTTTCTCGTTTGTGTCGAAGCGCTCGTCGTCGGTGAGGTCATCCCGCCCCATCGCCTTCGTCAGTCGCTCCCAGTGGCGCTCGTTGACGCAGATGATGGCGATGTATCCATCCCTCGTCTCGTAGACGTTGTAGGGGCTGATGGCCAGCCCGCTGTGGCGGTTGCCGGTGCGGGGTGGCGCCTCGGGCGTCCGGTAGTGGGCGGCCATCGGCGACATGAGCGTCGGGTAGACGGCGTCCATCATCCCCACCTCGACGAACTGTCCCTCACCCGTGCGCTCGCGCTGGTAGAGCGCCGCCAGCACGCCCGCCAGCAGGTGGATACCACCCATGAAGTCGCCCACCTGTACGCCCGCCTTCACCGGTGGGCCGTCGGGGAACCCCGTCGTGTCCATGACCCCCGTCATCGCCTGGATGGTGAGGTCCATCGCCGGGTAGTCGGTGTATTCGCCCGACTCGCCATACCCCGACCCGTGGGCGTAGATGAGCTCGGAATTCACTTCTTTCAGGGTGTCGTACCCCAGGCCCAGTCGGTCCATCGCGCCGACGCTGTAGTTCTCGACGAGCACGTCGGCCTCCTCTACGAGTTCCTTGAACAGGTCCTTCCCCTCCTCCTTCTTGAGGTTCAGCGTGACGCTCTTCTTCGAGGAGTTGAGCATGATGGTCTCGGGGGTGTCCGAATCCTCGTCACGTGAGCGGAGGTTCTCACCCCCGGGGGGTTCGACCTTCACGACGTCGGCGCCGAGATACGAGAGCATGAGCGCACAGTAGGGGCCGTTGTAAATCTGTGCCAGCGAGATGACCTTCAGGTCGTCCAGTGCCCGCATGATAAAGTGGAGTCTACACCCCGGGTCAGATAAGTTCTCGGGGTGGTACCACCACCCACCTCCTCCCTCGCGGCACAAGGGTTAACAACGGATGCGGGGCAGTGACACACTGATGTCCGAGGAAGTACTCCCGAACACCGACAAGATACTGTACGAGGTCGACGACCACCTCGCGCGGGTGACCATCAATCGCCCCGAGAAACTCAACGCGATGGACCCCGAGACGTACACCGCACTCTCGGAAGCGTGGGTTCGCATCCGCGACGATTCGGACGTGTGGGCGGCCATCGTCACCGGCGCTGGAGAGCGAGCGTTCTCCGCCGGCGCCGACCTGGAGAAGACCATCACTCCCGGTGAGGAGGAGTGGGATACCTTCTGGAAGACACAGGAGGAGATGATTCTCAACCGCGGACTCGAAGTCTGGAAACCCATCATCGCCGCCGTCGACGGCTACTGCCTCGCCGGCGGGATGACCCTGTTGTTGGCGACGGATTTCCGCATCGCGGGCGAGAACGCCGAATTCGGCCTCTCGGAGGTCAAACGCGGCATCCTCCCCGGAAATGGCGGCACCCAGCGCACCATCCGCCAGCTCCCCTACCCTATCGCGATGGACCTGCTGCTCACCGGTGACACCATCGACGCCGAGGAGGCTCACAAGTGGGGACTCGTCAACGAGATCGTGCCCGCGGGCGAATCGATGGAGACCGCGGAGGAGTACGCCGAGCGATTGCTGTCGAGTGCCCCCCTCGCCGTGCAGGCTATCAAGGAACTCGCGGTGCGTGGGCGGAACATGCCCCTCTCCGAGGGCATCAGGCTGGAGCAGTCCTTCGGTCGGCACCTCTCGGAGACGCGGGACGCACGCGAAGGCGTCGAGGCCTTCAGAGAGGACCGCGAACCGGAGTGGGAGGCGAGATGAGTTCCGTGGTAATCGCGGGCGCCGACGAGGCCGACGAGGTCGGCCGCACCCCCGGCAAGACCGTCCTCCAGATGCAGGCCGAGGCCGCGACGAACGCGCTGGAGGACGCAGGACTGGCCCCCGATGACGTCGAGGGGTTGTTCATCCAGGGGTCGGGCTTTCGCGAACGCTACCACTTCCCGCAGGTCACCGTGGGCGAATACCTGGGCATCGAACCGACGGTATCGAGTTCGAACGACATGGGCGGGGCCTCCTCCTTCGGCCACGTCAAGTACGCCAAACTCGCTATCGAAGCAGGGGAAATCGACACCGCGCTCATAACGTACGGAAGCACGAACTACAGCGACCGACAGGAGGGGCGCAACCAGTACGAACCCCAGCCCGCGAACCTCACACGCCAGTACGAGGTCCCCTACGGGACGATGAACCCCATCGGCTCCTACGCCATGGCCGCCCGCCGGTACATGCACGAGTACGACGTCGACCACGCGGACCTCGCGGAGATCGCCGTGTCGACACGCGAGTGGGCCAAACTGAATCCGAAGGCGATGATGCGCGACGACCTGACCGTCGAGGACGTCCTGGAGTCGCCGCCGATGTGCGAACCGCTCAACAAGTTCGACTGCTGTCTCATCAGCGACGCCGGCGGCGCGCTCGTGCTCACGAGCGCGGAGAAAGCCAGGGAGGCTGGCGCAGACCCAGTGACCATCACCGGACTCGCACAGACACACACCCACGACAACATTAGCCAGATGCCCGACCTCACCGCACCGGGTGCCCGTCGAACTGCCAAGGAGGCCTACGAGCAGGCCGGCGTCGGACCAGAGGACCTCGACGTGGCCGAACTCTACGATTCCTTTACGATTACGACCGCGCTGCTCACCGAGAGCGTCGGCCTCGCCGAACCCGGCGAGGGGACCAGGCCTTTCGTCGAAGGCGAGACCCGTCCAGGTGGGTCGATGCCCATCAACACCAACGGCGGCGGCCTTTCCTACCTGCATCCCGGAACCTACGGCATTTTCCCCATCATCGAGGCCGTCAGGCAGGTCAGAGGAACGGCGGGCGACCGACAGGTCGACGACGTCGACACGGCGCTCGCACACGGTACGGGCGGCGTCCTCTCTACCCACGCGACGATGATTCTGGAGGCCGAATCATGAACTACGACGACTGGGGGGAGAAGCCGGTACCGATGGTCGATTCCGAATCCGAGGAATACTGGACCATGGCCCGCGAGGGCGACCTCGCCGTCCAGGTGTGTGCGGAGTGTGGCGAACGACAGCTCTACCCCCGTGAGCTCTGCCGGCACTGCTGGTCGCGCGACCTCTCGTTGGAACCCTCCGGTGGGAGGGGGTCGCTCTACTCCTACACCCGGTGCCACATCTCCGGGCAGCCGGGATACGACGAGGAGACGCCCTATCCCGTGGCGCTGGTCGAACTCGACCTTCCCGAGGATAATCCGAGCGGTCGCCCGGTCAGGCTGACGAGCCACGTCGTCGCCTGCGAGGAGGCCGACCTCGAACTCGGGATGCCCCTAGAGGTCGAGTTCAGACACGTCAGCGACGACCCGGACGTCGACTTGCCGGTGTTCGCACCCGCGGGGAGTGAGCCATGAGCGACGAACTCGTCCGCGTCGTGGACGACGGCGGCATCTGGACCCTGACGCTCGACGACCCCGACCGACGCAACGCCTACTCGCTGGCGATGAAGGACGGAATCCTCGCGGCGCTAGACGAAGTCGAGAATTCGGTGGAGTCGGCCCGCTGTGTCGTCCTCCAGGGGGCGGGCGACGCCTTCTGTGCCGGCGGCGACATCGACCGCATGGAGGAGAACCTCCAAGAGACGCCGTCAGTGGAGGGGATGCGCGAGTCGCTGGGGCGGACGAACGAGATAATCTCGACGCTCCGCAGACTCCCCGTCCCCGTCGTCGCGCTGGTCGACGGACCGGCCATCGGCGGCGGGGCGTCGCTCGCGTCGGCAGCGGACCTCCGGGTGGCCTCAGAGCGCGCGGTCATCGGCTTTGGGTTTCGGACGGTAGGGCTGAGCGTCGACGGCGGGGCGTCCTACACGCTACCGCGTGCCGTCGGCGCCGACCGGGCCAAGGAACTCGCGCTCACCGGGCGGACGCTCGACGCGATCGAGGCCGAGCAGCTGGGGCTCGTCCACCGCGTCTACCCCACCGAGGAGTTCGACGAGCGGGCAGCGGAAGATATCAAGAACCTCGCGGAGGGGCCGACGCGGGCGCTCGGTCACGTCAAACGCCTCTTCGAATCGGGGCCCGAAAAGTCACTGGAACAGGCACTCGAAGACGAACTACAGGCTCAGAGTCTCGCCGCGGCGACCGACGACCACGAGGAGGGCGTCCGCGCCTTCCTGGAGAAACGCGACCCGGAGTTCACCGGGGAATGATTACTCGGGGACGTATATCTGGACGTCGTACTCCGTTTCGCCCCGCGTGACGCGGAGTTCCTCGTGTTGCTGGAGGAGTCGGAATATCTCGCGACCGACCTCTTCGGGCGCGCGGTTGGTCTTCGGTTCGAGGACGCTGGTGAAGTCTTCGTCTGTCATAGTTTGTCGAGAAGGTCGACGGGTTCGTAGCCTTTGATGAGGTTGCGAGCGATGGTGCGGCGCTGGATCTCGGAGGGTCCTTCGCCGATGCGGCGGACGCGGCCCTCGCGGTACCAGCGTTCGAGCGGGAGGTCCTTGCTGACGCCCATCCCGCCGTGTATCTGGATGGCGGCGTCGAGGACCTCTTCGAGCATCTCCGAGGAGTGGAGCTTGATGATGGAGGCCTCGTGGCGGACGTCCATGTCCTGGTCGGCCTTCCAGGCGCAGTCGTAGATGGCGAGCCGCGAGGTGTGGAGGTCGACCGCGCCGTCGGCTATCATCCACCGGATGGCCTGTCGGTCCGAGAGCGGCTTGCCGAAGGTCTCGCGGTCTTTGGCGTACTCGATGGCCATCTCCAGTGCGTATTTCGCGATGCCAATATGAGTGGCCGAGTAGCCGATGCGGCTCGTCCGGACCCCACTCGCGGCGAGTTCGAGCCCGCCACCGACCGGGCCGAAGCGGTCGCGGTCCGGGACGCGCATGTCGTCCATGTGAATCTCGAAGGGGTCCTTCGGCCGGATGACGTCGATGCGCCGATGGACGTCCCACCCCTCGGTGTCGGCATCGACGAGAAAGGCGGTGATGCCTTCGTCCTCGCCGTCGACGATTGCGCGTGCGAACAGCGCGGCGAAATCGGAGTACCCACCCGCCGTGATGAAGCGCTTCTCGCCGTTGATGACCCACTCGTCGCCCTCTTTGACGGCCTGGGTCTCCATCGTCGTCGGGTCGGACCCCCCGGCGGGTTCGGTGAGCGCGAAACAGCCCTTGCGCTCGCCCTCGATGG
>CAYREV010000065.1:0-6176 GCA_964423345.1 uncultured Balneolaceae bacterium | reverse complement strand
ACACCACGTCCCAGCGGCTGCCGGCCGCTTGCGGTTGGCCCGCCGGCTTGGGGGAGAACCCCTAACCCACTCGGGAGGCTGGTGAGGTGAGCCTCATCACCACGGTCGACCGGGTGCGCAACAGGATGGGGTTCACGACCTCGGACCTGACCGACCCGATCCTCGAGGAGTTCATCGCCGACCAGCAGGCCTTCCTTGAAGACCAACTGGACAAGACGTTCGAGGAGGGCGACGACGGGTTCGAGCTCGCCCGGTCGGTGGTCACCGACCTCAGCGCCATGATGGCCCTGGTGCGTCTGACCGGCGGCACGACCAGCGGGCTCGACTACTCCATCGGCAAGCTGGATGTCGAGAAAGGCGGCCAGCTTGAGAACCGCCTGCGCGTGATCTTCGAGCTCAAGGTCCGTGCCCGCGAGGGCCTGGCCATCCTGCAGCGGGATGCGCGCAAGCACAAGATGTTCCTCATCAACGGAGGCACGTAGCATGGCCGCCAGCCTCCAGATCCTCGACACCAGCGACACCGAGATCTCGTTGGACGACACGAACCCCGCCGCCTTCGGGACCGTCGGGAGTGGCAGCACGAGCTCGCCGGTCGAGCTCAAGGTCAAGAACACCGGCGACACGGACGTGTTCTTCGTCAAGCTCCGGGCGATCAAGCACCCGGATAGCCAGGTGGGCGACGAGGACGACACCTTTGCGGCCACCGAGTTCAGCGACACCCAGAACGGCGATTACGTGACCGAGCTCGACCTGGTGGACCAACTGGCGGCCGGAGCCACGGCCTCGTTCTGGGTGCGCTGGGTCGTGCCGGGCGATGCCCCGGCCGGCGACGTTGTGTGGGCCATCGAGGCCATCGGGGCAGAGACCTAACGGACAGGAGTTGACACCATGGCAGACCCAGTCATCGAATGGTACGAGAGCACAGGCGCCAGCACACCCCTAAGCAGCCACGACTACGGGACCGTGGACGCTGGGACCACGAGCACGGTCAAGACCTTCTACGTCTACAACAACAAGGGCGGCACCGGCGCCAGCACCGCCACCGACGTCAAGTACACCACCTTCGACGACGGCAACGGCGGCGAGACCGAGGACGTGGTCACCGAGAAGTGGCTCGAGGTCAAGATCGTCAGCGACAACGGCACCGGCGTAACCGATCCCGACGGCGGGTTCAAGGCCGTGGGCGGATCCACGGACGCGAACAAGAAGGACCTGTCCTCCTGGGATATCGAGAACGACACCTACCTCGAGATCGACACCCGGGTCGCCGTCCCGGCCGATCCGGCCGCCGGGCAGCGCAACTTCGTCCAGCGCGTCGAGTACAAGTTCACATAGGAGGCCAGACGGTGGCCTCACACGAGTTGGTGAACCGACGCCTCGGGGGCATGCCGGGCCCCTGGCCCCCACGCCGCTACGGCTGGGTGGCCCACTACACCGACGATACTGCCCTGCACGAGGTCTACGACCGACCACCGCTCACCCCATGGGAGGACGTGGACCAGGAACGCCTGGCCTGCCTCGAGCTCCGCGACCTCTGGCCCACCGGCGAGGGCACCGTGCTGACGCTGGACTGCCACGATGGCACGTTCGATCTCCGGGGCAAGCGGCTCAAGCTCGCCGTGGGTCCGATCCCCATCACCGGCCGCGATGGCCGGTACACCGACGTGCTCCAACACAAGGAGGCCCACAGCGACTACCAACCCGGCCACGGCTCGACCACGATCCTCGACGCCCACGCCATCGGTTACCAGCGCCGGCTGCCCGAACTCGACGCGCGCGTGCTGCTCCGCCTTGACGTGGCCACCCGCCAGTTCGGTGTGGATCTCAAGCTGCAGCCCAAGGGCCCCGTGATCGAGGACCCGGCCGACGTGCGCGTCTTCCTCGACGGCCAGCGCGTCCGGGGAGGCCGAGCGTTCGGCAAGCTGACCGGCCCGGTGGGAGAGGGATGAGGTGGCCAGCCAGACCCTCAAGGCCGACCGGGATGCCTATGTCGACGAGGCCAGCCCCGACAGCAACTTCGGCGGCGGTTCCCGGCTCTACGTGAGAAGCCAGGGCGGCATCCTGGGCGACGGGGACCGGCGCGTGTACGTCAGCTTCGACCTGAGCCAGCTGCCAGCCGACGCGGCCGAACTCCTCACCGCCACGCTCCGCCTCCACCCCGAGGAAGACAGCACCCTACAGCGCACCCTTGTCTGCCACGAGGTCACCGGCGCGTGGACCGAGGGCGGCATCACATGGAACACGCAACCGGCCACCGGCACAGACCACGGCACCCAGACCTCCAACGAGGACCCCCAAACCTGGGACGTGCTCTCCACGGCCGAGGCCGCCTTCCCCGGCGGCCGGGCCGAGTTGTTGGTCCAGGACGAGACCGAGGGCTCGGCCGATGGGCCCGAGCAGGCCTACGTCAGCCGGGAGGGCGTGGGTGCCGAGCCCGAGCTCGTCCTCACCTTCAAACGCCAGGCCACTGGCGACCTCTCCTCGACGGTCACGCCGAACAACAACCGCGTGGCCGACCTGCTCGCCCAGCTGGCCGTCCGCGTCGACGGCGACCGGTACACCGGCACGCGCTCGGTGGAGCTCCGTGACGCTGGCGGGGGCTCGGTCGAGGTTGACGACCTGGCCTACGACGTGGGTCGCCAGGCCCTGTGGGGGGTGGATGCGAGCAGGGAGCAAGTCTATCGGTTCAGCCTGGACGGGGCCCACGAGGCGACCTACGGCCTGCCAGCGGGGTTCGAGGGCATCGGCATCGCCTACACCGGCACGCATCTGTGGGTCAGCGATGACGTGGACCAGGTCCTCAAGAAGTTCAGCATCGGTGACGAGGTGCTCACCGAGGAGGATGAGGTCTCCACCAGTCTGTTCCTGACCAAGCTGGCCTGGGACGGAGAGCGCCTCTGGGGAGCTGACACGATCGGCCAGCAGGTCCACAAGGTCAACCTGAACACCGGCGAGGCCTCGGAGACCCACGCGGTCGACGACGAGCCCTGGGGCCTGGTCTTCCCCACCGACGCGGCCGATCCCTTCCTCCTGCGGGTCCCCGCCGACTCCAAGAACGCTGTGTTGGCCCGCCACGACGCCACCGACCTCTCGGTGCTTGCTACCTGGCCCTATCCCGGTGAGAGCAGCTTCGACAACGGCATCGGGCTCACCCTGCTCCGAGGCCGGGCCAGCGACCTCCTGCTGACCCGCAAGGAGGGCACCGCTGAGCTGGTCTACATCGCCTCGCTGACCCTGGCCAGCCAGGTCACCGTTGGCAACCTCATCGGCACCGGTGACCTGACCGCCACGATCCAGCCCGGGAACATCCCAGCCTCGGGGGAGCTGGCCAGCCAGGTCCTCCCCGGCAACGGGGCCCAGAGCGACCTCGCCACCAGCCTGATGCCCCAGCCGATCGCGACGGCCGACCTCCCCGCCAGCGTGCAGCCCTCGGCCCTGTCGAGCAGTAGCGATCTGACCAGCACGCTTCGCCCATCGACCACCCAGGTGGATGTGCAGGCCCGGGCCACCGGGACCGTGGCACCTGTGATCCCGGTGTCTGCCGACGACTTCGCCGAGATCTCCGGCGAGATCGGGTCCGAGGTGACGCACACCCGGGATGGTTCCTCGAGTTCGCTGCGGCGCGTGGTCCAGCTCATCGACACCCAGACGGCCAAGACCTTCCCGCGTGAGGCGACCAGTGAGCAGGGCCGCTCGTCAACGCAGGACAAGCTGGGCCGCGGGGATGCGGTCCTCTACGCCAAGCAGGGGGACAGCTTCCAGCCCGGTGACACGGTGACCTACGACGGGCTGACGTGGACGGTCGTCGGGACGCTGGGCTGGGAGACGATCGGCGACGAGCGCATCTACCAGGAGGTCGGCCTCCGGCGCGTGTCCGTGACGGCCACCGGCCGGGCCAAGGCCACGGTCCAGCGCTCCCAGAGCGTGGGGCTCGTGAGCGAGGTCACGGTGAACGTCCCATAGGAGGTGTGAAGGCTGCCCACCGTCACGCTTGAGGCCGTCGCGGATGCCTACGTCGACGAGGCCGCGCCCGACTCGAACTTCGGCACCGACACCGAGCTCCACGTGCGCAGCGAGAGTTCGGCCAACCGGCGGGCCTACCTCGAGTTCGACATGGACCAGCTGCCCGCGCACTTCGACGCCTTCGACGACCCGCTCGACGTCACCGTCCAGGTCGTCGAGGAGAGCTCGGGGCGCACCATCAAGCTGGACGAGGTCACAGGCGACCTCGACGAGGCCGCGCTCACCTGGAACACACAGCCCACCATCGGGCTGGCGGGCATCGGCAGCCAGGCCTCGGACCCGGACGTGCTCATCTACGACCTGTTGGGGCTCAGCTCGATCGTCCCGACCTCGGGCCCCTTCCGGGTCCGGCTCCGAGACGAGACGGAGGATGAGGTGCTGGCAGCCCAGCAGCGCCTGGCGTCCAGGGAGCATGGGAGCCTGGCCCCGCCGGTCCTCAACGTGGGCTACACCGCAGCCGAGCACCGGGCTCTCCCATCGGCGCTCACCGTGCGGCGCTCGGCCACGCGGGACCTCGCCGACGGGGTCCTGCCACGCGTGCACGCCGAGGTCGACCTCGTCAGCGAACTCGATGTCGTCTTCACACGCCACCTGGCGGCCACGGTGGCCCCCAGCCTCACGGGGCTGGCCGTCCAGGCCCAGGCCCAGGGGATCATCGCGCGCCGGTTCCTGGAGCCGCTGCGCGACCTGCGGCGCATCAGCGACGAGGCGGGCTCGCTGGTCACCCGCGTCCAGGAAGGGGCCACCGAGGAGTTGCGCCGGATCGTCCAGCTGGTCGCCGCTGGGACGCCGGCCTTCGGCCTGGGCGAGACCCCCGAGTTCCCCGGGACCTCGACCAGTGCGCCGGACACACTGCGCCGTGGGGACGCGGTCTTGTTCGCGCTCGGGCGCGATACGTGGGTGCCGGGCGCTCGCGTGACCTGGCAGGGCCAGGACTACAGCGTGGCCGGCGTGCTGGGCACCGAGCGCCTCGAAGGCCAGGTGCTCTACCAGGAGATCGGCCTGCGCCGGCTGAGCGTGTGTTCCCGAGCTCGAGTCACGGGGGTGGTGGGGTGAGCACGGTCGTGCTGGACATCGAGACCCAGTTCTTCGGGGACGAGCGCGGGCTGGATGAGCAGGAGGTGGCCGTCGCGGGCATCATGGACACTGGCCGGGGCAGCGTGTACGAGTTCTTCCTGCAGCCCGAGCTTGAGCGGCTGATGGACCGGTTGCGAGGGGCTTCGACCATCGTTGGCCACAACATCCTGGGGTTCGACTACCGAGTGCTTGAGGCCGAGCTGGCCTGGGACGTGCGGGGCGAGTTTGAGGACCGGACGGTCGACACGCTGGCCACGATCAAGCAGCGTCACGGGCGGAGGATCTCGCTGGACGCCCTGGCCGACGCCACGCTTGGTCGGCGCAAGGACGTCGTCGCCGGCGGGGTGCCACAGTTGTGGCGGCAGGGCCGGGTGCTGGAGGTCTTGGATCGCAACCGGTCGGACGTGGAGCTCAACCGGGACGTGTTCGAGTTCGGGCGGGATGTGGGGTACGTGGTGGCGCGTGCCAAGGACGGGATCGGGTTCGAGCAACTGGAGGTGGATTGGACGTGAACGGGAAGCACGAGATCAGGCTGGAACGGATCGAGGAGTCACTGTCCGAGCTTCACGAGAAGGTGGACAGGATGGTGGAGACGGGGGTGGTGAACGAGGCGGACATCCGGTGGTTGAAGTGGGCGGTGCGGGGGCTGCTAGCCGGCGTGGCTGGCGGCGGTGTATTGGCGGTGCGGGCCGGCCTGGTGTGACGCGGCCGCGTTCAGGGGATGTCGCGAAGGCCGAACAGGATGCGATCGCCTTGCCCGGTGTAGGGATGCCCACTGCTTCCGAGGCCGAGGACGTGGCGGCCGTCCTCGGTGGTGTCCACGTCCCGGATGCTCCCGAAGCCGTCGGTCCCGTCGAGCTGGGTGACGACCGAGCCGGTGGCGCCATCGAGCACGGTGAGCACGTCACCGGTCTCGTCATCCAGGCTCCCAGAGGCAGCGGCGACGACGCGGGAACCATCGTCGCTGAGGGCAAGGTCGTCGAGCTTGCCTCGGAATCCGTAGTCCTCGTAGGTCCACAAGCGCTCTTGCGTGGCGGTGTCGAACGCGAGGACGCGACCGTCGTCGAACTCCGGGT
>CAYREV010000064.1:0-6191 GCA_964423345.1 uncultured Balneolaceae bacterium | reverse complement strand
AGGAGGAGGTAGTTGCTGGGGTCCTCGAGCTTGGGGCCGAGGGTCGTGAGGCGGATGTTGGCGTCGCTGGTCCCCGACGCCGGCGCGGTCGTTCCCATCCACCTTCAGGAGCTCGGGGTGGGGGTGATAAGTTTTGCAGAGCAAACGGGCCCCTTGTATGGTACGTTTTCCGAGTTCCTTGACAACGAGTTCGCAGATGTCTTCGAAAAGAGCGAGTATCACGGCAGGGTCGAGTGCAGACGGTTCGAGCGAGCGTAACCGTTCGTGAAATGGATGCCCTATCTGGGACTAAAGGTGGTCGTCCCCCACCACATCCCTGATCCACGTTACGAGTTGATCGTGGGCGTCACGTCCCTCCTTGGTCAACCGCACGATCTCCTGACCGTCGGGGTTCGGACGTACAACGAGGAAACCGCGCCCCTCCAGAAAGTGAAGATAGCGTTTGAAGAGGTCCCAGTTGAGTCGCACGGCCATCTGGAGTTGGGACCTCGTGTACGTGGTGTCGGGCTCCCGAAGCTGGTCGAGGAAGCGAGCTACGACGTAGAGGTCCGGACGGTCGAGGGGGTCAACGCCCGGGGACTCCGTCATGGTTCACATCTCCAGCGGGGGCTCCGCGCTCGCATTGCGCCATCGCGTGAGCTCCCGCTGGACCTGGAGGAGGAGCCCCGCCCACACCGCGAGCATAACCAGGTATGCGAACCAGGCTACGAACTTGATCCAACTCATCCACTGCGGGTTGGGCGAGAGAGCCCGCATGATGTTCTCCGGGCCCACCGAGACCGCGAGGGGGATGAGAAGGCCGCCCGTGGCGAGCACCACGCCCAGGATGATGAGGAGGTTGCGGAAGCGCGTGAGGTAATCCTCCACGAGCTCGATGGCGCGAACAAGCGCCTCGGTGGGGCCCTCCCCCTCGTCGAGGCCGCGTTTGTTGCGGTTCCGGGCGCGGAGGAACCACACCCCCGAGATGATGGTTCCCAGGATCAAGATCCCCTGGGCAGTGTAGAAGAGGGGCTGCGCCCAGCGTAGCCACCCGGCTGTGACGATGATGTCCCCGTGACCGAGACCGGGTTCGGGAAGCACCCTGAACATCTCGTGGAACGCCTGCCGCCGCTCGTCGTCGGACATGGAGGCAACCTCGGTCTGCCGTTCCTCGTCGTGCTCGAGGTACCAGACGAGGGCGATGTCGCGGGAGGCGCTGTCGAAGGGGGGGTCGGGGGTGAGCTCCGGCGTGGGCTGGCGCACCACCTCAGCGTAGCCCGACAGGTCGTCGAGTTCGCCTGGGGGGACGTGGAGGTAGTGCGGGGGCACGTTCCCGTCCTGGAAGTCGTCCTGGTACCCACCCTCCACGACGTAGAAGTGGAGGGGGAGGCTCGTCTGCTCGACGACCTCGCGGAGGGCGCCGGCATCGACCCTGAGGGTGGCACCGGGGGGTACGTCGAGTTGCTTGTGGAGAACGGTGTGGTTCGCCGTGATGTCCCCCCCGCCGAAGGGGGAGTGGGAGGGGGTCACGTCCGCCCGGTGGACGGCGGCGACGTTCCCCCCCACCGCCGCTACCAGGAGGAGCAGGCTCGCGACGAAGGCTAAGGGGGCAACACGCAGGGCTTGAGGCATACACTGTTCACCGTCCCTTGAGACATCATTACGACTCCGCGAGCGTACTTAAGGGTACCTCCACGAGAGTCGGACCAGGAACCCGGAGGAAAGAAAAAGAGGGGGAGCGCAGGCGCCCGCGCGAACTTAGTTCTGCCCTTGGTCTGTCACCTTGCACTCGGATTCGAGGTAGTCCCCGGGAGTCCAGGAGCTCTCGTCGTGCGAGCAGGAGTAGGATCCGTCGTCGCACCCTTCCACCTCGGTGTGGAGCCAGTGGTCGCCGGATCCATCCGTTCGTTCGAAGTCACCCGTAACCCCGTTGGCGGCGCACCCGGTTCTCGCGGTCGGTTGGTCCTGGTAGCAGTTCTTGATGGTCCAGTCTGCGTCCCAGGTGTAGCAATCCGAGCTGGAGTCGGCGTAGAGCCAGTTCGCCTCGTTGTCCTCGCAACCGTACTCGAACTTGAACGTCTCCACAACCTCCGTGAGGGTGTAGTCCCCAAGCACGGTGCTGTCCACCGTGCGGTGGGCGGCGCGGACCTTCTTCCAGGCGGCACAGTACTCCAAGGCGATCACGTCGGACGTCTCGATCGTCTGAGCCGTGTCGGTCCGGATCGTCGGCGCCCGGATGCTCGCAGCGTTGGCCCCGCAGGTGAGCTCGCTCGTGCAGACGTCCTTCACCTCAAGGTTACAGTCGGAGGTTGCGCCGTAGGTAACAAGGAGGTAGGGGTTGTCGCTGTCGACCTCCATGGTGGTGCTGTGGTCGGGGAACGTGCAGACCCCCTCCTCCAGCTCGCCCTCCAGGACCACATCCCCGGGTTCAGCGACCGTGAGGTCGATCAGCACCTCCCCGTCGGCCGACTCCCCCGAGCTTGCCACGGCGGGCGTAGCCGCGACCGTCATCCCCGCTACCAGCAACGCGATCAAGATGCTGTTTCTTCGCATTCTCTCTGTTCTCCCACCAGCCGTCCGCGGCCGGTTGAAGAACGACCCCAAGTTCCTGATATGGTTCTTTTTGATATCCATTTGACATGCTGCTAGGGAGTCGATCGAGAATCCGCTCCCCCGCCCACTGCCTGGATGTAAACAGAAAGTTCACAACATTGATAATACCTCCAGACCTCCCTCGGGTGCGCATCGTGTGGGGTGGCCGAAGGGGACACTATCCTCGAGTCTCCACCTACGCCCAGCACCGGATCCGACAGGCTCAACCCACAGGATCGATTACGCCGGGAGGTTGCTCGCATCGAACGCACGGAACTTGATGATGACCGGAACCTCGCGATCGAGACGCGGAACTTGACCCGCCGCTTCGGACGCCTCACCGCGGTGAACGACCTCACCCTCACCATCCCCCGGGGCGAGGTCTTCGGGTTCCTCGGACCCAACGGCGCCGGCAAGACCACCACCGTCCGCATGCTCACCACCCTCATCTACCCCACGAGCGGCACCGCCCACGTCGCCGGCTACAACGTGGTCGAGGACCCTCACGAGGTTCAGGCGCGCATCGGGCTCCTTCCGGAGCGCATGCCCCTCTACGAGGCCATGACCGCCCGCGAGTTCCTCCACACCTTCGCCCGCATCCACCGCATCCCCCGCGACCAACGCCGGGACCGCATCGAGCACCTTCTCGACCTCGTGAACCTCCATGACGTCCGCGGCCAACCCGCCGGCACCTTCAGCAAGGGCATGCGGCAACGCCTGGGCCTCGCCACGGCGCTCCTCCACGAGCCCGAGGTGCTCTTCCTCGACGAACCCGCGTCAGGCCTCGACCCCACCGGGCAACGCGAGATCCGCACCCTCCTCAAGGACATCGCCGACGAGGGCGCCACCATCTTCCTCTGCACCCACGACCTCGCGCAAGCCCGCGCCGTGTGCCACCGCGTGGGCTTCATCCAGCAGGGGGAACTCACGGCGGTGCAATCGCTGGAGGACGTGAGCCTGGAGGACCTCGAGCACCTCTACCACGAGCACGCTGAACAACCCCCCGACGACGCCACCAACGCGACGTTCACCCCCGTCACCGACGAACCCCGGGGGGACGCGTAGCGTGCGCGGCACCCTCACCATCCTCCGCAAGGACCTCGCGGGCCTCGTGCGCGACCACCGCCTCACGGTGTTCCTCGCCCTCCTCGCCCTCGTCCTCACCCTCCCCTACACCCTCCTCACGTCCTACATCGTGGGCACCGGCTCCAACCCCCCGGGCCTGGCAGAGCCCCTGGAGGCCCTGCACCTCCTCACCCCCATCGTGCTCCTGCTCCTCGCGGTCCTGGTGACGAGCCCCAGCATCAGTCGAGAGCGCGAGGAGGGCACCCTCACCATCCTCGGCGCCACCCCCGTCCACGACACCGGCCTCTACCTCGGCAAGCTCCTCACGAGCCTCAGCGCCTACGCCCTCACCGCCCTCACGCTCCTCCTCTTCCTGGCCCCCTGGACCCCCACCCTGGGCACCGCCTTCCTCGAGGTCGCGGCCTGGAGCTTCCTCATCCCCTACCTCGCCCTCTACCTCTTCCTCTCCAGCCTCACCCTCCTCCTCAGCAGCGTCCTCGACACCACCACCGGCAGCATCACCACCAGCTTCGGCGTCGGGCTCGTCCTCTTCCTCGCCCAACGGGAAGCCCCCGGCCTCGGGCAGCTCCTCGCGAGCATCGACCCCAGCATCCTCACCGTCCTCAAGTACACGCCCTTCGACGCCGCCTACACCGCCACGGCCCGCCTCGAGGCCGGGCAGGCGCTCCCCACCGGCCCCCTCCTCGTCACGCTCCTCGCGGCCCTGGCGCTCGTCGCCGCCGGCCTCGCCGTCACCACCCACCGCGAGGTGCAACGATGAAGCCCCAGGTCCTCGCCATCGTCCTCCTGGTGGTCCTCCTCAGTCCCACCGCCACCGTCCACGCTCAGGGACCCGACGCGTCCAGCGTGGAGCTCGCGTGGAGGCTCCGCGGCGACACCACCACGCCCCAGACCCACCCGCTCCCCCCGTTCGTGCCCCGCAACGCGACCTTCACCGCGTGGCTCCACATCCAACCCGCCACGCGCCTCGACACCACCCTCCACCTCACCGCCCGCAACGCCACCCTCAACCGCACCCAACTCCCCCTCACCCTCCAAGCGAACGAGGACCGGGCCGTGCCCGTGGAGGTGCACGTGAACGCGCCCCTGCCCCCCACGCAGTTCACGCTCCACGCCCGCCTCGAGAACACCTCCGTCAACACCACCAAGCACGTGGGCATCGTGCCCCAGCTGCGCGCCCAGTTCGTCACCCCCGCCCCAAGAGCCCCCGGCGCAGAATCCATGCCGCGTTGGGGATGGAACGAGGAGGTGCCCGTGCGGGTGAGGCTCACGAACCCCACGGGCGATCCCGCGGGGCCGCAGGTGCTGGTCCTGATGAGCGAGTTCACCGAGGTCGCCCGCCAACGCATCCAGGCGCTGGACCCGGGGGACTCCCGCATCGTCGACCTCGGGCCATTCCAGCGGCTCGACCTCCAAGCGAACGAGGACCCCGGCCAGCTTCCGCGGGACGACACCCGCGTCTTCACGCTGTCCCTCCACCGCACCGTCCCCCACCACGGCCACGTTCCCCTCCACGACCACGAGTTCCCCAACGCCAGTCGACTCGCGCGCACGGACGTCTTCATGTACCGCGGCCTCCACAGCGGCGTCGACGCTGACATCACGGTGGGGGAGCCCAGTCGCGTCCGCGCCACCGTCGGCAACGGGGGTGGGAGCGGGACCATACCTCTCACCATCGAGGTCACCGTCACACCGTGGCCTCCGTTCCACTACGGTGTGACCGCACGCGCCACCCGCTCGGCGGACATCGTCCTCCCACCGGGGGGCAACCACACGCTGGAGGTCGGGTTCACGCCCCGGGTGGGGCTACCCCACGTGGTCCACGTGACGTACGACACGGGCGCCACGCGGGACACGCAACGCCACCCCATCCCCGTGCCCGGGCCCCTGGAGGTCGCGTTCCCCGACGGGCAACGCGTCGAGGCGAGGCCGGGGGAGGAGACGCGCGTTCCCGTGCTCCTGCGCTCGGACACGCGCATGCAGGATGCACGGTTGGGCACGAGCGTGGGCCCCCCCGCCGCCCGCGCGACCGACCCAGTGCCCTACCGCCACCTCCTCACCCAAAGCGACCTGTTCACGGTCCGGTGGGATCCCGCGCGCGTCACGCTGGAGCCCGGGGAGGTCGTGCACGCCAACCTCACCCTCACGCCCCACGCCACCGGCGAGTACGTGGTTGTCCCCACAGTCCGCAGCGGCGGCGTAGTGTACGGGGACATGGCGCCGAACCTGGTGCTCAGGGACCTGTGGACCGGGGAGCTCGACGGGAGCCCCGGCGCCCTGGGCGTGAGCGTGTTCAGCCACGGCGCCCCCGGCATCGTGGCGTGGCTTCCGCTGCTCGTGGTCCTCGCGGGGGTTGGGGGCGTGGAGGCGCACCGGCGGTGGATGGTAGAGTAGACCAGTGCCTCCCGCGCCCCCGCCAGGAGTCACACGAGGTCACTTTCAACTTGTCAAATACCTATCAACAAGAACCACAACCCCCACCCGCGGTCGCTTGAACGAGGTGTACAAGAACATGGCACCCAACCAAGTGAAGA
>CAYREV010000063.1:0-6510 GCA_964423345.1 uncultured Balneolaceae bacterium | reverse complement strand
TCACGGACGGTCACACGAGCCAGTCCCCCCCACCAGGCGAAAGGGTTTCGGTTCTAGGTCCCGTGGTGACCCCGAGGGCCTGTGCCGGACTGACGCCGGTTCGGACAAGCATATCAACGTGATCAGAGCCCGATAAACAAAGCCAGGACAGAAGTAGAAGAGATATGTTTAGCCAGGTTTCTATCCCACAAAAAAAGGACCTTGGCTGTTATCCATCATCTTGTCATCCCTCCAAACATCTGAGTATGAGAGGGTTCGGGGGTCCCTCTGGCAAGAGGGAGGTATCAGATCGCTTGTAGTGGCGAGCGAGCAGATCTCGACCGCTTGTCCAGTTCCCTCCATGCAGGTATGTCTGCGGGTCGACACCCGATGGTTGGATAGGGGGCAGACCTGGGTCGCGACGGCAACGAGCGATCGCTATGGTCGTCTGTCGATAGATGGTAGGATCATCTGTACCTGTCTCTCAATCGTGAGTTCTCTAAGATAGATATTAAACTTCCTATATGGGGTTGGAAACAACGAGGATATATGTTGCAAGAGAGAACCTTCGCTTTCATGATACTGGCCCGGTTCCTGATCGCCGTGAGATGGCGGCGTGCGTTGACCGGGCCCGTCCGGAAATCTTGAAGCTGGGCAGGCCGCTTGCAGACGCGTGTTCTCAGACCGGATCGCCACGGTCCCCGCCTCCGGGACGGTCGCCCTGGCCGACAAGGTCAAGCAGATGCGCCGACAGGGCAAGCGCATCATCGACCTCTCCGTCGGCCAGCCGGACTTCCCCACGCCGAGCCACATCGTCGCCGCCGCCAAGAAGGCCCTGGACGACGGGAAGACCGGGTACGGGCCCAGCCTTGGCATCCCAGAGCTTCGGGAAGCCGTCGCAGACCGTCACACGAAGCGCAGGGACACCCCGGTGGCCGTGGATAACGTCCTGGTCACGCCGGCCAAGCACGCGCTTCTGACTTTCTTCCTCACCGTCCTGGACCCCGGTGACGAGGTCATCATCCCGACGCCAGCCTGGGTGTCGTATGCCCCCCAGGTTCTGATGTGCGGGGCCCGGCCCGTCGAGGTCCCGACCCACCGCGACGGGAGCCTGGACCTGGAAGCCATGGCGCAGGCGATCACCGACGACACCAGGGCCATCGTGATCAACTCCCCCAGCAACCCCACCGGCGCCGTCCTCTCACCTGACGACATTCGGGGGGCCTTGGACCTGGCCCAAGACCACGGCTGCTGGCTCCTCTCCGACGAGATCTACTCCGAGCTGACCTACGGTGGCACCGAAGCTCCGAGCCCGGCCGCCCTCCAGGACAGCCTGGACGGCGTGGCCATCGTTGACGGGGTCTCCAAGAGCTACGCCATGACCGGCTGGCGGATCGGCTGGTTGATCGGGCCCGACGAGCTGATCGAGAACGCCACCAAGGTCCAGCAACACTCGGTCACGCACCCCACCCTGTTCGCCCAGTACGGTGCGGTCCAGGCCTTGATCGGGGACCAGACCCCGGTCGACGAGATGCGCCAAGCCTTCACCCAGCGCCGCCGGCTGGTGGTCGACGGGCTCACCGACCTGGGCGCCACCTTCCCCGAACCGCGGGGCGCGTTCTACCTCTTCCCGACCCTTCCCGGCTTCGACAGCGGCCACGAGCTGGCCAACGTGCTCCTCGACGAGGTCGGCATCGCTGCCACCCCCGGCGAGGCCTTCGGGGCCGGCGGTGACGGCCACGTCCGGTTGAGCTACGCGGCCAGCCAGGCCGACCTCGAAGCAGCCTTGGAAGGGTTCGCCACCGTGATCGAGAGCCAGGAGGCCTAGGCTCGTGGCCCAGGACGTTCCGCCGGCGGTCCAGGATGTCCGGTTGGCCGACGCCAGGACCACGGCCCCGCTGGTCGACGCTTGGGCTGAGAGCGGCGGGTTCGTGGCCACCAAGGTCGCCACGGCGGCCAGGATCGTCGCCCGGATGCTCGAACCGGACACCCAGGTGCTCCTATCGTTCCCGGCAGCCCCGATCGCCACCGGCATGCGAGGCCTGATCACCGATCTCGTCCGGGAGGGCCACGTGGACGCGATCCTCACCACGTGCGGCACCCTCGACCACGACATCGCCCGGACCGTGGCCACCTACCGGCAAGGTGCCTTCGAGCTCGACGACGAAACCGTCGCCGAGCGCGGGTTCCACCGGCTGGGCAGCGTGCTCGTCCCCGAGGCCAGCTACGGCCCGTTGATCGAGGACGTCGTCCGGCCGATCCTCGAGCAGGAAGGTTGGGAGGACGGTCGCGTCTCCGGCGTGGAGCTGTGCCGGGTCCTGGGCCGCCACCTGGCTGACCGCGATGAGGACGGGCGATCCCTCCTGGCGGCCTGCTACGAAGCCGAGGTGCCCATCTTCGTCCCCGGCATGACCGACGGGTCGGTGGGCTCCCAGCTCTGGTCCTGGTACGAGACCCACCGGGGCTTCCAGTTGGATCTGCTCGCCGACGAGCACCGGCTCTCCGAGCAGATCGACGAGGGAGAGCGCCTTGGCGCCATCATGGTCGGAGGCGGGATCAGCAAGCACCACACCATCTGGTGGGCCCAGTTCCGCGATGGCCTCGACGACGCGGTCTACATCACCACGGCTCCGGAGCACGACGGCTCCCTTTCGGGGGCCCGGATGCGAGAGGCGATCTCCTGGCATAAGATGAAACCCGACGCTGGCCACGTGACGGTTGAAGGAGACGCCACGGTCCTGTTGCCCCTTGTGCTGGGAGCGGCGTTGGCGGATCGATGAAGGCGTCTCCTTCGATGCGATGGACCAAGCGGTTGGGTCGGTTCGTGCTGATCGGGGACGATGGCGTGGCGCTCGGTCGCCCTGAGCTCAGCTGGCCGCCGACGTGGGCTACCCTTGGTCGGGGAGCCGCAGCGATCCGGTCCGGGCGATGTCGATGCTGCCGTCTGGCCGCTGGAGGATCAAGGCGCCATCGATGGCGATCTCCTTGGGTCGGCACGGCTCCCCGTCGAGCAGGAGCTCCCGGTCGATCCCCCAGGCGTACCGCATGAACCGCTGGCAGAGGAGCTTGGCATCGGCCCGACCCAGGGCGTCCTCGTAGCTGGCCAAACGGTCCAGGATCCCACCCAAGAGCTGCCCCGGTGTCAGGTCGGCGGCGACCTCACCAAGGCTGGCTGCCCCGTCGACGGGGGGAGGGTTCTGGACGTTGATCCCCATCCCAGCGACCACCTGGGAGAGCGCGCTCCCCAGGACGCGCCCTTCCACCAGGATCCCGCCCACCTTACGGTCCCCGAGCATCAGGTCGTTGGGCCAACGGACGCCCACGTCGATCCCAAGCTGCTCGAGCGCCTCCGCACAGGCGCAGCCGACCGCAAGCGGGATCAAGCCCTGGTGGACCGACGGGACCTCGGGAGAGAGGAGCACCGAGGCCCAGAGACCCCCAGGCGGCGAGCTCCAGTCCCGGGTCTTGCGCCCCTTGCCACGGGCCTGGACATCGGCCCGGACCACCAAGCCTGGTCGGGCCCCCGCGGTGGCGGCCTCCAGGGCGACATCGTTGGTGGACCCCAGCTCCCGGAACCGGGTGATGCGGTAGCTCACGGACCAGCATCCGGGGCGTCACGAAAAGCCTTGACCCCTGGTCTCGACAGGTGTCGAACCCGCTTGGGGGAAGGCTTATGGTCCCTGGGTTTCGTCTCGAACGTGGTGGGTACCAGTATGTTCTGCGTGCATCATGACGAAGCCGATGTGGTCGGTGTCGAGACGGTCCCGTGCCCTTTCTGCGGGTTCGGGACGCCCCTTGAGGAGAGCTCCCCTGAGGCCTCTGAGACCAGCGAAGACTCCCACGACGCTCTCGTCAAGGCCATGGCCTTGGGCGAGGAGCAGACCCGCGTGGACCCTCGCCAGGGTAGCGGCCTGGTGAACCTCCGGCACTACTGGTAGGTCCACCGGCCGCACCGGGCCCGATAGGCTTTCCAAGGGCGGCGAGGTTGGCCGGCCGTGGCCTCGCTCGTCCACGCCCAGGGCCTGCCGTTCGGCCGTGACCAGGAACCGGCAGACATCGTCTCACGGTTAGCCGACCGGCTGTTCGACGGGAGCCCTGTCTCACGCGAGGCCATCGATCAGGTGATCGTGACCAACGCGGGAGCCGAGGGCTTCTGCGGCATCGCGAACGTGGCTACCTGGACGGTGACGCAGGCCGCCATGGTCGGCACACCAGCGATCCGCGTGGAGACCGGGCCCTCCTCGGGCCTGGCCGGCCTCGTGGCCGCCAGGGCGTCGATCGATGCTGGCCACGCCGAGCACGTCCTCCTGCTCGGGTGGGAGGTGATGACCCAGGTCGCCACCGCTGAGGCCACCAGCCTGCTGGCTCGCTACATGGCCCCGGAAGAGCAGGCGCTCGATCTCTCCTTGCCCGGGTTGGTGGCCCTGTTGACCAGCGCCTACCAAGCGACCTACGACGTGAGCGACGAGGAACTGGCGGCGATCCCGGCCAAGGCCCACCGCTTGGCCGTCACGAACCCGATCGCCCAGTTCCAGCGGCTGGTCACCGAGGAGGAGGTGCTCGGTTCGAGGATGATCGCAGACCCCCTGCGCCTCTACCACTGTGCCCCGATGACCGACGGGGTCGCCGGGGTGATCCTTGGCCCGGAGGGCCCGGTCACCATCGAAGGCATGGGCAGCGCCACCGACCACCTTGGGTACGCCCGCCGACGGGGACCGCCGGAACGCTTCCAAGCCACCGCCATCGCTGGGGACCGGGCGTTCGCCTCCGCGGGCGTGGGCCGAGACGCCATCGACGTCGCCATCGTCCACGACGCCTTCTCGGTCCTGGAAGCGGTCAACATGGAGGACCTGGGGTTCGCAGCGCCCGGCAAGGGCCTTGCAACCCTCTCCCTCGACGATCCCTTGTCCGGCCAGCCGGTGGTCAACCCCGGCGGGGGTCTCAAGGCCCGTGGGCATCCGGTGGGTGCCACCGGCGTGGCCCAGCTCGTCGAGGCCTTCGATCAGCTCACGGGCCAAGCGGCCAACCAGGTCGACCACGCGACCCGGGCTCTGGTGCACAACATCGGCGGGTTCGGGAACAACGTCCATTGCGCCATCCTGGAGGGACCATCGTGAGCCTGCCGGCCAGCCTTTGCCCCAGCTGCCAGCGGGTCGACGTGCCTTCCACCCAGCGATGCCCCGTCTGCGCTGGGCCGACCGAGGAGGCTGAGATCGACGGACATGGGACCGTGCTGGCCAGGACCCGAGGGCCTGGGAAGGCCTGGGTCCTGCTGGTCGGGCTGGACCACGGCGCCCGTGCTCTTGCCCGTGGTGGCCTCCAGGCCCCGGCCATCGGTGACGAGGTGGTTCTGGTCCCAGCTGACGACGGTCTGACCCTCCGGGTTCCAAGGTAACCTTCAACTGCGTGGTAGGCCGTTGCTTGGCATGGAGGCTGTTGAGATGACCCGTCCCACGTTGATGATCGTCGGGCTGTTCGCGTTGCTAGGGCTGCTGGCGTCGCCGACGGCCCTTGCCCACCCCGTCGACCAAGCGCTGCCCGCCGAGGACGAGGAAGCCCAGGCCAGCCTGGCCGGGTTCGTCCCGCCGGTGGTCGCCTTGGAAGCCGGGGATCGGTTGAGCTGGACGTCCCTCGACGTCGCCCACACGTTCACCGAGGGGACGGCGAGCACGGCGCCCAGCCCCTGTGTGGATGTGCAGTTCGGGACCTTCGGGGGCCCCGGGACGACCTTCACCTTGGTCGGCGATCAGCTCCAGGCCGACCGGGACACCACCGATGATGAGCCCCCGCTGACCTGCCAGAGCGCCACCGTCCAAGAGGGTAGCGCGGCCATGGGTTTCTACTGCGAGATCCATCCCTGGATGAACGGCGTGCTGGTCGTCTACGACGGGTCGGCGACCAGCCAGGCGGCCGTGCTCAACGATCCGGGTGTGCTCCTCCAGCGGGACGCGCTGGCAGCGAGCGCGCGCTGACCTGTCGATGGGAGACCACTTGCCCAGGCAGCCAGGCAACACGCGGCCTGGGGACCAAGGCCCCCAGCCCGTCCGGCGCGGCCTCGACGGGTCGTTGGGCAGCGGCTCGGCGGCGTCGATCTTCGGGTTGGATCAGTCCAGGTCGAAGCGATCGAGCGTCATCACCTTGTGCCAGGCGTCCACGAAGTGACGCACGAACGTGCCTTCTCCGTCCTCGGACCCGTAGAGCTCTGCGATGGCTCGAAGCCGGTCGTTGGAACCGAAGATGAGGTCTACCCGGGTGGCCTTCCACTTGAGGTCCCCTGTCGCACGGTCGCGGCCCTCGTACACGTGGTCAGATCCTGAGGGAGCTTCCCACGCCGTGTCCATGTCGAGCAGGTTCACGAAGAAATCGTTGGTCAGCGTCCCCGGCTCGTCGGTGAAGACCCCGAGCTCGGACCCGCCGTGGTTCGCACCCAGCGCTCGCATGCCCCCGACCAGGACCGTCATCTCCGGAGCAGTCAGGGTGAGCAGCTGCGATCGATCCACCAGCAGCTCCTCGGCCGGCCGGTCGGCGTCG
>CAYREV010000062.1:0-6821 GCA_964423345.1 uncultured Balneolaceae bacterium | reverse complement strand
TCACCAACGGGACCCTGACGGTCAGCGCTGAGGATCTCGTCAAGTTCATGGGTCCCCAGGTCCGCATCGACCTGGACGGAGCAGCGGCCGCAACCGACGCCACCGGCCGGCTTGACGTGGGCAACGACCGGTACGAGTTCGAGGACGGCGCAGTCGATCTCTTGGGATCCGGGGGGTTATACCTCTCCGGCACCGGCGGACAAGACCGGGTCGGCGGGATGACAGATGACCGTGGACCCAGCCTCCTCGTCGAACCCCAGGGCACCTTCGAGGTCGATGCACCCGGGACACCCATGGAGATCTCCAGCGCCACGGCATCGCAGGGTCCCACCTCCTGGCTCCCGTGGGCGCTGCTGCTCGTCGTCGGGGCCGCAGTCGGGACGTGGGCGTTGCGGACGCCAGCCGCTCGCGTCCGGGACAAGATGGCCCTCCAGCTCCGCGAACGGAGGATCTCCTCGTGGCTGGATATGGGCGACCGCATGATGAAGAGCTACCAGTACGAACGTGCGGCCACTTGGTACCAGAGGATCGTGGACAACTACCCCGAGGCGGTCGAGGGCTGGCACTCCCTTGGCCAGGCCCGGGAGGAAGCCGGCGGCCACGCGGCTGCCTCCGAGGCCTACGAACGTAGCGCCCGGCTCCTCGAGGACGACGTCCACCTCTTCCTGTCGGCGGCCAAGGCCGCCCTGGCCGCCGAGGACCCCGACCGTGCGGCGGCCATGGTCATGGAGGTCGCCGTCCAAGAGGAGGAGCTTGCAAGGCAGGCCCTGGCCGATCCAGAGCTTGCCGAGCTCTCCGACCACCCCGTGGTTCGGGACCTCGTCGACGACCCCGACATCTCCCACTCCTACACCTAGGGTGCCCCATGGCCTCCCCGGCGGTCGGGTGAACGCTCTGTTTCCTCCATAGGGACGAGGAGTTGTGGGAGGACCGCCAGCCCGCATCCTGTTCCGACGCAGACCGGTCCGGGATATCGCCCTCTTCATCGCCGAGAACCCGAGTGCGACGCGCAGGCGGGTCGCCGAGGCCGTCGGGTTGTCCCCCCTCACGGTGCGTCACCACCGGGGGACCCTCGACCGGTACGCTCCGATCGACCGGCAGCGAGCTGGTCGTCCGTTCCATTCGAGCTGGTCGTCCGTTCCATTACCGTCCCGTGGTCACCCTTCGACGCTGGATGGAGAGGTCGGTGGGGGTTACCAACGCCCCTGGTTCGAGGATGGTCCACCCGACGTCCCAGGTTGACACCGGCACCCATCTTCCTCGCCTGTCAGCACACGGGCCATCAGGGATGAAACCAAGCGACTAGATGGATATCGATCGTACAAGGAAGACCTTTGGTCTGCAGGGGATCTCCCAGTGATAGGGAGATGATCCCGATGAACCGTGATACCACGAAAACGTTCGGAACGCTGCTCGCGATCGTCATGATGCTCGGCCTCCTCGTACCCGGGACAGCCGTCGCCACGCATGGGGAGGACCCGGGGGAGCACCTGCCTGGCACAGGGGATTGCGTGACCGTCTACACGAACCCCCTGGATGTCGTCGTGGATCCCCAGTCCTGTAAGGATCTCATCACGGGCCTCCCACCATAGGCACGCCGACGTCAGATCCCCGACCCGGGAAGCGGCCCGCGGGCTAGACACTGAACCCCTCCAGTGACTGCTCTCCATACGCCTACCTTGCCAACGGATCTCAGCTGACCCTACCGCTGGATCCCAGCTATCGGCGGGTCCGAGGTGCTGCTCCCTGTTCCCGACCGCTGCCGACGGCCGGTCTGGAAGGAACGCGCTCGACGACCAAACGCTTATGGTCGGCGAGAAGCACTCGGGCCCGTTGCGAGAGGATGGAGCGCTGAGGCCAAGAGCGATGTATGCCAGCCGCACCAAGGTCCCCTTGGCCTACCTCCTCGCGGCCATCGCGCTGCTCGCGGGACTCGCGGTGGCACCTGGGGCCCTCGCTGGCCCAGCAAGCGGCTTGCTGACCTCCTCTGAACCGATCCATGTCTCCGGATCGTTCGACGCCGATTTGACCGGCGGAGCCGTCCATGTTCTCGACGAACAGGCGCTCACGAGCTTCACGTTCACAGCCCAGGATGCCGTCGCGACGTACCGGTGGGAGGCGGGGATCAAGACGGGGCCCCTCGGAGACGACACGGTCCTCGCATCTGCCCCCGAGACAGGGAGCGAGACCAGTTCCTTCCAGGACGTCGAGATCCAGATCCGTCACGACTCGACGCCCCTCGAGATCCTTGCGTTCCCGGACGGCAACCGACACGAGATCACGACGAGCGGTGTCGGTGAAATGTCCCTTACCCCGTCCCTGCCCGAGCGCACCACGCGGATCGGAGAATCCGAGAACGCCCGGGGAACCGATCCAGAGAGAGCCCTCGGGTTCTGGTACAGCCCGCCGGGAGACTGGCTCCAGGTGGACCAGACCGACGTGGCTTCTGTGACCGGAGACTTCTCGCTGATCATCCACAACGCGACCATCACGGTCCGCGAAGGGGGGGAGGTTGCCTGGGAGAACTGGACCGGGTACCGGCGGGGCCAGGACACGGCCGTCGCCCACACCTACGAGGAACGCTTGCTCGTCCTCCACATCCGCGGCGCCCAGTTGAACCTCACCAGCCGAGGCCAGGTCCGGGTCCTTGGCGATCCCATCGACGTGCAAGCCACGGGTGTGGTGGCCGGCGAGCGCGTCCAGGGCATCATCGAGAGGACCGCGGAGGACATCCTGTTCTCCGAAGAGCCGATGCACCTCCAGGGGACGGCGGCCTTCTCCGTCGCTAAGGGCTCAGCCCAGGACCCGCGAGCCCTGGCGTTATCCCTCCAGGACGCCGACGACCTCCAGGTGGGGGGTGGCCAAGCCAGGGCCCAGTCCACCCAAGGGGTCGCCGTCCCGGGGGGCATGCTGGGGCTCCTCGGCGGGCTTGGGCTCCTTGTGCTTGCAGGCGTGGCTGTCGGTACCTACTCGACCGGTGCTGCCGGTCGCTGGTACCGCGAGATCCAGGACCGTCGCTTCGGGCGGGCGGTGGCCGACGGTCAAGCCCACGCTACGCGCCGAGAGTTCGAGGATGCCGCGGCGTGCTTCAGGCGAGCCACGGACCTCAAGCCCGAGCACACGATGGCGTGGTTCCACCTGGCTCTCTCCCATCTCGAGGCGGACAACCACACGCGTGTCCTCGAGGTGCTCGAAGAAGCCCAGGAGCGGGCCCCGATGGATGAGTTGGATCTCCTCGAGATCGAGATCGAAGCCACGCTCCACCTCGGGGACCATGGACGCTGCCGCAAGGCACTGGCCAAGCTGGCAGACCGGAGCCCGGCGATGGCGGCAAGCCTGGTCACAGACCTCGAGCTTGAGGAGGACGTGCTTGGACCCGACCTCAGCGCCCGCCTCTCCAGCACCGAGGAGCCGGGGGGCCTGCACGGCTACGTCTAGCCGGGAGGGCCGACGACCACCTCGCCTTGGCTCGACACCGACCCGGATCCCCGCCTCCGTCCGGGAAGGGCTGCTTGAGCACCCCGTCAGGGGCAAGACCGTCCAGCTCTTGGGCAAGCGTCCCGTCATGAACAAGAACCCGTTGTGCGGCGAGCTGGACGTTCACTCGAAGCTCCTCAACGTCCACCGGGGGAAGCTCGAGGATAGCAACGTGGTGGCCACGCCACCGAGCGCGTAGGACCGCGAGATCCTCTGCGCCCTCCAGGGGAACATCGACCCCCGCGGGTCCGATCTGGTCCAGCGTTCCCGCGCGGGCTGGGGGTTCGTCTACGAGCCCGACCCAGAGCTGGAGGCCTGGGTCGAGGACACCGGCTCAAGCGTCGCGCGACCGTGGCGACCGGTTAGCCTTCCCGGATCGCTCCCGCCCCTGACCGTAGATGCCGGGGATCTTGATCCGGTCGCTGTGCCAAGATCCCGCATGACCAAGCTGTGGACGGTTGTCTCCCACAGGCCAGAGGAGGAACCAGGCCGGCAAACTGGTCTGGGACACGTTCGCCCTGTACTGCACTCGGTGGTCCGTTGGTTGCTGCTTCCGGCTCGGGGTGCTTCCAAGCCAGCCGCCCAGCTTTGGCTGGCTTGGAAGATGGGCCGAGGCGGATGCCGGCCGAACCGTGGTCCAGCGTCGTGGTTCGGCCTCTCGTGACGTCCGGGGCGCGAAGCTGCCTGACCTCACGATCGAACCCCGTTCAGATCCGCCTCGGCCTTGGAGACTACGCTATGGTGCTTGTAGTGGGCCGAGGCGGATTTGAACCACCGACCTTCGCCTTGTAAGGGCGACGTCATGACCAACTAGACCATCGGCCCGTGCGTCCAGGAGACCGGGAAGCCGCTCTTAAGACCTTCTACACGTCCTGCGGCCCCGAGCCGAGGGGATCGACGGTCGGGCCGTGGTCCACGAGGCCCTCCCTGTCACGCTACGCTGGTCAGATCCAGCCGGCCAGGGTCAGCCCCAGCATGCCGGTCCACAAGACCAGCCCGGTGACCAGGATCCCGTTCAGGCGGCGCGCCCTGTGGGCTCTGCGCGCTGCACCGCCAGCGATCAGGCCCAGGGCGACCACGACCACGACCCGATGGATGACCACGTCGATCGGCAAGACATCCACGCCGATGGCCCCGTAGTCGAGCAGGATGGCCGCGGCGAAGGCGACCGACGCGATCACCGCGGCGTCCATGCGCCGTTCAAGACCGTGGGCGGTGACGTAGGCGGCCACCGGCAAGCCGATGGCCAGGATGGGGTAGAGCACGCCGGCGATCGTGTGGGGTCCCAGCAGCCGGGCCTGATGTTCGAGCAGGAGCCCGGCCAGGCGGACACCGAGCACGATGGCGATGATCGAGGCGGCCAGCACGGCGTGCCGGATCGAGAGCCGGTCGCCCAAGGCACGCAGCTTGGCCATGTCGTGGTCGCTGATGTGCCGTTCGAGGGCGCGGGCCAGGGGGAAGGCCCCGGCCATGGCGACCGGTGCCAGGGTGGCCAGCTCGACCACGGTGGCCCAGCCGTCCGAGTCCGAGGCGCGGTCGTTGCCCAGGAACGAGCGGACCACGTGGCTCGTCGCCGGTGAGCTCATCAGGTCGGTCTCCAGGTGGCGCTGCCCGGACTCCGAGCCGTCGACGGCGTGACGGAGCGTGAACCAGTCGAAGTGCTCTGAGTGTGCTTGCATCGCGACCCAGTCCTCGTCGGGGTGCGGTGAGGCGTAGAGGCGGACGTGGAACCGGTGCCCGAAGTAATCCCCGTCGTGCAGCTGCTCATCCTCGCGGACCCACGTCCCATCGGTCCCATCGTGCACGTAGGCGTACCGGTGGGCGCCCGTCGCCTGGCCCCAGCCGATCGCGGCCTCGGAGAGGTTGAGCTCCTGGGCGCTGTACTGGTCGGAGCCGACATCTTGCTCGGCGGTCTCGGTCTGGTTCCAGGTGACCCCACCGCCCTGGGTCAGGGCGGCCAGGACCTGGGTCATGTTCCCCCGCGCGACCACGTTCACGGGGCTGAGCTGTGCGAAGCTCGGCTGGGCGTTCAGGTAGGGATGGAACCCGCTCTCGTGCCCTTGCACCCTGTAGATCTGGTCGGGGCCACTGGTCTCAGGGGTCACCCGGTCGGTGGTCGGCGGCGCCATCAGGCTGAGCAGCGCCACGAAGAGCGCGGCAAGCAGGAGGACCGCAGCCGAGACGACCAGCGAGCGTCGCATCCCACCGGCCAACGCGGCTCCGGTGCGTCAATCCTGCGCTAAGACCCTTCGGTGGAGAGCACCTCGATCGCGCCGCTGACCGTCAGGCCAGGCTCCGGACCACCGGCCGCCGTGAACAGCTGAGCCTCGTGGCCGACGACCCCCAACCCGTGGCGGGCCGTCGGCATCGGCGGCAGGGTGACCCACGTCACGGTGTCGGGATCGTAGGCCTCGACCTCGTCGAAGGTCCCGTCGTTGGCCTCGCCCCCGGCCACAGCGACCAGGCCCGCCACCGGGGCGCCACCGATCCCGCCGCGGGGGGTCGGCATGTCCGGGCCCTGGGTCCAGCCCTGCCCGGGGGTGAGGATCTCCAAGGCGGCCAGGTTGGTGTCCAGGCCGCCCTCCCGGCCTCCGGCAGCGTAGACCTGGCCGTCGAGGCTGGCCACAGCCAGGTGCTCTCGCGGGGTGGGCAGGTCGGGGCCCTGGGACCACGTCTCATCGCTGAAGTCGTAGACGTCGACCGTGGCCACCAGGCCCTGGTGGTCGACACCGCCGACCAGGTAGGCCTGGTCCTCGACCACGGCCGCGCCGTGGGCTCCCCGTTCGGCGGGCAACGGGCTGGCCATGCTCCAGTTGTCTTGAGCGGGATCGTAGACCAGGTGGACGCGCTGCGGGATGAACGGGATCCCGGCGTGTCCGCCGAGGACGTGGATCTCCCCGTCGTGGACCACGGCCGGCGCGTGGTGGAGCGGGACCGGCAACGGTGCGGCCGAGCGCCACTGGCCACTGGACAGGTCGAGCACCTCGACCGCCGCCGAGACCTGGTTGCCCGCCTCGAACCCGCCGATGACGTAGAGCGCTTCATCCAGCACGACGGACGCGACCTCGGTGCGCGGCGTCGGCGCGTCCGGGAGGCTGGACCAGTTCCAAGCCTCGCCGACCTCCTCAACGGGGGCCTGTTGGCCGTCCCCGTCGGACGGCGGTCCATCGTCACCCAGGCAGCCGGCCAGGGGTATCAGCGTCAGCACGACGAGGATGGTCACGGTGGCTCGTGTCATCGGGGTGGTATACGTTTCCTCGACTAAACCGGACTGCTTAACTATCGGGGCCAGCAATCGAGTGGTTGAGGGATGGGATGTTCGAGATAAAGGTCGTCAGCAACAC
>CAYREV010000061.1:2356-7177 GCA_964423345.1 uncultured Balneolaceae bacterium | reverse complement strand
TTTAATCAGCGATCCGTTTTTTATTATCTTGGGCTCGATTCATTTTTTTACTTAACGCAATATACCCCATATGATTCTTTCGATGACCGGCTTCGGCCGGGGTGAGGCTTCCTCCAATGGCATTTCCGTGACCGCAGAAGCCAAGTCTGTAAATAGCAGATACCTTGATATCTCCCTTCGCCTCCCACAGTCTATACAGGATAAGGAGCTGAATCTGAAAGAATTGATCCAGCAGCGTGTAGACCGGGGTAAGGTCAATTTGAATATCCGTGTTGACAAAACCGATACCGGTGAGCCTGAAATAACCATAAATCCCCGGCTCGTGAAAGGGTACAAACAGCTACTGCAACAGCTGGCCGACGCTGCAGGTATCGAGGAGGGCATATCCCTTAACAACCTGATGCAATTCGATGAACTGTTCGTCTCACGGGAACAAGATGATGAAACCCTCGAAGAAATCGCGAAGCTGGCCGAAAAAGCCTCAAAAAAAGCGCTCGATCAGCTCCTCGACATGAGAAAGCAGGAAGGAAAACAGCTGGAACTGGATTTGCTCAAAAGGGTGAACGACATAGAAGAACATATGAACAAGGTGCAGGAACTCTCTGAAGGCCGTGCCGATCAAGCAAGAGATAAACTGCTGGAACGCATACAATCACTCGTGGATGACGACACGCTCGACAAAGAGAGGCTTGAAATGGAGGTGGCCATCCTGGTTGACAAGATGGATATAACAGAGGAGATCGTCCGCCTTCAATCGCACATCAAATTTTTCCGGGAAGCAGTTGAAGCCGAAGAATCACTGGGCAGGAGGCTGAATTTTCTGAGCCAGGAGATGAATCGCGAAATCAACACCATTGGATCAAAGGCTAACAATTCTGAAGTCTCGCAGCACGTTGTAAAAGCCAAGGAGTGCCTGGAGCAGATCAAAGAACAGATACAAAACGTTGAATAAGCAAAACCAGAGCAAAGTTATTATCCTTGTCGCCCCCAGTGGATCCGGCAAGACTACCATAGCCAAACGCCTGCTGAAAGATTATCCTGAAATCAGGTTTTCGGTCTCTGCCACTACACGGAAGCCCCGGGAATACGAAACGGACGGTGAGGACTATTTCTTCCTGAGCAGGGAGGAATTCAACCGGAAAATTGAGCGTAAGGAGTTCCTGGAATGGGAGGAATTTTACAATGGCCACCGTTACGGTACACTGCGTTCTGAAGTTGATAAACTGCTGGAAAGTGGGTATTTTCCTTTGCTTGATATCGAAGTGAAAGGTGCTTTAAACGTCAAGAGGATTTATGGCAGTGACAGCATAGCCATATTTATCCGTCCGCCTTCCCTTGAAGTCCTGAAACAGCGTTTAGAGGACCGGGGAACTGAAAACAGCCAATCTTTGGCTACAAGATTGGAACGAGCCGAAAAAGAACTGATGTATGCCAATAAGTTCGATTTTACCGTTATAAACGACGACTTGGATACGGCTTACGGACAAATTCGGACCATTATCGAAAATTTTCTTTAGACCATTAACGACCGAAATATATTATGGGTATTAAAACATTAGACATTGAAAAGCTTAATAAAGACACCGGAAACCAGTACGAACTGATTTCCATTATGTCTAAACGCGCTCGTCAGATTGCCGCACAAGAAAAGCTGCAGCTTGATGAAAAACTGAAGTATTTTGAAGGCTTCGAAGACGAGGATGAGTTCTCATTTAATGAAGAACAGGAAAACATTTCCAAAGAATTTGAAAAACTGCCTCACGCCACACAACGCGCCGTTGAAGAAATGAGAAGAGGAGAAATTTATTTCCGCTATCCACAAGACGAAGAATAAATAATTATTCGTCATGCTTTCCGGAAAGCGGATTATACTGGGTGTTACAGGAGGAATTGCAGCCTATAAGGCTGCTTTTCTTTTACGGGCCCTGCAAAAAGAGGGCGCCGAGGTGCGCGTCACCATGACCCCCTCCGCCACCCGATTTGTAGGAACCGACACCTTTGCATCCCTTTCAAGATCTGAGGTAGCCGTCGATGTTTTCCCCGATTCGGATGCGGTGGCTGAAAGCTGGACCCGCCATATCCACTGGGGTGAATGGGCCGACCTGTTTGTTATCGTCCCCTGTACCGCTAACACCATGGGGAAAATAGCCCATGGCCTGGCCGACAATATGCTGACCTCCACCGTAATGGCTGCACGTTGCCCGATTCTGGTTTGTCCCACAATGGATGGGGAGATGTACCAATCAAAGGCTGTGCAACACAACCTCAAAAAGCTGAAAGAGTTCGGCTATCACATCCTCGAGCCTGAAGAGGGATACCTGGCCAGCGGACAGGAAGGAAAAGGGCGACTGCCGGAGACGGAAACCATTCTGGAAAAAATGCGATCCATCCTTTCTAAAAAAAAAGGTGACGGTCCCTTAGCCGGCAAGAAAGTGCTTGTAACGGCCGGCCCTACCCGTGAGCATATCGATCCGGTGCGATTCATCTCCAATCCAAGCTCCGGGAAGATGGGTTTTGCTATGGCCGATGCCGCTTACTCTATGGGCGGCGAAGTAACGCTCATTCACGGACCTGTCTCACTCTCCCCTCCCGCCGGCGTTAAAACCGTCGAAATCGAGAGCACCTCCGATCTTTTTGAAGAAGTCAAAGCTCATGCCGGCGCCGATGTAGTCATCATGGCGGCCGCCGTTTCCGATTTTACCCCGGCCGATAAACACCGGCATAAAGTAAAGAAAGAGAGCGGTGAGGGCCCCAAAGATATCAAGCTGAAACAAACCCAGGACATCCTTGCCTGGCTCGGGGAGCGACGGAAAAAGGATCAGATATTGATCGGATTTGCCATGGAGACTGAGAATCTGGTAGAAAATGCCAGAAAAAAGCTGAAGAAGAAGCACCTTGACTGGATAGCGGCTAACTCGCTCAGTGAAAAGGACTCCGGTTTTGAAAGCGATACCAACACCGTGCACCTGCTTGGGGCTGAACAGGAATTCACCTTTAGCGGAGCCAAAAAAGAAGTGGCTCAGAAAATATTACGGGCTGTATTCAAAAATTCCGATTCCTAATCCGGAATCAAAATTCCCACTTATAGGTACGGTGGGTTTTGTGGTGGTGGCATCCCAGGGCCTCCAGGCTGCGCTGCATCAGCCAGTTCTTTTCGCTCACCCACGCCCCCTCAAGGTACTCCAGCGAGGGAGCGGCCTCTTTAGTATACTGTATGCCCCGGGTAAAAGTAAGGGCCTCGAGCCCCATCTTTCGGAACTCCGGACGCGTGCCGTAGACCAGCGTTCTAAGATGCTTGGCCCTTCTCTTGAACCATAACAGTTTCGGGTAATGCCACCACCTTAGGCGACCGCCGGTCTCCCTGGAAATTTCGTTGAGATCGGGAATGCACACCACAAAGGAGGCCGGCTTGCCATCCACGAAAGCCAACAGTATGCTATTAGGAATCATGACCGGTTTCAGTTTATTGATCATCTGTTCTACCGTATCCCGGGTCAGCTCTGTAAACTCTTCTTCCCTTTCGTGAATATCCTGATTGCTCCATGCGTCATTGTAGATTTCCCGGATGTATTCGGCATCCCGGTAAATATTTTTCATATCAATAGGTCGCAGCTCTACCCCTTCCCGGCTCTCGATCCGGTCGGTTATGCGAACCATTCGCTCCGGCAGCGGCTGGTCAAAATCACGTTTGTAGCTCCAATGATCATCCAGCTTCTCTGCTCCCGTCCCTTCCAGCAGATCTTTATAATAAGGCTGATGGTAAAACATACCGTAGATGGGAGGCTCCTCAAAATTTTCTACCAACAATCCCCAATAGACGTCGTTTTCACCAAAATTAATCGGCCCTCGCATGGCCCTATAGCCTCGCCTCGCATGCCAGGTTTCCGCAAAGTCGATGATAGCCGAAGCCAGATCAAAGTCGTTTTGCATTTCAATAAATCCCATGCCGCCCATTTTAGGTTCGAGCACCTCATCCCGCTCAGGCGTATTCATAAGGGCAAACCGGGCTACCGACTCGCCGCCGCTTTTTACCAGAAAACGCTCGCACTCTCCCTTTCGGAAGAAATCATTCTTCTCAGGATCAAAAATATTTTCGATTTCAAAGCGAAAGGGAGGAGCCCAGTAGGGATTGTCTTTGTAAATGCGAAATGGAAGCTCGTGAAAATCATCGATATGCTGCTCAGTCTTGACTTGAGTAAATGTGAAATTCATTGCCGGTGTTAAGCTTTAGTGTTCTTTAAGTACGAATATCGCTAAAAAAATAGTCTCATCGTAACCGGATGTCTCTCGAAACCAGCATACTTCCATAACCAGAGTTTTAATACATATTGAGTTTTCAGACCCATCCCAATTCAGGAGTCAGAATCCAGATTTCAGGAATCAGTCTGGAAAGCCATAATATTAAATTCCTGCACTTAGTATCCTTTACCTTCGAGGGAGCTGTGCTCCCGAAGGAAACGGTATATCCCGCTCGAGCCGGTCGGGCAGGGATACCCGACCTACATGATTTCGGATGTGGTATAGGCGAAAAAGGAGTTTGGGGGTTAAATTCAACAGAGAACATTGCCATGATTTTGAATTGCCATACAAAAGTCTTCTTGGCAAACGGAGATCCAGGGTGATTGCCTGATACGACCCTGCTTCCGGAGCAGAGCGCCGGAAGCAGGGTCGAGAAACATCATATTCAATCAGGCATATCAACCTATCGGCAATTCCTTTATATTAGGCATAGATATACTCTCATATATCGCCTATTATCAGGGACTCATAAAACGACGGAGTATTTATATCATCTGATTGAAGTGACGGACAGAATTAAAA
>CAYREV010000061.1:0-2256 GCA_964423345.1 uncultured Balneolaceae bacterium | reverse complement strand
CATAAAACGACGGAGTATTTATATCATCTGATTGAAGTGACGGACAGAATTAAAAAATACCTTATTACGGTTCTTTTATTACTTGCCTGTCTCACCAGCGGGTTCCTTCTAATTTATACGTCTACAGGTCCGGTTAAACGCATTACCGACCTTTCGGAAGCAGATTCATTGCTGAAGAATGATTTCGAACTGTATAATATCTCGGGACAACAACTTCGGGAGGCTACTATACGAATAGATTCTGTCAACAGGAGAAAAGAATATCACATTCATGTAGCTCCCGGCTTCTCCAAGACTCAATTGCATCATGAAATCAAACAGACCTTTTATCCCTATAATATACAGGCACCCGGCCGGGTGATTTTCCCTCAAAAAGATCACGTCATCCATCTGTCGAATGAGGGCACTATTTTCGGATCCGTTTATCTGAGAACCGATCCTGATATGGTGTTACAGCGCAATTTTGCCAGTCTCATGGTGGCGTTTGAATCCATTCCCTCCCGCAACCTGCTTCAGCAGGTCGATCAGTTCGGAGAACCTATACCGCTGGTCTTTATGATAGAGCAACCCGAACAGGCCGAAGAAATTATATCAGAACTGAGTAGGCGTTCAGAAAATATTTTTTTCTGGATACAGAAAAAACAGGATAACCAATCAGGCGGTGAGAACAACACCTATCCCAGGCTACAGCTACTGCAGGAATACGCTCCCGGTACGGGCGTCCTTGATTTTCAGAATTCAACGGAAGAACTGTCGCCCAATACCCTTCAAACACTTTCGGAATCCTCCCTCTCTTTTGTAGATGTAAGCGATGCGGTGCTTTTGCGTGAAGAAATGGGGAGGTTGGCATTCCTGCAGGAGCTCCGCAAATTCAGCCGGAGAGCACAGCGGGGGGAACATCCTACAGCAATCCTGATGGCTGAACAGGAAAGCCTCGAATGGCTGCAACAGGAGCTGCCCCGTTTTAAGAAATCAGGCCTGCATATCGTAGCACCCAAAAAACTACAATTCCCAAAATAGATGATTGAGCGAATAGATACCGAAAAGTGGCTAAAGAAACTTGAATTGCAGGAGTTTCCCGAACCGGAACATATATCTCTTCGGTATCCGGTGTTATTATGTCACGGATATGGAGCCATTGCCAGCCTGGTAAAACCCTCACCGCTCTATGATGTTGCCTTGTTGATGCGCACCCATAACGTGACGGCATTTGCCCCGAACATTGTCCCCTATGCCAAAATACAGACCCGCGCCGAAAGCTGGGTACGACTGATTGGGGAGCTCAGGAAGAAAGCCGGTTATGATAAGCTCAACGTCATAGCCCATAGCATGGCCGGCCTGGATATGCGATATGCCGTGTCAAAACTGGAGGCTTCCGATCATATCGAATCACTCACTACGATATCAACCCCCCACAGGGGGACCAGCCTCGCCGAATTAAGCCTGAAAGCTCCGGAGGCCGTGAAAGAAAAACTGGCAGACCTGCTTGACTGGATGGGCGATCGTGCCTATCCGAATGGACAAAGTGATTCGGTAGGATCTGCCGAGCAGCTCACCCGCACCTACGTTACCCAGGTATTCAATCCCGAGGTGCCGGACGTTGAATCGATCCCCTATTATTCATATGCCTCAGCGGTGGGTAAGGGAACTAAAGAACCCATCAAGGTAATTACCCGCTTTCAAAATAATTATATTTACAAAGAAGAAGGGCCAAACGACGGAATGGTCTCGGTAGAAAGCGCAAAGTGGGGAGAGCATTGCAGTACCGGTCGCATATCCCACCTTGAGCAAATGAATTTAAGGGTAAAAGACGAACGGAAACCGCTTTATGAGCAGTTCTGGCTTGGTGTGCTAAAAATGTTACAGGAGAAGGGACATTGAGTCTTGAAGTTGGAAGTTGGATGCTGGATGGAGTTTTGAGTTTTGTAATTACAACTCAATGTCTTCTACATTTTTTAGCAGAGTATAGGCTGTCATGTCATACTGTATAGGCGTAAGTGAGGCATAGCCCTTCTCAAGTACATTTACGTCAAGGTCATCTCCCTGTTCCAGAAGCTGTAACCTGCCGGTCATCCAATAATATGAGCGGTTGTTGGGATCCACCCGCCCCTCGAACTCCTCCACATACCGGCTGTTGGCCTGTCTCGCCCATTTAATGCCTTTCAGGGGCCCGGAGGGAACATTCAGGTTCAAGGTAATGCCTTTGGGAAGCCCCTTGCTCAAAACATACCCGATGACTTTCCTGGCGGCGTCCAT
>CAYREV010000060.1:6137-7201 GCA_964423345.1 uncultured Balneolaceae bacterium | reverse complement strand
TCAGCGTGTCGCGGGCGAGCGTGAGCGCGAGTTCGTACGTCGGCGGCGTCCAGTGGACCGGCGGTCGGGCGCTGCCGGAGAGGAGTGCCGGGACCGTCCCGGCGTGGTCGAGGTGGCCGTGTGAGACCACGATGGCGTCGGGGTCGAGGTTTCGAGAGTCGAGCGGGAACGCCGGCGGATTCCCCGTCTTCATCCCGAAATCGAGGAGCAGGGAGTCGTTCACGAGAACGGCGCTCCGGCCGACCTCGCGCGCACCACCGAGAAACCGGACGTTCATCTTGTCTCCGGTAGCCGTCCGTCTCGTTTGTGTTCGTCGGTTCCCCGCCGGGTCGGACGACGACTCGTACTCCCGAGCCCCGGGGTCCGAATCCGGCTCCGGCGGCCGGTCGGCGGACGGGTCGTTCCCCTCGACTGCGGCCGGCGTTCCCGACGGCGAACGGACACCTCCCTAGAACGGGCGCCAGGCCGTCGGTGCGTCGGGGAGTCCTCGAACCCGGATCTCGCGGTCGCCGCCCTCGGTTTCGCGGAGTTCGATCACCGCGTCGAACTCGCCGGTGATCGTGTTGATCGTCGGTGCGTCGTGTGCGACGTTGTCGAGCGTGAACACACCGAGCCCCCGGGTGTCGTCGATGCGCTGGATGTAGATGTGCAGGAACTTGAAGACGGTGTCGAGGCCGAGGTACTGGAGCAGCGTCGACACGGAGACGAGGCCGTGGCGAACGTGCGAGATATCCCGCTCGGCGAACCGCTGCATGAGTTTGGCCGTGCCGATACTGACGCCGGTGAGGTCCCCCGGCGAGGAGACCCGCTGGGTCGAGATCTCGCGGAACACTCGCTGCTGGCTGGATCCCGAGCAGTCGACGACGCCCACCCGGTCGTGGTCGAGCGTCGGTACCCGCCGTTCGAGTTCGTCGAGACACGTCTCCGCGTTCTTGCTCGTCGAGACGATCAGGAGTCCGTCCCCCTCGTCGATCCCCGCCGCGAGCAGGTCGAGCGCGAGGCTCTGCTTTCCGGACATCGCGGGACCGGCGATCAGCAGACTGGTGCCGGGGGCGAGTTCGGAG
>CAYREV010000060.1:2519-6037 GCA_964423345.1 uncultured Balneolaceae bacterium | reverse complement strand
CTTCGGTCCTCGCGAGCGTGCGTCTCGTCCGTCTCGCCCATGATCTCGCGGACGGCACCGACGAAGTCCGCGTCGGAGGACATGTCACCCAGCGCGTCGTCGACCACGGTCCGGTGTGTCTCGATCCGTGCGACGAGGTCGGTGTACTCCTCGTTCGATTCGAGCCGGCGTTCCGTGAACTCCGCTTCGAGCGCGGATCGGCGAGCCACGAGCGAGTAGTACTCCTGGAGGTCGTCGTCGAGCGTCGCCCGGTGGAGCAGGCGTTCGACGATCTTCCGGAGCTGCTCGCGCCGAGGTGGCTTCGTGACGTACTCGTCGAACCCCATCTCGATGATGTCGAAGCTCGGGTCGACGGCCGTCACCATCGCCACCCGGCAGTCGATCCTCCGCGAACGGATCTCGGAGAGCACCGCCTCGCCGGACGTCCCGGGCATCATCCGGTCGAGCAGCACGACGTCGACGGTCCCGTCGAGTGTGGCGAGCGCCTCCGCTCCCGTCCCCGCTCGTCGGACGTCGTAGTCGCTCAGCCACCGTGCGTACGTCTCGGCGACGTCCGGTTCGTCCTCGACGATGAGAACGACCGGTGGGTCGGAGTCGCTCATGCGGAGTCTTCGCCCGTCGTTCGGATACCGGCCCCTTGATACTTGGTACGTCGATAGCCGTCGTAACGGGTACCGGGGCCGTGTTCGAGAGAGCGTCTCCCATCCGGTCGGTCCTACTGCGGTGTGGCCGGTAACTCGATGACGAACTCGGCCCCCTGCGGATCGTTGTCCTCGACCCGGACGTCGCCGCCGTACTCGGTTACCATCGCGTCGACGAAGAAGAGGCCGAACCCCGAGCCCGTCGACTTCGCGTGGCCGGTCTCCTCGCGTCGGAAGATCGATTCCTTGACCTCGTCGGGGACCCCTCGGCCGTTGTCGGCGATCCGCACGGTCACGGGGTCCGTCGGGTCCTCGCGGTCGTCGACGGCCACCGAAACGCGCAATCCGTCGGTGTCGTTGTGGTGGATCGCGTTCGTCAGGACGTTCCCGAACACCTCCCCCAGTAGCTCGGTCGCCTGGGCGGTCACGGCCTCCGGGATGTCCGTCTCGAACTCGACCTCGGGGTAGGTCGCTCGGATCCGGTCGACCTCCGCACGGAGGACGGCCGATAGCTCGACCGATTCGAGCCGTGGGCCGCCACCCCCGACCAGCGTCTCCAGAACCGTTCGGACGCGCTGGACGACCGTGGTGATCTCGTCGGACCAGTCGACGATCGTCTCGGCGTCCCTGAGCTGCTGGCCCTCGAGCCCTTCGGCGAGGAACTCGGCCCGCGCCCGGATCACGGTCATCCCGTTGAGGACGTCGTGTCTGAGGATCGAGTTGAAGAACTCCATCTGGTCGGTCTGGCGCTGGAGATCGTCCTCGCGGTCGGCCCGTTCGAGCGCGGACCGGGTGTTGGCCGCCAGCAGCTGTGCGAGGACGACGGCGGTCTCGTCGAACTGCCCGGGGTCCGTCGAGCCGCTGTTCAACACGCCGTACTCGCCGACCGGGACGATCAGTTCGCTCCGCATCTGCGTCTCGGGGTTGTGGCGGTTCTCGGCCTCGCGTACGTCCTCGAAGATACGGAGCTCGCCTTCCTCGTACACCGACCAGGAGATGCTCCCTCCCGGCTCGAACACCGGGGGTTCCCCGAACAGCTCCCCGGCCCGATCGGACCAGGCGACCGGCTCCAGTCGCGGCGGATCGTCCGCTCGCAGCCAGATCGCGGACATCGGGAGGTCCAGCGATCGCTGTGCGGTGTCGACGGCGATCCGGCAGATCGTCTCCCGATCGGTCTCCCGCATCATCTCCCTGGTGGCCTCGTGTAGCGCTCTGATGCCCCGCTCGCGCCGGTGGCGCTCGGTGACGTCCATCGCGACGCCGATCACGCTCGTGACCTCGCCACCGGTCTCGACCGGCTGGTACCAGACCTGGTAGGTCTGGCCCCAGAGGTCGACCGTGACGTCGGTCGGCTCGCCGTCGAGGCTCCGGTCGATCGCGTCGACGATGACCGGGGAGTCACCGAACAGGTCGTCGATCGGCTCCCCGACCATCTGGTTCTGTTCGACCCCGATCTCGTCGAGCCCCTTGCCGACCTGGAGCGTCACCGTTCGACTCCGGTCGACGGCGAACAGGACGACCGGCGCGTTCTCGACGATGGTGCGGAGCCGTTGTTCGCGCATCGCGAGCGTTCGCTGGTGCTCGAGGCGATCGAGCGCGGACTGGGCGTTCTGAGCGAGTATCTCGCTGAGCTGTCGGTCCGGTTGAGCCACGTCCTCGACCGCCGGCGATCCGATGTTGAGCAGGCCGTGCTCGCCGACGGGGAGGGCGAGGATCGTTCCGAGCGTGATGTCCCGAGTGGCGGGGTTATCGACCATCCGGTAATCGTCGATGACGGTCGGCTCACCGCCGCGGAAGATCTCCATGTCGATCGTCCCGTCGGAGAACGACGGGATGCCCTCCTCCGGATCCGCCGCCTCGGCCGCCCTCGTGGCCCGATCGGTGGCGGCGATCGGAACCAGGAGGTCCTCCTCGGCGTCGTACGACCAGTAGACTGCCAGCGGCCAGTCGAGGAGACGGTGTGCCGTCTCGACGATGATCTCGGCGATGGCCGCCTCCGATTCTGCGGCCATCAACTCCCGACTCGTCTCGTTGAGCGCCGCGAGGCGGTCCTCGTACTCTCGCCGCTCGCGGATCTCACGGACGACGGAGACGAAGCCACCGTCCGGACCCTTCGAGAGCGTGATCTCCTGTGGAAACGTGCCTCCATCGCGACGTCGGCCGACGAGCTGTCCTCGCCAGCTCCCCTCCTCGGACAGTCGGGGGAAGATCTCCTCCTCGAACCGATCCGCCTCCGCCTCGGTGTAACAGCCGCGCCAGCTCTCACCGGCGAGCGACTCGGCGTCGTCGTAGCCGTGGATCTCCGCGAACGCCCGATTCGCCGTTCGATACTCGCCGCTCTCGTCGATGACGGCGATCCCGTCCGTCGACGCGGAGATGGCTCGCTGGGCCTGCTCGGCCTCGGCGTACTGGGCCTTCTGACGGGCGTCGTAGTAGCCGATCAGTCCGCCGACGGCCGCGCCCTCCGTCAGCCCGTTCAGCAACTCGTGAGACGTCTCGAGAACCGGTTCGCCCTCGAGGACGTGGGTGAACATCTCCCAGCTGGCGAACGAGCCGACGCCGACGGCGCCGACGAGCACCCACAGGGCGATCCGACTGATCCACTCTGTGGGAACGTCGGAGTGGACGAGCCACTTCCCGTACGCGGCGAGGCCGACCGAGAGCAGGAGCGGAACGCCGATCTGGAGGTAGTGCGGTATCGTCCACTCGACGTGGCTGATTATCCCCACCCCGACGACGACGCCACAGAGGAGCACACCTATCCCTGCCACCGACCACCGCCGCCGACGTTCGATCCGTGCGGATGCTCCCATATCTCCCCGTGGTTTCGAACGGAGGGTAACAATAGTACGCATCGGATATCTCTCGATAACCCCG
>CAYREV010000060.1:0-2419 GCA_964423345.1 uncultured Balneolaceae bacterium | reverse complement strand
CTGGTCGCCGAGAACGTCGACGAGGTCATCCTCGTCGCCAGCGCCGACCTCTCGGAGGTCCAGTACGTCACCCCTGCCTACGAGGAGCTGTACGGCCAGTCGGTCGGCCGGCTGTACGAGCGGCCGCGGTCGTTCCTCGACTCGGTCCACCCCGAGGACCGCGAGGGCTACGAGGCGGACGTCGAGTCGATGCTCGCGGACTTCGAGCGCGACGACCCGCAGTCGGTCTACGAGGGCGAGTACCGGCTGCAGGGTGACGAGAACGAGCGACCCCGCTGGATCCACGTCTCGCGGTATCCGGTCCTGGGGGGCGAGGAAGAGAATCCCGTCGAGCGGTTCGTGGTCGTGATCGAGGAGGTCACCGAGCGCAAGCGCCACGAGCGGGAGTACGAGCAGATATTCAACACGGTCAACGACGCCATCAGCGTCCACGACCCGGCGACCGGCGAAATACTGGAGGTGAACGACACCTACGTCGAGGCGTTCGGCTACGACGAATCGACCATCCTCGACCTCGGCGTCGAGGGGCTGAGCGTCCCCGAGGAGGGCTACACCGAGGAGCGCTCCCGGGAGATAATCAACGAGGTCGCCGAGACCGGCGAGCCGACGACCGTCGAGTGGCGGGTCGAGAACGCCGAGGGTGACCGCCGCTGGTACGAGGTCAGCGTGACGCCGGCACGGATCGGTGGCGAACGCCGGGTGCTCGGTATCTCCCGGGACGTCACCGAGCGCAAGCGCCGCGAGCGCACCATCCGGAACCTCCACGAGTCGACCGACGAGCTCCAGAACGCGGAGACCGTCGAGGCGGTTCTCGAGGCGACCGTCGCCGCCGCCGAGGAGGTGCTCGACCTGTCGATGCCGGCCTGCTGGCTCCACGAGGGCGACGAGGAGCCGGTCCTCGAGCCGGTCGTGGCGCCCGACCCCGCCTGGGAGGTCCCGGGCGGGCCCGGGACGTTCGAGCCGGGGAGCTTCGGGTACGACGTCTACGAGCGGGGCGAGATGGGCGTCTACGACCCGAGCGAGTTCCGGGAGGGTACCCCGCTCGAGTGTGGAGTCCTCGTCCCGCTCGGCGACCACGGGCTGTTCGGTGCGTCCGAACCCGGGATCGAGTCGTTCGACGACGTCACCCTCGACGCCGCCCGCATCCTCGCACGCCACGCCACCACGGCGCTCGACCGGATCGAACGCGGGCGCGAACTCCGCGAGAGCGAGCGGCGCTTCCGGCTCATCGCCGAGCGGATCGACGAGATCATCTTCCTCGCCGAGCCCGACTTCTCCGAGCTATTCTACGTCAACGAGGCCTACGAGGAGATCTGGGGGGAGCCGGTCGAGGCGCTGTTCGACGATCCGAGAGGGTTCACGGACCGCATCGACCCCCGCGACCGCGACGCGTTCGAGGCCGCGTTCGAGGCGATGCTCGCGGACATCGACCGGGGCGAGGCCGAAGACAGCTACACCTTCGAGTTCCGGGTCCGTCGCGGGGACGGGTCGATCCGCTGGGTTCGCGCGACCGGCTATCCCGTCGGGCTGGGCGAGGAGGACCGAGACGGAGACGGTGACGGCGGCCGCGACACCCGGTTCGTGGGGGTCGTCGAGGACGTCACCGAGCGCCGGGAGCTCGAACGCACGTACCGGGCGGTGTTCGAGAACGTCTCGGACGGGCTCGTCGTCCACGAGCCCGAGACGGGCGAGATACTCGACGTCAACGACCGGTACTGCGAGCTGACGGGCTACACCGAGGCGGAGCTGGTCGGGGCGAACGTCCGGCTCATCGTCCCCGAGGACCCCGAGTACACCTACGAGGACGCACGGGCACGCATCGAGGCGGCGCGCGAGGAGGGACCACAGCTGTTCGAGTTCAAGGGACAGCGCAAGGACGGCTCGACGTTCCTCGGCGAGGTCCACCTCAGTACCGTCCAGCTCCGCGGGGAGGAGCGCGTCCTCGCGAGCGTGCGCGACGTCACCGAGCGCAAGCGACGAAAGCGGGAACTCCGCCGACTCACCGAGGAGTACGAGACCATCTTCGAGAACGCGCAGGACGCGCTGTTCTTCGTCGACGTCGAGCGGACCGATTCGGGACCGGCGTTCGTCTACCGCCGGACGAACCGGGCACACCAGGAACAGACCGGGTTCTCGACGGATGCGATCGTGGGCAAGACCCCCCGGGAGCTGTGCGGCGAGGCGCTCGGCGCCGAGATCGAGGCCAACTACCGCCGTTGCGTCGAGGCGCGCGAGACGATAACCTACGAGGAGGAGCTCGATCTCCCGGCCGGGTCGAGCGTCTTTCAGACGAAGCTCTCCCCGGTGATCCTCGACGGTGAGGTGGCCCAGATCGTCGGTATCGCCCGGGACATCACCGCACAGCGCGAGCGCGAGGAGACCCTGGAGACGTTCCAGGACGCGACCCGCGAACTGGTCG
>CAYREV010000059.1:3876-7235 GCA_964423345.1 uncultured Balneolaceae bacterium | reverse complement strand
CATGTCCGCCTCGATGTCGGCGACCCGCTTTCGGGCGACGCGGCCGTATCGCGCCCCGAACCGACCGGCGCTCCCGGTCTTGCTCTTGGCCATAGTATCGAAAGGAACTCGTCTCGGAGCCATAAACCCTGCGAGACGCGGGCGCTGTCGCCGGTCCGCCGCGTGCGTGTGGGCAAAGGGTATCCCGCACGTGTGGACCGAGTCGACGCCTACTCCCGCAGCTCGGCCTCGCTGAGCGCGTCGTTCAGGTCGTCGCGGACGTGTTCGCCCATCTCCCGGTCGCTCGCGGTAGTGACGATACGGTTCTCCTGCACCGAGGAGCCGTCGCGGATGAGCAGTCGGACGTTGCCGTTGGCGTCCGCCCGGGTCGCCTTCGCACGGACCCCCGTGCGGGAGCCCGAGCCGCCGGCGTCGATAGGTCCGGGGATAATCTTCTTCACGTGCGGATGCCCGCCGACGGTCCGGATGGCCCGACGGCCGGCCCGGTCACCGATGAGCGTCGAGTGGCTCCCGCCCAGCTTCTCGCCAACCGACTTGTCGACGATCTCCAGGGGCGTGTCGTCCTGTCGCGCGATGACGGCCTCGACGGGATCGTCGTCCGCAACCCGGTACAGCGAGTAGTGGAGCTCCCCGCGGACCGCGGTGAGCACCTCGCGGTCGCCGGCGGCGTACACTTCTTCGGGGCGCTTCCGGTGGACCTCGTCGGCGACGAGCCCCGCGAAGTTGCGCAGTTCGCGGTGCTCCTGTTCGGGGTCGTCCTCGGGGTGGGTGGTCACCGTCCGTCGGGCGACGGGCTCGCCGTCGCACAGGCTGGTGACCGTCGCGCGGTCGCGAGCGAGGTCGAGCACGACCGCGTCCGCGTTCGGCGTCCGGCAGGTGAGACAGAAGTCTCCAGGGCGTTCGAGCGGCGTCCCACACTGCCGGCAGTCCATGTCCGAAAAGAAGTCGCCGGGCCCGATAAGCGGCGCGGCTGCAGCCGGCGCCGCCCGCGGTCGCGTGGGAGTCAGGCGAGCGCGGCCGGGTCGGTCTTCAGATACTCCCGCAGGACGGTCGTCGCGTAGCTCCCCTTCGGCAGCGCGAAGGTGAACGTCAGCGGGTCGCGGTCCACCGTCATCGCCGTCGTCACGAGCATCGCGCGCCGCGTGCCGGTCGAACCGAACTCGCCGGGCAGGTCGAAGTCGCCCCGTGCGAGGCCGAGGTCGTCGAGGACGGCCCGCTCGATCTCCCCCTGCTCGCCGTCGGCGAACTCGGTGTCCGTGCCGACGAGCGGCGCGGTGACGAACGCCCGCCCGCGGTCGACGTGGCGGTTCACCGTGTCGACGCGCTCGGCTGTCACCTGCTGGATGCGGTCGGTGTCGGGCACGCGGACCCCGGCGGGGGCGTCGCGGTCGGCAAAACAGACGACGTCACCGGGGACGGCCTCGTCGAACGGGAGCCCGCGGTCGAGCCGCGCCGAGAGCATCCGGTTGAACGCGTACGACTGTGCCGCGTGGACGAACAGCTGCTGGAGGTTCGAGGGGAGCCGCTCGAGCGCCGCGCGGAAGTCGTCGGGGTCGTCGCCACCCGTCTCGGCGAGCCCCTGCAGCAGCGAGCGCTCGTAGCGGAGTCGTCGGGGAAGCAGCTCCGTGAGCGCCCCCCAGTCGTCGCCCCATCGGTCGGCGACCGCGGTGCGGGCCGTGCTGCTGTCGTCCGGCTCCGCGTCCGTCGTCTCGCAGACGTACGTCCTGACGGCTGCTTCCCACTCGCCGCGGAGGAGGTCGAGCCCGACTCGGTGGGTGACGGGCCGGGCGCTGCCGAACCGTTGGGGCCCGAAGTAGTTCGGCACGCCGACGCGGTCGCCGCCGGCGAACGCGCGGAGCGTCGCGGTGATGGCCTCGGCGTTGTCGGGGGCGTCGGGCTCCGCGACGCTGATCTCGAACTCGTTGCCCGCGAGGTCGCCGAACAGCACCGGCCGGCCGGCGCGTCCGAGCGGTTCCAGCTCGGCCTCGTCGAGCGTCGGGAGCGCGGCCGCGTCGATTCCCTCGACGGAGAACAGCTGGGTCGTGACGGCGCGTTTGTCCTTCGTCCCCGCCCACGAGACGCGCTCGCGGGAGATGCCGAGCTTCGAGGCGAGCGCGCCCGCGAAGTCGTTGGTGTCCCACGAGCGCAGCGTCGCGCGGAGGACGAGATGTGGATACGAGCCGCGGTCGGCGTCGAGCGGCTCGTGGTCGAACGCCTCGAGTTCGCGCACCCGGAACGCCTCGGGGGTCGCGCGCAGCCGACCACCGGTGCCGTCGGCGTCGCTGACGTACCACTCGACACCGGTGTCACGCTCGCGGGGGTGCGCTTCGCGCATACAGCGACGTGGTGGGTCGCCGGGGGTATAGCTGTCGTCCGCCGCCCGAAACCGTGAAGCGACCCCGCAGCGTCGCTGCGCTCGTGCGCGTCGTCCACGAGGCGAAGACGGAGACCGACCCGGAGCGCGTGCTCGCGACGGACGTGGCCGTCGCGGACACACTGTTCTCGCGAGCGCGCGGACTGATGTTCCGCCGGTCCGTTCCGGACGACTACGCGCTTGTCTTCCGGTTCGACGGGCAGGCACGACGGCGGCTCCACATGCTGTTCGTCCCGTTCGCCATCGACGCCGTCTGGCTCGCCGACGGGATCGTCCAGCAGGTCGCGACGCTGCCGGCGTGGACCGGACGGGGAGGGGCGGTCGCCGACACGGTGCTCGAACTGCCCGAGGGAGCTGCCGCCGGTGTCGAAACCGGCGACCGCATCCGCGTCGAATCGTGAGCGGGTCGGCGCGGGTGCAACGACAGGAGCAGAACCTGTCCGAAGCCGTGGGTTTATTACTCGTGACCGCCCCTGTGCAGTCACACCATGGATCACATGGAGGATAGAGGAAGTCGCCGCAAGGCGGCTGGCCGTGAAATTCGACGGTTCTGAGACGCTTTTCGGTAAGCACGACCTGACGCGACCGCTCGGCGACGCGGACGTCTCGTTCCTGGACACGACCCTGCGCGACGGTGAGCAGGCGCCAGGGGTGTCGCTGTCGCCCGAACAGAAAGCACACATCGCACGCGAGCTCGACGGCGCCGGGGTGGACGTCATCGAAGCCGGCAGCGCCTGCACCGGGCCGGGCGAACGCGAGACCATCCGGAAGGTGACCGACCTCGACCTCGACGCGACGGTCACCTCCTTCGCCCGCGGCGTGCAGGGGGACATCGACCTCGCGCTCGACTGCGGCGTCGACGGCGTCACGATCGTCGTCCCGGCGAGCGACCGGCACATCGAGACGAAGGTGGGGACGACCCGCGACGCGGTCGTGAGTAATACTGCCGAACTCGTCGAGTACGCCGCCGACCACGGGCTCTGGG
>CAYREV010000059.1:0-3866 GCA_964423345.1 uncultured Balneolaceae bacterium | reverse complement strand
ACCTCGACTTCCTCGAACAGCTCGCGGAGACGGCCCACGACGCCGGCGCCGACCGGTTCTGTTACGCCGACACGGTGGGCCACGCCACCCCCGACCGGACGGTCGAGGCGGTGTCGCGGCTCGCGGCACACGGGCCGACGAGCACCCACACCCACGACGACCTCGGACTCGGCGTGACGAACGCGCTCGCCTCCGTGGCGGCCGGCGCCGATCTCGTCCACGCGACGGTGAACGGCATCGGCGAGCGCGCCGGCAACGTCGCCCTGGAGGAGGTCGCCATCGCGCTCCAGCACGGCTACGACGTGACGACGGTCGACTCGGAGCAGCTCTACGAGCTCGGCCGGCTCGTCGCGGACGCGACCGGGGTGAACCTCCCGCCGAACAAGGCGGTGCTCGGCGAGAATGCCTTCACCCACGAGTCGGGCATCCACACCGACGGGACGCTGAAGGACGACGCGATGTACGAGCCGTACGCGCCCGAGACGGTGGGCCGCGAGCGCCGGCTCGTCCTCGGCAAACACGCCGGCCGCGCGGGTGTGAAGGCCGCGCTCGCCGAACACGACGTCGAGGTGAGCGACGAGGAGCTCTCGGCCGTCGTCAAGCGCGTGAAGGAACTCGGCGACCGTGGCAAGCGCGTCACCGACGCCGACCTCCTGACCATCGCCGAGGAGGTGCAGGGTCGTGACCGCGAGCGCCGCGTGGAACTGCTCGGGCTCACGGCCGCGTCGGGGTCGGGGCAGCCGACCGCCTCGGTCCGCCTCCGGGTCGACGACGAGGAACGCACCGCCGCAGGCACCGGCTCCGGCCCGGTCGACGCCGCCGTCAAGGCGGTCGAGGCCGCGCTCGGACAGGCCGGGCAGGCCCAGTTAGACAGCTACCACGTCGACGCCATCACGGGCGGCACAGACGCTTTAGTGACCGTCGAGGTGCAGATGAGCCGCGGGGACCGTACGGTGACGACCACCAGCAGTGACGCGGACATCACCGTCGCCAGCGTGGACGCGATGGTCGACGCGCTGGACCGGTTGCTGGCGTACGAGCCGGACCGAGTGTTAGCAGACGATTAGAAGGCAACTGGCGACGCGGTACGGAGCTGTCGCGGTTGCGGTGCGGTCGGGCACACCCACCCGCCGCGAGCGCAGCGAGCGGCGCCTTTTGAATCGAAAGTTTTGCGCGAGCGGTGCGCCGGAGGCGCACCCGAGCGGAAAAGTTTCGTGTTTAGTCTCCGTCGGCCACGTCGAAGTCCTCCGGTGGCCGGCCGGCGTCCTCGAGAACGCCCTCGCTGACCTCGATGGCGCAGTCCAGTCGGAGGGCGATGGCGATGGCGTCCGAGGGTCGGGCGTCGAAGGTGACCGCGCGACGCTCGCCGTCGCGGTACTGCTCGGCGTCGATCTTGGCGAGGAACGTCCCGCCGGCCAGCGCGTCGATGCGGACGCGGTCGATGGCGGCGCCGAACTCGCCGACCATCTCGACGAGCAGGTCGTGGGTGAGCGGGCGGTCGAACGGGTCCCGGTCGAGCGCGTGCTGGATGGACTGTGCCTGGTCGGTACTGATGAATATGGGGACGACCCGGCCGTCGGCTTCCAGCATCACGACGGGGGCGTCCGGGCCACTGTCGGTGACACTCATTCCGAGCCCCCGGACCCTGGCCTCGTGCGTCATCGAATCGAACTCGGACGAGCGGGTATGAAAACTTTTGCCACACCTGCGCCAACCGTCCCCCGTGAACGGCGAGGCGTCGACCCTCGGGATGGACCTGGATTCGGCCACCGAGAGCGCCGTGGGCGGTGCCGAGAGCGAGGGCGAGGCCGGCTCCGACCCCGCGGGCTACCTCGTCGACGTGAAGCGGTCGGCCCGGAAGGCCAGCGCGGCAGCCGGGCAGTGGGTGGGTGACCACGGCACCCGGCGCCGGTTCGACTCGAAGCCGCAGGCCCGGTCGTGGACGCGCGACCTGACCCGGGACGGCGACCGGACGGTCTGGCTGCAGGACGCCCACCCGAAGGACGACACGGTGGACGGCTACGTGGTCGCTCGCCGCTGGGACCCCGAGCGGAGTCGGGCGCGCGAGCAGACGGCCGCGACGGCACAGACCTCCCTCGACGCCCACTGACTCCGGTCCTCAGCCGGCGCCACGAGACGTTCATTCCGTTCAAATCCGTTCAGACGCTCGAATTCGCGGGCGAGCGAGTTCGGGCGCCTGAACCGACTGAACGCTCTGGCCCCCTCAAGTGGGTCCCGCCCTTCGTCCCGAGTGCAACATGAAGCTCACACGCATCGTGGTCGCAGCGCTGGCAGTTCTCGCGCTCACGCTGGGCGCAGGGGCTGTCGCCGCGGCCCCCGACGACGCACAGGCATCCGAGAACGCGCCGGGTGAGGCTGGCCCGCCGTCCGACCTCCCCGGCCCGGTCCCGGACTTCGTGGGTGACATCCACGAGGCCATCGGTGGGTTCCTCGACGGCACCGTCGAGAACCTCGGGAAGGCCATCAGCGGCCTGACGCCGGGCGACGGTGAGAAGCCCGCGCCGGCGAGCGGTGACTGACCCCGCACGTCCGTTCCCCACTGACACACGCGCCCCCGACGCAGCCCTCTCCCGCGGTCCGACCTACTCTGCTCCGTTCATCCCCGCCCCCCGGCCAGCCGTGCGGCCTCCGGCCGGGCCCGTAACCGCTGCATCGCCAGCGTGCCGACGATGGGGCCGACGACGAGCGGGGCGAACGCCCACTGCCAGCCGAGCGACGCCTGCAGGACCGGGACCATCTGGATGGAGACCGTCGTGAGCAGGAACCCCACCGCGGTCTGGAGGGTGAGCGCCGTCCCGACGTAGGAGGGGTCGGCGAGTTCCGTCACGGCCGCGGAAAACTGCGCGGAATCGGCGACGATGGTCGCGCCCCAGACGAGCAGGAAGGGGACGAGGAGCAGGAGCGAGAAGCCGAAGAACACGCCCGCGAGCACCGACGCCGAGCCGGAGACGACCATCGCGGCGCTCGTGACGCGGGTCCGGCCCAGTCGGTCGGCGTAGCGCCCCGCTGCGACGGCCCCCACGCCGCCGATGGCGATGGTGCCGAACGTCAGCAGCGAGGCTGTCCCGCTCGCCCCGTCGACGGCGCGGGTCGCCACGAGGTAGGCCGGGAGCCACGTCCAGACGGCGTAGAGCTCCCACATGTGGCCGAAGTAGCCGAGGTTGGCGAGCGAGGTGGCACGGTCCGAGACGACCCGGCGGACGGCCGCGGGGTCGAACGGGGCCGCCGGGGCCTGGTGGGGGCCGGGCCGGACGAGCAGGATGAGGACGGCCGAGACCACCGCGAGCCCCGCCGCGCCGAACAGGACCAGACGGGGGCGGCCCACGCCGCCGAGCGCGCGCAGGAGGTGTGGGAGCGCGGACCCGACGGTGAGGGCGCCGACCACGGTCCCGATGGCGAGGCCGCGGGCCTCCGTGAACCACCCGGCGGCGATCTTCATCCCGGGTGGGTAGACGCCGGCGAGGGCGACGCCCGTGAGGAATCGGAGGGCCACGGCCGGGACGAGCGTGTCGACGCTGGTGGCGAGGACGACCGTGACGGCCGCACCCGCCAGCGCACTCGCGGCGAACAGGTAGCGCGGCGGCACCGCGTCCGAGAGCGTGAGCACCGCCGAGAGCAGCGCCCCGACGACGAACCCGACCTGCACGGCGCTGGTGAGCAGGCCCACCTGTCCCGGGGTGAGCCCCCACGCGGCGGCGAGTTCGGGTGCCACGGCCGACGCGGAGAACCAGAGGCTCATCGAGAGCAGTTCCGCCGTCGCCACCAGCGCCAGGGCGCGCCACTTCGTCAGTTGCACGTCCTCGTCGAACGCAGGGGTGTGACTTGAACGCCGGGTCGTTCTCGCG
>CAYREV010000058.1:0-7619 GCA_964423345.1 uncultured Balneolaceae bacterium | reverse complement strand
TGCCGACGGCCTCGATCGACACGTCGCGCTCCCTGGCGGCGCGCCGGGCGCTCGGTGAGCCGCGGATCGGCGGCCCGTCGGCACCGTTCCCGCGCTCGTTCGACTCCGCGCTCGCCGCCGGTTCCGTGCCGGTCGTGGCGTCCTCCGAACCGGAGTCGGGGGCGGTCGCCCCGTCGTCGGGGACCGCCTCGCGCTCGTCCTCGGTGCCGACGAAGCCGAGCGTCGTTCCGATGGGGACCGTCTCGCCGGCCGAGACCCGCTTTGCGAGCAGCAGGCCGTCTTCTTCGGCCACGATCTCCTCGGTCGCCTTGTCCGTCTCGAAGAGGACGACTGGGTCGCCGGCGGCGATCGGCTCGTCCACGTCGACGGCCCACTCGACGATCGTCCCCTCCTCCATCGCCTGCCCGCGCTTGGGGAGTTTCAGTTCCTGCATGTTACGTCTCGATCGCCTCGATCACGGCCGACTCGATCTCGTCGGCCCGCGGCAGGTACGCCTCCTCCAGGTTCTCCGCGAACGGGATCGGCGTGGACGGTGCGCCCACCCGCTTGACGGGCGCGTCGAGGTAGAAGAACGCCTCGTCGATGGCCTGTGCGGCGACCTCCGAGCCGAACCCGCCGAACGTCGGGGCCTCGTGGGCGACGACGAGCACGTTCGTCTTCCGGACCGACTCGAGGATCGGCTCCACGTCGAGCGGGGCGATCGTCCGGGGGTCGACGACCTCGACCTCGATGCCCCGGCCGCTCAACCGCTCGGCCGCCTCCAGCGCCTCGGAGACCATCGGGCCGGTGGCGACGACGGTCGCGTCCGTCCCCTGGCGCTTCACATCGGAGGAGCACAGCGGGACCGTGTACTCCTCCTCGGGGACCGGCCCGCGGTCGTCGTAGGACATCTTGTTCTCGAGGAAGAGCACCGGGTCGTCGTCCCGGATGGCCGACTTGAGCAGCCCCTTGTAGTCCCGCGGCGTCGACGGCATCACGATCTTCAGCCCCGGGACGTTCGTGAACCACCCCTCCGGACTCTGGCCGTGGTGGAGCCCGTGACCGTCGCCCGCGCCGTACATCGACCGGACGACCAGCGGAACGCTCGTCCCGTCGCCGTAGTTGAAGTGCATCTTCGCGGCGTAGTTGATCAGGTGGTCGCCGACGATCGGGAGGAAGTCGGCGTACATGATCTCGACGACGGGCCGCGCGCCGACGAGGGCCGCACCGACCGCCGAACCCGCGATGGCCGTCTCCGCCAGCGGACTGTCGAAGACGCGCTCCTCGCCGAACGCGTCGTGCAGGCCCTGGGTGACCTTGTAGAGCCCGCCGTACTCGGCGACGTCCTCGCCGTAGAGTAACACGCGGTCGTCCCGCTCCATCTCCTCGAAGAGCGCCTCGTTCAGGCTCTCGCGGACGGTCAGCTCCGTCGTCTCCTGGCCGACCTCGAGTTCGCCTTCGCTCATCGAACCACCCCCTTCGAGTGGTCGATCTCGACGTCACGGAAGACGTGGTAGAGGGTGTCCTCGTCGGGGAGTTCGTCCCGTTCGGCGGCCTCGAAGGCGTCGTCGATCTCGGCCCGGATCCGCTCGTCGATCTCCTCGATTCGGTCCTCGGTGAGGACGCCCCGATCGATCAGCCGCGACCGGTAGATCGCGACGGGGTCGCGCTCGCGCATCGCCTCGAGGGCATCCCGGTCGCGCTCCTCGGGCATCGTCTCCGCGTGGGGTCGGAACCGGAACGTCTTCGCCTCGATCAGCGTCGGCCCGTCGCCCGACCGGGCCCGGTCGACCGCCGACGCGGTCGTCTCGAGAACCTCCTCGACGTCCTGGCCGTCGACGACGTGCGTCGGGAGGCCGTGATTCGCCAGGTCGGCCAGGTCCTCGACGGCGACGAGCTTCTCGATCGGCGAGCCCTCGGTCCACCCGTTGTTCTCGATGATGAACACCACCGGGAGCTCACGAACCGTCGAGAAGTTCATCGCGGTGTGGAACTCCCCGCGCTGGACGGCCCCGTCGCCGAAGAACGCGAGCGTCACGCGGTCGTTTCCCAGTACCTGGTTCCCGAGCGCGGAACCGGCCGCGGGGTTGAGGTGGGCACCGACCATCCCCGTCGTCCCGAGGATGCCGTACTCCGAGGAACCCATGTGGTGCTGTGTGGTCCGGCCGTTCGAGGGACCGGAGGCCGTGCCGTACATGCCACCGATCACCTCCTCCAGCGGCACGCGCGTCAGCATCGCCGCCCGGGTCCGGAGCGACGGGACGACCACGTCGTCGTCCCGGAGGGCGAAACAGCCGCCGACGCCGACGGCCTCCTGGCCGAGGCTCGAGTGGGGTAGCTCGCGGATACCGCGGTCCTCGTAGATGTCGATGACCGTCTCCTCGAACCGCCGCGTCAACAGCAGGTCCTCGAGGAGCGCGATCCCGTCGTCAGTGTCTCTTGTCACGCGCTCACCCTCCACACCGAATCATCTATAACTTTCCCCCGGTCCGACGGGTAGTCACCGACGCCGTCAGTCGTCGTCGCGGTAGTACTCGCGGTACTCGGTCTTCAGCTGTGACTTGGTGATCTTCCCCGTCGACGTGTACGGAAACTCGGATCGGACGACGAACGCCTTCGGGCGCTCGAATCCGGCGAGGTGGGACTCGCAGTGCGCCCGCAGCTCCTCGGTGGTGACGTCACCGTCGAGCGTCACGAACGCCGTGATGGCCTCGCCCCACGTCTCGTGCGGGAGGCCGACGACCGCACACTCCGCGACGGCGGGGTGCTCGCCGACGCAGTTCTCGACCTTGATCGAGGAGACGTTCTCCCCGCCGGTCTTGACGACGTCCTTCTCCCGGTCGACGAAGAAGAGGAGCCCGTCCTCGTCGATCAGGCCGACGTCCTCGGTGTGGTGCCAGCCGTCCGCCCAGGTCGCGGCCGACGCCTCGGGCATGTTCAGATAGCCATCCATGACGGTGGGCCCGCGGAGGACGATCTCGCCCGTCTCCCCGCGGTCGAGCAGGCTCCCGTCGTCGTCCATGACCGCGACCTCGACGAACGGGGTCGGCTCCCCGACGTAGTTGCCGGGCTTCTCGAACTGCCACTCGGGATCGAGGAACGTCGCGATCAGCGCCTCCGTCTGGCCGTAGACCTTCTGGAGGTCGGCGTCGAACGTCTCGACGATCCGCTCACGGAGGGACATCTCCATGGGCATCCCGTGGACGCACCGTCGCACGGACGCGACGGCACCCGCCGGGACGTCGACGTCGACCAGCCGCCGGTACATCGACGCCATGAGGTTGAGGTAGGTCACGTCGTGGCGGTCGACGCTCTCTACGAACGACTCGGGCTCGAACTCGTCGTAGAGGACCGTCGTCGCGCCGACGCAGAGGGCGGCCTTCGTCCAGAGGTCCTGGTGGATGTGGAACAGCGGGAGCACGCCGACCTGGATTTCATCTCGCCGGACGTCGCCGCCGACGAGCGTGTTGATCACCCCGTAGCCGTACGAACGGTGGGTGTGAACCACTCCCTTCGGCTTCGAGGTCGTCCCGCTCGTGTAGAGGATCAGCGCGGGGTCCGAGGGATCGATCACGACGTCACGGGACCCGAGTTCGCGCACGTCTCGAGCGGCCGGCAACCCGAAAGCGCCCAGTTCGGCGACCCGGGCGGTGGTGAGCGCGGGATCGAGCGTCGCGTCCGCCCGGTAGGGCTCGAGCTTCTCTTCGAGTTCGGGATCGTAGACGACCGCGTCGGCCCCCGCGTCCTCTAGCTGGTACGCGAGGTCCGACGGGGTGAGGTCGACGTTGAGAAACAGCGTCACCGCGCCGAGCGAGAGCGCCGCGAAGTGGGCCGCGTACATCTCGACCGAGTTCGTCGCGAGGACCGCGAGCACGTCCCCCCGTTCGACGCCGCGGTCCTCGAGCGCGTCGGCACACGCGCCGGCGTGGGCTTCGAACTCAGCGAACGTCGTCTCCTCGCCGGTCGCCGCGTCGACGAACGCGACGCCGTCGGGGGACCGGCGCGCCGCCCGCGTCGCGAGCGTCCCCAGGTCCGACCGGGCCACCTCGTAGGGCGGGAGCGTCTGATCGTCTGGCATGAGCGCCGTACGGAGTCGTTCGGATAAAGTGTGTGCATCGGGTGGCGCCGGGGGGACCGGACCACCCCGGCAGGCAAGCGACGACGGCCGATCGCGAGCGGTCGCCCGGCTCCCCCGGAGACCGGTGCGAACGGCGCTCTCCGGCCACCCGAAGCTATATACTCCGATCCCCGGAGGGTGGCCCTATGCAACGACCAGGTGACCGGTGGACCGCCGACCGAACGCTCGAACCGACACCGACCGCCACGGCGTCGAGCGGGAGCCGCCGACCCGTCCGCAGTGACGGACGACCGACGGGGTCGCCGCGATGACGGCCCCGATCAGCGGCGCGCCGGACATGACGGACCGGACGGTGGTGGTGACGGGAGCGGCCGGTGCCATCGGCCGGGAGACGTGTGCGTCGCTCGCCCGCGAAGGTGCCGACGTCGTCGCCACGGACGTCACGGTCGACGGGCTCGAGGACACCGCGGCCCGCGTCGAACGCCACGGCGGCAAGTGTACGACGGTCCGGGCGGACGTGACCGACCCGGAAGACGTCGCCGAACTCCGTCGGGCGGCGCTCGACGCGAGCGACGTGATCGACGCGGTGGTCACGGTCCACGGGGTCGTCAACCGCGGGGACCTCTCGGAGCTCACGCTGGAGGAGTGGCGGCGCACGGTCGACGTGAACCTCACCGGGACGACCCTCGTCGTCCGGGCGTTCTACGACCACCTCCGCGAGAACGGCTACGGGAAGGTCGTCTGTATCGGGTCGGTCGCCGGGAAGGTCGGCGGCGTGATCAGCGGGCCGGACTACGTCGCCTCGAAGGCCGGCGTCCACGGGCTCGTCCGGTGGCTCGCACAGAATGGGGCCGCCGACGGCGTCTACGCGAACGGCATCGCCCCCGGCCCCGTCTGGTCGCCGATGACCGAGGACGAACCCGGCTACGCCGACGACATGTCGCCGCTGGGTCGGCTGGGCGAACCCGAGGATATCGCCGAGGCGGTGGTGTTCCTGGCCAGCGGGCAGTCGAACTGGATCACGGGGACCGTCCTCGACGTGAACGGCGGCATCGCGGTGAACTGATGACGACGCTCAACTTCGGCGGCACCGGATTCATCGGGCGGCGCGTGACCGACCGGCTCGCGGCCGACGGCGAGGAGGTGATCTGCGTGGACGTGGACCCCGGCGACGGCATCGACCGCGACGGCGTCCGCGTGGTCGAAGGGGACGTGACCGACGCGGAGGCCGTCGCGGACCTGTTCGAGCGGTACGACCCCGACCGCGTGCTCGACCTGGCGTACGTGCTGGGGGCCGAGGCGGACGAGGACCCCTCGCTCGCCGTCCGGGTGAACTGCGTCGGGATGGACAACGTGTTCCGGGCCGCCGCCGACGCGGGCGTCGAGCGCGTGGTGTACGCGAGTTCGATGACCGTCTACGGCTCGGCCGGCACGTACGGCTCTGCGGTCGAGGAGGGCGCGGTCGCCCCCGCCGCGTACACGCAGTACCCGTGGCTGTTCTACGGGGCGACGAAGCAGCTCAACGAGTACCAGTCCCGCCACTACGCGGCCGAACGCGGCCTCGACGTCGCCGCCATCCGGCCGAGCATCGTCTTCGGCCCCGGCCGGAAGTTCGGGCTCACGAAGTGGGCCTCGGAGTTCGTCTCGAAGCCGGCCCGCGGCGAGGTGGGCCACCTCCCGTTCGACGCCGAGCAGGAACTGGAGATGGTCTACCGCGAGGACGTCGCCGACCTGATGGTGCGGATGCTCCGCGCCGACTCGCTGTCCCACCACGCGTACAACACCGGGGGACACACGGTGACCGCCGGGGACCTCGCCCGACTGGTCGAGGAGGTCGTGGGTGGGGAGGTCACGCTCGAGGAGGGCGGGACCAGCCAGCTGATCCCCGACGTCTCGTGTGCGCGAGCGAGCGACGAACTCGGCTACGAACTGACGCCGCTCGAGGACTGCCTCCGGGACCACGCCGAACGCTCGCGGGACTGACGAGGTCGGGAATCACGGGTCGACCCTCGTCGGTCGCGGTCCAGCGCGGACGGCACGCTTTACCCACCGGGACGAGTGGACCAGCTATGGACCGCGAGACACTGGCCGAGCGGGCGGCCGACGCCGGCGCCGAGGTCGCCGCCGACCTGTTCCGCACCGATCTCTCAGTCGAGACGAAGGCCTCCGAGGTCGACCTCGTCACGAGGGCCGACACGCGGACACAGCGCCGGATCATCGAGATGATCGAGGAGCAGTTCCCCGAGGACACCATCGTGGGCGAGGAGGAGGACGAGCTGAAGCGCGTCCCGACCGACGGGGTCGCGTGGGTGATCGACCCGATCGACGGGACGACGAACTACGTCAACGGGATCCAGTTCTGGGCGACGAGCGTCGCCGTCGTCGAGGACGGCGAGCCCATCGCGGCGGCCAACGTCCTCCCGATACTGGGCGACCGGTACGTCGCCGGGCGGGACGGCGCGCGGCACAACGGCCGGCCCGCGACGGTCAGTTCGACCGCCGAACTCGACACGAGCCTCGTCGCGCCGATCCTCAGGTACGGACACGAGTACCGGGCACAGTACGGCGACCTGCTGTCCGCGCTCTCGCCCAGGATCGCCGACTTCCGACGGATCGGGTCCGCACAGGCGGTGCTCTCGCTCGTCGCGTGCGGGGCGATCGAGGCGACCGTCGGGACGGCCGAGCCGAACCCGTGGGACACCGTGGCCGGCGCACACCTGGTCGAGCGGGCCGGCGGGACGGTGACGGACGTCCACGGCGAGCCGTGGTCACCGCGAAAGCGGGGGATCGTCGCCTCGAACGGCCGGATCCACGAGGAACTCCTGGAGATCCTGCCGGTGGAGTAGTCCCACGCGGCGAGCGTCGTCACTACCGATCGTCACTGCCGTCGAGTGTTCGTCGCCGGCCGCAGGGATCGACCCCGCCGGTCAGCTTACTTAGCAAGGCGAAGCCCCCTTCTTCAACGAGCGCCGGAAGTGCGACGCGCTGTCGCACCGAGGCACGAGTAGGGAGGGGAGGAGCCGACATGCGACTACCGAAACCACACGACGGTAGCAGTCCGATTCCCAAACATTCAAGTACCGTCCCATTCTCTCTGAAGTATGGAAGTGCGTCGGACTGCCGTCGTGAAACTCAGCGTTTCCGACGAGCAGCGCGACGCACTCCACCGAACCGCCGAGCAGTACCTCTACTGTGCGAACCGAACCAGCGCGTTCTGTTGGGACGACACCTCGTTCACGAACTGCAAGACCTACAAGAGGCAGGTTCGGGACGAACTGGACGTCGACCTCCGCGAGGAGACAGATCTCCAGGCGCAACTCGTTCAAGCCGCTATCCGTCGCGGCGTCGAAGCCGTCAACGGCGTCGTCGAACGCTGGAAGAACGGCCAGCGCGTCTCACGTCCGACGTTCACCGCCGAGACGATGGACTACGACGCACGGAGCGCGACCTTCTACCGCAACAAAGTATCGGTGGCGACAGTCGACGGACGGGTCGAATGTCCGTTCGTGCTGCCGGCGGACAGCCCGACACCCTACGAGCGGTACGTCCTCCCCGAGGAGTA
>CAYREV010000057.1:0-7631 GCA_964423345.1 uncultured Balneolaceae bacterium | reverse complement strand
GTCCACATCGCGGCGAAGAAGACGAACAGCGCGGGCCAGAACAGCCCGAGGTCGATCATCACGACGACGAGGTCGCCCTCGCCCACGCCGAGGGCCGCGATGGCGCTGATGGACTCGAGCAGCGCCGCGCCCAGCACCCAGCCGCCGAAGGCGCCCAGCAGGACGTGGTTGCGGCTCTTCGCGTACCGGCCGATGTCTGCGGTGATGGAGGCACCGGTGATCCACACCGAGATGGCGAGCGTGACCCCGAAGGCGAAGGAGGCCGGCTGGGCCGGCGCGATGTCGGTCACGCCGCCCAGGCCGCCCGGAATCTCGCCGCTGACGCTGACGAGCGCGAGGATGGCCAGCAGCCAGAGCAGCGGCACCGCGACCTTGCTCAGGTACTCCAGCCCCAGGAACCCGTACAGCGCCGTCGCCACGACGACCACGACGAAGACGAGCGCGCCGAGCCAGACGGGCAGCCCGGCGAACTGGGCGTTGATGAAGTTGCCCGTCGCGCCGGCGAAGACGCCGACGAACCCCATCGCGAAGATGCCGATGATGAGCGAGATGACGATGGAGCCGTAGCGGCCGAAGACGGCCTGGGCGAGCATGTACGTCGAGAGGCCGGTCTTCATCCCGATGATGCCGATGAGCGCCCCCACCACCGCCAGGACGATGTTCCCGAGCAGGATGGCGGGCACGGCCTCCTGGATGCTCAACCCCCCGCCGACCAGGCCGCCCACGAGGAACGCCGTGATGCTGATGGTCCAGCCGGCCCACACCGTGAGCGTCGCGAGCGCGCTCCGGCGCTCCTCCTCCGGGACGGGTTCGGTCGGATAGTCCTCGCGCACCTCGAGGAACTCCTGTTCGTGTTCGACAGCCGGTCCCCCGCCGGCGGCAGCGTCACCTTCTGCCATGGCCCTGACACAGAACCTGCACGGATAAACGTTCACGAGGAGGCAGCACCTGCCTCCGCTTTCCACGACGCCGTCGGCGCGTTCGGCGCGGTGACGTGTGACGGAGACGGGGGCTTTATGAGCCAGACCGTGACAGAGTGGGTCGTGATGCCGAGATGGTGAGGTTCAGCGCGGCGCTGCTGAACGACCAGCGGCGCGACGAGTTCGTCGAGACCGTCCGGGCGGTGGAGGGGTCGGGGGCCTACGGGACGCTGTTCGTCGCCGACGAGCGGTTCTACCGGAACCCGTACGCCCTCCTCGCCGTCGCCGCCGAGCACACCGAGCATATAGCCCTCTCGACCGGGGTCACGAACCCGTACACGAGGAACCCGGTCTTCACCGCCGCCGCCATCGCCACCATCGACGAGCTCTCCGGCGGCCGCGCCCGCCTGGGCCTCGGGGCGGGCTCGGGGATGGTCCTCGACCCGCTCGGCGTCGACCAGTCCTCGCCGGTCGGCGCGGTCCGGGACGCCGTCGCGGCCATCAGGGCGCTGCACCGCGGCGAGTCGGTGAGCGTCGACCGGCCGGCGTTCACGCTCGACGACGTCGCGCTGGACGTCCCGGCCGACCGCGAGGTGCCCATCTACGTCGCCGGCCGCGGGCCCCAGCTGCTCAGCCTCGGGGGCCACGTCGGCGACGGCGTCATCGCCGGCGCCGGACTGACCTCGCCGGAGGGGATGCGCTACGCGCTCGAGCGCGTCGCGGTCGGCGCCGAGCACGGCGACCGGTCGGTCGACGACGTCGACGTCGTCTGCTGGGCGTTCCTCTCCATCGCGTCCGACCGCGAGGTCGCCCTCGACGCCGTCGCCCCGCTCGTGGCACGCATCGTCCGGGCCGTGCCGACCGACACCCTCGCGGCCATCGGCGTCCCCCGCGAGGACGCCGAGGCCGTGAAGGCCATCGACGACCTCGACGCGCTCTCGGCGGCCGACCTCCGGGCGGCGGTGCCGCGGTCCATCGTCGAGCAGTTCTCCATCGTCGGCACGCCCGAGCAGTGCCGCGAGCACGTCGAGCGGCTCGCGGACGTCGGCGTCGAGCACGTCGCCGTGCTCGCGTTCGCGAACGAGGAGCGCGGCGTGCGTGGCAACCTTGAAGCGTTCGCGGCTGAAGTGGCCCACGACATCGACCATGCCTGAGATGCGATTCGGCGCCGCCTACCCGACGGGGATGGAGGGGCTGATGTACCCGGTGCCGTTCAGCGACGTGGACGACCTGGTCCGCCTGGCCGTCGAGGCGGAGGCGATGGGCTTTGACTCCATCGGCGGGAACGACCACATCGTCACCCAGGACTACGTCCGGGAGGAGTGGGACGAGCAGCCGCGCTACTGGGACGTGTTCAACACGTTCTCGTACGTCGCCGCCAAGACCTCGGAGATCCGGCTGAACACCGCGGTGACCGTCCTCCCGCTGCGGGACCCGGTGTGGGTCGCCAAGCAGGCGATGACGCTCGACCGGTTCTCCGACGGCCGGCTGCTGCTCGGGACGGGCGTCGGGGCCTACCGCGAGGAGTTCGAGGCGGTCCACCCGACGGTCGACCTGCCCCGCGGCCGCATCATGGACGAGTCGGTCGAGGCGCTCGCCGGCCTGCTGGAGCCGGGGCCGTCGAGCTACGACGGCGAGGCGGTCTCCTTCGAGGGCGTCGAGCTGCTCCCGCGGCCCGTCCAGGACCCCCTGCCCCTCTACGTCGGCGGGAACCACCCCAACGCGCTCCGCCGGGCGGTCGCCCACGGCCACGGCTGGCTCCCGGCGGGCCTCACCCCCGGCGAGATGGCCGACCGGGCCGACGACCTCGAGGCGCTCTGTGCGGAGTACGACCGCTCGCCGGAGGAGATCGACCTGGCCCCCCAGCTCATCGCGGCCCTCGGCGAGGACTCGGCGGCGGCCCGGCGGGCCTTCGACCGGTCGCAGGTCGCCAACCACCTCGAGTCGCTCACGAAGTCCACGCTGAAGGACCAGTCGATGGACGACCTCGTCGACCAGAACCTCATCGGCTCGCCCGACGACGTCATCGAGCGGCTGGCGCGCTACCGCGAGGTGGGCGTCACCCACTTCCCGGCCATCATCTTCGCGGCCAACGACGTCGACGGGCTGCTCGACCAGTGGCGCACCTTCGCCGACGAGGTCGCGCCGAGCTTCTCGTGAGGTGGACGGCGTGAGCGACCACGTGACCGGCCTCCGGTGCCTGTACTGCGGCGAGACGTACCCCGACGAGCCGCGGTACGACGGCTGCCCGGCGTGCCGGACCGACGACTTCGTCTCGAACGTCGCCCCGACCTACGACTACGACGCGCTCGCGGGGGTGCTCGACCGCGAGACGCTCGACGCCCGCGGGCCCGGCGTCTGGGCGGTGCCCGAGCTGCTCCCCGTCGACGCCGACCACGCGGTCTCCCTGGGCGAGGGCGCGACGCCGCTGGTCGAGTGCGGGTCGCTCGGCGAGGCGTGGGGCGTGCCGAACCTCCACCTCAAGGACGAGAGCCAGAACCCGACCTGGTCGTACAAGGACCGGCTCTGCTCGGTGGCGCTCTCGAAGGCCCGCGAGGTGGGGGCCGACGTCGCGACCATCGCGTCGACGGGGAACCACGGGGCCTCGACCGCCGCGTACGCCGCCCGCGCGGGGCTCGACGCGGTCATCTTCACCATCCCCTCGGTGCCGGCGACGATGAAGACCCAGATGCAGGTCCACGGCGCCGCCGTCGTCGCCACCCCGACCCACGAGGACCGCTGGACGCTGATGCGCGCGTGCGTCGAGGCGTTCGACTGGTTCCCGACGGGGAGCTACGTCTACCCGCCGGTCGGGAGCAACCCCTACGGCATCGAGGGCTACAAGAGCCTCGCCTACGAGGTGTGCCGGGACCTCGACTGGGAGGCGCCCGACTGGGTCGTCCAGCCGACCGCCTACGCCGACGGCCTGAGCGGCATCTGGCGCGGGTTCCAGGACCTGCACGCGCTCGGGGTCATCGACCACACCCCGCGGATGGTCGCCGTCGAGCCGTTCGGCCCGCTCGCGCACGCGCTCGACGAGGGGCTCGACCGCCAGGTCCCGGTCGAGACCGGCGAGACCGTGGCGTTCTCCATCGGCGCGGGCATCAGCACCTACCAGGGGCTGGCCGCCCTCCGCGAGTCCGGCGGGACGGCCGTGCGCTCGGAAGACGAGGACCTCCGGACGCTCCAGCGCCGGCTCGGCGAGGAGGTCGGCCTCTACGGCGAGGCCGCCGCGGTCGCGGCCCTCGCCGGCGTCCGGACGCTCGCCGGGGACGGGACCATCGACCCCGACGAGACCGTGGTCGCGGTGCACACCTCCACGGGCCTGAAGGACACGGAGATGACGGCCGAGGGCCTCCCCGACGTGCCGACGGTCGAGCCGGAGGTGGACGCGCTCCGGCGCGCGCTCGCCGAGACGTACGGCGTCGACATCTGACCCGCCGCGCCGGGCCCGGGTGCCGACCCCGGCCGTCCCGTCAGCCGACGACCCGGAGCGTCTCCGGGCAGCGGGTGAACCGCTCGACGCCGTCCTCGGTGACGACCACCTCGTCCTCCACCTGGAGCCCGCCGGTGCCGAGCTCGTAGTACGGCGGCTCGACGCACAGCACCATCCCCGGGACCAGCGCGTGGGTCGTCCGGTCGATGGTCGGCGGGTCGTAGACGTCGATGCCGATGCCGTGGCCGACGTGGTTCCGGTCGAACGCGTCGAACGCGTCGGCGCCCTGCTCGCGCACGTAGGCGAGGGTCCCGTCGAACACCTCGGTCGTCGTGGCGCCGTCCCCGACCAGCTCGATGGCCCGGTCCATGCTCCCGTCGAGCACCTCGTACTTCCGCGCAAGGGCGGGGTCCGCCGTCTCGAACGCGAACGTCCGGGCGAGGTCGGAGGCGTAGTGCTCGACCGTGCAGCCCACGTCGAACCGGATGAGGTCGCCGCGCTCGAGGGCGCGGTCGCCCGGGACGGCGTGGGGGTACGCGCCGTGGGGGCCGAAGCCGACGACGGTGAACAGCGGCTGGGCCCCGCGCTCGACGAGCTCCCGGTGGTACGTCGCGGCGAGCTCGCGCTCGGTCGTCCCCGCCGTCACCGTCTCGACGGCGGCGGCGATGGCGGCGTCGTTGACCTCGGCGGACCGGCGGAGCCGGCGGACCTCCTCGTCGGACTTCACTTGGCGGAGGTCGCCGCAGATGGGCCCGGCGTCGACCACCGACGCGACGTCCAGCCCGTCCTCGACGGCGGCCGCCTCGTCGACGGTGAGCCCCTCGCGCTCGATGGCCACGGTCGTGTCGCCGTCCGTCAGCGGCTCGAGCAGCGCGAGCAGCGCCTCCACCGCGGAGTCGCGGTTGAGCCGGTCCTTGAGGTCGACCACCGCGCGGTCCGCGTCGGACAGGCGCTCGCCCTCGTAGAGGTAGAACGAGCCGTACGTCGCCACCCGGTCGTGGGGGACGTCGGTGTCCTCGATGATGCTCGCGTCGACCGCGGGCAGCCCGAGGTCGGGCGGGCCGCCGTCGGCGGTCCTGACGGCGAACGCGCGCTCGCCGAGCAGCTCCTGGGAGAGGCTCCGGAGCCCCGAGAGGTAGAACACGTTCTGCGGCGAGGTCGCGACGACGACGTCGACGCCCTCCGCCGCGAGCTTCTCGCGGAGTCGGCTCTCGTCGATCATGACAGGTCGTGTGCGGCCCCTCGCGGCAGCCCCCCATCTATCTGCTGGTCCCCGCGGTCGAGGCGTCGCGTCGACGACGCCGGCCCGTCGGCACCCGCCCTCACGCCGTCGGCCGCAGGGTCTCGACGACCTCGCCACACTGCGTGCAGGTGATGCGCAGCGTCCCCGCCGCCGCGTCGACCGTCAGGTCCTGCACGGTGTCCTCGTCGCAGGCCGGGCAGGGCCGGTAGTACTCGATGGCCGTCGAGTCCCGCGGGGCGCCGATGGCCAGCGCCACGACCCGCTCGGGGCCCTCGTTCCGGCCGAGCTGGAGCTCCCCGGGTCCGAAGCGGATGGCCTCGCCCGCCCCGACCTCGACGTCGCCGTCCTCCGTGCGGAACGTCGCCGTGCCCGCCAGCACGACGAACACCTCCTCCTGGTCGCCGTGGCGGTGGTAGTCGAAGCCGAACTGGTTCCCCGGCTCGAGCTCGAAGTGGTTCACCGCGACGTCGGTGGTGCCGAGCTCGGGGCCGAGCACCCGAACGACGTCGGCCGGGCTGATGGTCGGCGGGTGGTCGACGTCGTCGATGGCGACGTGCTCCATGGGCTCGCCCGTCGGTCCGCGGCCGCCGGCGGTAACGCTTTCGACGGCGGGGGCGTCGCGACGCCTCGCGGTCGGGACGGGCCGCGTCGGGCGTGCCGCGCGGGGGTGGTCGACGACCGCGCATGCGGGGCCGCTGGAGCGTCCGCGGCGGCGCGACGGGAGACCCCTTCGCTTCGCCTCCAGGGACTGTCACGACGTGCCCGCGACGGCGGCGTGATTCGCCGCGTCCGGGCGCCTCGGGGCCGACGCCGCCGGACCACGACCTCCAGCAATGGTGACACGATGTCGCGTCTCGGACAAACCGCGGGACGCCGCGGCGCAACACCCCTTCACTTCCGGTCCACTATCTTAAATTAAATACATAAGGCAGCACCTAGCTACGCCCGTCCAGACGTGGCTACCGTCGAGAACGCGGAACTGGCCGAGCGGTTCGACCAGTTCTACCGAACCTACTACCGGGAGGCCATCGGCGAGCTCGCCCAGCGCTACCCGAACGAGCAGCGCTCGCTCCACGTCGACTGGGGGGACCTCTACCGGTTCGACCCGGACCTGGCCGACTACCTCGCCCAGCCCGACCAGCTCCGCGACTACGCCGAGGAGGCGCTGCGGCTGTACGACCTGCCGGTGGACGTCAGCCTCGGGCAGGCCCACGTCCGCATCAGGAACCTCGGCGACGCCACCGACATCCGCGACATCCGGGCGCGAGACGTCAACTCGCTGGTCGCGGTGTCGGGCATCATCCGGAAGGCCACCGACGTCCGGCCGAAGGTCGAGGAGGCCGCCTTCGAGTGCCAGCGCTGCGGGACGCTGACGTACATCCCGCAGAGCGGCGCGTTCCAGGAGCCCCACGAGTGCGCGGGCTGCGAGCGCCAGGGGCCGTTCGTCATCAACTACGACCAGTCGTCGTTCGTCGACGCCCAGAAGCTCCGCATCCAGGAGCGCCCCGAGGGCCTCCGGGGCGGCGAGACGCCCCAGAGCATCGACGTCCACATCGAGGACGACATCACCGGCCGCGTCGCTCCCGGCGACCACGTCACCGTCACCGGCGTCCTCCGCATCGAGCAGCAGCAGCGGGGCAACCAGAAGTCCCGGATGTTCGACGTGTACATGGAGGGCCACTCGCTGGTCGTCGACGACGAGGAGTTCGAGGACATGGACATCTCGGACGCCGACAAGCGCGAGATCATCGAGCTGTCCCAGCACGGCGAGGCGCTCTACGAGATGTTCGTCGACTCGGTCGCCCCCTCCATCTACGGCTTCGACGAGGAGAAGCTCGCGATGACGCTGCAGCTGTTCGCCGGCGTGACGAAGTCGCTGCCCGACGGGACGCGGATTCGTGGGGATTTACACACTCTGCTGATAGGTGACCCGGGCACCGGTAAGTGCGTCAGCGGTGACACCCGAGTCACGCTCGGCGACGGCTCCGAGGTCGAGATACGCGATCTCGTCGAGTCTCACCTCGACGATCCC
>CAYREV010000056.1:0-7825 GCA_964423345.1 uncultured Balneolaceae bacterium | reverse complement strand
ACCCTGCTCGGAAGTGCATATCGACCTGCGTCCCGATGAGGAGCGCAAAAAAAAGCCGGGTGCGGAGCTGGTCAATATGGACGATCCCCGGGTGATGGAGATATGGAACCTGGTTTTTATACAGTTTAACCGACAGGGGGACGGATCCCTGGAGGACCTCCCCGCCCAGCATGTGGATACGGGGATGGGTTTTGAACGCATTTGCGCCGTCCTTCAAGGCAAAAGATCCAATTACGATACCGACCTCTTTGAGCCGCTATTGGAGAAGATAGGCGTCCTGGCCGGGGTAAGCTACGGGCAGGATGAAGAGATCGACATTGCCATGCGGGTGATTGCCGACCACATCCGGGCGGTCAGTTTTTCCATTGCCGACGGTGCCTCGCCCGGCAACGACGGCCGCGGCTATGTGGTCCGCCGTATCCTGCGGCGCGCCATCCGCTACGGCTGGGACAAGCTGGATCTGAAGAAACCGTTTTTTCATGAGCTGGTGCCCACCCTGGCCGAACAGTTCAAGGAGGTATTTCCCGTGCTCATTGAACAACAGGACTTTGTGATGAATGTCGTGCGGGCCGAGGAGCAGAGTTTCCTCAACACGCTGGGGCAGGGCATCGAGCTGTTTAATGAAATTGCCGAAGGCAAATCGGAGATTCCCGGCGAAGCCGCTTTCAAGCTGCACGATACCTACGGTTTTCCCATCGACCTGACGCAGCTGATGGCCCGCGAGCGCGGATTGGAAGTGGATACCGAAGGTTTTGACGAACGGATGCAGGAGCAGAAGGAACGAGCCCGCGCCGCCGGGAAGTTCGGAAGTGGCCAGACCGAAAAAGGGGATTGGCTGCAGGTGCATGATAGCGACACGTTCCGTTTTACCGGCTACGACGAGCTGGAGACCGGGACCCGTATACGGGCTTTACGAAAGGAGGGAGACCGCAATGCCCTGCTGCTGGAGCAGACTCCTTTTTATGCCGAAAGCGGGGGACAGGTGGCCGATACGGGTATTATTACCGACGGCAATGAACACCTGCGGGTGCTGGACGTGCAGAAGGGAGCTGAAGGATATATTCATTATGTAGATCGTCTGCCGGAAGATCCGGGCGGTGAGTGGGAGGCTCTGGTCGACCGCGAGCGAAGGCGCGAGGTGCGTAAGCACCATACCGCTACCCACTTGGTGCATGCCGCATTGAGAAAAACGCTGGGGGATCACGTGGCCCAGAAGGGTTCCTTGGTTGATGAAAAACACCTGCGATTCGATTTCTCCCATTATGAGAGTGTGACTCCCGAGCAGCTGGACACCATAGAGCGCATCGTCAATGAAAGGATACAGCAAAACATCCCGAAGCAGGAAGAGCGAGGGGTGCCTTTGGAGAAAGCCCGGGAACGGGGCGCCATGATGCTGTTCGGCGAGAAATACGGCGATGAGGTCAGGGTGATCACCTTCGACCCCGACTTTTCCATTGAGCTGTGCGGCGGAACGCACGTCGAATCGACCGGCGAAATCGGCTATTTCCGTTTCCTGGGTGAATCGTCGGCCGCAGCCGGGATACGCCGTGTAGAAGCGGTGGCCGGCATGCATGCCGACAGCCTGCTGCGCAGGGAGAAAGACCTGGTAGCTGCCATTCAATCCCAGGTCGGACAGAGCGAAGACCTGGTAAAAGATATCCGGGAGCTCATTGAAGAGCGAAAGGAGCTGGAGAAGGAAGTTGAACGCCTGCGGCTGCAGCAAAGCTCCTCAAAACTGGACCGGCTGATAGAACAAGCCGAGGAGGTCCGCAAGGGCGTGAAGCTGGTCACCGGAGAGATCTCCCATGCCGACATGGACCTGCTCAAGCAGCTGGGATACGAAGCCCTGGAGAAAGAGAAAGAGGGTACGGTTACCATCCTCGGGTCTCGCGACGAGGAGGAGGGAAAAGTCTATGTGGCTGCCGCGGTTACCGACGACCTGATCGGGCAGGGCGTAAAGGCGGGGGCTCTCGTTTCGGAACTGGGCAGGATGCTGGGCGGCGGCGGAGGCGGCCAGCCCAACCTGGCTACCGCCGGTGGAAGAAAACCCGGAGAGTTAAACAAGGTACTTCAGCAGTCGAAGGAATTGTTGCTTGGTATGTTTGAGGATTAGGGCCGTCACCCGGCTCTCTTCATTGGAAGAGGGATATCCGCAGGAACTATGTGGTCCATCTTCTATTTTTATAGCTGATAGGGGTCTGTAATCTTAAATAATTTTAGGTATATTTTCGCTCCATTGAAATTTGAGGTACCTATTAAACACTCAGCCTGAATTGCAGCAAAATTATTATGGCTAAAAAGAAGAAAAAAGAGAAGGAAATTACGTTTACCCCCTCCGGGACCGGCATACGGGACAAGGGGAAAATTGTACGCAGTACCGAGCTTCCGGATCCCATAGACATCAGCCACGACGACCTCGGACTTTCGGACCAGGATGCCGTCGACATGTTTCAGCAGATGTATCTGCAGCGCCGCTTTGAGGAACGCGCCATGCAGATGTACCAGAAAGGAAAGTTCGGCGGTTTTCTGCATCTATATATGGGGCAGGAAGCCATTTCTACCGGTACGGCCTACGCCCTGAATGACGATGACGATATTATTACGGCCTACCGTGACCACGGCTGGGGACTTGTCCGCGGCGTGACGCCGAAAGAAGGCATGGCCGAGCTCTACGGAAAGGTGACCGGATGCTCCCGGGGTAAGGGGGGATCCATGCACTTTGCGAATGTAGATGAGCATTTCTGGGGCGGTTACGGAATTGTAGGCGGACATATACCGCTGGGAGGCGGCATCGCCTTTGCAAATAAATACAAGCAGAACGGCCGCGTCACCGCCTGTTTCCTGGGCGACGGCGCCGTCGACCAGGGAGCGCTTCACGAGACCTTAAATATGAGCCAGAACTGGGGGCTCCCCTGCATCTACGCCATTGAAAACAACGGCTATGCCATGGGTACGGCCGTTCACCGGCACTCGGTCGGCGAGCTGGTCGACCGGGCCAAGGGCTACGGCATGAAGAGCGCCGTCATCAACGGTATGGATGTATTTACCGTCTATGAGAAGATGAAAGAGGTGGCCGACGACGTGCGCGAGCATTCCAATCCATGGCTGCTTGAGATCCGCACCTACCGCTACCGGGGACACTCCATGTCGGACCCGATGAAGTACCGCTCCGAGGATGAGTTGAAAGAATACCAGGAAAAGGACCCGGTTGAACGCATGAAAAACTACCTGTTGGATAATGATCTTGCAGATGAGGAAAAGATAAATAAGATAAGGGACGAGGTGGAGGACGAAGTGATGGAAGCCATCGACTTTGCCGAGGAGAGTGATTTTCCCGAAACCTCCGACCTCTACCGGGATGTCTTTGTGGAAGACGACTACCCCTTCCACCGCTAAGCCGGATTGAACAGTGAACTATTTTAATTTTTGACATAGCAAAAGAATCATGGCCGAATTACAGTTCAGAGAAGCGATCAGAGCCGCCATCGATGAGGAGATGGCCCAGGATGAAAATATTTTTGTGATGGGCGAGGAAGTTGCCGAATACGACGGCGCCTACAAGGTAACCGAGGGGCTGCTCGACAAGTACGGGCCCAAGCGCATGATCGATACGCCCATTGCCGAGCTGGGTTTTGCGGGCATAGGGGTGGGCGCTGCCATGAACGGGCTGCGTCCCATCGTGGAGTTTATGACCTTCAATTTTGCCGTCCTTGCCGCCGACCAGATCATCAACCACGCCTCCAAGGCGCGGTATATGACCGGGGGACAGGTGGAGATTCCCATTGTGTTTCGGGGTCCCAATGCCTCGGCCGGACAGCTGAGTGCCACGCACTCCGTCTCCTACGATGCCATGTACGCCCACTTCCCGGGTCTCAAGGTGATCTATCCCTCCGAGCCCGAAGATGCCAAAGGATTGCTGAAATCGGCCATCCGGGACAACAACCCCGTACTGTTTATGGAGTCCGAGCAGATGTACGGACTGAAAGGGGAAGTGACCGAAGAGGAAGACTTTACCATCCCTATAGGAAAGGGCAAGATTAAACGGGAAGGGGAAGACGTGACCGTCATTGCTCACGGCAAGATGTATCACGTGGCGACGCAGGCGGCCAACCAGCTGGAAGGGGAGGTGGATGTGGAGATACTGGATCCCCGAACCGTCAAGCCGCTGGACATCGAGCTGATTGTCCGGTCGATTCAAAAAACCAACCGCTGCGTTATTGTAGATGAGGCCCATCCCTTCGGGGGGCTGGCTGCAGAGGTGGGCTACCTGATCCAACGCGAGGCTTTTGATTACCTGGATGCTCCCGTGCAGCGCGTCACCCTGCCCGATACCAGTGCTCCCTTTGCCAAAAACCTGTTTGACGAGTGGTTCCCGAGCCCCGACCAGGTAATTGATGCGATCAATACGGTGACGTACCGGAAATAATTTTTAATGATAAATTTTCAATGTTGAATTTTAAATTAATATGTAAATGCCTGTTCCTTTCGAGTGCCCTGATTGCCGACAGGTAATGGGGCGGCAGGGAAATTCAACAACTTGTGCCGACCGCTGTCGGGATTCATAATTCAAAATTCATAATTAATTCGATATGGCTATCAAAATTGAAATGCCGAAGCTTAGCGACACCATGGAAGAAGGGGTGATCGCCAAGTGGAATGTGAAAGAAGGAGACAAGGTGGAATCCGGCGACATCATAGCCGAGGTCGAAACCGACAAGGCGACCATGGACGTGGAGGTATTTGACGCCGGGACCATATTGAAAATTCTTGCCGGTGAGGGTGAAGCAGTACCCCTGGGCAAGCCGATGGCCATTATTGGGGAGGAAGGCGAGGATATCAGCGATATACTGCAGGAAGCCGAGTCCGGCGGCGAAAAGGCCGATGCCGGAAAGAAACAGGAGGCGGAGCAGGAACAAGAGAAAGAATCTGAAGAAGAAGGAGTTGAACCCGAGCTCACCGGTGCTGAAGGCAACGGCCGTGACCGGAAAGCACCTGCATCCGGCGACGGACGCATCAAGGCTTCTCCGTTGGCCCGAAAGATGGCCGAAGAGGAGGGCATAGACCTTGCGAAGGTAGAAGGGTCCGGCCCCGAGGGGCGGATCATCAAACGGGATATTGAAAGCTATGAGCCTTCAGCGGTGCCGGCAGCTGCAAGCTACGAGTCCCGGGAGGACGAGGAGTTTCGCGTCTCGCAGATGCGCAAGACCATCGCCAAGCGGCTGGCCGAGAGCAAGTTTAGCAATCCCCACTACTATGAAACCATCGACATCGACATGCAGCAGGTGTTCGATGCCCGCAAGAAGCTTAATGAGGTCAGCGACGTCAAGATCAGCTTCAACGATATTATTGTGAAGGCCTGCTCTGTGGCCCTTCGCCGCCATCCGCAGATCAACAGCTCCTGGAAAGGGGATACCATCCTGCAGCACGGGGATGTCAGTGTGGCCTTCGCCGTGGCCATTGAGGAGGGACTGCTTACCCCCGTTATCCGCAATTCCGACCGCAAAGGCCTGGTGCAGATATCCAGGGAGAGCAAGGAATTGGCCGAGAAGGCCCGTAACAGGGACCTGCAGCCCGAAGAGATGGAAGGGAGTACCTTTACCGTCAGTAACCTGGGGATGTTCGGTATAGAGGAATTTACGGCTATCATCAACCCGCCCAATGCCTGCATCCTGGCCGTCGGCACCATCAGAGACGTGCCGGTAGTAGAGGAGGGTGAAATCGTGCCCGGCAAACGGATGAAAGTGACCCTCTCCAGCGACCATCGCATCGTGGATGGGGCCACCGCCGCACAATTTTTATCCACCTTAAGAGAATTATTGCAGAATCCGCTGGGCATGCTGCTCTGATTTAATCCTTTCTTAACTGCTTTAAAGCCCCTCCAGGATCATTGGAGGGGCTTTTTTATTGTTATTCGCCTTCTGTGGGGTCCTGAAAATTTAGAAACATTAAAATTTTCTAATATTAAAATTTTTTAATATTTTGAATTGAAGTTCAAAAAAGACCCCACTTCAAAACAGTACAACATTGACTAGGCGACTCATTCTCATACTTTTAATTCTTATGGCATCCGGCTCTGTGTTGTATGCCCAAAGCGCTTCGGCAACCATGCGCATCAGCGTACGGGTGGTGGAGGCGATGACCGTCAGCAACGACGCTCCGTCCGATATAGATGTTAAAGGACAGGAATTGACGTCCGGCGGCAAGATGACCCTTAACGGGCAAGGCGATGGCGGAACCCTGGTGCAGCTTCCTGAAAAAATCAAGGTAAGAAACCAGGATGGCGAGGAGTTTGAATTAACGATCCAGACCGAAGAAAGAAAACATTCTCAGGGGAGAGAGATAGACTACCGGTTTAAAAATGGGAACACCGGAAAGATAAAGAAAGGACAGTACCACGGAGATATGAAAACCTCCGTCGTGTACCTATAATCTTGCACTTCTCTTACTTGGAGGGATCTTCCGTCCTCAGGAGTTCACGCAGCACTACAACGGGGAATCCGAGTTCAGACCTATCCATGATCATCTCTTTTAGTTCTGTAATCAGGTCCCAGCTGGGAATATTATCGATCATAAGTTCACCATCTTCATCCCGTGTGATCTCCATTCGTGAGTCCCGTCCGGACAGCATATCCTTTAACAGATCCTCCGCACCCTCACCGGCTTCGGGAAGGCGTATGCGGAAGCTGAACTGCATCGGACGCTTGGGGGAGATGGTGATGATCTCGGCCAGTTTCTTCATGACTTCGTAGTCGGTGGGGAAACGGTCCCTCAGGATAACCATATACTGCCCGGTGTCCTGGTTGTAGCTCAGGTAGATCTCCTTGTTGAGCTCCTTGAGCGTCATTTCGGCGAACTCCTGGGCTTCCTCTTTCTCATCGAATATTCCCAGGACGACATTGGAGAGGATGAAACCTTTCTCGCGATTTTTATAGTCAATCAGGACCAGCGCAGCACTGGGGAAGGTTTTGTTATGCTCCCTGAGCGTGCCGTTGATATTTTCCCGTCCAAAGATGGGAGCACTCCGGATAGCGTACAGATTAATCGTAGTGTTTTCGGTCACGTAGAAGGGGGCTCCGAAGGTCTCGCTGGCCCGTTCGGCCACCTTCTCGGAGTATTGTTTGGTTTTAAAGCTTGCCAGCTGAATTTGGAAATAGGGCACTTCTTCCCTGGGATCGTAGTCCTTCTCCGGTGCCGTTTCGGTGGTATCCAACTTGGCTTGGGCAACCGTTACGGTGTCTCCTACAGCAGCGGTATCCGGCTTCGTCTCTGCAATCGGTTCTTTGGCCGGCGTCTCTGATGTGTCTTCCCGCGCCTCGGCGATCGGTTCCTGCACGGCTACGGTATCTGCAGGAGTTTCCGCGATAGGCTCTTTCTTCTCTGAGACTGCTGTATCAGGTCGGGCCTCGGCAATGGCCGTGGTATCGCGGGCGGCCGCCGTATCAGCAGCGAGTGCTGCCAGAATAGGCGTTACCGGCGTGACCCCGGTCACGATAGTAGGTTCGGGTATAGGAATGCGTTGCTCACCTTTTCTCCTCAAGACTTCTTTTTCAGGAACAGTGGTGGTGTCTTTTCGTGCTTCGACAATGGGTTCTTGTACGGCCACGGTGTCTTCGGGGACTTCGGCTATCGGTTCTTCGAGGGCAGCCGTCGTATCCTTGGGAGCCTCTACAATGGGTTCCTGTACTTGCGTAGTATCCGGAGCTTCGGCTATCGGCTCTTTCTCCTCCTGCAGGGTGGTGTCAGGCACAGCCTCGGCAAGGGCGGCGGTATCCTTTGCGACTGCCGCCAGGAGAGGGGAGGCCGGTGAAATTTCGGAAATAATCCG
>CAYREV010000055.1:0-8096 GCA_964423345.1 uncultured Balneolaceae bacterium | reverse complement strand
CCCCGGCGACGACAAGATCGACGTCGCCACCATGTCCTTCGGCTCCGGCGGCGACGAGCCGTCGGTCAGCCAGAACATCGGGATCACGGAAGCCGCCCGCAACGGCATCACCTTCACCACCTCTGCTGGCAACGGTGGCTCCGGCGCCAGCACCTTGTCCACCGGCGCCGAGGGCGCGATCATCGTCGCCAACAGCGACGACAAGGACACCACCGTCCGTGCCGACGACAGCCTGAACAGCGGGTCCTCCCGCGGGCCCCGGGCAGCCGATGGCGACACGGATCAGATCGACGAGCTGCGCCCGGACGTCGCTGCCCCAGGCACCTCGATCTTCTCGGCCGCGGCCCACACCCAGAACCAGGTCATCGGCCTCACCGGCACGAGCATGTCGACCCCGTTCGTGGCCGGCGTGGCCGCCCTGATGCTCCAGGCCAACCCCGACCTCCGCCCGGTCGACCAGGGCTCCTGGCAAGCCATGGGCGATGCCGGCGCCGTCCCGATCCGCGACCTGCTCCAGAAGACCGCCCAGTACAAGACCGGCGCCGCCACCCCGCCCCAGTTCGAGACCACCGGCCGCTTCGGCCTCCCGTGGAACAACGGCTGGGGCTACGGCATGGTCGACGCCTACGCGGCCGTCCAGGCTGCCCTGGATCTCACTGGCGGGGCCCTCGATGTCGACATCGGCGGCCCCTACCTGGGCCTCGTCGACGAGGTCATCAGCTTCGAGGCTGCGGCCACCGGCGGCCAGTCCCCATACACCTACGCGTGGGACTTCGGTGACGGTGCCACCGCCACCGGCAGCCAGGCCGACCACGCCTACACCGAGGCTGGCATCTACACGGTGACGCTCACCGTCACCGACAGCGCCGACCCGGCCGCCCAGGCCACCGCGCAGACCGACGTGTGCGTCGGGAGCGACTGCAGCCTGCCGTTCACGATCACCCAGCCTGAGGCCGGAGCCGCCCTCCAGGGCGAGACCACCACCGTCTCCGGCACCCACACGCTTTCCTCGAGCCCCGCCGGGACCAGCGAGCTCTCGTTCACCGATCCGCAGGGCGACCAAACGCTCGGGTTCATCGTCTCCACGCCCGTGCCGGTCCCCCTCCCGCACGCCGACGTCGTCGGCGCGACCGTCTCCGAGGCAGGCGACGACCTCGTCTTCGAGATCGAGCTCGACGAGCTGGCCGAGAACAACGACGAGAACGCCTTCGCGAACTACTACTTCAACTTCGAAGCTGGTAGCGTGGACTGCCCCACCGACACCGGGTCAGCACCCTCGACCAGCTTCTTCATCAACGCCCAGCTCCAGCTGATGGCCACCGGCCCAGCCACCTGGGACGCTTCCTTCGACTACGGCTGCACGAACAACCTCCGCCGCGGCCTGGGCACGGTCAACGGCAGCTTCGATCCCGGCACCGACACGGTCACCATGACGATCCCCAAGCTCCTGGTCGGCGAACCGGGCGCCGGGGAGGTCATCGGAGGCCTCCAGGTCCTCTCCCAAGGCTGCCTCTGCCTGCCCAGCGAGGTCGGCGGTGGCGGTCTGACCCCCACGTACGACACGGCCACGACCTCGGACGTGCTTGAGCTCAGCGGTGGCCAGGCGACCACCGGCGCGGTCGAGGTGGCCATCGATGATCCCACCTTCGCGCCCGAGAACCAGCTCAGCGTCACCACCGACATCGACCAGGCCAGCTGGTCGGCCGACTGGGACATCGCCAGCGTGGCCGGCACCCACACGGTCTACGCCCGCCAGGTCTCCCAGACTGGCAGCGTGGAGGCCGAGGACCAGGTCGAGGTGACCGTGAACAGCGACGGCATGCCCGTGGTCGATATCCTCACCCCACAGGATGGCGACACCGTCAAGGACACCATCCCGATCGACGGCACCGCTGGCAGCTCGAACACGCCCAACGAGGCGCCCACGGCCACGCTCACCTCGGACGTTACCCAGGGCGATGCGCCCCTCGACGTCACCTTCACCCTCGACGGCGAGGACAGCGACGGCATCGTCGACAGCTGGAACCTGGCCTTCGGCGACGGCAGCGCTCCGGACACGGGCGCTGGCGATCCCGACGGTCGCCAGGTCACCCACACCTACGCCGATGCCGGCAGCTACACGGCCGAGCTCTGCGTCACCGACGAGGACGGCGCCGAGCACTGCGACACGGTGGCCATCACCGTGAGCGAGGTCCTGCCACCGGGCGAGGTCAAGCACCTCTACTTCGCCGGCGACACGGCGGTCGGCCAGGTCGACCGCATCAGCGACTGGCTCGACCTGGGCATCGGCAGCCTCCAGCTCGTGGAGGAGGCCCCCAGCGAGACCAACATCCAGGACGTCTGGGCCTCCGGTCAGCTCATCGGGAGCAACGCCCGAAGCAGCCCCTACGATGCCTTCTGGGCCTACGAGAACCCCGTGGACCTCACCGGCAAGGAGGTCGAGGTGACCTTCTGGGCCAGCGCCAGCGGCGGTGCCAGCCAGGAAGGCCACTGGGTCGTCGAGCTCTTCGCGGACAGCGAGGAGGCGGCCTTCGCCTCCGAGACGTTCAGCATGGAGACCCTACCGGCGCTGCCCACCCAGTACACGGTCACCTTCACCAACCTGTCCAAGGTGGTGCAGAACGAGCTGGTCCTCAACATCGATGGCCAGTTCACCGACGCCGAAGCCGTCTTCGTCATCCACTACGACCACGTGGACTACCCGTCCAAGGTCACCGTGCGCACCCCCGGCGCCACGGCCGAGCCGATCGACTACACCGCCTGGGCCTACACCGAGGCGGCCACGCCGGTCGGGAGCCTGGGCCTCGACACCCGGAGCTTCGTGGCCGGCAGCGACGTCCAGCCTGCTGCCCGGTTCATCGACGTCCCGCAGGCTAGCGGCTTCCACGCCGACTTCCAGGTCTACGACAACGCCGGCGATCTCTTCCTCGAGCAGACCAACGTCCCGGTCACCGGGGACAGCTCCGAGTTCCGCGCCGACGCCGACAGCTTCACCGTCCCCGAGGACGCCCAAGGCGAGTGGACCGTCGAGTACACGATCACCGACGACGCCGACCGGAGCACCACCCGGATCCGGGCCTTCCCGGTCGTCTCCTCAGCCAGCCCCGTTGACAGCGCCACCGGGGACGCCCTGGATTCCACGCCGCCGGTCTTCGACGGCCTGACGAGCACGGCCCCGGACAACACGAAGGTCCGGCTCGGCTGGGGGGCCGCCCAGGAGGCCGAGGGCCAGGTCACCTACGAGGTCTTCGCGAGCCTAGATGAGGCCAAGGTCTTCGACCCAGCCACCAAGATCGCCGAGACCCCCAACGCCGCCTACACCGCAGCCGGGCTGACCCCCGGCGAGACCTACCACTTCGGTGTCCGCGCCACCGACGAGGCCGGCAACACCGACACCAACGAGGTCATCCGTTCGCTCACCGTCGGCTCGGCCACCGGCCACCCCGACGAGCGCGTCGAGGTCCGCTTCAACGGCGGCGCCTGGCAGACGGCCGAGGGTGTCGACACCTGGACCTACAGCTTCGACACCACCACCGTGCCCGACGGCGCGCTGGCCATCGAGGCCCGCTACTACGATGGCAACAGTTTCAGCGCCATCGACCAGGTCAACGTCACCGTCGCCAACGACGCGCCCGGGGACGCCTTCGTGACCGTCACCGAGCCTGCACCGGACGAGACCGTGGTCACCCCGGTCGACCTGGCCGGCGAGTGGAGCACGGACGGCACGCAGCCCTCCAGCTCGGCCACGGCGACCAGCGCGTCCGAGGCCATGCCCCTGAACGTGCGGATCTGGGCCCAGGACACCTGGGTCCAGGACACGCTCCACAGCCAGACCTACAAGGGCTTGCTCACCACGCTGGCTGACCTCGAGGGCTACCTGGGCGCCATGCCCGACCCCACCGAGCACACCATCAAGGTCCTGCTCGAGGGCGGCATCCCAGACGATGCCCCCACGGTCAGCCCCAGCGGCATCCCCGTCGGCTACGTCCAGAACGTGGCCCCGGAGCCCCTGACCCGACAGGCCGAGGGTGAGCCCGCCGAGGTCCTCACCGTCGACGAGTTCCAGGCCTCCATGGCCGATGGCAGCCACGAGGGTCCCAAGACGCCCAGCATCCAGCAAGGCGTGGGCCCCGGCGGCGCCATCCGCATGGGCATCGACGGTAGCACGTTCATCTGCACCGGCGCCTACCTGCTCGAGGACCCAGCGTCCGGCACCTACTACCTGTCCACCGCTGGCCACTGCCTCCTCTCCTCGGGCACCGTCGACTCCACCCAGGACCCCAGCGGCACGGCTGACTGGGTCGAGGTCTGCGTGAGCGACTGCACCAGCAACATGGTCGGCCTGGGCACCTACGTCCGCATCACCGACCAGGACGTCGGCACCCTCATCCCCTACGCCCGCCAGGGCGGCACCGGGGACGACTTCGGCATCGTCGAGCTACCGGACAGCCTCGGCGAGCACCTGCGGCCCTACATGTGGTTCTGGAGCGGCCCGACGGGCTTCGACCGCCCGGCCCTTGGCGACCCGCTGACGCACTACGGCCACGGCATCGTCGTCGGTGCCACGCCCGCCAGCCAAGGCCGCCTGGCCCTCAACCTGGACGCGGACAAGGACCTGGGCATCTTCGCGGCCGGCTGGGTGCTCGGCGGCGACAGCGGCTCGTCCATCGGTACCGCCGCAGCCCGCACCAACGAGCTCGTGCTGGGCGACGGCGCCTCCGGCGTCATCACCCACAGCGTGATCGGGGTCGGTCTGCCGATCCTCTGGGGCACCGACTTCGAGGAAGGCCTACGCATGGTCAAGGACAACGCCGGCCTCGACCTCGAGCTGGTCACCGAGGACGCAGAGATCGACGTCGGAGATACCGTTGAGACCCCGCTGGAAGCCTCGATCCAGGTACCCGGCGACGGTAGCAGCATCGACCTCGATCAGACAAGCCAACTCTCCATCACCGGGACCTCCACCTTCCCCGAGGCCCCCGTGGCCGCCGGCACCGGCCAGACCACCTACTACCTCCACCGCGACGACTGCGGTGGCTCGGCGGACAACCCGCACATGAACACCCTGTTCATCGCCGAGGAGGGCGGCGACGGCTGCGGCAACCTCGCCCACCCGGTCGGGCCAGCCATCGGCGGCGTCTCCGTCGTCCATCCCGCCAGCCCCGTGCCCACCGAGACGATCATCCTCGACCCGACGCGGGACATCCAGGCCACCGTCTGGTTCTCCGGCTTCGCTAGTACGTCGCCCAGCGTGATCACCGACTTCGAGATCACCGTGAGCGCCGGTGCCGAGACGATCGGCAGCCAGCGCATCACCGGTGAGATCCTCCTGGGCGAGCCCACGCCGGTGAACTTCACCTTCCCAGCTGACGTCGATCGCATCCCGGCCGGGTCCTCCCTGCAGACCACCGTGACCGTCCACCACGCGGTCGGGCCGGTGTTCATGGGGTACGGCGGCGACCATGCCTCCCAGGTCACCTTCCCCCACGGTAGCGTGGTCGACGATCTCATCGAGATCAGCATCGACGACGACACGTTCCAGGACCCCCTGCCGGTCACCGGCCCCACCGCCGACGGCAGCTGGTCGGCCGTCTGGGACCTCACGACCGCGATCGAGGGCGACCACACCATCTACGCCCGGGCCCGCCAGGGCACCGATACCCAATCGCCTGCTGATCAGGTCGGGATCACGCTGACACGCTCTGGCGGCGCCGGGCCCACGGCCGCCTTCGACGTGTCCACCAGCGACCTGACCGCCAGCTTCACCGACCAGAGCCAGGGCGGCGAGGCCCTCATCACCTCCTGGGAGTGGAGCTTCGGCGACGGTGCCACGAGCACCACTCAGTCCCCGAGCCACACCTACGCCGTCGGTGGCAGCTACACGGTCAGCCTGACCGTGACCGACGCCAACGGCAACTCGGACACCGCCCAGCAGGAGGTCACCGTCGAGGAAGCCGCCGACTGGCTCGTCCAGCTCCGCATCCAGGACGATGCCGGCCAAGACGAGCTCGGCTGGCGCACCGTGGCCACCGGGTCCACCGGCGATGCCGGCACCTGGGCCTACACCTGGAACCCGGCTGAGCACCCCGAGCTCGGGCTCTACACCGGCGAGGTCCGGATCGTGGAGAACGGGACCCTACAGGACACGGCCACCCGCACCTTCGAGCTCACCCAGGACAACGTCGCGCCCACGGCCGACGCTGGCGCCAACCAGACCGTGGCCGAGGAGCAGAGCACCACGCTCACCGGCGTGGCCACCGACCAGGACGGCGACGCCCTGAACCTGACCTGGGAGCAGATCAGCGGACCCACCGTCGGGCTGACGACCGAGCGCGTCGACGCCGCCACCCTCGAGGCCACCGTCCAGGTGCCCGAGGTCTCGGCCGATGCAGCCGCCGTCCTGCGGTTCACCGCTGACGACGGGACCACGACGACCAGCGACGAGGTGACCCTCGACCTGGTCGACACCGACGACATCGACGCCGAGACCATCGACGGCCAGGACATCGAGACCGCCCTCCAGAGCGGCCTCACCGAGACCGTCCAGGTGGCCGGCGGATCGAGCCTGAGCGCCGAGGACGGGAACAACACCGCGCCCACGGCGCGCATCAGCGACGTGGTGGTCAGCGGCCTGACCCTCTCGGCCTCGGCCAGCCAGAGCCAGGACCCCGATGGCAACATCCTCAGCTACCAGTGGGACCTGGGCAACGGGGCCACCGCCACGGGCCAGAGCCTCGACCATCAGTACCTCGAGGCTGGCAACTACACGGTCACCCTGACCGTCATCGACGACCAGGGCGCTGCCGGCCAGGACATGGTCGGGCCCCTGACCATGACCGAGCCCAAGCCGGCTGCGTTCACCGTGAGCGCCGGCGACTCCGACTACGTGGCGGTCGGCGACCTTGCCACGCTGAGCGCCCAGGCCTTCGAGGCCGATGGGCCGGTCAGCTTCACCTGGGACGTCGACGGCGACGGCACCCCGGAGGCCGATGGCCAGACCATCCAGGTCGACACCACCGGCATGACCCCGGGCCTGGTACCCTTCACCGTGGTCGCCACCGACACCGCCACCGGTGAGGTCGCCGAGGACACGGTGCTCGTCCAGGTCTACGACCTGGCGACGAGCACCCAGGTCTTCACCGAGGAGGTCCTCGTCGGCGTCAACGACGAGGACGCTGGCCAGAGCGGGACCGCCGACGGCGCCACCTTCCAGTACGATATCGCTGTCCCCAAGGGCGCCCGCGAGCTGCAGGCCACCCTCACCTGGGACAGCTACACGTCGGCCACCATCCCGAACACCCCGATCACGACCGGGCCCATCGAGGCCGGCGTGAACGACTTCGACCTCTACGCCTTCAGCCCCGGCGGCGGTCAGGACGACAGCAGCGCTGACCTGGACCGACCGGAGCAGATCACCGTCCAAGCACCGGCTGCCGGCGCCTGGATGATGGAGGTCCGCTCCTACCTGGCCGTCGACGACCAGACCGAGCTCACCGTGGACCTGACCACCGCACCCCCCGACGGGGTACCCGTGATCACCCAGGAGAGCCCCGGTTGCTACGAGACCGCTGACCAGCTCCTCGAGGCAAGCGCGGTGAGCCAGGCCCTCCCCGACGGCACCGGCATCACCGGCGCCTGGGACCTCGACCGTGACGGTGTCTTCGAGACCGATGGGTTCACCGCCACCACCTCCTTCGAGCCAGGTAGCGGCGCCCACATGGTCGGCTTCCAAGCCACCAGCCCCGAGGGCCTGCGCGCCACGATCCAGGTGGCCTTCCGCGTGGAGGAGACCTGCAGCGCTGGCACCAGCGTGGTCGTCATCGGTGTGACCGACAGCGGGATCAACCCCTACCACCGGGAGTTCCTGGGGAGCGAGGTCCCCTACCCCGAGCTCCTCGACACCTCGGACACGTTCCAGGCCCACCCGAGCACCTACATCGAGGGCTTCCCCGAGGACGCCCAGGCCATCGACATCACCACCGGCGGGTTCAACCTCGCCCAGGATCGAGCCGACGGCGTCTGGGACCGCTCCAACATCCCCATGAACGAGTGGATGTGGTTCCCAGGCACCAAGATCGTCGGCGCCATCGACACCA
>CAYREV010000054.1:0-8102 GCA_964423345.1 uncultured Balneolaceae bacterium | reverse complement strand
GGTCCCTTCCATAACGGACCGTGCAACCAATCGGTTACACCAGCCCAGAGTGACACCCGAACACTTAACGCTCCTCCAACACTCGTCCACAGGAGGCTTGGGGAATGGCGACAGCACAACGTAGACTCCTCGCGTTACTGTCAGTCCTCGTGCTCGTCACCACCGGCTACGCCGGCATCGTGACAGCCGAGGAGGCCGAAGACCAAGAGTCGGGGGTCTGTGTTTCAGCGGAGGACGACGTCTCCTGCGACCGGGCGGCCGTGAGCGCGACCGGCAACGCAACCGCCTGCCCCGACGACGACCACGACGCGCTTCCAGCCGTCACATTGTTGCACGCCGCTTCCCCCTGTATAGCGCTCAGTGGCACAGGCGACGCCACGGCGAACGCGTGGGTGGCTGCCAGTGGCATGGGGGACGCGCACGGGCGCTCCCTCGCAGTCAGCGGCACCGGGAACGCCACCGCATCCTGCTCTGGCTGGAACCCCGACCTGATACTTTTCTTACCGGGATTCTACCCCTACGGTTCCCCCTGCTTTGGGCTCGCGGGCACCGGCGACGCCGAGAGCGACACCGCGGCGATCAGCGGCACAGGCGATGCCTACGGCGACCACGTGGCAGCGAGCGGCCTCGGACATGCCGGGTCGTACGAGGTCACCCTCAACCCCTCGGAATCACTCGGCTGCACGCACCACCCCCCCATCCAGATTACGGAGAACGAGGGATCCAACGGGTTCATCCTTGATCGAGATACCCCAAGCGGCGAACCCATCTACCGCCCCGGCAGCGGCGTCGTCGCAGGCAACGGCACCGCCGACAACCCGTACGTCATCGCAAACTGGTGCATCTCTCCCCCGACGTTAATGAAGGGACTCCTCATCAGGAACACCACCGCGCACGTTACCATCGAGAACGTTTACATCGGCCCCAACGGCCTACCCTACACGAACGGCCTCATCCTCAGTAACGCCAAACACGTCTCGGTGAGGAACAGTACAATCCAAGCCAACTGGAATGCGGCCGGCGTTCAAGTTGAGGAGTCGGAGGATATCCGCATCGTTGGAAACGACCTCTCCTACAACATCGAGGGGGTGGAGGTCAAGGGGTCCTCAGGCGTCCGGATCGCCAGCAACCACATCTCCGCCAGCTACCAGCACGCTGTGGATGTGGAGGCTTCTCACGACATCGAGGTCACTCACAACGAGCTGGCGAGGAACTTGGCCGGCGTCAACTTGGTGGATGTCGAGGATTCCAAGGTGCAACACAACACCCTGGTGAAGGCTGCCGGTTTCGGCATCCGAGCAAAGGGAACTGAGGCTCCGCTCATCACCGACAACACCCTCACAGGCACCTTCCATGGTATCCTCCTCAACAAAGCACACCGCGCGGTCTTGCTGAACAACTCCCTCGTGGAGGTCGGCGACACCGGTATCGGGATTCTTTTGTCGAACGAGACGACCCTCCGGGAGAACAGCCTTGAGGGCGGATCCATCGGGATATCCAGCTACATCAGTCGCGAGCCTCTCGTGGACCATTACGAGCACACGATCCCGCCGTCCAACACCTTCAACGGGGAACCGGTGCGCTACATCCGCGACCAAGTGGGTGTCGACGTGGTGGAACCCGCTGGCCAGGTTATCCTGGTGAACACGGAGCAAGTTCGCGTGAAGAACGTGACCGTCACCGACGCCTTCGCGGGAGTCCAACTCGCCGGCACCGATAACACCACGATCGCGAACAGCACGTTCACAGACACCGCGTTCGGGGTGCACAGCGTCCGAGGTTCGCACGAGCGCATGCTGAACAACGAGATCGCGAACCAGTACTGGGGCGTGTGGGTCGAGCAGGGGACCCGCACCGAGATCGGTGGCAACACCGTACACGGCTCGATGTGGGCTGCTGTTCGCCTCGCGAGCTCCTCGAACATGGAGGTTCACAGCAACGACTTGGGTGACCGGGGACTTGCCATCACGGGCGACCCCTCGAATCCAAGCCACTATCGCCACGAGGTCGACGCGACCAACATCGTCGGAGGCAAGCCCCTTCTCTACATGAAGGACCAAGTTGAGCCCGAGGTACCGCCATCTGCCGGGCAGGTTATCCTAGTGAATACTACGGGAGCCCGTGTAGATGGACTCAACCTCACCGGCACGTACCGGGGTGCGTTCCTCGCCTTCGCGGAGAACAGCACGGTCGCGAACACCACCTTCGCGCACTCGGTGGGCACGGGGCTCGCGCTGGTGAGGTCTCCCAACGCCACGATCCACAACAACACCTTCCACAACAATGGGGTGGGTGCCAGGCAGGAGGAGTCCCCCGGCGGCTCGTTGACGCACAACACCTTCGAGGACAACCACGGCCCTGGGCTCGTGCTTGCCTATGCCAGCCACGCGGACGTAGAGATGAACTCGTTCGCCCGGAACGGGTGGGGCATCGCGACCTGGTTCTCCGGTGCGAACATCACGCACAACAACATCTACGACACCGACAACTTCGGCCTCCAGTACTCCTGGGGCTACGGGTCCGTGGACGCACGACACAACTGGTGGGGTCACTCCACCGGCCCCTCCGGCGGCGTTGTCGACGCCTGCACGGGTAGCGAAGCCAACGGGCTCGGGGACACGATCTACGCTCCGCAAGGCGGCAACATCTGCTTCGACCCATGGCGTACTGAAAGGGTCCCGGGGGCGGGCGCGATGGGGGACGGATAGCATCGCCCCACCGCGCTCGCACGGTTCTGCTCACGGTTGCCTACTCGCCCGGAGGCCCTGATCATGCTGCACGAGTCGCGAAGGCTCACCGTAATCTTGACAGCGATAGCCTTCGTCGCAACGAGCCTCACGGGCACGGTTGTGGCCGAGGAGGTCAACATCGGCGCAGCCTGCGTGAACGCTACAGGAGACGCGGACTGCTGGGGGGCGGCCGTGAGTACGATGGGCGATGCCAGCGGGTTCCTGGCGGTCAGTGCCACCGGCAACGCCACCGCTGGCTACGCTGCCATCACGGGTACAGGGAACGCCACCGGGCACCTCCCCATCAGTATCACGGGGCACTGCCGCTACAACGTCCTCGAGCCATCCAGACCTTGCTATGGCGTCTCCGCCACAGATGACACGAACGGCTATTACCTGGCGGCGAGCCTCACCGGGAACGCCAGCGGTGACCTCATGGCCGTGAGCGGCACAGGGTACGCGCACTCCGCCAAGCTCGCTGTCAGCGCGAATCAAGCAGGGAACTGTACCCCACACCCCCATATCCGCATCACAGAGAACGAGGGACCGAACGGGTTCATCGTTGGCAGGGAACCCGCCACCGGGGCCCCCATCTATCGCTCCGGCAGCGGCGTCATCGCCGGCAACGGCACCGCCGACGACCCCTACATCATCGAGGGCTGGTGCATCACGCCTCCAGCGGGGCAGCCCCTCCTGACTACGCCCGGCATCCTCATCCAGGGCACCACGGCTCACGTCGCTGTCAAGAACGTTGCACTTGGAGTCAACAACGCACTCTTCACGCGGGGGATCGTCATTGACCACGCGGACAACGTGGTGGTCGAGAACACCCTCCTCATGAACAACGATTGGGGCGCGGTCCTCCTCTACGGGTCAACGGACGTACGGGTGGTGAACAACACGATCACGAGCAACGCAGTAGGCATCTACAGCGAGGACTCCCGTGGTCTCCATATCACGCGAAACACCATCACGAAGAACGCCCACGGCGTGGTCGTCCACTACACCACCAGGGTGAACGTTACAGGCAACACGATTACGGAGAACGTCAAGACGAGCCTCTCCGTGTCGCGTTCCCCCTTGAGCTTGATCCAGAACAACGCAATCTCCACCTCGGGTTCCGGGGGCATCGGCCTATCCGTGGGGGCCTCGAACGGAACCCGCATCACGGGCAACGCTGTCACGAACAACAAGTGGTCCGGCGTGGCCATTGGCGGCTCGAGCCATGTATCGTTCGTGGCCAACACGGTCACAGGCAACGACGATCACGGGGCGATACTCCGGGCGGGGTCGACAGATGCCCACATCGCGAACAACACCATGGAGGCCAACAACGGGGAGGACCTCTACATCGTTGAAACGCGGGGAGCCATCCTCCGCGGGAACGCGTTCGGTAGTGGCGGGCTTGTCATCCGTGGCACGACGTTGGCAGCCTACCAACATGATGTCGATGCCTCCAACACCGTGAACAACGCCCCCCTCCGCTACATCCGCAACGAGCGGGGTATCGACCTTGAAGGCCCGGCGGGCCAGGTTATCCTCGTGAACACGAGCGCGTCCCACCTCGACGGGGGCACGCTCTCCAACGTCCGCATCGCCCTCCACCTCGCGTTCACGACCAACACGACCGTCACAAACGCCTCCTTCACGAACAACACCCACGGCATCCTCCTCGACCGCTCGGCCGGGATCCAACTTACCAACAACCACATTTCGGGAAGCGACCAAACCAGCATCCTGTTGTACCGGTCCGAGGGCACGGTGCTCCGCGGGAACACGTTGACCGGCGGCGGTCTCTTCGTGACCGGGACGGGGATGGATCACTACCAGCACGATGTCGACGCCTCGAACACCCTGCACGGGGAACCGATCCAGTACGTGAGAAACGAGGTTAACGTGGAGGTGACCGAGCCTGCGGGCCAGGTGATCCTCGTGAACACGACGAACGCAACGGTGGCGGGACTCCATCTCTCCCGTGCTTCCGTGGGCCTGACGGTGGCATTCGCCAGGAACACCACCATCTCCGACAACACGTTCTGGGGGGACGGCATCGCAGGCGTCGTCCACGCGGTGTCTTCCGGCACCCGCTTCACCCAGAACAAGGTCACGAACAAACTTGTAGGGATCCAACTCAGTCGATCGAGTCACGTCCACATCTCCAACAACACCCTCGGGGACAACGTGTACGGGGTTCGGGTGCTTGAATCGAGCAAGACCCGAATCGCCGACAACACGATAACGGACAACCGCCGGGGAGGTGTTGAGTTGGAGTTCTCTAGCGACTCCGATATCACAGGCAACGTGTTCGCGCACAACGGGTGGGGCGTTGTCGCCGCCTGGAGCGGGGCCCGCGTGGTGGACAACAACTTCCACAACCAAGACGACTACGGGTTGCTCGTCCTCGGTGGGGATGACCCCGTGGGCGCTCGGGGGAACTGGTGGGGCGAGGCGTCCGGACCATCCGGATTCGTCCGGGACGCCTGCACGGGCGTTTACGCGGTCGGCGGTGGCGACGGTGTGTTCACATGGTACGGCGGCGAGGTTTGCTTCGACCCATGGCGCACTGAACCAAACCCCGGCGCGGGCGCTAAGTGACGCTGGTCCCGCGTTGGTGCAACCAGTTCTTTACAGAGCGCTCGAGTGACACCCGAATCTACAAGCTTATTGACATACTCAATGGAGTTGGGAGGCGCCAAGATTCCATCAAGACGGCCATCTACCCTTCTGGTACTCGCGCCTGCCGTCCTTGTGATGCTGACAACCCTGCCTCTCCTCGATACTACCGCTGGAACCACGCTTCCCTCTGAAGCCCCGTCCTCGCCCCCGACCTCTATAATCTCCGTGCATGGAGCGAGTTCCCCCGTTATCCAAAATGCTTCTTGGGCAGTGGTCAGGGTGACAGCCCCCACGAACGAAGCCATCACGGTGACCATGGACGGTGATTGGTACCCGGACCCGAACGCTACCAACGTCCTGGTCGCAATCAATACCCTCGACCCGAACGACCCCACCCACGTCATCACGGGCGCCTACATCAGCCACCAAGTGCTCACCCACGAGATCACGGTCCGCTCCGACCTCCTGGGCGAACGCATGGACCTGCATCACGACCCCGTGCCGAAGGTGACAGGCGGTCCCCTCGGGGGCGGGTACCGTTACCCTGTGGAGGCTGGCGGGGAGGCGCTCATCGCGCACCTCACCAACGCCGCCTCCTCCGAGATCACCTACGAACTCTCAGGGTCGGGCGGCACCCTCAACGTCACCTACGGGCACGAGAGCACGTTCACGACCCCCCACGAGTTCGACACAGTGACCGCCAGCGCCTTCATCGAAACCCAACCCGTGATCCTCGGAGCCTCCGAGACCGTGGACTCAGGTGGGATCATGATGGGGCAGTTCTACGCGGACCCCCAGATGAAGCCCCGGCCCTACACCGCGCAAGCAAGCTGGCAAGGACCCAACGCGTCGGGGGCCTGCACGGTGCCCGTGGACCAGAGTTGCCTCACGTGGTTCCTCGTCGCGGGCAACGCGGGCACCTACGAGTTCCAACTGGACTGGTTCGCGGGGGCCCACTACGGTGATCTCTGGCTCATCACCGCCGACGTGACGGTTCCCGAATGAATCAGGCGCGCACCACACGCCCGCTCGGGTCCCGCACCTGGTGGGGGCACAACCGCCACCGGCCGAACTCCATCTCGGCGATGAACCCGCAGATCCCACACGGGTTGTTCCCCTCTCGCGATGCCAGGTCGTCGTTCACGAGCACCGCCCGCGCCCGCTCCCCCTCCGTGTGGCAGCTTGCGCACCGGATCCGACCCTCCTCCAGCACCTCCTTCGTTGCGTCTGCCCGCACGAGCGCGTCCTCGTCGAGCAGGTCCATCGCGATGTCCCGGGGCACGTACCCGAAGCTCCCGACCGGGCGCTTGCACTCACCGCACTCCACCACCAGGTGTTCCCTGATGTTCTCGAACTCGGTCGTAGCCATGGTATCCGACCTTGAGGGGCTCGTCGGCTCCCTCACTCGCTTAGGGGGCCGGCGAGCCCCGTCCCATCCTCGTTCACTGGGCTGACGGGCCGCGCCACAGCGTACCGCTCCTCCACCACCGTCACCCGCGCCGTCACCGTCATCGGCGGCTCGGTCCCGCTCACGAAGACGACGAGCCCGTTCTCGAGGTACGCCACCCCGTCGCCGTGCTGTCCCTCGTCCACGACGTTGAGCTCCAACACGTCCCCCGGCCGCGGGTACCCGGGCCTGGACGCGGGGTTGTCCGTGAAGTCGAGGAGGTCCCGGTCGAACGCGGTGCGGAGCGCGAGCTCGGTGCGGTTCACGAACCCGAGGCTGACGTCGAGCTCGTGGCTCACGTGCGGCGCATCCTCCCCATCCAGGAGCCGCCGCACGACCTCCCGGTACGTGCCCACGCTCGGCCTCACTTAGATCACCTCCCCGGCGCGCTGCCGCACGGCCTGGACGAACCGCGCGAGCTCCTCCTCGAAGGTCGAGCCCGTGGGGACGGCGTTCTTCTGCACCCGCATCGACCGCGCCACGATCTCCCGCCGACGCCGGGGGGACCCCGCGTCAAGGAACTTCTCCAGCTTCTTGTCGCTCAACCTGAGCACGAAGACGTCGCCGGTCCACTCGTGGGTGTGCCGGGTCTTCACCTCGTACGGGATCTCGTCGATGACCTCCCCGTGGAGGTCCACCTGCCTGTCGCTCTTCTCGTCCGTCATCTCGTTCTGGTCTCCTGTCGCACTCGTGGGCGACGCTGAATCGTTCGATTCCGAATCTAGCAGTTCGTACGCGGTCGTGGTGCTGCACGCGTGATGATGCCGCGTCACCACCACCGCCTCCCGCGCCCGCAGCACCCGCGTGATCCACGCGAGCTCGTGCGGCGTCAGGTTCAGCTCGTACTGCAGGTCCCGGCTCGCCACCGGCCCGTCCGCGTCCTCGAGGACTGCCACGACGTCCTCGGGGGTGGCTTGCACGCTAGGCCACCTCCGGCGACTCGTCGAGGGAGGGGCGGCTTCGGGGCTCGGGCGGTTGGGTGGCCTTGTGGAAGAGCTGGTTGAGGTTTGCGTAGAAGCGCGTCTGCTGGTCCGTGAGCCCCTCCAGGAGCTCCCGCGACGTCTCCGCGTTGCGCGCGATGCCCACGATGCGGTCCGCATCCCGCGGATCCTCCGGATGGATGGTGCCCGGCTCCGGCGTCGAATCGATGGTGGCCTTCGCCCCCTCCTCGTACCCCTTGCCCTCGGCCAGGGGGTGGCCCACCACGCCCACCTTCGTCCGGCCTGTGTCGTACACGGCGCGGAACGACGGCCTGCCGAGCGTGCAACCGTAGTGCCGCTCTAGGAGTTCCAGCACGCGCATGACGCGGC
>CAYREV010000053.1:0-8183 GCA_964423345.1 uncultured Balneolaceae bacterium | reverse complement strand
GATCGATGTTAACATATCGGCCAGCTTCCTGCGGTAGTAGATAAGGATGCTGCAGAGGGTGCCGAAGTGTACCACCACTTCAAAGGTGATGCTTTTGTCCAGGCTACCCCCCAGCAGGGCCTCGCCGAGCACCAGGTGCCCGGAGCTGCTGATGGGCAGGAATTCCGTCAGCCCCTGTATCAGTCCCAATAAAAAAGAATCTATGATTTCCATTTGTTAACTTTGCATCTTCTTGAATCGCCGTGAATCAAATAATCGGGAACACCTTTCGTTTCCGTGTATATCAAAGGTTATTTTCACGGCAGAGAAAATAGCTAATACTCTATCAATTTCTAAACCATAATAAGAAAGCCATGGCAACAACCCCCGCATCGGTCGATATGCAGGAACTCAGCGAAAAGATTGAAAAATCCAGCGCATTCATTGAAGACATTTACAAAGAGCTCGACAAGGTGATTGTCGGACAGCGCTATATGATTGACCGGCTGCTGATCGGGCTGCTGGCCGACGGACACGTGCTGCTGGAGGGGGTGCCGGGGCTGGCCAAGACCCTTACCGTCTCCTCCCTGGCCACGGTAATCAGCACGAAATTCCAGCGGCTGCAGTTTACCCCCGACCTTTTGCCCGCCGACCTGATCGGCACGCTCATCTACAACCAGAAGGAGGCGGAGTTCACCGTCAAGAAGGGGCCCATTTTCGCCAATATCATTTTGGCCGATGAGATCAACCGTTCTCCCGCCAAAGTGCAGAGCGCGCTGCTGGTGGCGATGCTGGAGCTGCAGGTAACCATCGGCGAGACCACCTACCCGCTGGACGAGCCCTTCCTGGTGCTTGCCACCCAGAACCCGGTGGAGCAGGAGGGCACCTATCCCCTGCCCGAGGCACAGGTCGACCGTTTTATGATGAAGATTAAAATAGACTATCCCTCCGAGAGCGAGGAGATGGAAATTATGCGGCGCATGGCCAAAACGGGCAAGCCGGAATCCCTCGAACCGGTCATCTCTCCCGACAAGGTGAAGGACGCGCGGCAGGTGGTCAACGAGATCTATATTGACGAGAAAGTGGAACAGTACATCATCGACCTGGTATTTGCCACCCGCGAGCCGGGGAAACAGAATCTGGACGACCTCACCGAGCTTATCGGCTTCGGCGCCTCGCCCCGGGCCTCCATCAACCTCAACCTGGCCGCCAAGGCCCACGCCTTCATGGACCACCGCGCCTACGTCACGCCGGAGGATATCCGGACCATTGCGATGGACGTGCTGCGGCACCGCATCATCCCCACTTTCGAGGCGGAGGCCGAAAACATTACCTCCGAAGATATCATCGAAAAGATCATGTCAACGGTACAGGTTCCTTAGAAGCAATTTTAAATTTTGCCCCTATCCCCGACCGCTTGTTAAATCAGCGTAAATTGTTAATTTAGCTTTCACGGGAAGTTCCTTTTAATAGTTAATTAAGCGGACAGGCGATTATGAATATTAATTTTGTATCCAGGGACGATATAAAGATCTCCAAGAAAAGCTCCTCAAAATACAAGCCCCTGCTGGAGGCGATACAGAAACTGGAACCGGGGGGCAAGGCCCTGGAAGTCACCTTCAGCGACGATACGGAACTGAGCTCCATGAGGAACGTGGTCTACAGCCACAACCGCAAGACCGGCGACGACGTCAAAAGCAGCAAGCATCCCAAAAACAAGCGTGTGTATTTCTACAAGGAGAAGTAGCTGCAAGTAATGAATCATGCCTCATCCGGGCACCATACCGGGAATGAGTACTATCCCGGCAGGCCGCAATCGCATTCCCGAAAAATTCCACCCATAAAAAAGGCCCGGGAAATCCCGAGCCTTTTTCTTTTTGTATTCTGTAGAAGCGCGGAGCGTGTTATTCTTCCTCGTCGCCCGACTCCTCTTCGGCTTCCGCATCGGCCTCAGCTTTTTTAGCTTCCTCTTCGGTTTCTGCATCGGATTCAGCCTCTTCAGCTTCCTCCTCGGCTTCCTCAGATTCAGCTTCATCAGCTTTCTGTTCTTCCGCTTCGGCCGCCTTTTTCTTTTTCTTCTCTTCTTTCTCTTTCTTCTCCTTGATCTTTTTCTGGATCTCTTCCTGCTCCTTGGCTTCCATCTCTTTCTTGAGATCGGCCAGTCCGGACATCTCACCCAGTGTGGGCGTGCCGGTTTGAGCAGAAGATTCGTCAGAAGAAGAGGGGCGTTTCTCCCTGGAAGTGGTAGTGGATTTCTTCGCTTTCTTGACGTCTTGCTCCCGTTGACTGAGCGTGATGTTCTTGTCAGACTCGTCCAGTTCGATAACGAAAGCCTTCACCGTATCTCCTTCGGAGAAATGTTCGGTGGGATCGTCGTCGGCTTCCGACTTGCTGGCCGGTATGAAGCCTTCCATCTCATACGGAAGCTTCACAAACACGCCCTTGTCGGTTACCTTGAACACCTCGCCTTCCACTTCGCTGGTCAGCCCGTGGTCTTCGGCAAAAGCCTCCCAGGGGTTGTCTTCAATCTGCTTGTGTCCGAGGGTGATGCGGCGGTTTTCAAAGTCGATCGCCAGGATCACAACCTCGATCTCTTCATCCTTGTCGATAACCTCGTTGGGATGGTTGATCTTCTCGGTCCAGCTCAGGTCGCTGATGTGAATCAGGCCGTCAATGCCGGGCTCGAGCTCGACGAACACCCCGAAGTTGGTGAGGTTGCGTACCGTACCGGTATGCTTGGAGCCCACCGGGTAACGCTTGTCGATCTCTTCCCAGGGGTCGTTTTCAAGCTGCTTGACACCGAGGGAGATTTTCTTCTCCGGCTCGTTGACGTTCAGTACCACGCATTCGATCACGTCGTCCTTGTCCACGAGCTGCGAAGGGTGTTTGATATGCTGGGTCCACGACATCTCGCTGATGTGGATGAGTCCCTCGACCCCTTTCTCGAGCTCGATAAAGGCACCGTAGTCGGCAATAGAGACCACACGTCCCTGCACCTTCATGCCCTCGGGATACTTGATGTCCATGTTTTCCCACGGGTGAGGCTGCAGTTGTTTGAGTCCCAGCGATACGCGCTTGGATTCCTCGTCGAAATCGATGACCGCAACGTTCATGTTCTGGTCCAGGGAGACAATCTCCTCAGGATGATCTACGCGGCCCCACGACAGGTCGGTAATGTGCAGCAGTCCGTCCACACCGCCCAGGTCGATAAAGACCCCGAAGTCGGTGATATTCTTGACAATTCCTTCAAGGACCTGACCCTCTTCAATGGTTTCGAGGATCTCCTGACGCTGCTCTTCAAGGTCGCTCTCGATAAGGGCACGGTGGGATACGACCACGTTTTCGGCATGCATGTTAAGCTTGACCACCTGAAACTCCATGGTCTTGCCCACATAGGCGTCAAAGTCGCGTACCGGGCGCACGTCGATCTGCGATCCCGGAAGGAAAGCGTCGATGCCCATGATATCCACGACCATACCGCCCTTGATGCGGCGCTTGATATAGCCTTCGAGTACTTCGCCCGTTTCCGAGGAACGCTCGATGGTTTCCCAGGCATGCAGGATATCTGCCTTGCGGCGGGAAAGGATCAGCTGACCCTCCTGGTCTTCCACCTTGTCCAGGAAGACGTCCACTTCGTCGCCCGGCTGGAGGTTTTCAACCACTTCGTCGGGGAACTCGTTGCGTTGGACAATACCTTCCGACTTAAAGCCGATGTCTACAATTACATACTTTTCATCAACCGAGACCACCCGGCCCGTAACAATCTCTTTCTCTTCAATCTCGTTGAGCGTGTCTTCATACATCGAAGCCAGCTCGTGAAACTCATCGTCGGAATAGTCTTCCGAAGCCGCCTGCAGCTGGTCATACGTATAAATTTCCTGTCCTTCATCCACGTCGCCGGTAAAGGAAGCCACTTCTTCCGCTTCAGGCTCCACCCGCACGTCGTGTTCGTCAGTTGCTTCGATGGGAGCTTCATCCTCCCCTTCGGCCTCTTCGGTTTCGGCTACCGCCGTTTCCTGTTCAGCCACCTCAACTTCTTCGGTGGGTTTATTTTCCTGTTCCTGTTCTTCTGTTTGGTTTTGTTCCTGTTTCAGTTCTTCTGTCATTATTGTTTGGTTAAAATTACCGCATCTGTCCGTCTCTCGGACACATGGGATTAGGGTTATGGTTATGATTTATTCGGAATATTCAGTTGGTCCGAAATTTTTAAACAAATTTGTTCGACCTGTTGTTCGAAGTTCAGCCCGGTGGTGTCTATTTCAATGGCATCATCGGCCTTCTTCAGCGGATCCGCCTCACGGGCCGCATCCTTTCGATCTCTTTCGGCAATATTTTGTTCCACCTCTTCCAGCGTGGTGGCTATTCCCGCCTGCTGCATCTCCTCATAGCGGCGGCGGGCGCGTTCGCCCAGCGTAGCCGACATATAAAACTTCAGGTCGGCATCGGGGAAGACCGCGGTACCCAGGTCTCTCCCCTCGGCGATATAGCGGCCGTCCTGCACCGCATCGCGCATCAACCGGTTCACAAAGTCGCGCGCTTCCGGCCTGGAGGCGATATCACTGACCTTTTCGGAGACCTCCATCGATCGGATCTCGCGGGTGACCTCCTCTCCGTCTATATATACGGTGAAGCGTTCATTTTCATAACTGAAGGAGATCCGTCCGCTATCCAGCTCTGTAAAGAACGACTCCGGATCGCTTTCCGTATGTAAAAATATCAGCGTGACAGCCCTGTAAAGCGCACCGGAATCCAGGTACTCAATGCCCAGTCTGTTGGCTACGGCTTTGGCGGTTGAACTCTTGCCTGAACCCGCCGGACCGTCAATTACAATTATCATAACGGAAAGTCTCTCAAATTACTTTTAATTCGTTAATTTTTCAATGATTTCTTGTATAATGATTTCAGAAATTTTAACTTTGGAGTCTTTCTGCAACAGCAGGCAAGTATACAAATTATTTTTAAGAACTGATAAGCAAATAACCCGGTTTATTTATGCCTCAACATCAATCAGCAATTAAGCGAGTACGGCAAAACGAAAAGCGGCGCGACCATAATCGCGGACTCCGTTCCAAAATGAGAACCCTTATCACGAAAGTGATGGAGACGACCGACAAGGAGGAGGCCGAAAAGCTGCTCCCGGAAGCGACCTCTTATGTGGACAAGATGGCCTCCAAGGGTATCATCCACGATAACAAGGCCGCACGCAAGAAGTCACAGATGACCACGCACGTAAACAACCTGTAATCGGCACCGACCATTCTTGGCTGACTCACTCTCAAAAGCACTTCTGATCATTCTGGATGGCTATGGGTTAGCCGAGAATCCCGACGTCAGCGCTATTGAAAAAGCTGACAAGCCCTTCATCGACCACCTCTTCGCCAGCTTTCCCCATTCCAAACTGTCGGCCTCCGGTACGGACGTAGGACTGCCCGAGGGGCAATTCGGCAATTCCGAAGTGGGCCACCTCAATATCGGGGCGGGGCGGATCGTATGGCAGGAGCTTACGCGCATCAACAAAGCCATTGACGACGGCTCTTTCTTTGAAAATGACGTCCTGGTCGAAGCCGTCCGGAAAGCGGCCGAAAAGGGGCGCCTTCATATCATGGGACTCTTCTCCGACGGCGGCGTGCACAGCCACAACAACCATCTCTACGCCCTGCTCGAGCTGGCAGAGAAGCACGGCGTCGACCGTACCTTTGTGCACGCTTTCACCGACGGACGCGACACCTCCCCCACCGGCGGCATCGACTATGCGGCGGAATTCAACAAGCGGGCCGAAACGATCGGCACGGGCAGGCTGGCCTCGATTGTGGGGCGTTACTACGCCATGGACCGCGACAACCGCTGGGAGCGCACCCAAAAAGCCTACGAGCTGCTGGTGCACGGCGAGGGCGAAGCCTTTGACAGTCCCGAAGCGGCCTTCAGGGCCTCCTACGAGGATGAGGTGACCGACGAATTTATCACCCCCAAGCGGATCGACCCCGACCCCGCCTCGCGGATCCGGAAGGGCGATGTGGTGATCTTCTATAATATAAGGGGCGACCGCGCCCGGCAGATTGTGCGCGCATTGAGCCAGGATGACTTTGACCATTTTGAAACCGAGGAGCTCGACCTGCACTTCAACTCTTTCACCGAATACGACGATGCCTTCGACTGGCTGAAGGTCGCCTACCCCCCCGCCGACATCCCCAACACCATCGGCGAGGTGGTCAGCCGCCGGAACCTCAAACAGCTGCGGGTGGCCGAAACCGAAAAGTACCCTCATGTGACCTATTTCTTCAACGGGGGCGAAGAGGACGCCTTCAAGGGAGAGGAACGCATCCTCATCCCGAGCCCGAAGGTGGCCACCTACGACCTGCAGCCCGAGATGAGCGCCCCCGAAGTGGCCGACGCGCTGGTCGCCCAGCTGATCACCGAGAAACACCACCTGGGCATCCTCAACTTCGCCAACCCCGACATGGTGGGGCACACCGGCGACATGGACGCCACCATCCGCGCCATCGAGACCATCGATACCCAGCTGAAAAAGGTGGTCGATGCCGCCGTCGAACACGGCTACAAGATTCTTGTCATTGCCGACCACGGCAACGCCGACTGCCTGATCAATGAGGACGGCTCGGCACATACCGCCCACACCACCGCCCTGGTGCCCGCCCTGATCATCAACGAACCCGCAGCCGGCGATCTAAGCGACGGTATCCTGGCCGACGTAGCCCCCACCCTGCTCAAGATGATGGGCATCGACCGCCCCGAAGAGATGACCGGCACCCCGCTTTTTTAGTTATTGGTGATTGATTTCTATCGACAACCGTATGGCGGGCAGGCGTTCACGTATTTTTACATTTCCGGGCAGGCTCAATAAAAGAAAGATTTAATTCTTCAATACCACCATTTGGTTTGCTTTTACACTAAGCCACCCCTACTTTCGATACTGTGTAGATGAACTAAAATCGGTACTCACTCGTTACAAGCTGTAACCAATAATTTCCAAAATCCGGAAAGTTTTTGAATATGGAGGGCAATTTCTCAAGTAAAGTTCGCGATGTTATACAATTCAGCCGTGAAGAGGCGCTTCGCCTTGGCCATGACTACATCGGCACCGAGCATCTGATTCTCGGTATCGTACGGTTGGGCGAGGGGGTGGCCGTCAAGATCCTGAAGAACCTGAACTGCGACCTTTACAAACTTAAAAAGACCGTCGAAGACACCGTCCGCGGAACCGGCGGATCGGTCACCGTCGGCAACATCCCTTTAACCAAGCAGGCCGAGAAGGTGCTTCGCATCACCTATCTCGAGGCCAAGCTCTACAAAAGTGACACCATTGGCACCGAACACCTGCTGCTGTCTCTTCTGCGCGATGATGAAAACATCGCCGCACAAATACTGCAGCAGTTCAGCGTATCCTACGATGCCGTTCGGGAAGAACTTGATCTTATCATCTCCGGCAAGTCCAGCGACGATGATGCGCAGGATGCCCGCTCCGTATCAGCGAGCCTCTCCTCTTCTAAAGGATCTAAATCATCCGGAAGTTCAAGAGAAAAGAAAATGGAAAAATCTAAGACACCCGTATTGGACAACTTCGGCCGTGACCTGACCCAGCTTGCCGAGGACGGAAAGCTCGACCCGATCATCGGCCGGGAAAAGGAAATTGAACGCGTCGCGCAGGTATTGAGCCGGCGCAAGAAGAACAACCCCGTACTGATCGGCGAACCCGGCGTGGGTAAAACCGCTATTGCCGAAGGGCTGGCCAGCCGCATTGTGGAGCGGAAAGTTTCACGCGTGCTGTATGACAAGCGCGTCATTGCGCTTGATCTTGCTGCCTTGGTGGCCGGGACCAAATACCGCGGTCAGTTCGAGGAGCGGATGAAAGCCGTTATGAGCGAGCTTGAAAAAACAGATAACGTAATCCTGTTTATCGACGAGCTCCACACCATTGTAGGAGCCGGTGGTGCCAGCGGTTCACTCGATGCTTCCAATATGCTGAAGCCTGCCCTGGCACGCGGTGAAGTTCAGGCGATTGGGGCTACCACACTTAACGAGTACCGCCAGTACATTGAAAAGGATGGCGCACTGGAGCGTCGATTCCAAAAAATCATGGTGGATCCGACCTCTCCGGAAGAGACCATCGAGATTCTTGATAAAATCAAAAAGAAATATGAGAAGCATCACAGCGTAAAATACTCCGATAAGGCGATTGAAGCCTG
>CAYREV010000052.1:0-8252 GCA_964423345.1 uncultured Balneolaceae bacterium | reverse complement strand
AGAGCGATTCACATCGGCCCACGCCACCTCGCCCTCTACCGGCCACCCCTGGTCAGGTCCCTCCCCCAAGCCGTCGGGTCCATCGGCGATGCCGGGGTTCCACACAGGTCCACGCCACCTCGCCCGCCACCCACCCGGTCTCCAGGATGACGACCCTTCCCCAAGGCCTCGCGAAGCTCCGGGCTGTCTTCGCCACCTCCCCGTCGGGCACCTCCCGGCTGGATCGGCCAGACGCGATCCCGTGCCGCCGGTCTACCCATCCAACGACCCAACCGGCCGTGGCTCCCGGGGGAACACCAAGACCCCCCCGGACCTCCTCCCACCACAGACGATCTCACCACGCACGCCCGCCTGCGACCACCCAACCCGAGCCAGCCCCCCACCACCGACCGAAGACCAAGAGATTAAATATCTGTATGATAAAATCTATTCTACAAGGATTTCTGGGAAATCCTCTACGGCAGACGTTCTATGGTGCCCGTACGATGGTCGAGCAACCGATCGAACTCGTCGCCTCGCTCGCCGGGAACGGCTCGGTCAGCATCGCTGAGGCCCGGGAACGGTTCCCGGACGGGGTCGACCCCAACAAGGCCCTCTTCCGCCTGGCCAACCTGGGCCTTGCCTTCAGGATCGCCCACGGACGCTACGCCGTCCCCGGCAAGGAAGCGCTCTCCGATGCGCTTGCCCAACCCCAGCCACCGATCCGGCTGGCGGTCTGGCTCCACCGCTGGTTCCTCGACGAGGCGACCCGCTCAGACCTTGCCCGCGGTCTCGAGTGGGACCAGGCACGGTTCATCGGCCTAGCGCTCCACCGGCACAGCCAGCTCCGATGGGAGGGACCAGAGCTCCTGGTCCCGATCCACGAGGGGACCAAGCGCCTCGACGGCCTCCACCACAGCGTCCCGATCCTGGCCTACGACCCCCTCGAAGAGGCCCAGGAGGTCGACCTCCGGGGTGCCAAGACCCTGCTACCCCACCGCCGGGACCTGGCGCGGATCCTGCTGGTCCACCACGACCCCCGCCTCCAGGAAGCCGGCGACCACCTGCTCGAGGACCAAGGCTCACGGGATGAGACCTTCGAGGTGCACCTTGCCAAGACCGACCCACCCATGCCCTTCCCAGACGCCCGGCTACCACGGGGACCACCCTTCCGCTACCGCGTGTTCGCCCCCCGGTCCTGGATCCACAAGAACATCGAACACAGTCACCCCGGCCGTGCCCAGGGAGACCGCTGACGTGACCACCCTCGGCCCCAGCGAGCAGCGCACCGTCCTCTCCAAGCTGCTCGAGGCCCTACCGGACGCGTGCGGCATCGTGCTCCTCGGGAACACGGCCGGCATCCGCCACGGCGTCCCCAACGTGACCACCACCAAGGACGTGGACGTCGCCGTCATCCTCCTGGACGAGGAGCAACGGGTCGCCCCCCGGGAACGCATCGACGACATCCTCGACGACCTCGGGCTTGAGCCTACGCAGTACCCCGCCGACCGGAGCTTCGTCCAGGCCGCCATACCCATCGACGGCGTCGACCGCACGATCGACTTCATCCGCGGCAACAAGCGCGACCGGCCCGACGGGACGTTCCTCCACCGCGACCTCCTGAACAAAGTGACCCGGGCCGCCCAGGCCGATGACGGCGTCCACCTCCCGTCGCTCACCGACCTCACCGTGATGAAGGCCTGGGCAGCCACCGACCAGGCCCGCAAGGCCGACCAAGCCCAGCAGACGGGAGATGACGCCACACCCAACCAGCGCCGCAGCCGGGCCTACGAGCAGGACACCCGCCGGTACGCCGAGCACGCGCTGGATAAGGACGTCCTGGACCTGCACCGTGTCGACGCGTTGTTGGCTGGCATGCGAGACGAGCGAGCCAGCGACGTCCGCGCGGTCCTCGGCCGGGCCGGTGTCCTCGAACCCTGACCCTTCCGAGCTGCCCTAGACCTGGTCGGACGCGAGGCCGGCACCGAGAACGATCGTTGGTCGCCCACTAAATGATTCCATAATCATTGACCACGTAGGTGCAACCAAGGGGTTGCACTGAAGGAAAGAATATCATAACGCTGCGATTCCGACGGTACGGTGAACATCACTTGCTGAAACGCAGCTTGGGACTACTCATCGCATCGCTCATGATCATCGCCACGACAGCGCCAGCCTCTGTCGCCGCTGAAACCGCAGAGCCCACGGGGGCCGACCTCCTCGAGGCGGTCGAGCAGATCGAGGATCGGCTGCTCCTCGGGATCGCGGAGACCGAAGGCGACACCCAAGCCGTCCTCCTGGACGTGCTGGTCGGCGTCCAGACCTTCAGCCTGGTCGACTGCACCACCATCAGGGAGTGCATCGACGAGCTCATCGGCATCCTACAGCCGATCATCGACATCCTCATCCAGGTGCTGTGCATCCTAGTGGACATCGCTGTGATCATCATCGGGTTCGGCCTTGCGGTCGTCGAGGCGGCCCAGGCGTTCGTGGACGCCGTCATCGAGGAGGTATGCACGGCTTACAACGGCGACCCCGACTGCCTCGACGCCGCCGTGGCCGCCGACCCGCAGCTGCTCAAGGCCGATCTGTCCAGCTGCCTGATCTGCTGCGCTTCGTCCACCAGCTAGCAAGGCGGGAAACCCCACCCGGTCTTGCATCGTCCTACGGGGGACTCCCCCGTCTTCCCTCCCCCTTCTCCATCTTTCCTTCGCGCTCCGCGCATGGACATCCCATCGACGTCTGCCAGCGCCCAGCCCCGAGATGCGCGGGCACCCTCGGCACCGGAGCCACCTGACCTCCGAGCTCCTTGGCCAACACGCCGACCAGGATGGCACCATCCGGTTCGCCCGCGGCCCCCACCGCGGGGCGCCCGCCGAGGACCACGTGGTCTACCTCCAGGCCATGCTCGACCAGCCCTTCGAGGAGGAGATGATACAGGCCGTGCGCCGGATCCTCTTCGAGCTCGGTCAGCGTTTCTGGTGACCGCGACGGAACCCGACCTTGCGGGTCCACCCACCTCTTGTTACGAGCGGCCTCGCGCGTGGCTGCCTGGCCGCGCTCCACCCGAAGCACCCAGGTGACCCCCAGCCCTCCACCCGTGGTGGACACCCGGACGATCGACCTCGACGACCTCTCCATCCACCTCTCCCAAACCGGGACCGGTCAGCCCGTGCTCTTCCTCCATGGCCTCGGCGGCGCCGGGACCTCGTGGACACCCATCGCCCACCGTCTCTCCGACCGCTTCCACGTGCTCTGCCCCGACCTGCCGGGCTTCGGCCGGTCGAGCAAGCCCACCGGCCGTCGCTACACGCCAGCCTCCTTCGTGGCCACCCTGGTCGAGATGCTCGACGAGCTAGGCATCGACCAGGTCCACGTCGTCGGCGGGTCCCTGGGTGGCCAGGTCGCCCTCGAGCTGGCCCTGCGGCATCCCGACAGGGTCGACCGGGTCGTGGCCGTGGCCCCCGCCGGGGTCCCGCCGACCTCGTACACGGGCTCGGCCGAGCTGGATGCCTACCGGGAGCTCATGGAGGCCCAGACCGAGGCCAACGTGCGTCGGGCGCGTGAAGCCACGCGACCGCCCGGGACCGATCACATCGAGCCCGTGCGCAGCGACGCAGAGGTGCTGGCCTACGTCACCAGCCCCGGGGCCAAGCAGGCCTTCTCCTCGGCCCTGGAGGAGAGCGCCAAGGCCCGGCGGCTTGGCCCCCTGCTCGATCGGATCGATCCTCCACCCCTGTTCGTCTGGGGCGACCGGGACCCGATCATCCCGCTGGACGTCTGCCGCCCCGGGCTGGAGGATCTGCAGAGGCGTAACAGGCTCAACCTGGCCGTGTTCGAGGGCGGTGGACACAGCCCGCAGGCCCAGCGGCCCGAGACCGTCGCCCGGCTCATCAGCCAAGCCCTGGACGGCCGCCTTGCCGAGGAGGATGCTGTTCCGGGGAACGTCGACCTGCAGATCGGCCCCGGCTGGCGGTTCCGGCGTTGAGTCCCGGCTTGACCCGCCGAGCCGCCCGGCGCCAGGTCCCCCCAAGCCGGTAGGTCCGTCAGCGACGCGGGGCGTGCTCCCCCTACATCCACCAGTCACCTTGCCGCCGACCCACGCCACTGGCCACCGGTTCGCCCAGCCTCACGGCTGACCTGATGCCACTGACCTTACCCTCCACGCCTGGCCGCCTCCTCCACGCCTGCTTGCGTGGACAGGAGCCCCGGTTCATCCTGGACTGCACACTCGATCAGGAGAGGCTTTAAGGCCCTCTACCCCGGATATGGGAAGGCTCCACGCCGCGATGCACACCCGGGAGCCAAGGGCGGTCCCTGGGCAGCGCCAAGCGACGGTGGACGATGGTGTCAGGATGTCAGCGACCGAATCGATCTCCCTCGACGACGTGCCTCAGGACGTTGTAGACGCGTTGCTCACCGAGCTAGGGTACCATGTGGACCGCGGGCTCGTCTTCTACGAGGATGACGAGCCCTACATCGATCCGTACGTGGGCGTCCAGGTCCGATCGGACAACGTCATGGTCCTCCCCGGTAGCACGGTCGTCCTCGACGCCAACCCGGTCAGCGCGGCCGGGTACATCCAGGACTACGGGGACCCCTTCGAAGATGGAGAGCAGGGGGCCTAGGGCTGGCCCCTCCACTCGGTCCCGAGGAAGCCACAGCTGGAGCTTCGCTCACGAGCGAAGGCAGGAGCCTTGTCTCCGATCTTCTCGCCAAGCTGCGTGAGCGCAAGTCGCTCCTCGGCGGGGACCACGTCGAAGCCATCCACCGGATCTCCAAGAGCGGGGAAGCCAAACGCTGGAAGCGGTACGCCAAGGGCAACGTCCAGGCCCGGCTCGTCTGGGCGGGCCTCCGCTTCAGGGAGCTGATGGACGAAGGTCACTCCGAGGAGGTCGAGGCGTGGCGACGCCGGATCTACCGCAGGTACGGCGCCGAGGCTCTCCATCTCGCCCAAGCGGTCCAGTCCGGTGTGCTCGTCCATCTCAAGGCCCAACTCGAGCGGTCGGGGCTCGCCGAGGCCGACGTGGACGGGGTGCTGCGGGACGTCTTCGAAGACATCGACCGCTACGTACGGTTCATCCAGACCGACGACGACCCCGACACCGGGGCCAACGCTTGCCACGCGATCTTGTCGGCTCACAGGCCTCGGGTCTTCGCGGTCGCGGGGAGTGGTGATGCACGCGATATCGCAGGGGAGACGGCCAAGATGCTGACCTCGATGGTGAAGGACTACGACGTCTCCCGGATCCTGGAAGAGGCGTCCGCCACGCTCTTCTTCGTGTTCCGGCGGGCGTGACTGGCGTCCAGGCTCGGGCTCTCTGACCCCGCTGCCGATCTTCTCGTCGATCCCCGAGCCTGCGATATCCCCTGCGGTCCGGTACCGCCGGCTCGCTCATCGATCGATCTCCTCGTGTGCTCCGTGTCCTGGTCTTCCCCTACCCACATCTCTCAAGGCTTTACACCCGCTCGCATCCACCTTGACGGCCATACGCCTTCGGTGCCGTGCGATCAAGCTCTTAACGGATGATGTAACGCTGGTGCCGACTTGTGGGTGAAGGAAAGGTCCTGGTACCCCTCCAGCTCGCCAGAGTTACCGCTGGCTCGATGGCCCTCGTGATCACCACCCACCCGACCCTTGGACCCTCGAGGGCCCGGTACGAAGGGCCTAAATATCTCCGTCGACCATGGAGTATCGGGATGACTCCAAATAAAATGGAGATTTTCCAGATCTCCATCCCCAGCGTGCCGCCGGGCTTCCCGCGCCTGTTCCGCCAACGGCTTGAGGAGCTTGGACCCGGCCAGCCGGTGGACCGCTCGCTGCTCGAGGAGATCTGCGGCTCGGCGTCGGCCGCCAACCACTTCCTGGACCAGGCCACCGACCGCGGCGCGTTGGTCCCGGTCGCCTGGGGGGAGTACAGGGTCGCCCAAGCGAAGACGCTTGGGCAGATCTCCCGGATCGAGAACCCGCCGATCCAACGCTTCGTCTCCTGGGCCCTTGAGCTGCCGGACCTCGCCGAGGAGAGGGTGCTCTTCGTGGCCCCCTGGCTCTGGCGGGACACCGACCTGAACGTCACAGACCCCATGCCGGTGATCCCGCTGGATCCCGACACCGAGGTCGTCGAGGGAGCCCCACCCCAGTGGGACGCCTTCCACATGGACATCGAGGGAGAACGACCGTGGACCCTGGTCCTCGGCGACGAGGAGGCCGGGTCTTTCTTGACACCGGGCCCCCTCGAGGTCGAGCTGATCCTGAGAGCCTCGCTCGACCCTCGATGGAAACAGGCGGCAGACCAACTGGAGGGCGCCGGCGGCGCCCACGGGCTGGGCGGAGAGTTCAACCGCTTGGACCTCAAGGGTGCCCCCCGAGGCACGCAGACCCTTCGCACCGGCAAGGGCCTGCCCGCCCGGCGCCGGCTCTTGGCCCCGCCCTGGTACATGGACAAGGTCACCCGACGCGCACCAGCCGAGGGGTACCAAAGGGAGGGGCGCTCGTGAGCGGGGGGACGGTGCCGGTCACCCCCGAGATCGCCAAGCGCACCTTCGACCGGCTCCGAGACCGCCTGCCAGAGGCGTGGCGCCTGATGCCGATCGGCGGCACCGAGATGGCCACCGTCGGCGACGCGGATGCGACGACCAAGGACATCGACGTGGTCCTCGTCACCCCCCACGAAGACACGGCCACGATCCCCGACTACGACGACCTCGTCGCGTTCGCCAACCAGCTCTCCGACACCGTCCAGACCCGTAAGGACCACACGTCGGTCAAGCTGGTCCTGTCGACGGACGCGGGCCCGGTCACCCTCGAGTTCATCCGTGGCCGTACGCCCGGCCAGGGCGGCTACTTCGTCTCCCGATCGGTGCTGGAGACGGCCGCCACCCTCGCGACCGAAGACGATGGCGTGCTCCGGTTGCCGACCGAGGCCCTGGCGTTCCTCAAAGCGTGGGCGGCCAGCGACAAGCAGAAGCTCGTCGACGCCGGGAAGGATCCACGAGGGTACCACGCCGGCCGGCGGGAGGCCTTCCTCCGAGATGTCCAACAGCTCAGGCAAGCTGTCGCGGACGCGGGACGGGGCCCGATCCTGAGATCCTCGAGGCCCTGTTCGCTGCGACCGGTGGCCAGCGGGAGGACGCGGTCCGTCGGATCCTGGCAGAACGCCAGTGGCCCGTCTGATCCTGCCGTGGCGGCGAGGCTAGCCGATCCAAGCTCCCGCACCGCCGGACATGTTGATCCCAATCTACATGTACATGTAGATATATTTCTACACGATGACTGCGACCGACGATGCCGAGCGCCTCGGCCGACGTCTCGATCGGTTGAGCGTCGAGGCCGAGGTCTGCTCGGTGGATGAGTACCAAGCCATGGCCGACGAGCTCCATGCCGACCCGGGCTTCCAGCAGACCCTGGCCCGGGCCAAGGCGGTGGCCAACGAGAACCGGCTCACCGCCCTGGGCCTGCTGGCTGGTAACGGTAGCCTGTGCGCCTGCGAGATCCAGGCCGCCCTGGGCCTGACCCACGCCACCGTCAGCCACCACATGGAGAAGCTGGCCAGCGCCGGCCTGGTCGAGGTGGAGAAGCGCGGCAAGTGGAAGCACTACACGCTGGCCGCCGACGCCGGCGACCTCTTGGCTGGGGTGCTGGGTTGAGGGGGGCCCAGCAGGTCTGGATCCGGGCTGCCGGGCCCGAGGACCGCGAGCCCGTCAGGCGGCTGATCGAGGCGGAAGCCGCGCGGGAGGGCAAGGAGGATGCGGCCCGGGGAGAGGGCTTGTCCCCTGAGCGGTGCCTCGTCGCCGAGGTCCACCAGGCCCAGCTCCCCCAAGCCCGGCTCGCCCTGGCCGACGAGGCCGGGTGTTGCATCGTCGGGGTCGCCTGCCTCGACCGGCTACCCGATGGCAGCGCCGAGGTGGCCCGTGTCGTCGTCGACCCGCGATGCCGGGACCGGAGCCTCGACCGCGCGCTCGTCGAGGCCGCCTCTAGGAGGCTAGCCCCATCGGTCGAGACGATCCCCCCGGCGCCGAGGGCCGATCCATGAGCTTGCTCGACCTGATCACGCGCGAGTCGATCGAGTTCCTGGGCGTCCTCGTCGCCGAGCTGACCCTGATCTACCTGGCCGTGGTCCTCCTGGTCGAGGTGCTCCAAAGCCGCCTGGGACCCGCCCGGCTCCAGCGCATGCTGGGGACCCAGGCCGGAACCAAGCAGTTCGTGGTCGCCTCGGCCCTGGGAGCCGTGACCCCGTTCTGCTCGTGCTCGACGGTCCCGATCGTCGCCGGCA
>CAYREV010000051.1:0-8824 GCA_964423345.1 uncultured Balneolaceae bacterium | reverse complement strand
CCCCCTAATCCAGGTTCATCCTTGCCAGTAAATAGTCAAATCGGGGGTCTTCTTTCAGGGGGTTGAAACCGGGATTGACGTTGATCCATATCAGGGCGGCATCTCTTTTTTGGTAGGCTTCCTCGAGTGTCTGAAAGGCCCGGTCGTACTCCCCGAGTCTCGTGTAGATCAGGGCCAGAAAATGGGGCTGTGTCAGTTCCGGAAGCGCATCCAGCTCCCCTGCTATCTCCTCCGCCTCCCCTCTTTGCCCGTTATCGATATAGGCCAGGGCCAGGGCGGTTTTCGCGGCGATGCTGAAGCCCTGCCGGGGAATGGCTTGTTCCAGCACGGGTATGAGGTCAGCGGAGCCCGAAGACTGGTAATACTCCACCCAGAGGTAGGGTATCATGACCATTCCGGAGGGCAGCATGCTTCTGACCGTATCAAATCGCCTGCGCGCCTCCGCTTCATCGCCGGCCCAGTAATAGGTTTTTCCCGACCAGCCCAGCAGTCCCACATTCAGGGGATCCAGCTGTATCGCCTTCTCTATCTGTTCGATCGCCTTGTCATGGCGTCCCATGGCCGACAACATCCCCGAATACCACCACAGGGCGGGACTGTAATTGGGGTTCAGCTCCAGGGCCCGGTTGAATCGCTCTTCCGCTTCCTTCCAGTTGTATTCATAATGGTACATACAGTCGGCATAGGCGGTATGGGCCTCGGCCAGGTTTTCGTTTATCTCCAGGGCCCGGAGCGCCGCCTCCACCGACAGGGGAAATACCTCGTGGGAGGGACGGCCCAGATGGGCATAATTCAGGTAGAGATCGGCCAGGCCGGCATGGGCGAGGGCAAATTCGGGATCTATGGCCAGGGCCTGCTCGTAATGGGTTATGGCTTGATCAAACGCATTCGGATTCCCCGTCTGCCACAGGTGCCGTCCCCGCAGGTACTGATTATACGCCTCGGGCGATATCTCTTCCGGGAAATTGACATTGGCTACGAAATTGACCCTCAGTTCGGAGGCTATCTTTTTTGAAATCTCGTTCTGCACTTCCAGAATGGCTGTGATCGGCTGGTTGTAGATGGCCGACCAGAGTTCCTCGTCGCTTTTGCTGTCGATCAGCCTGACCACGGTCCGTGCCATTTCATTTCCTTTGCGAACGCTGCCCTCTACAATGTAGCGTGAGCCCAGCTCCCTGCCGATGGTCGGTATATCCTTGTCGGTGTTTTTATACTGCTGAACGGAGGTCCTCGATATGAGCCGCACGCCCGGAATCAGCGACAGGTGACTTCGGATATCTTCGGCTATCCCCTCACTGAAATAGCTGTTGTCCTGCTCCGGGGTCAGATTCAGGAAAGGCAGCACCGCAATGGATTTTTCCACGCTGGGTACGATGGCGGAGGAGGAAAACAGGGTCTCCTGCACCCCCGTCTTATAGGAATAGATGCCGCCCAGGGCTATCAGCAGGAGTACCCATACGGCCGCTTTGGAGTATCTCCGGGGGAACCGGTAAGGGGGAGCCGTAGATTCGGGAATCTCTTCCGCCGCAAGGGAGAGGATATAAATCCGAACGGGCTCATCCACGTGTTTTAACTGTTTTTCCGCCCAGAAGGTACAGTCGATGCCGGCTTTGTTGCGGACGTTACGTGCCACGGCGTCGGAGATGTAGATACGGCCCGGTTCGGCGAGAGATTCAATCCTGGAAGCGATATTTACCCCGTCGCCGAACACATCTCCGTTTTCCTCAACGATCTCCCCCATATGTATGCCGATGCGCAATCGTATGCCCCCCTCCTCTGCCTTCTGCATGATGGCACCGGCGCAATAGACGGCGTCACTGGCGGTGGGAAACCGGGCCAGTATGCCGTCTCCCATTTCCTTGAGCCACGCGCCGTTGAATTTTTTCAGAAGTGATTTGTGGATTTTCCGGTTCTTCTGGAGGGCATTTAACGCTTCTTTTTCATCACTTCCCATCAGGGAGGTGTATCCCACAATATCGGTAAACATGATAGCTGCCAGGCGGCGTGTAGAAGCCATAGGTCGGTATTAATCCCCGTATTGACAGCATAATAATAAATTTATGCATTTACAGGAAATCCCGGTTGCCGGATACCGGGTTCTGGGTTCTGTATGCTGCTTTTCCTGTCTCCGGTCTGCATGCAGCGTATTCCGTACCCTATTTGATTGAGGAGACAAATAAAAAAGGGCGGCCCGTATTGGCCGCCCTTGTGGGTATTGATTATGGTTGTGTTTGGGTAATTAGCTGGCCGGTTTTTTTACCGTCAGCGTACCTTTCATGCCGGCCATGAAGTGTCCGGGGAAGGTACATACGTACACATAGTCGCCGGGCTCTTCGGGTACGGTAAACTCAATGGTATCCGTACTTCCGCCGCCAATCATCTTGGTGGTGGCGATCAGCTGGTCTTTCATGTCTGCCGCTATATAACCGTTATCCCGGGCTGACATGGAGGCGTTTACGAAAGCCTCTACATCGGCGTCCTTATCCAATACAGCCAGGTTGTGCTGCATGGCGACCGGCGGGAAATCGCTTTTAACGGTGAACTTGATGCGGATGGTCTCGCCGGGGGCGGCGTTGATCTCCTCCACATCAAAGCGCATGTTGTCCTGCCCGATAACCTCGATGGTGCGAACCTTATCGTCCGCCTTGTCAGTGGCCAGGGCCGGAATGGCAAACATTCCTATCAGCAGGGTTGCCAGTAGTGTTCTTAGTTGTCGTATCATAGTAATTCCTCGTTTGTTGTTAGTGGAAATATTCCTTGGTTTCATTGTTATTTGTTGCGGGGTTCCGCCTTCAGGGTACCGGTGGCACCTTTTTCGGCATCGACGAACTCGTGGTCAACAAGGATGTATTTGCCGGCTTCCGGGACGATAAAGTCCATCACCGCCGAACCGGACGCACCCAGCAGTACCGTCTGCATGCCGCGCATTTCGTTGTAGGGATGCCCTTCCATCCAGACCTGGTCGAAGATGGCTCCGATCACGTGGAAGCTGGACGTTCCGCTGGGACCGTTGTTGGAAAAGTAGAGACGGACGCGCTCTCCTTCCCTGGCTTTCAGCGGCTGTTCGTGCATGACGGTCTGGTGACCGTTAAAGACCACGTGGGAAGGGTTGTTGTTGGAAGCGGCTTCCGAATCGTAGGTGTAAAGGTCGCCGGAGCCCTTCTTCAGGTAGTATTCCGACTGTACGACCACATATTCCCGGTCCACTTTCTGGCGTGCGGGATATTCCTCCTTGGGAGACACTACCACTACCCCGTGTTGTCCCATAGCGGTGTGCATCAGCACGCTGGGAGTTCCGCAGTGATAAATGTAAACGCCGGCATAGTTGGCTACCCAGTCGAATTCGATGGTCTCGCCGGGACCGATGGTACGCCATTTGTCGTCCTTGGCCACGGTTCCCGCATGGAAGTCCATGGAGTGCGGCATCGGCATCACGCCGGGCTTGGCTTTTTGGTAGTCGTTTTCGGCCACCTGCTGCATGAAGGGCGAGCCCTCACGCGTGGGTTCGGTGATGGTGACCTCTTCGTCCGAGCGGTTTTTCATCTTGAAGGTGATGCGGTCGCCCTCGCGAACGTGAACCACGGGGCCGGGTACCGATCCGCCGAAGGTCCAGGCGCGGTAGCGGACGTTATTGGCCACTTCGATTTCCTGCACCATGGCATCGAGACGGATATTATGATGGCGGTTGCCTTCATAATCCAGCGGCTTCAGGTGGGGCAGCTGAGTGACATACTCGCCCACGACCGGAGGGCCGTCATAATCTTCATTGTAGACCTGTGCCTCGGGCATACCGTAGGTCTTGCCGTCAATCGTGTATTCGGTATTTTGCTTTTTTGCGGTTTGCTGTGCTTGCGTCGGAAGCGCACCCAGAGCTAAAAACAGGCCCAGGAATGCTGCTGTAATTTCTTTTATAGATATTGAGTACATAATATGCCTCATTGTTGTGTGTGTTATAGTTGAGCTGAATACGTAGAAAGCTTGTAGTTGTTACAGCCTGCGGAAGTCCCCCCTCCTCATCGACATTTTCTGCCGTTTATGGAACAATAGAGAAACGGGTGATCCGGGCGTTTAGTTCAAACGGGGTGGCGGTTGGATGGGAAGAAATGTCGGACTGCTGATGTTAGCTGCCGACGATATATGAAGCTTGGACGTATTGGGAAAAATCATTGGCGAAGGCACCGCAGTGATCTGCAGAGCCAGGGGATAATAATCCATATCCAGCAGGGATTGATCCGGGGCGTTGCCGCGGTCCGTACACTCCTTGTCAAGAACGCAGCAGAATTGTTTGCCGGTGTGTTCACCCTCGCAGGACTCTCCCCCCAGCAATTCGATGACATTGCCTTTATGCAATTGATATTCAATCATCGGCAGGACCGGCTGGAATATGCCGACCAGGAAAGAAAAAAGTAATATAACCGAATATATGTTTTTCATTGATAATCGCCTGTTTTTATCGCCTAAGAGAGTATAACATACAAATGTGAAGACTTTATTAAGATTTCAGAGTCTCTTATCTTATTTAAAGAATTATATAGACTAAATGCTCGATATCCGATTGGGGAAATAGAACACCGGCCATTGTATATAGCCGCGGATTTGCACGGATTGTTAGGATTTCAGCTATCCTCACCCTGCCATTTTCATGCGTTCATTCCTCAATTTCTTGAAGTAGGCGGGGGGCAGGCCGGTGTACTTTTTGAATTGGGCAATCAGGTAATCTTTGTTTCTGTAGCGAAGTTTTCTGGCTATCTCAGCCAGGGACAGGCCCTCATACAGCAGGAGCTCTTTAACCCGTTCAATTTTTTGAAGTATGATAAACTGCATAATTGAGATCCCTTTGACATCCGAGAAGATCTTTAATGTCGACTCACTTCCCGAGCCGGGGTTATTGCCGATAATATCCTTATAGCTCAGCCTGGGCAGTTCATCGGAATAATGAACCATGTCGATGACCGTATTTATGATGCGATCGATAAGGATACTGTCATTTTCGTCAAGAAGCTCCAGGCCCGAGTTCAGCAATTTCCTGTTTAGCTCCTCAAGCTGAGCCTCTGTAGTATCTTTATGAAACTCTATGACCCCGTGGGGGGAAACAGAGTATCTTATATTCGCTTTTCCCAGCTCCTCTTTCAGTGTTATTTTACACCTGAGGCTCACCATGTACTTCACATACCTTCTTATAGATCCCATAGTCAACGGTTGTTCGTCTTTGGTTTTTGAGTCATTTCCCCACAATATTTTAAAAAATGGGAAGACAGGGCCTCTCAAACTTCCAACCTGTCTTCCCATCTGTATTCCAAGGCAGGGCTCGCAACCTCTGCCTTCACACTCGTTTTTGTTATATCTATTCGGCCATTGAAATCGTGCTATCCTTTCCACCCCGGGTCTGCCGGACGGCCTTCAATCCATTCCGGGGTCGGTACCTTATTCATCAGCTTACGTCCTCATAACCGCTTTTAATAACCGTGGATATCATTTTAAACCGGTCGTTTGCCTTGAATGAATTGCGGGTGTGGGCAGGTATAATAATCGACTGCCCGGTTTCAAGGGGTGTTGATTTCCCATCGATTATAACCTCTGCTTTCCCGTCAATGATCTGTATGAACTTATCGAAGGGAGAAGTTTTCTCTTCCAGTTTTTCGCCGGTGTCAAAAGAGACGGCATTAATATTACCGGTCGACTTCTTTATGATCGTTTTAATCACCACCGAATCAGGGACATATTCGATGATTTCGACAATGATCATTGCCTTTGATTTTTCAAGCTCAAGTTGTTCCTTCGTTGGTTCCATTACTTTAAAAGATTTTCCGGTTTGTAAAAGGTCGGATCATTAAGTCAGTCACTGTGTTAGCACTCTCTTCCTGTCTTTTCATCCGTGTAACAATGATCAGCAAATTTCAGGTAGCTTGCGTTACACACTTCCAAAAATATTCTTATATAATTTACAGATTTTTGGATTTCGCTCGCTCATGCATTGATGCTCCTTGCAAACCCAAAAGCTATAGTAAAGTTGATACCCTATATGCCATCAGATAAGATACGCCGTAGTCTTCGTTACTGCTGCGAATCCGTAAAATCTGTAATAGATTTCTAAATTTATGTAACACGCCCTGCACGGGGCCTATTCTTCCAACAAGCATGTTAACCGTGCCCGGGGATTTACCTTCGACCTGCTACCTGTTGATCGGCTTTGTAACGTTTCACCTGACGACCGGGCTGCCCCCTGCTTATCAGTTCTTCAGTACCGGCATGCAACCCCAGCCTGAATGCGTATCTGAATTGCCTCCCCTTCCAAAGCGTGCCGGCTTATACCACGACTCTACCCCCGCCCCGTATTTTCCGGCCTCGAAAAACGGTAGCTGTGCACAATCGGTATTGTCCTTAAAGGAATTGGCCTGTGTAGATTGTTCATGGGCTGCTGCCGATGTGCGCAATTCATCTATATAAGGCCGTACCGGGTCAAGATCGTACAGGGCCAGTGTTATAGCTGTCTGAATGGTTTCCGCCAAACGCCGGTAGGTTTGCCCGGCCATCGAACGGGCCAATTCTACGGGTGTTGGTTCCGGCTCCCGCTCCAGTAAAGCCAGGCTGTCGGTATCTATGTGGGACAGGTGCAGGTTTTGCGGCGAGGCCAGCAGCAGCTCGGTAACAGGCATCAGTCGCTCTGCCATTTCCGGTGTCCCGTTGTTGCAGGTAGAGAGTACGGCCAGATCAAATTTCTGCTCATCTGTTCCGATAAACTGACGCATGCCTCCTGCTAAAGAAGCGGTATTCACCTCGATATCAGGCAACGTCCGGTGATAGTTTGTCCCTTTGCCCTTCGGAACTTCATGCCCGAAATAGAGAAAGTAATGCTGTCGGTCTTTCTCCGGGCTTTGGTTCCCGTATCGTTTGTAAAGCCGGGCTTCGGTAGCCAGAAAGGGTTCCTCTCCATCAGAATGGCGGTACTTAACCTGCGTGGATATTTGCCCGTTCCTGTAGTGATACAACCGGCTTCGTTTCCTCGGGAAAAGACCCAGGAATTTTTTCTCGGGACGCTGATAAAAAATAAAAACCTCCCCGGAATGCGCCTTTTCTGCAACCTCACGGGCGGTATCCAGTACCCGGGAATTCCCGCGAACCGCCTTCCCTTTCGCGTCATGATAGAGGTACCCGGCATCAGCGTGAATGTAATAGACCACCGAATATTCAATGTCCGCCGGCTGCCCCGAATAATCATTGTTGACCATTTCACGGGTAGAGCTGCACCCGGCCAGGAAGGCCATAAGGACAATGGAGTATGGGATCAGGCTTCTAATCACAGCAATAGTTCAGGGTAATAAATAAACATAACAATCTCCATCCCACTGCGGGAGAGAGATTGTTATGTATGAATGAAATCCTCCTGTTTACTACAGAAGTATCAGGATGAGTATAATTAAAAGAACTGCGGTCAGGCCGATGGTGACTGTACGGTCCGCCTGCTCCATATCCTGTTGAGAATAGTCGGAAAAGTTGTTTAAGTCTTTATCCAGTACTCTGTCAAACCCATCGTTACCATTCAGCTCACTCTTTTTTTCCTGTATTTCACTCTTAAAAGCTGCGAGCTGGGCACTTTCATCTTTGGAAAGATTCGCTTTTGATTCAACGCGATCGATGGCCGATAACATCTTACTGAACGATTCGTTCAGCAGTGCCCGTTTTTCGGTCACATCCTCGGTTTCATGAACTTCCTGAACCGTTTCGTTGAAACTCTTCTTAAATATTTCTGTTAGATCAACCGTCTGCGCAATAGCTGACGATTGAATGGCAAATAACAATAGTACCGCTGATAAACTCGTGTAGAATAGTTTCATCGTTGTAGGATCTTAAGTTAAGGTTAACATCATTGCCCAATACGAATGTTCCGATACATTGACCAGGTGCATCCCTTGCCTGCTAAGTCTTCGGCATGCGGACCGCCGTCCATTGTACCCTGCTAAAAAGTATTGTGGGAAAATATCCCCATTCTGTATGGATATTGCGTTACATATCTATACCATACTTTTATAAAATCTACAGGTTTCAGAAGCCTGACCCTCCCCACAAAAGGCATCCCCCCCGGCAAAGTGAAACCGTATGCAGGGTTGCCGCTGATGCATCAAAAAGTCCTGTAAACCGGAGATTGGCGGAACTTCACGATTCCTGCTATGTACATCGGTTGCCTGTCAATGCTGTAAGATCTGGGATTTATGTAAGATTTTTCATCCGATATGTAACGCAAGCATCCTGTAAAAAAAGCACCTTGGAAAACGTGATAACTAATTCAAATCAATGCACCGGTTATTACCGGATATGCTCCTGCCACCATTGCAACGGGCAGGCAAATGGGAACACCGGAAAAAGGAAAAATCAATACTATGAAAATTCAACAAATTATACCCCTATCGATATTAACCCTGGCATTAATCCTTGCTGGATGTAAGAGTACAAGCAACGCTACCAAGGGAACGGTTATCGGAGCCGGTGCCGGTGCAGGAGTAGGTGCCCTTGCGGGTAAAGCATTGGGTTCAACCGTGAAAGGCGCTTTGATTGGCGCAGTCGCAGGCGGAGCTGCCGGCAATATTATCGGCCATAAAATGGATGAACAGGCAGAAGAACTGGAACAAAACTTAAAAGATGCTGAAATACAGCGGGTTGGCGAAGGCATTGCCATTACCTTTGATTCAGGATTACTCTTTGGATTTGATTCATCCGTACTTCAACCCGATGCAAGGGATAACCTCACCCAGCTGGCCGCCAGCCTGAAACAGTACCCTGATTCGGAGGTCGTAATTGTGGGACATACCGACAGCAGCGGCAGCGA
>CAYREV010000050.1:0-8913 GCA_964423345.1 uncultured Balneolaceae bacterium | reverse complement strand
AGTCGACTTGAGGAAACTCAAGGAGGCTTTAGCTACCATGCGTGCCAACATCCTCATCCTGTTGCTGCTGGGCCTGACCCTCTCGGGCCTGGCCCCTGCCGTCAGCGCCGAGACCACCACCGCCGACGTGACCCTTCGCGTCGCCCCGGACGGCTTCGTCGTGCCAAGCCACTGGGCTGTCGGGAACCCCGCGATCTGGGTCATCGACCCGGCCGAAGACACGAGGTTCAACGACCAGGACGGCATCGCCGGATGCCAGCTCACCGTCCCGGACGCCGACGGGGATGGGAACGTGGACGGCGGCGAGGTCCTGGACCATGCCACCGAGACCGGCTGCATCAGCGGCTGGGACCACGGGACCTCGGACTGCTGTGGCCGGTTCGTCACCAGCGTGGACGGCCGCGACCAGGTCGGCTGGCCGGCCCCCTGGTGGATGATCCAGCTCAACGGCCAGAGCGCCAGCGTCGGGATCGACGGCATGGCCCTGGAGGACGGCGACGAGCTGTCCTTCGTCTACCACGTCGCTTGATCCTGCATGCGTCGGACCCTGGCCGTCCTCCTGGTCGTGACCGCCGCGCTACCGGCACCGGTCAGCGCCAGCCATAGCCAGGACACCCTGCCAGCGCTGGCTGGGGAGCCGAGCACGGACGAGGGGCTAGCCTGGCTGGGCGACCGGGTCCTCGAGGCGGGCTGCGCCCGCCCGGCCTACGGGGACGGCTGCAGCATGGCCAACACCAAGTGGTTCACGATCACCGCGGCCCACGCAGGCCTGGATCCGGCCACCTGGCCCAACGACGGGGGCAGCATCCTAGGCTACCTGGAGGACCACGTGGACGACCTCTGGGATGCCGAGGCCGAGGGCTGCGACTGCCCGCGCCAGAAGGTCCTCAGCCTGGCCAAGTCCATCCTGGCCTTCCGGGCCGCCGGCCAAGACCCCAGCCAGCTCGCCGGGCCCGACGGTGACCCGCGGGACCTGGTCGATGACCTGCTCGCCTACTTCGACGGCAGCCAGTTCGGTCGGACCGAGGCCGTCAACGACGACATCTGGGCTGTGATCGCGCTGAACAGCCACGGCTACACCGGGCCCGAGGTGGCCGACGCCCTGGATCGGATCGCCTCGGCCCAGCGTCCCGACGGTGGGGTCCCGCACGAGGTGACCAGCACGTCGGCCAGCACCGACACCACCGCCGCGGCGGTCATGGCCGCTGCCCCCCACGGCCGGGCGATGTTCCTGGACAACGCCCGATCCTACCTGGTCGACGCCCAGATCCAGGACGATGACGGGCGGGCCTGCTGGCCCAACCAGCCCTCGCTGACCAACCCCAGCGCCTCGCCGGAGAGCACCAGCTGGGCCCTCCAGGCCGTGGTGGCCCTGGGCGAGGACCCGCTGGCGTGGTCGGTGGACGACCGGAGCCCCATCCGGTGCCTCTTGGCCTTCCAGAACGAGGACGGCGGGTTCGGGCCCAGCGCGTCCAACACCCTGGCCACCTACCAAGCCGTCACCGCCCTGGCGTGGGCGCCCTACGGGAGCCTCCAGGGGCCCACCGAGACCCTCCAGGTCAGCCAGTCCACCGAGGAGGGCAAGGAGACGACCACCAGCTTGCCCACCGGGTTCCTGAGGATCGGTGACCAGGCCGAGGAGAGCGTCACGTGGACCCCCCAGGACCCCGGCACCCGGACCTTCCACGGCGTGACCTGGGACCCGCATCCGAGACCGGCGGCCGTCCATGTCACGATCCAGGCAGCCTCCGAGGAGCCACAGGAGAACGACGGGACCGACACCGGCGACGGGCAGGGGGCAGGCGAGGCCTCCAGCGAGCCCCCGACGGCCGACCTCTCCCCTCCGGCCACGGCCGAACGCAACGTCGCCACCGAGATCACCGTCCAGGCCGAGCCAGCTGACACCCAGGTCGTGGCCTACCGCCTGGACTGGGGCGATGGGCCCCCGACGCCCTGGTCGGACCAGCCGACCTTCGAGCACCGTTACCAGGACCTGGGCGAGCACACCCTCCAAGCCTGGGCCAAGGATGCCGACGGGGACGTCAGCCAGGCAGCCACCGCTGGGATCGACGTCGTCGACGCGGCCCCACGGCTGACCGTCGACGGATCCGGCACGATCCACCGCCACGACCCGCTCGACCTGACCGCCCAGGCCACCGACCCCGACGGTCCGGCCCCAGAGGTGACCTGGTCCTGGCTCGGCGGGCAGGCCAACGGCACCGAGGTCACGATCACCCTGGCCCACCCTGGAACGACCTCCATCGCGGCCACGGCCAGCGACCAGGCCGGCAACACGGCCAAGGTCCTCCACGACGTCCACGTCCTGAACCGGCCGCCCGAGATCGCGGCCATCGGCCCGTTGACCGCCGAGGCCAACGCCACCCACACGTTGACGATCGAGGCCACCGATCCCGAGGGCGACGACCTGACCATCACCTGGTCCGAGCCTGACAGGACCAGCTACGGTGGCCAGTACCACCTCGAGACAGGTGCCCCCGGCCAGCGGACCCTGACGGTCGACGTCAACGATCCCTACGGCGGCTGGGCCACCGCGACGGTGACCCTCGAGGTCGCCGAAGACCCCGACCAGGCCGACGCCGAGGCCCCCACCGTCCAGACGGGAGCAAGGAGCCCGGACGGCGGGGACCAGACCGATGCAGAGGACAGCGGCTCCGAGACCCAGCGCCCGACGGTCCAGCTACCCTCCGTCGTCCGCGGGCAAGCAGGGACCGCCACCCTCATCGACGGCAGCGCCACCGACCCCGACAGCGCGGTCACCGCCGTCGAGGTCGTCCTCGACGGCCCGGTGCCCGTGCGAGGGACCAGCAGCTTCCAGGCCCTCCTCCCGGCCCTGCCCGAGGGGAGCTACAACCTCAGCGCCCGAGCCGCCGATGACATCGGCTGGGGGCCGTGGACGACCACCACCCTCCTCGTCGAGGACCCGAGCTCGGATCGGAGCGAGGGGGACGACCAGCCGCTCACCGAGCTGGGTGGACCGGTCGCCCAGACCGCCGACGAGATCCCCATCCCGCAGCTGACACCGCTGCTGATGGGCCTGGCTGCCCTGCTGGCCGCCCGGAGGCGGTACGTCTGACCCGGGTCCGCGGCGTCCTGCTGGCCTTGGTCCTGCTGGTCCCGGGCTGCATCACCTTCTACGGTGAGGAGCAGGTCGAGGTCACCGTCCTGATCACCGAGGACGTCGGCACGACCGTGCTCACCGAGGAGACGATCAGGCTGGCCGAGGGCGCCACGGCCATGGACGCCGTCCAAGCGGTGGCCCCGGTGGAGACCTCTTACGGCGGCGGGTTCGTGCACAGCATCGACGGCCGGGAGAGCCGCTACCCGGACGACCGGGTCGACTGGTTCTACCACGTGAACACCACCCTGATGAGCGTCGGGTCGGCCAGCTACGAGCTCCAGGACGGCGATGTGATCCTCTGGGATCACCGGCCCTGGAACCGGTCGATGGCTGTCAGCCACGTCCTCACGGGCCTCGACCGCTGGCCGGCCGAGCTGGACACCAGCGATCCCGTGGCGCCCGACACCCTGGCTGGCATGGCGAGGGACCAGGATCGCTACGTCCGCGTCGACGGCGATCGGCTGGCCCTGTTGGATGCCTGGGGGATCACAGCCCGTTGGATCGAGCCCCCCTGGCTGCTCGTCCACGCGACCGGGTCGCCCGGAGCCCAGCTCTCCTTCCTGGTCGCCGCCAGCGGACCCGACGCCACGACCCTCGACGACGGCCTGTCCGAGATCACACCCACAGGCGTCGGCGTCATCCTCACGCCCAACGCGGCCCACGAGGTGCCCGCCAGATGACCGAGGCTCCCACCGAGGACCGCGTCCACCGATGGACCCTGGCCACCGGCCTGACCCTCTCGGTCGTCGCCATGCTGGTCACCCATCCGGTGGCGATCCTCGGCCTGCTGGGGCTCACCCTGGCCTACGCGCTGAGGGCCGGCACCCACCGCCAGGCCCCGGTCCTCTTCAAGGCCGCCGGCGGGCTGGCCGTGGCCGTCCTGGTCTTCAACACCCTGTTCTCCTGGAACGGCGCCGGTGTCCTCTGGCAGGCCCCCTTCCGGATCGACCTGCTGGGCCGGCCCCAGCTGACCCTCCAGGCCATGGCCTGGGGCCTGGTCGCCGGTCTCCAACTGGGCACCGTCGTCCTGGCCTTGGGGACGGCCACCCTAGCCGTGCCACCCCAGACCTTCCACCAGGCCCTCTCCCGTCTCGGCCTCCCACGCTCGGTGGCCACCGCCGGTGGCCTGGCGCTTGGCCTGGTCCCCGACATCCGCCGGGACGCCCAGGCCATGCGGGGCGCGCTTCGCACCCGCGGGGTCCGCACCGACGGGCTCCGGGGCACCTCGCACGTCCTGGTGCCCTTGACGGCCCGATCGCTGGACCGGGCCCTGGTGGCCGAGGAAGCCCTGACCCTGCGGGGCTTCTCCACCGAGGGCAGCAGCCGCCGAGCCCGGCCAGGCCTGGCCGCCGGGTTGGGCGTGGTCGCCAGCCTCCTGGCCGGCCTGGTGGCCTTCCTGGGGCCCGGCCGGCCGGCGTTCTACCCGACCGTCCAGGTCCCCCTGGGCATGGTCGACCTGGCGATCGTCGGCCTGGTCCTGGTGCTCCCGCTGGTCCTCGTCCTGGGGGTGGACGCATCCTCCGGATGAGCGGGGTCAGCTTCGCCCACCACGGTCAGGACCCGTGCCTGGCCGACCTGGACCTCGAGCTGGATCCCGGCCAGGCCATGGTCGTCGAGGGCCCCTCGGGTGCGGGCAAGTCGACCCTGCTCCGCCTGGCCACGGGCCTGATCCCCCGGGTCCACGGCGGCCGCCTGGCCGGCCAGGTCACCCTCCACGGTCGACCCGTGGCCGACCTTCCCGCCGACCAGCTCCCGCGGCGGATCGGGTTCGTACCCCAGGACCCCGAGGCTGGGTTCGTCAGCGACACGGTCCAGGGCGAGCTCAGAGCCATCCTGGAGAACCTGGGTACGCCTGCCGACGAGATCGGCCCACGGATCGACCAGGTCCTGGGCGAGTTCGGCATCGAGCCCCTGGCCCGACGCCGGATCGCGACCCTGTCCGGCGGCGAGGCCGCCAGGGCCAGCCTGGCCTGCGCGCTGGTCAGCGAGCCGGACCTGCTGGTCCTCGACGAGCCCGATGCCCAGCTCGACGCCGAGGCCACCGAGGACCTGGCCGGCACGCTGCGGGCCCTCAAGGCCGGCGGGTTGACCCTGCTGATCGCCGCCCACCGACCCCATCCCTTCGAGGACCTGGCCGATCGCACCCTCGAGCTCCATGGGACCCGGCCACCACCGGACCCGCCAGGCCTCCCCTCGCCGACCGGCGGGGACCCGATCCTAGAGCTCCAGGCGGCGACCCACCGTTACGAGGCCGGTGGCGGGATCGGTCCGATCGACCTGACCGTCCAGCCCGGCGAGGTCGTCGCCCTGGCCGGCCCCAACGGCTCCGGTAAGACCACGCTCTTGCACTTAGCCGCCGGCCTGATCGACCCCCAGGACGGCCGCGTGACGGTCCAAGACACCGCCCCGGCCACCCTCAAGGCGCCGGCTTTGGCCGAGCACCTGGGTATCAGCTTCCAGCATCCGGCCTGGCACATCACCCAGGACACCGTGCTCGAGGAGACGACCCTGACCAGCCGACAGCTCGGGACCGAGGTCCGCGCTGGCGGCCTGCTCGCCGACCTGGGCCTCGACGGGTTGGAGGACCGGCATCCCTGGGACCTGTCCGGTGGCCAGCGCCAGCGCCTGGCCGTGGCCACCGCGGTGGCCCACCAGCCCCCGCTGCTCCTGCTCGACGAGCCGACCCGGGGCCTGGATGCCCGGGGCCTGGTGGCCTTCGCCGAGCTGCTCCAGGCCCGATGCCGGGCCGGCAAGGCCACCGTGGTCGCCACCCACCACCCGTGGCTCTTGGAGCTGGCCCACCGCGTGGTCTCCCTGGAGGGCGGCCACCGGCAGACCGCCCACCGGTCCCCCGCCGAGGTGAGGGCCCGATGACCCACGGTCCCCTGCGCGGGCCCCGGGCGGTGGCCCTGGCCGCCACCCTGGGCACGGTGGCCGCCCTCTCCCGGATCCCGTTCGCTGCGATCCCCAACGTCCAGCCGGCCTCGGCCATCATCATCCTGGCCGGCGCTGCCCTGGGCTGGCGCATCGGCGGCATGACCGGCCTGGTCGTCCCCCTGATCTCCAACGCCTTCCTCGGCCATGGCCCCTGGACACCGTTCCAGATGCTCGGCTGGGGCCTGATGGGCGCCATCGCAGGCCTGCTGTCGAACCGCTCGAGCAGGGGGACCCTGGCCGTCTACGGTGCCATCGCTGGCCTGGGCTACGGGGTCCTGATGGATGCCTGGGTCTGGCTGGCCTCGATCCGTCCCCTGGCCTGGCACACGCTTGTCCCGGTCCTGGCGCGCGGGGTTCCGTTCAACCTGGCCCACGCCGGCGGGAACGCGGTGATCCTCTGGATCGTCGGGCCACGCCTGCTCCGGTTGCTCGAGCGAGCCGAGGCCAAGCGGCGGGTCGAGCCGTTGGAGCCTGCCTTGGAGGAGGCAGAGGTACCAGAACGGACGCCGGCGCCGGCGATCACCGACGGGTAGCGATGCCGGGAGGCCGGCGCCGAGAAGGAAGGGAAGATCCAGCGGCCGCGCAAGCGGGGGAGGTGGGAGGCTGGCGGCGTGCGCGCCTGCCCGGCCGCCGGGGGGTGGGAGCTTAGAAGACCTTGCGGTTCTCGACCTTGACGTGCTTGGGGCGGGTGGCGTTGCCCGGTTCCCATTCCCAGACGCGCAGGACGCCGCTGAGGTTGATCAGGGTGTCCTTCAGGCGGATGAGCTGACCGGGCTCGCCCTCGTTGGCGATGATCCCGCTCTGGGTCAGACGCTTGCCGACGAACCCGTTCTTGATCGTGACCTCCTCCCAGCCGCGGGCGTTGACCGTGGAACCCTCGGCCACATCCTCGAGGAAGAGCCACTGGTCGTCGAACTCGCTGACGGTGCCCTTGAAGGCCCGCTCGTCCTGCATCACGATGACCACGCGCTTGCCCTTGAGACGGTCGAGCATCTCCAGGAGCAGGGAGCGGTCCTTGGTGTTCTCGAGCTGCATGGAGCGCGCGACTCGACACCCCATATATAATCCTGAGGCTGTGCCATGCGACGGTCGCTCACGGGCCAGTGGTGGCCGATGTACCCGAGGGAACCGCTTGAGGGTCGTTCCCCCGGTCCTCGACATGTCAACGACCTTGCGTCCCGCTCGACCGTCGGTGATCGGCCCGACCCGTCCCTGTTTATGGCAAGCGGTCGTTACGGTGCCTAGATGCGCTCGGAGTTCCAGGTCGGCCGGATCTTCGGTATCCCGATCAAGATCCATTGGACGCTGTTGATCTTCATCCCCATCCTGGGTTGGCTGATCGCCAGCAACATCCAGAACATCGCCGAGCTCCCCTTCCTGAACCTCGATGTCACCGCCCTGGAGAGCCGGGAAGGTCGGCTGTTCGCGGGCTTCACCGTGACCATCGGGCTGTTCATCTCGGTGCTGCTCCACGAGCTGGGCCACGCGTGGGTGGCCCTGCGCAACGACATCGGGGTCCGCAAGATCACGCTCTGGATCTTCGGTGGCCTGGCCCAGCTGGAGGGCATCACCCAGGAACCCAAGACCGAGGCCAAGATCGCCATCGCCGGCCCGATCGTCTCCCTGGCCCTGGGCGGTATGCCGGCCGCGTTCCTGCTGGTCGATCCAGGCACCTTCGTGAAGTTCCTGGTCGGCTACCTGGCCTACCTGAACATCGTCCTGGCCGTGTTCAACATGCTCCCGGCCTTCCCGCTGGACGGCGGCCGCCTGCTGCGAGCGTTCCTGGCGATGCGGATGCCGTACGCGAAAGCGACCAACCTGGCCTCCGACATCGGCAAGGGCATGGCCGTGCTCATGGGCCTGGCCGGCCTGTTCGGGTCGGTCTGGCTGATCCTGATCGCCTTCTTCATCTACATGGGGGCCACCCAGGAGGCCCGGGGCGTGGAGATCTTCGATGCCCTCCAGCAGGTCAAGGTCCGCGAGATCATGGATCCCGACGTGCCGGTCATCCAGCCCGATGCCTACGTCGACGAGATGGTCCCGCTGATGTTGTCGACCCACCACACGGGCTTCCCGGTCGTCCTCGGCGAGGAGGTCGTCGGCCTGATCACCCTCGACCACATCCGGGCGGTCCCGGAAGGCGAGCGCAGCCTGGTCCGGGTCCGCGAGGTCATGGACAAGGACATGGCGAGGATCGGTCCGGACGAGGCGGCCAGCTCGGCCATGCGGACGATGATGCAGGGTGACGTGGACCGGATGCTGGTCCTGGAGGACGGGCGGCTGGTCGGGATGCTCACCCGCCAGGGCCTGATGCAGGCCTTCCAGGTGCTCCAGGTCGTCCCACGGGTCGAGGTGCAGCCGATGTCCCCCGAGGAGCTCGAGCACGTCGAGCGGGCAGACGACGACCAGGACCCGTACCGTTGGTAGCAGGTCGTTCAACCGCTCGTCACGACTTCATGCGGTTGAGAATCAGGCCTCGCCAGTGGCCTCGCTTGCGTAGCCGCTCGGCCGCTGGCTCAGCGCACACTGGCCGCTTGGCTCTGGGGTCCAAGCGGCCGTGGCGGGTCGTTCAACCGCTCGTCACGACTTCATGCGGTTGAACGACCACCCTCCGAAGGCGACGGCCGCAAGGGTGAACCCGAGCAGCACGAGGAAGTCGGTGAGAAGAGAGAGCTGGAGACCACCGACCAGCAAGCCCCGGATGGCGTCCACCGAGTAGGTCAATGGGTTGATCCGGGTGAACCAGGTCAACCAGGTCGGCAGGCCGGTGATCGGGAAGAGAGCACCGGAGAGGAAGAAGACCGGGAAGGCGATGAACGTGCTTGTCACCCGGAAAC
>CAYREV010000049.1:0-9685 GCA_964423345.1 uncultured Balneolaceae bacterium | reverse complement strand
GCCGACACTACGATTTTCAGTCGTATGCTCTACCAACTGAGCTACAGTCCCTTGCTTTAAGAGTTGCCAAATATAAAAGCTTTTCAACTTTATACAAAGAGCGCGGCCTTATTTTCTTTCCTCTTCACCCAGGTGTATATCCCTTAACCTGATCTGCAACGAACGGCTTCCGTTCCAGTGGTTCTCCTCCAGCGAATAGGCAATGTCGATGGACTTGTCCTTTGCCTTTCGGATGGTGGGCAGGTATTCGTGCATGTTGAATCCGATAACGTCAAAGACACCGGAACCGTTCTGGGTAACTTTCATCTTCAGGTGTCCCTGCCCCACCACCGTGGGCACCCCCACGATATTCACATCCCGGCTGACAAAGTTGGGCCGCTTGTTGCCCGGCCCGAAAGGCTCGAACTGGCTCAGCAGTTTCCAGAAACGCATATCGATCTCGCTGAGGTCCAATTCGCAGCCGATCTGCAGTTCCGGTTCAAAATCCTGTTCCGACAGGTTGCCGGCCGCAATCTCATCGATACGCTTGCGGAAGGCCTGCAGGTTCTCCTCCTTTATGGTCAGGCCTGCGGCGAACTCATGCCCCCCGAACTGCTCGAGCAGGTCCTCGCACTGCTTCAGGGCACTGTAGATATCGAAGCCCTTGATGCTGCGGGCCGACCCCTTGATCTTCCCGTCTACCGTGCTGAGCATGATGGTCGGCCGGCAGAAGGCGTCGACCAGCCTCGAAGCCACGATGCCGATCACGCCCAGGTGCCAGCCGGGATCGTGCAGCACCATCGACGAAATCTTTTCCAGGTCGTACTGCTGCTCCACCATGGAACGAGCCTCCTCCATCGTCTGGCTGTCCTTGTCGCGCCGAAGCTTGTTGATCGATTCCAGCTCCCTGGCCGAAGCATTAGCTTCCTCCATCGTATCAGCCGTAAGCAGCTGTACCGCCTTGCTGGCGTCGCCCATCCTGCCGGCCGCATTGATACGGGGACCGATGGAAAAAACGATGCTTGAAGTGGAGATACTACCCAGGTCCATCTGCAGTAGATCCAGCAACGCCCTCACGCCCGGCCGCGGTTCGGTATTGATACGTTTCAGTCCCTCGCGCATCAATACCCGGTTTTCGTCTACAAGCGGCACAATGTCAGAGGCGGTGGAAATGGCTACCAGGTCGAGGAATTTGAAGGCCACTTTCCGGTCGAGCCCCAGCTTCTCAATGGTACCCTGCACCAGCTTGAACCCCACGCCCGCGCCGGACAGCCCTTCAAATGGATACCCACAGTCTTCCCGCTTGGGATCCAGTACCGCAACGGCATCGGGTATGGTATCACCCACGTTATGGTGGTCGCAGATGATCACCTCTATGCCGTGCTCCTTAGCCTTTTCGGTCTCCCGTACCGCCGTAATGCCGCAGTCTACCGAGACAAGCAGGCTGGCCTTCTTTTCGATGGCGAACTGTATCCCCTCTTCATTAATGCCGTAGCCCTCCTTGAAACGGTGGGGGATATAGTACTCCACATCCACCCCGAAATCCTTTAGAAAAGTATACAGTATAGAGGTTCCGGTAGTCCCGTCCACGTCGTAGTCACCATACACAAGAATCCGCTCCCCCTCGCGGACCGCCCGGGCCAGGCGCTCGGTGGCCTTCTCCATATCCTTCATCAGGAAGGGATCATGAATAGATGTTAATTCGGGCCTGAAAAATTTTTTGGCTTCGTCATAGGACTCTATACCCCGGAGGGTAAGCAGGTACGCAATTTTTCGCGGTATACCCAGCTCCTCCTGCAAGGTGGATACAGCATCCTCCCTTTCGGGTTTGGTGTAAACCCATCGAAATGACATAGTTTTCGGTTTATTTTTATTTTTTTCATAAACAGGCGCATGGCGGTCAAACCGGTGGCCAGGCGTGCCTCATACGTACTTCAGGGCACTTTCGTCCTTTTCCCAAAGATACAATATACTATAAAAAAAACAGCTACCTAATCAGCATCAACCGGATTCCCAGTGAAAATGAATAGTCACTTTTCACTACTAAATCTTAGCAATTTTTCTTAATTTAGTCGGGCTCTGTTCTTTATTGTTTCTGATCGCATGATCTTGAATTAATTAAAGACGTTATGGATACAAATTCGCCCTGGAACAGGCTCCACCACTCCTGAGGGACGGATTTAGGCCTTTTGCATTTAATCAGATTTAACTTTTAACTCCATTTTGTGATGCAAACAACTACTATACAGAACGCCACAGTCGACGAAATTGACGAGAACTTCCCCCTCTTCAGCCAGCTTGAATCCTACGAGCATGAACAGATCGTAATCTGCTCGGAGCCCAGTGTCGGACTCAAGGGCATCATTGCCATCCATGACACTACGCTGGGCCCGGCACTCGGCGGCACACGTATGTGGCCCTATGAAAACGAGCAGGAGGCTTTGAGAGATGTATTGCGGCTCTCCCGCGGCATGACCTACAAGGCCGCCATTTCGGGGCTGAACCTGGGCGGAGGCAAGGCCGTAATCATCGGAGATCCCCGGACGGACAAGACCGAGGAGCTTTTCCGGGCCTTCGGCCGTTTTGTGGACAGCCTAGGGGGGCGTTACATCACCGCCGAAGATGTGGGTATCGACGTACAGGATATGGAGTGGGTGAACTCTGAAACCAAGTATGTGACCGGCATACCCAAAAGCCTGGGCGGAAGCGGAGACCCCTCTCCCGTAACCGCTTATGGGGTGTTCATGGGCATCAAGGCCTGCTGTAAGAAATTATACGGCGACTCCTCGGTTAAAGGCCGGAAGATAGCCATACAGGGAGCGGGACACGTAAGCTCCTACCTGGCCGAACGGCTGGCAAATGAAGGGGCGCAGCTTTTTATCAGTGACATCTATGAGGACAAAGTGACCAAGCTGGCCGACAAGGTGGATGCCGAAGTGGTGGACCCCGACGACATCTACGGCCTGGATGTGGATATTTTCAGCCCCTGTGCCCTGGGCGGGGTCGTCAACGACGATACCCTCGACCATTTCAAATGCGATATTATTGCAGGGGGCGCCAACAACATACTGGATGATGAGGAGAAGCACGGACGCATGCTGATGGACCGGGGGCTCATATACGCTCCCGACTATGTGATTAACGCGGGAGGGTTGATCAATGTGGCCAGCGAGCTGGAGGGCTACAACGAAAAGCGGGCCCACGACCGCGCTTCACGCATCTATCAAACCATATTGGACATCCTCAACTATTCGGAAACCAATGACACGCCCACGCACGTAGCTTCCAACATCCTTGCCGAAAAACGTATTGAAAAAGTGGGCAAAATCCACCGCATCTACTCCTCTAAAAGCGAGTTCTCCGGCCACATCGGTGAGATGTACCGGGGTAAGCAATAGGAGCCCGATATAACTACGGAAAAGGCGGCTCGAATTATTGGGGCTGCCTTTTTTGTTAAAAGGCATAATGAATCTCACAAACCATCCAAGATGATTTCAAAGGAAGACTTCAAATTCAAGGACCGCCTCATCAAGGGGCTTTCGGAAGACGGCCACTTTAAGATATCGGTCGTTAAAACCACCGATGTGGTGAAGACGGCCCGCAAGAAGCACGAGCTCTCCCTGCTGAACACCATCCTGCTGGGACGGGCCATGACCGGGACCATGCTGATGGCTTCGGAACTTAAGGGAGAGGAGCGCATTCAGCTCCGTTTTGAAGGCGACGGGCCCGTGGGACTTATCGTCGCCGAAGCCAGCAGGGTTGGCGAGATTCGCGGCTACGTACAACGTCCGCAGGTGGAACTCGACTACAGCCGGGAGGACGTCAAGCTGGGCGACGGCATCGGCGTGGGGCTGCTCACCTTCTCCAAGACCCTCTACAACGAAGCGGAACCCCGCAGGAGCACCATTGAAATCATTGAAGGCAATATTACCGACGACATCGCTTACTACATGGTTCAGTCAGAGCAGGTACCCTCCGCCCTGCTTATCGACGTCGGCATGGACGCCGAGGGAACGGTTACGGAAGCCGGGGGCATACTTATCCAGCGCCTGCCCGACGCCCCCGAGGGTAAGATCGACCAACTCCAGAAAAAGCTGAAGGAATTCGGCACCGTCCACTCTTTCTTCCGGGAAGGCAACTATATCGACGACCTCATGAAGAAGGCGATGCGCCCCATCAAAGTCAAAGAACTCGACCGGCAGCCGGTGGACTTCTTCTGCCGGTGCACGCGCAAGCGTTTTGTCAATGCCCTGGCCATGCTCAATTACGAAGACCTGAAGGAAATCAGCGACGAGGGACAGGAGCTGGTATGCCACTTCTGCAACGAACACTACTACGTCTCCCGTGATGAGATTGCAGAGATCCTCCAACAGCAGAAAGTTCGCATGAATTGACCCTCCTTTGCAGGCCAGCCTATTCTTACGGTACAGGATCAAGGCAACTTTTGGGCTCTCCATAGAAACCCCTGAATAAGGAGAATGGGAGGATCATCAGGCGGGGCGGGAATCTCCCGGCAGGATACGGGAGCAAGGGCGGCTGCCTAGATGGCAAAGGAGGAGCCGCAGCCGCATGACTCGGTGGCGTTGGGGTTGTCGAAGGTAAAGCCGCGCGCGTCAAGCCCGTCGGGATAGTCGATGGTAATACCCTCCAGGTACATCATGTGCCGGGGGTTTACAATGATTTCAATGCCCTGGCTTTCGATCACCTCGTCTTCGGCGCTCTTGTGATCCAGCCCGAGCTTGTAGCTGAGTCCCGAACAGCCTCCGCCTTCAACGGCCACCCGCAGGTAGAGCCCTTCATCCAGCCCCTCATCAGAAATGATCTTGTTCACCTGCCTTGCGGCACGGGATGTCAGGGCCAGGTTTTGGCCGCCGGCCGACCCCTCGGGCACATCAATGCCTTCAAACGGCGATGCCGGCTGTTCAACCGCCTGTTGGTCCTGGCCGTCATCGTCAATCAAATCCGAAATGACGTCGTCTAAGTTCTCTTCTGCTTCTTTTGCCATAATAATCTGTTTCTAACTATTCACACTTCTGTGAGAAGCTAAAATAGTCGGTATTGTCTTTGGTAAATAAATTCAATATCCCTGCACTCACCAGGTTAACCAGCACAACGGATGCCCTGGACTTGTCCACATCGATAAGATGTGAGAATTTGGTAACGGTGATTTCACCATATTCATTCAGATATCTGAACAGTTTTTGTTCGTCGGGGCCGTACTGGAACGTGACCCCTTTTTCAGAATGCTTCTGTTCCAGCACCCGTACGCGTTCCTTGCTGGCCACCTTGTTCCGGTCCTTGTCGCGAATATATACGGTCGACCCTTTCTCGCCCTGTACGAAGACCGGCTTGCTTTCGGCTTCGGGCACCTTGATAACCAGCAGGTCCCGTTCGCCGAACTGTACGATCTCGATGGAAATCTTCACCTTGGGCCTGCACAGTCTCCGGGCGGCTTCATTCAGCAAAAATTCCTCCTCCTGGTAGCCCTCCACCCCGATCAGCGTCTTGTCGTCGTCCACCCCTATCAGCAGGGTACCCCCGCTGGTGTTGGCAAATGCCGCAATCTCGCGGGCTATGCGCTCGGCAGATGGAATGGTCCGCTTGAATTCCAGATAGGTCCCTTCCCCGGTCTGCGCCAGGTTCTTCACGTCCAGGTAATCCATCTGGGATATCGTTGCGGAATTCGGATCGTCAAAGTACATAACAGTTCGCCAGCTTTTTAGTTACAACGAAACTATCGGTTTTTTATTAAGAGGATATGAACCGAAAACTAGATATTTATCTCCTCTTTTGGATTCCGCGTCATCAGGGCATACAACATATCCTTCGGATCCTCCCCTTCAAAAAGAATTCGGTACATCGCCTCTGTAATAGGCATCTCCACATTCAGTTTGTTGCTCCATTCATAAACCGACCTGGTGGTTTTAATTCCCTCGGCCACCATATTCATTTTGGATACGACCGACTCCAAATCTTCGCCCTGGCCGATATGATATCCCACGTGCCGGTTCCGACTGTGCTCGCTGGTACAGGTTACCACCAGGTCGCCCATCCCGGTCAGTCCCGAAAAGGTATCCTGCGAAGCCCCCAGCTTCATGCCCAGCCGCTTCATCTCATGCAGCCCCCGCGTTATGAGCGCCGCCTTTGCATTGTCGCCCAGGCTGGCGCCGTCGATGATACCGGCCGCTATAGCCATGATATTCTTTACCGAGGCGCCGATCTCCACTCCTATAATATCATAGTTGAGGTAGATACGAAACATCGGCGTCATAAAGGTTTCCTGGATGATGCCGGCCGTTCGTTTCGAATAGGAGGTCGCCACCACAGTGGTCGGCTTGAACTTGCTCACCTCTTCGGCATGGCTGGGGCCGGACAAGACCCCTATATGGTCGTCGATGATCGTTCCTTCCAGCACTTCACTGAGCACCTGTGACATGGTCATAAAGGTGTCGTTCTCGATCCCCTTGGCAACGCTGACAACAGTCTCTTCACCCGAAAGGTGGGGCCTCACCCGTTCGGCCACCTCACGCATAGCGTGCGAAGGCGTAGCAAAAACCACCAGCTCCCGTTCCTCCAGGCATTGCTCCAACTCATGGTAGCACCGTATGGAATCGGGCAGCGTCACATCCGAAATATAGTCGGGGTTGCGGTGCCGGTTATTGATCGCAAAAGCAATTTCCGATTCGCGCGCCCACAGATTTACCTCGTTGCCGGCCCGGGCCAGCACTATGGAAAGTGCCGTGCCGAAACTACCGGCACCGATAACAGTTGCCTTTCTCACGATGTTGATTGTTGTTGGTTCTCTTTATTCAGCCAGCCGGTAGCGGGTTTAAAGGAGCTTACCCTGTTTTCATTGCCTTCCAGCAGCCGCTTGATATTACCTTTATGCTTTACAATGATACCCAGTCCCACCAACGCCCCAAAAACAAGTACGCTGTTGGCGACGGGCCATTCAAAAACAAAACGAAGGACCACCAGTACCAGGGGGTAGATAAAGGCCGCCACCAGCGATGCCAGCGAAACATAGCGGCTTGTAAACATGACCACGGCAAATACCACCGCCGTGATGGCTACCGATACCGGTTCGATGCCGCTGAGCATGCCGGCTGCCGTCGCCATTCCCTTGCCCCCGTCGAAGTTGGCCAGGATGGGGAACATATGTCCCACGACGGCAATAACCCCGCATAGTATTCGCAAAAAGGGATCAATATCCCAGAAAGAGAACAGGACTACGGGACCGCTGCCGATATAATAGGCCAGCTGGCTGATCCAGAAGGAACTGGCATATCCCTTCATAAAATCGATTAGCAGCACCACGACCCCGGGCTTCCAGCCCAGAAGGCGGAAGGTATTCGTCGCCCCGGCATTGCCGCTGCCGTGATGGCGTATATCAACGCCCTTTGCAACTTTGCCTACCCATATGGAGGAGGGGATGGATCCAACCAGGTAACTTAACAGTATGACAACTCCTAGTGCTAACATATATCCGTATTATGTTAAGATGACGCCTACCGCAAATATAACAGAAGGCGGCAAATAGTTGATATAAATGCCGAAATTTCCCTAAAGTTTTATACGTGTTTTTCGGCGTGGTAGGAAGACCGTACCAGGGGACCGCTTTCAACATGCTCCAGCCCCAGCTCTTCCCCTATTCGCTTGTATTCGGCAAACTGGTCGGGGTGGACCCACTCCACGACGGGATGATGCATCTTGGTCGGCTGCATGTACTGGCCGATGGTCAACACATCCACATCGTGATCGACGCAATCCTGCATAAGTTCAGCCACTTCGTCCGGCTTTTCACCCAGGCCGACCATAATACCGGTTTTCGTTCGAAGCCCCTGGTCCTTGCAGCGCTGCAGGAGCTCCAGGGAGCGTTCATATTTGGCCTGGGGACGCACCTCGCGGTAGAGCCGGGGAACGGTTTCCAGATTGTGGCTTAAAACGTCGGGCGGGGTATCGATCACAATCTGGAGGGCGTCCCATACCCCGCGAAAGTCGGGTATCAGCGATTCAATGGTGACTCCCTCGATTTCCTCACGAAGCTGGCGGTGGCACTCGGCAAAAATGGGAGCACCGCCGTCATCGCGCTCGTCGCGATTTACAGAAGTAAGCACTACATGCTTGAGTCCCATCTTACTGGCGGCATCGGTCACCCGCCGGGGCTCATCCCAGTCCAGGTCTTCGGGAGGGCGCCCTGTCTTAACGGCGCAGAAGGAACAGGAGCGGGTGCAGACGTCGCCCAATATCATAAATGTGGCTGTCCCGTTGCCCCAGCACTCTCCCATATTGGGGCAGCGGGCTTCGGCACAGACGGTGTTCAGCGAATGCTTCTGTATCGTGTCGGCTACTTCCTTGAATTTCTTCCCGGTCGGAAGCTTTACCCGCAGCCAGTCGGGCCTTCGCTGCTTCTTATCCGTCTTGTCGATCACATTCAGTTCTTTAATCATAAAATCATGCTATTAAGGTGATGCAGCTTCTGCTGATGGCTTAAGATACGAAAATTCATTCTCCAGTTCAGGTAAGGTATCCGCCCGGGCTACAGGCACCTCAAATACCTCTTCAAAGTGGGCCATGATACGGCTTTTAACCTCACTGCGGTCTATTTCCCGTCCCAGCATCTTCTGAAGGCTGGTCACCTCCTTGCCGGTAATGCCACAGGGTACGATATGCCGGAAATAATCCAGGTCGGTATTGACATTGAAGGCAAAGCCGTGCATGGTCACCCAGCGTGAACAGCGGATGCCCATGGCGCATATCTTTTCGTTGCCTGCCCATACGCCGGTCAACCCTTCGATGCGTCCACCCTCGATGCCGTAGTCGGCACAAGTGCGGATGACCACCTCTTCCAGGCGGCGCAGGTATTTGTGGACATCGGTGAAATGGCGATCAAGATCCAGGATGGGGTATCCTACAATCTGCCCGGGCCCGTGGTAGGTAATATCCCCTCCGCGGTCAATTTCTATGTACTCGGCATCGATATCGGAAAGCTCCTGCAGGCCCTTGAGCAGGTGGGCCGAATCCCCGCTCTTGCCAAGGGTATACACGTGAGGGTGCTCAACGAACAGCAGCACCTCCCTGTCGTCATCCTCAGAACCGGGATCCTCTCCCTTCCGGCGTGACTGCTTCACCTCTATCAGGCGCTGCTGTATGGCTGCCTGCAGCTCCCACACCGGCCGGTAGTCGGCATGGCCCAGATCATATGTAGCCACGGTATTCATGGGTCACGGGTACTACCGGTATGAGGCCGGTATTAGCTTTATCGTTAATGTCCTGCCCTTGCGGGATAGCCAAGCAGCTGTTTCTATTTCTTCTTGGGCTTGGATCCCAGGTGCACACCCTCTCCGTATGCCTCGGCTACCGCTTCCATCACGGCTTCCGACATGGTCGGGTGGGGATGAACCGCACTGATGATCTCATGGCCCGTCGTCTCCAGGTCGCGGGCCACTACGGCTTCCGCAATAAGTTCCGTGACATGGGAACCGATCATATGGCAGCCCAGCCATTCACCGTACTTCTCGTCAAATATCACTTTCACGAAACCCTCTTCATGGCCCAGCCCGGTGGCTTTGCCGCTGGCGGAGAAGGGAAACTTGCCAACCTTGATGTCGTAGCCCTCCTCTTTGGCCTGCTCTTCGGTATAGCCGACCGAGGCCACCTGGGGCTCGCAGTAGGTACAGCCGGGAATATTATTGTAATTCATGGG
>CAYREV010000048.1:0-10270 GCA_964423345.1 uncultured Balneolaceae bacterium | reverse complement strand
GTGGACGGGATATTATATGAGGCGGTTGACCGAACCCTGCTGGATCAAAAAATAGGAAATGGGGAGAATCTCTCCAAGGTATGCACTTCTCTCGTAACGATTATGGAAAGGCTGTTTGCCGGAGCTAAAAATTTTAATGATGATATCAGCAGCTGGGACGTAAGCAATGTCACGGATATGAGTGAGATGTTTCAGGGAGCCGAAAATTTTGACCAAGACCTCAACAGCTGGGATGTAAGTAGGGTAACTGATATGCTTAGGATGTTTGGAGGTGCTACCAGCTTTAATGCGGATTTAAACAACTGGAATGTGGCCAATGTCACGGATATGAGTTGGATGTTTTATGATGCCTTAAGCTTTAATGGCGATATCAGCAGTTGGGATGTAAGTAAGGTAACGGATATGAGCGGTATGTTCGATGGGGCTACAAACTATAACGGGGATTTAAGCAGTTGGGATGTAAGTAATGTAACCGATATGAGCGAAATGTTTCTCAGTGCTGAAAATTTCAATAGAGATGTAAGCAATTGGAACGTAAGTAATGTAACCGATATGAGGGATATGTTTAATGATGCCTCAAGCTTTAATGGTGATATAAGCACCTGGAACGTAAGCAATGTCACCGATATGAGTTATATGTTTCGTGGAGCTACCAACTTTAATATTGATATAGGTAGCTGGAATGTAAGCAAGGTAACAGATATGAGTCATATGTTTCACGATGCTGAGATTTTTAATCAGGACCTCAGCGGCTGGTGCGTGGAGAAGATCACCGCAGAACCGGACTGTTTTTCCTGCGGAAGCCCGATTTTAGAGGAATATCACCCGGTGTGGGGTACTTGCCCTTAATAATCAACCGGGAGCAAGTTTTGTTGGTGTCTATAATACCGGGTTGTCTGCTCCTTGGAGTTGAGCCCTATGCCACAGGGTCCGATTTAAGGGTTGTTATATAATAAGAGAGGAAAACGTAGAACTATCTAAAAAATATTCTACTTATGTTTGGTACGTTCTTAAGGCGGCAAGGACGACGGCTATCAACACTCCGACATCGGATGCGACTGTGATATTTTCCTATGGAGGACATAGTACCAATGTTACCATACCTACAGGATCGAATATGGGAACGATGCTTGTCATTATGGAGGGTACGATTAATAACGACTCTCCGGCGAAAATGACGGCAGAAGCTAACTCCACGGAAAGCTGGCTTACGTTTAAACAGGAGGCGTCGAACCCAGATAACGATGTAAACATATTTATTGATTTTGACGAGTGGCAGAGCGGCGCTCCTTTCGATGACATGCAACCCCGAATGCACCTCTGAATACTGTATCCACCTTCAGCCAAAGATGCCCTTAATGCTTCCCCCGTCATGGCTGATGGTCTGCCCCGTTACAAAAGAGGAGTGGGGAGAAAGCAGCCAGGCGGCCAGGGAGGCCAGTTCTTCCCCCTTGCCGAAGCGGCCGACCGGGATGGCCGCCTCCATCTGCTCCCTGATCTTCTCAAACGATTCTCCTGAGTCTTCGGCTTCCTTTTGGATCACCCGATCGATGGCGGGCGTGTCGTGCGAGCCGGGAGCGAGGACGTTGACGGTGATGCCCTGGCCGGCCGTCTCCTGTGAAAGCGATTTGGCAAAGCCGACGATGCCGGCGCGGAAAGCATTGCTCAGCACCAGCTTGGGTATGGGCTGCTTCACCGATTTGCTCTCGATGAATAGCATCCGCCCGTAATTCCGGGTGGTAAAGTAGGAGACCAGCCTGAGCGCCAGCTCGATCTTCCAGCGCATGACTTTCTTGTAGGCCTTGTCCCAGTCAAGCATGGCCGTTTCCAGGGGCGTCAGGGCGGGCGGTCCCCCCGCGTTGAGCACCAGCCCGTGGAGGGGATGGTTGCCGATGGCCGCTTCAATTTCATTGTGGGTCTCCTCGGTCAGAAGGTTGCCGGCAACCGTGACCACCCGGTCTCCGAACTCTTCACTCAGCTCTGCCAGCTTCTTCTCCCGCCGGGCCACGGCGATGACCGAAGCCTCCTCGCGAAGCAGCCTTTCGGCAATGGCTCGGCCGAATCCGCTGCTGGCCCCGCAGACGATAAAGCGCTGGTCTTTGATCTCTAAATCCATAATGTGGTTTCAGTAACTGCTTGTATTGGCCGATTTTATTTATGCGACTATCATATATACCAAATCAAGCTGTCAGGGGCAAAGCTCGCCGACGAGGTGAGACAGAAATAATTGACAGAAGGTGCAATGAATTGGCAAGATAAAGCCGTATCTTTGGAGGCTGTAGAATTTATTCAACCAACTATTTCCCGCTTCAGGGGACATAAACACTATTTAGTACATGTATAACGACATTCGAAATATCGCCATCATAGCCCATGTCGATCACGGCAAGACTACGCTGGTCGACCAGATGCTTAAACAGAGCGGCACTTTTCGTGAAAATCAGAATGTGGCGGACCGGGTGATGGATTCGGGCGACCTGGAACGGGAGAAGGGCATTACCATCAGTTCCAAGAATACCACGGTAAAATGGGACGATACCAAGATCAACATCGTCGATACCCCCGGCCACGCCGATTTCGGCGGAGAAGTCGAACGTATCCTTAAAATGGTAAACGGGGTGATTCTGCTGGTGGATGCCGCCGAGGGACCGCTGCCCCAGACCAAGTTTGTTTTGCGCAAGAGCCTACAGCTGGGGTACCAGCCCATCGTGGTGATCAACAAGATCGACCGCAAGGATGCTCGCCCCGACGACGTACTCAATGAGATTTTTGACCTGTTTGTGACCCTCGACGCCACCAACGACCAGTTGGATTTTCCCATTCTCTATGCGGTGGGCATAGACGGTATTGCCAAGTACGAGCTGGAAGATGAAGGGGAGGATCTCAAACCCCTTTTTGAGACCATCGTGGAAAAAATTCCCCCGCCCGAACAGGTTTTTGACGCTCCTTTCAAAATGCTGGTGAGCAGCATCGACTGGAACGACTATGTGGGGCGGATCGCCATCGGGCGGGTGGAGCAGGGAACCATCAAGACCAAACAGGAAATTGCGTTGATGAACCGTAAGGGAGAGGTGAAGGAGAAAGCCCGGGCCACCAAGCTTTTTACTTTCAACGGACTGCAGCGCGAGCCGGTGGACGAGGCCGGGGCCGGTGATATCTTTGCGCTTGCCGGCTATGAAAAAGTGGATATAGGGGACACCCTTACCGCTACCTCCGATATGACCCCTCTCGAATATTACGATATTGACAAGCCCACCATGGCGATGTACTTCCGGGTCAATAATTCTCCCTTTGCCGGAATGGAGGGGGAGTATGTGACTTCCAACCAGATTAAGGACCGCCTGATGAAGGAGATCCGGACCAATGTGGCTATTGAAGTGGATCCGACCGAAAGCCCGGACGTCTACAAGGTGTCGGGCCGAGGAGAGCTTCAGCTGGCTATTCTTATTGAAACCATGCGGCGCGAGGGATTTGAATTTGCCGTATCACGTCCCGAGGTGTTATATCGGGAAATCGACGGGACCACGCATGAGCCGTTTGAAGAAGTGGTTGTTGATGTGCATCAGGATTACAGCAACCGGGTGATCGACAACCTGCAGCAGCGCAAGGGTATTATGACCTCCATGACGCAGGAGGGAGAGAACAACCGCCTGACTTTTAAGGTGCCCTCCCGGGGACTTATAGGATTTCGCAGCGAGATGCTGACCGAGACGCGGGGCACGGGCATCATGCACCAGCAGTTCGACCGCTATGAACCGTATGCGGGCGAGATAGCCGGCCGGAACAGCGGCGCCCTCATCGCCCTGGAGAAAGGAGAGGTGACCGGCTATGCCCTGGAGGGCCTGCAGGACCGGGGCACCTTTTTTGTCAGCCCCGGCGAATCCGTTTATATGGGTCAGGTGGTTGGCATCAACAAGCGCAGCGACGACCTGGTGGTCAACGTGGTGAAGAAAAAGAACCTCACCAACCACCGGGCCACGCAGACGGCCGATTCAACAAAAATCGATCCGGCCAGGGATATGAGCCTGGAGCAGCATATTGAATTTATTGACAAGGACGAGCTGCTGGAGGTTACCCCGCAGAGCCTGCGCATCCGTAAAATGTATCTCGACCCCAACGAACGAAAGCGGGCCGAAAAGCGTAAGGAGTTTGCGTAATAAAAAACCTATGGCATGCTGAACTTGTTTCAGCATCCTAAGCATATATTTTATTGTCAATTGTAGATCCTGAAACAAGTTCAGGATGACGTGTTTTAATTATGCGAATGGACAACACCACCCACCAACGAATCGCTGAACTTCTCGACAGCCGTTTCCGCATACCCAATACGGATATACGTTTCGGCCTGGATGCGCTGGTGGGACTGGTGCCCGGGGCAGGCGACTGGCTCGGCGGGGCGGCTTCGCTCTATTTTCTCTTTTATGCGGCTTATCTTGGAGGCAGGGCTTCCGTTCTGGGACGCATGTTCGTCATCATCCTGCTTGATGTTCTGGTCGGCGCCATTCCGGTGGCCGGAGACGCCTTCGACGTGTACTGGAAAGCCAACGAGCGGTGTTCGGAAATCCTCCGGGAGCTGAAAGAGCGCCCTGAGGAAACAACTACAGAGAGCAGGTTGTGGATATGGCTGGTTCTTGCCCAGTTCGTCACCCTGCTTATTTTTGTCCTCCTGTTGATCGGCTGGCTGATCGGCAAGGTGCTGGAGCTGCTGATAAACCTGCTTTAGAGCCATTCCCATTTAAAATTCAGCATTCACCATTCAAAATTCTTACCCCATGCCGTAGAAGCGGGCACGCTCTTTAAAGTAGGGCAGGAACACCTTTTTGAGTTCCCCGTGCATCTCCTTTTCCAGCTCGGGGTCCTTCTCCATTACCTCCCAGGCGGCCGTCTTGGCCTGTTCGAGGATCCACTGGTCCTCCACGATGTCGGCGACCCTGAACTCGGGCAGCCCGCTTTGCTTGGTACCCAGGAAGTCGCCGGGCCCCCGCAGTTTGAGATCCGCTTCGGCGATTTCGAAGCCGTCGGTAGTTTCGGCCATCTTGCCCAGCCGGTAACGGGCTTCCCGGCTTACTTTCTGCCCGTAGATGAGGATGCAGTAGCTTTGCCGACTACCCCGCCCGATACGCCCGCGCAACTGATGCAACTGGGAGAGTCCGAAGCGCTCGGCGTGCTCTACGATCATGATATTGGCGTTGGGTACGTCTACCCCCACCTCGATGACGGTGGTGGAGACCAGCAGCTGTATTTCGTTATCGATAAAGGCCTTCATGGCCGCTTCCTTCTCCTCCGACTTCATCCTCCCGTGCAGCAGCCCTACCTTGTAATCGGAGAATTCCTTTTTCAGTTTTTCATAGCCCGCCGTGGCGTCTTTGAGGTCCATCGCTTCCGACTCCTCCACCAGGGGATAGACCACGTAGGCCTGTCCGCCCTTGGCGAGCTCTTCTTTCACAAAAGCATATATCTCCGGCTGTTTCTTCTCGGGCCGCACGGCCGTCTTCACCGGTTTGCGTCCCCCGGGCAATCCCCGGATCACCGAGATGTCGAGGTCGCTGTATACCGTCATCGCCAGGGAGCGGGGGATGGGGGTGGCCGACATGACCAGCACATGAGGGTGGGAGCCCTTTTCGAGCATCTCGGCCCGTTGCCTGACCCCGAAGCGGTGCTGTTCGTCGATGACCGCCAGCCCCAGCTTGTGGAATCGCACCTCCTGTTGTATCACTGCGTGAGTGCCCACCACCACCTGGCAGTTCCCGCCCTCGATGTCGGTCAGGATATCGGTGCGGAGCCGGCTGGGCTGTCCCCCGACAAGCAGGCGCACGTTGATGCCGAGCGGGTCCAGATGCTCGGAGAGGGTACGGTAGTGCTGTTCGGCGAGGATTTCGGTGGGGGCCATGAAGGCCGCCTGGTAGCCGTTGTCCAGGGCCATCAGGATGGCGCCGACGGCCACGATGGTTTTTCCCGATCCCACATCGCCCTGCAGCAGCCGGTTCATCTGCCGTCCCGATCGCACATCCTTCTTGATGTCGGAGAGGGCCTCTCGCTGTCCCTCGGTCAGCTCGAAGGGGAGGTGCTCGTTGAAGAAGCGGCGGGTGTAATTGCCCAGGTTTTCGAACCGGTGTCCCCCCGCCCGCTCAATGATCCGGTGCTTCACCTTGGCTATGCTCAGTTCAAAAAGGAAGAGCTCCTCAAACTTGAATCGCTTGCGGGCCTGTTGGTACTCCTCGCGGGATTCCGGAAAGTGAATCATCCGGTAGGCCTCCTTCCGTCCGGGCAACTTGTATTCCTTTAATATAGGGGGCGGCAGAAATTCCGGGGGATCTTCATGTTTGAGTATGACCTCCATCCACCCGTGTATGAGCTTGCTGGTGATATAGGTTTTGGAGAAAGATTTGTTGCCCGGGTAAACGGGAACGATGCGCGTCAGGTCCTGAATATCGTTCGGGTCGCCGACCTTGTCCACTTCCGGGTGGGCGATGGAGATGTAACGCCCGAAGCGTTTGGCTTTGCCGTAGAAGGCGACGATCTCTCCCTCCTTGAAGGCGTTCTTGAAATAGCGGATCCCCTTGAACCAGGTGCCTTTCAGGGAGCCGGTTTCGTCCTCGATGATGACTTCCAGCCGTTTCTTCTTCCCCTGTCCTTCCTGCTTTATGTTTTTGACGCGGCCGACCACCGTTACCTCTTCGCCCTGTCCCTGCAGCCGGTCGATGGGTTGAACCGTCGTTCGGTCGAGGTAGGTTCTGGGGAAAAGGTTCAGCAGGTCGCCGACACTCTCAATACCGGCGTCGGCCAGGGCATTTAAACGTTTGGTGCTAAGGCTGGGAAGGTCGATTAATTTCAAATTGATATATTGATATATATAGGTTTACCTAAATTAAAAGCGTTTTAAGCAGGATTTTTTCCTGCCGATTGAACAATCGGCGAAATAAAGAAAAAACTCAAAATAAATGACAGAATTAAGTTGCAAATTTTGCCCATAAATCCTTATCATTGGCAACTCTTGTTTGACCGAAAAAATCAATTAAGCGTTTAAAATCGTGCCTACAATACAACAACTTATACGAAAAGGTAGAAAAAGTAAGAAGAGCAAAACAACTGCTCCTGCCTTGGAGGGATGTCCTCAGAAACGCGGTGTTTGCGTGCGTGTATATACCACTACTCCGAAAAAGCCGAACTCCGCCCTTCGAAAAGTAGCCCGTGTGCGCCTTACCAACGGATATGAAGTTACCGCTTACATACCCGGTGAGGGACACAACCTGCAAGAGCACAGTATTGTGCTGATACGCGGCGGGCGTGTGAAGGACCTTCCCGGCGTGCGTTACCATATAGTTCGTGGAACCCTGGATACGGCCGGCGTTGACGACCGAAAGCAGGGTCGCAGCCTCTATGGTACCAAGAAACCTAAGTAGTCGTTGCATTCGTAGGATATTAACCTGACAAGAACAAGAATATGAGAAGAAAAACAGCAGATAAGCGCGATGTTCAGCCGGATCCGGTATTCGGCGATAAGATGGTTACCCGTTTCGTGAACAACCTGATGAGAGACGGAAAGAAAAATGTTGCCCGGAAAATTTTATACCAGGCTTTTGAAATTATTGAAGAGAAGACGGGAGAAGACGGCATGGAAGTCTTCAAGTCTGCCATGAGCAATGTGGCTCCCGTAGTTGAGGTTCGTTCCCGCCGCGTTGGCGGTTCGACCTACCAGGTGCCCGTTGAGGTGCGCCCGGACAGAAGTACTGCGCTGGGTATGCGGTGGATCATCAGTGCATCCAAGAACAGAAACGACAAGTCCATGGCTCGCCGCCTCTCGCGGGAGCTGATGGATGCTGCAAACAACGAAGGTGGTGCCGTCAGAAAGAAAGACGAAGTACACCGAATGGCAGAGGCCAACAAGGCATTTGCGCACTTTAGATTTTAACAACGATACAGACGACAGAGTAAAATAAGATAATGGCTGAAGCGACTACGAAAACCGACCCCAAAATTATTGACAGGATCAAGCGTACCCGTAATATCGGGATTATGGCGCATATCGATGCCGGTAAGACCACGGTAACCGAACGGATCCTGTTCTATACCGGTATCACCCACCGCATGGGTGAGGTACACGACGGTGCTGCGACAATGGACTGGATGGAGCAGGAAAAGGAACGGGGTATTACCATTACCTCTGCTGCCACCCACTGCACCTGGAAGAACCACCGAATCAACATCATCGACACTCCGGGCCACGTGGACTTCACCGTCGAAGTGGAGCGTTCGCTTCGCGTGCTTGACGGTGCTATAGGGGTGTTCTGTTCTGTGGGCGCTGTTCAGCCGCAGTCGGAGACGGTCTGGAGACAGGCAAACAAGTATGACGTGCCCCGCATGGCTTTTGTGAACAAGATGGACCGAACGGGGGCCGACTTTTTCAATGTCATCAAACAGATGAGGGATAAGCTTAACGCCAATCCCATACCCATCCAGATTCCCATCGGATCCGAAGAGCATTTCCGGGGAGTGGTAGACCTTATTAATATGCGCGGGATCATCTGGGACGACCAGACGCTCGGAATGGAGTATGAAGAAATTGAGATTCCCGAAGACCTCAGGGAGAAGGCCGAGGAGTACCGCAAGATTATGCTCGAGGCTATCGCCGACCACAACGATTCGTTGATGGAGAAGTACCTGATGGAAGAAGAGATTAGTGGAGAAGAAATTGAGGATGCTATTCGTGAAGCTACGCTTGGTCGCTCCATTACCCCGGTAATGTGTGGATCCGCCCTGAAGAACAAAGGGGTTCAGACGCTGCTCGACAAGGTTATCAAGTACATGCCGAGTCCCTATGATATTCCGGCCATCACCGGCAAGGACCCGCAGGACCATGACAGGAAGATGAAGCGTAAGCCCAGCGTGCAGGAGCCCTTTTCCGCATTGGCTTTCAAGATCATGTCTGACCCCTACGTGGGTAAGCTGACCTTCTTCCGTGTTTACTCGGGCGAACTCGAGAAAGGTTCCTATATATATAACGCCACCACCGGCAACAAGGAGCGGATAGGGCGTATCCTCGAGATGCATGCCAACGACAAGAAGGATTTGGACGTGGTACGGGCCGGCGATATTGCGGCTGCCGTAGGCGTCAAGGAGGTTCGCACCGGAGATACTTTCTGCGATGTAGAGGATCCCATCCTGCTCGAGGAGATTACTTTCCCCGAGCCGGTGATCAAGCTGGCGGTCGAGCCCAAGTCAAAGGCCGACGCCGAAAAGCTGACTACCGGCCTGATCAAGCTGGCTGAAGAGGACCCGACCTTCCAGGTCGAGACCGACGAAGAAACCGGCCAGACCACCATTGCGGGAATGGGTGAGCTTCACCTCGAAATTATTGTAGACCGCCTGAAGCGCGAATTCAAGGTAGAGGCAAATGTGGGCCGTCCCCAGGTTTCCTACCGTGAAACCATTCAGGGTGTGGTCGATCACCGCGAGACCTACAAGAAGCAGACGGGTGGTCGCGGTAAATTTGCCGATATGGAATTTGAAATCGGTCCCCTGGACCACTTTGAGGAGTACGAGGAGGACGACAAGAAGGTAAGCGTCAGCCAGGGCTTCAAGTTTATCGATGAGATTGTAGGCGGCAACATCCCGCGCGAATATATCCCGGCCGTTGAAAAGGGATTCCGCCAGGCTATGAAAGGAGGTATCCAGGCTGACTATCCCGCGCAGAATATCGGGGTGCGCCTCTATGACGGTTCCTACCACGATGTCGACTCCGATGCATTCAGTTTCGAGCTTTGTGCCAAGCTGGCGTTCCGCCGCTCTGCACAAAAGGCGAAGCCGACCATCCTCGAGCCGGTCATGGATGTCGAAATCATCACCCCGGAAGAGTATATGGGCGATGTGATCGGCGACCTGAACGGACGGCGGGGTATCATCGGCAAGATGGATAACAATCCGGAAGGTTCGGTGATCAATGCCAAGGTGCCGCTGTCGGAGATGTTCGGTTATTCGACCGACCTGCGGTCTACCACCCAGGGGCGTGCGGTGTACTCCATGGAGTTTGCCGAGTTCTCGCCGGTACCCAAAAATGTAGAAGAAGAAATTTTAGAATCCAGAGCTTAACAATCACTAACAACCAGTATTATGGCAAAAGAAACATTTCAGCGGAACAAGCCACACATAAACATAGGAACGATAGGTCACGTAGACCACGGTAAGACGACCCTGACGGCGGCGATCACGACGGTGATGGCCAAGCACTACGGCGGGGTGGCCAAGCAGTTTGCCGACATTGACAACGCCC
>CAYREV010000047.1:1045-10270 GCA_964423345.1 uncultured Balneolaceae bacterium | reverse complement strand
ATGAACGAGTGGATGTGGTTCCCAGGCACCAAGATCGTCGGCGCCATCGACACCAGCGACAGCACAGCGGTCAACGCCGCCCCCGACTCGACACCCATCTACGACGACGACGGGCACGGCACCGGTGCCGCCAGCGTGGCACTCGGGAACACCTTCGGCAGCTGCCCGCGGTGCGTCCTGGTCTTCGCCGAGGGCACCAGCGGGGAGGGCGCCTTCCTCGACAAGCCCTGGGTCGACTTCGTGAGCTCCAGCATCGGGACACTTGGCAACATCGGCCAGCCCGACGCCGGCCTCTTCGGCTTCGAGGACGACACCCGCCAGGCTGCCGAGCGCGGCCAGACGATCAGCTACGCTGCAGGCAACGGGTACGCCAACGCGTTCCTCGTGCCCGGCCAGCAGACCTACACGAGCAACCGCCTGGGCCCCGACTGGACCATCGCCGTCGGCGCCGTCCAGAAGTTCGACGAGGGCAACTATGGTGACGTGACCGCCCACGGCAAGCCCGTGGACTGGACCAGCTTCGGTGCAGGCGCCATCCCCGGCGCGTGCAGCGACAACTACCAAGGCAACTGCGGCTTCAGCGGCACCAGCGCCGCCACGCCCATCAGCACCGGCGTGATGGCCAACACGCTGCTCAACACACGCCAGGCCATCGGCGACGCCGTGGCCGGGCAGAAGACCCAGAGCCAGGCCGGTGGCCAGGCCCAGGCCGTGGCCGTCGGGCAAACCGTCCCCGCCAGCAGCTACCTGGACGACGGCGTGCTCCAGCGCGCCGAGCTCTGGGATGCCAGCTTCCACTGCGCCAGCGGGCTCAGCTCCGGCACGATCAGCCCGATCGCGCCCCTCTTCGCCACCCCGGTCGACTTCAGCTACGCCGGCTACGGCGTGGCCGACAGCGCGGCCAGCGACTGCGCGACCGCAGCCCTGCTCGGCATCGGCCAAGCACCCGTCTCGCCCAACGCCGACCTCTTCTTCGAGGCCGACGAGGCCATCCGGGACACCCTCTGGGGCGACTGGGATGGCAACGGCGACGGCCAGACCGGCGGCGACCACAACACCGCCAGCGCCGAGAACCTGGCCGGTGCAGACGGCCTCACCCTCGAGGACGTCGACACCGCCGACGAGGCCGTCGACGCCCTGCGCGAGATCTACATCGCCAACGGCGAGTCCGAGAGCGCACCGCCCGCCCAGGAGACCTACTACCTCCACCGCGACGAGTGCGACAACGACGACCCGGACCGGCTCTTCATGGACCGCACCAACTCCACCGGCGACGCGGACGGTTGCGGCAGCATCGGCACCACCGCGATGCTCGGCTTCCCGGTCGAGTGGCCCAGCGACGTCACGAGCCAAGGGTTCGAGGCAGGCGCCACGGTGGCCGGCACGGTCTACATCTCCTTCGACCACCCCGGTCGCCAGGAGGTGTCCTTCGAGCTAGCAGCCGACGGCGTGACCGTGGCCCAGAGCGACATCACCGCCGAGGTGACCCTCGGCCTGCTCGACGGCTACCGCGCCTACGACTTCCAGATGCAGACCACCGAGCCCATCCGCGAGGGTGCGGTCCTGACGTTCAAGTCGATGGTCTACGGCTCGGCCAGCGCCTACTACGGTTACGAGGACGACCACGCCAGCGCCTTCGTGATCCAAGGGAGCGACGGGTCGGGCACACAGCCCACCGCCGACATCACCGCCCCGGCTCCGGGCGCGGCGCTCGCGGACCCCGACGACAGCCCGGTGACCATCACCGGCACCGCCAGCTTCCCCAGCAACGGGAGCCAGGAGGTCCAGGTAGCCATCGATGATGTCAGCTTCAGCACCAACCTGCTGACCGTGACCGGCACCGAGTCCTGGAGCGCCTCGTGGGACCTCGGCGACGTCGCTGAGGGTAGCCATACGATCTACGCACGGGCCGTCGAGGACGGCCAAGCCGGGCCTGCCGAGAGCCTCTCGGTCCAGGTCACCCGGGACACCTCCGAGCCCCGCGTCGGCAGCGTCGAGGTCCAAGCCGTGCCCATCGGGGCCACCCCGGCAGGCGACAGCTGGACCTCGGCCACCTACGACGAGGCCTCCGGGGACTGGAGCTTCGACTGGGACACCTACCAGCTCATGAACGGCGAGTGGAGCTTCAACGCGCGACTGCTCGCCGGCGGCGACGAGACCGTCCGGGAGGTGTTCACGGCCACGCTTGAGAACAGCGGCCGCGCACCGACCCTCGGCCCCATCCCCGACGCTACCACGCCCGAGAACCAGACCCTCACGGTGGATGTCGAGGCCACCGAGCTGGACCTCGATCCGGTGACCCTCACCACCGAGGGGCTCCCGGCGGACGCCACGGTGACCAAGGTCCAACCGACGAGCTGGGACATCGACTGGACACCCAGCTTCGATGCTGCCGGCACCTACCCCATCACCCTCACCGTCGAGGACGACGAGGGCAAGACCGCGCAGACCTCGCTGACCATCACGGTCGAGAACGTCAACCGCGCCCCCGAGATCCAGGACATCGGCAACAGGTCCATCGACGAGGGTGAACCTCTGAGCTTCACCGCGGAGGCCTCGGACCCCGACACGGGCGAGTCGCCCACGTTCCTCATCGAGGGCCTGCCGGAGGGTGCCAGCTTCGACACCGAGACCGGTGCCTTCGACTGGCGCCCGGGCTTCGACCAGGCCGGTGACCACCCGATCACGATCCGGGCCACCGACGAGCACGGCGCCGAGGACGAGACGAGCTTCGTCATCAGCGTCGCCGACGTGCCCCCGATCGCCTACAACCAACGCACGCGCCAGGCCTACCACGTCATCCAGCACGCCGTCGATGCGGCGCAGGCTGGGGACACGATCCTGCTCCGGCAGGGCTGGCACCAGCCAGGGGCGACCGTCGTGCTCGATGTCCCCGACCTGACGCTCTGCGCCAGCGTCGAGGGCAGCTTCCGGTGCGCCGACGAGATCGGCACCCACCACTGGCAGCTCTCCAACGCGGAGTGGGACCAGGCCCCCGGCGAGCGAGCCGGGGAGGCGATCCGTCTGGACATGAGCGACGCCCTCGGCGAGACCCAGGGCCGCTCGACCAGCTTCTTCCCGCCCGACGGGACCAGCTTCGCAGAGCTGGGCACGCTGGCCTTCGACATCTACACCGAGACCGCCACTTGCGGTGCCGGCTCACCGCGGATCGCCATCTGGATGGACATGGACGGCGACGGCAGCCGAGACGATGTCAACGAGACGATCCTGGCCTACAGCCAGACCCTCCAGTCCGATGGCTGCCCCAACGGCCAGTGGTTCCGCCAGGACTTCACCGCTGACGACGCGGACACCCGATGGCGTTGGAACGGCAGCGACTACGATACCCGCGCCGACCTCTCGGCCGCTCTGCCGGGAGACCACCAGGTGGACTCTGTGAACATCCAGTGGGACAACGGCGACGGTGTGGCCTACGTCGACAACGTCGTCCACATGGACGGCCTGCTCGGCGAGCGCGACGACGAGCTGTGCTACCACGGTGTGACCAACTGCCGCTGGGACACCGTCCGACCCGAGATCGATGCCATCGACCTCACCACCGCGGTGGACATCCAGGCTGATGGCGTCACCGTCGAGCAACTCGACATCACCCGCCGGGGCGGCGCTCCCGGGGACGTCCAAGCGGTCAACCTGGCCGCACCGGCTGCGACCCTGGAGGATCTCCGCATCCGTGCCAGCACGGGCGGCGAGGACGGCCACCGGTTCATGGGCATCCGAGCCCCTGACAGCGGCTTGGCCGACATCCGCATCATGAACTCGTCGCTCAGCGCGACCAACACGGTCGGCGACACAACGCCAAGCGACGGCCTCCGCGGCGCCCTGCCCAACGGACAGATCGTCGGGAACATCTTCACCGGCTGGGACGACCACAGCGTCATCGTGCGGGGTGACGGTCTTCTCATCGAGTCCAACAGCTTCCGCGGCGACAACGACGGGCTCGAGATCTGCGATGGCCACGCCACCCAGGTCCTGAAGAACGAGTTCGCCGAGCACCTCACCGCGGTGACCATCACCGGATGCGGAGCCGGCGAGGAGCCAACCCTGAACGACAACCAGTTCCCGATGAGCAACGCCGACGCCCTGCGCCTCGAGGAGAGCGTGGTCGGCAAGACCTTCGATGCCACCTGCAACGACTGGGGCGTCTACAACGCCATCGGCATCCCGACCCGGATCGACGACCGGGGCACCGGCAACGACGTGGAGTACCAACCGTTCACCGGTGGCAGCGCCGACGGCATCACCTGCCTGGTCGCGCCCGAGGCTGGCTTCAACCGCGCCCCGACCGGGACGGTCACGCGCCTGGACACAGTGGACTTCACGAGCACCGCCGAGGCGGGCAGCAAGCCCATCCTGCTCCACCAGTGGGACTTCGGTGACGGTGCCGTGAGCATCTTCGAGGACCCGGACCACAGCTACGAGGAGATCGGCCAGTACGAGGTCCTCTACAAGGTCACCGACCTCGATGGTATGGTCAGCACAGCGGTCGACACGATCGACGTCGTGGACATCCCGCCTGAGCTGCAGCCCATCGGCACCATCAACGTCGACCACAGCACCCAGGTGACCTTCGATGCCGAGGCCACCGACGCTGAAGGCGACCCGCTCACCTACAGCATCGACCCGCTGCCAGCGGGCGCCACCTTCGACACCGAGACCGGTGCGTTCAACTGGACCCCGAACGCCACCCAGGATGGGCTCTACGAGCTCACCGTGACCGTGGACGACACCTACAAGCAGGACTCCGAGGTCGCGACCGTGATCGTGGACAACGAGGCCCCCGTCTTCGTCGATCTTCCCACGAACCTGGCGACCAACGAGTCCAAGCTCGTGACCTTCGACGTGACCACGGTGGACGCCGAGCAAGACCCGATCAGCTTGGACACCCAGCTGCCCCACCCCAACATGACGTTCGAGGGTGATGGCACCGGGGACGGCGTCTTCACGTGGACCCCGGGCCTGGGCGAGGCCGGCACCTACGATGTGGTCTTCACGGCCAGCAGCACGGGTGACAAGACGGCCCAGCGCACGGTGACGATCAACGTTGGCGAGTACAACACGCCCCCGGTCATCACCATCGATGCACCGGAGGAGATCGGTCCCATGGAGCGCCTCTACGTCAACGCGACCGCTGAGGACGCTGACCTGGACACGATCGATTGGACCGTGACCGCCGAGCCCGACATCTTCGACGAGACGGTCACGACCACGGACAGCACAGCCAGCTTCAGCTACTTCGTCCCACAGCAGCGTCGTGAGGCGATCACGGTGACCTTCACCGCTGACGACAGCGTGAACACCGTGACCACCGAGCGCACCGTCCACGTCCAGCTCCCACCGAGCGCGCTGCTGGGTCTACCGACCGAGCTCTCCAGCGGCCTGGTGACGGACACCGTGATCGCTGGCGAGGATGTGCGCTTCGTGGCCATCTCGAGCGACCCCGACGGGACCATCACCTCGGCCGAGTTCGCCGCCCCGACCGCCGAGGGCCCCGTGGTGACCGGCCACCCGAGCACCGACCTATGGGACACCGTGGTCAGCTTCCCAGCGGGTGAGCACACGGTCACGTTCACGGCCGAGGATGACGACGGGCTGATCAACCAGGTCAACCGGACGATCACGGCGGTCGAGAACACCGCTCCCACCGTGGACGCCGGCGAGGATATCACCGGCGATGCCACAGGACCCCACGGCTTGACCGTGGCGCTCTCCGCGGGCGCCACCGACCCAGACGACCGCGGCATCGCCAGCGTCACCTGGGAGATCGACGGGACGACGACCCTGACCGGGTCCGAGATCGTGCACGACTTCAGCGTCGGCACCCATACGGTGAACGTCTCGGCCACTGATCTGAGCGGCGCCAGCACCAACGACACGGTGACCGTCACCGTGGACGACGCGCTCTTCGCTGAGGGGAGCATCCTGGGCGCCGAACAGGATGAGAACGGGGTCTACATCGTCGACGACCCGACCCAGTTCGCCGCAGGCGACATCGTCGCTCAGGTCAGCGTGACCGACGACCTGGCCCAACCCGGCCAGGGCGCCATCGTGGCCGGTACCGTGAGCTACTCAGGTCTCGACGGTAACGAGGAGGTGCAGCTGCAGACGGACACGTTCACCGTGGCCACCGATGCCAGCGGCCTTGCCAACATCACGCTGGAGCACGACCTCCTCGGTGCCATCGGGCAGGATGGCGTGCTCAGCGCTCCGGGCCACCACACCGTGGAGATCACCGTCGGCGACACGAGCCGACCGGCGGCCCCGATCCAGGGCTCCGAGACCGACACCCTGGTGATCGACTACTACGTCGGCCCCGGCGGCCCCCACACCCAGGTCTGAACGGGCCTGGCACGCAGCGGGGGCCCCTGCCTCCGCTGCGCTCTCTCCCCTTCTTCTCCGATCTCTACCCCGTCGTCAGCCCTGGCTGGGCCCAGCCACGGGCTCGAAGCACCGAAGCGGTCCCACACGCCGATCCTCCACGTAGCCCAGCTCGACAAGGCGATCCAGGCTGTGCTTGACCGTGGCCTTGGCCATGTCGGCCTGCCGGGCGATGGCTGACAGGTGCAGGCCTGGCTCGTCCTCCAGGAGCTCGAGGACCGCAGCCTGGCTGTCGGCCAAGGCGGGTCGAAGGCTGCTGGCATCGCCTGGCAGGTGCCAGCGTACACCAACGGGTGCCTGGTGGGCGGCCACCAGGTCGAAGGCAGCCAGCTTCTCGAGGTGATGGCGGGCGGTCCGGTAGCAGCAGCCCAGGCGGCCAGCCAGCTCGCCGGCGGTCAAGCCCGGCTGGTGGGCTAGGTGGTCCAGGATGGCGATGCGCGCCTCGTGGCTCAGGACCTCCTCCTTGGAGAGCCGGTGGTAGAGCGCCATGGCGGCCAGGGCAGCCAACGCACCGGCCACGACGCCGCTGGGTAGGGCGGCCGTGCCGTGCCCTTGGGCTTGCAGGCTGGCCGTGGGCACCGGGTGGGCGCTGACCTCGGGCCCGGGATCCGCGGTCCTGACGTCATGATCCACGGCCAGGCCCTCGGCGTCGTGCTGTGGGCTGACCCCCTGGTCACCGAGGACCTGGGCCGATGACGGGCGCCTGGTCCACCCGGTACCGGATGGATCGGTGGCCTCGGCTTGGAGCTGGCTCGCGGGCCCCGGCAGGCCTGAGCGCAAGAGGTCCACGAGCACGAGACCCTCGATCGCCTGGATGCCCTGCGAGAGCTGGCTGACGGGCACCTCCGGTAGCGCTCCCTCGAGGGTGGGTGCGATGGGGGTGACAGGCTCAGCAGGCCCGTCATCCAGGCAGCCAGGTCCAAGGCAGCCGTGGGCCACGAGACCTGCGGTGACGAGAACGTAGAGGGCTCCAACAGCCATGCTACAGGGCGCCACGGCCTGTTCTTAAGGTTTCGCCCACGACCCTTGAACGCCCGTTCGGCCGGCCTGGCCCGAGCCTAAGAGGCCCCACATGTGCCCTTGGGCCATGGCAAGCACCGAGCTAGCTGGCAACCGTGCCCGCATCCGACAGCTGATCCACCGGGAGCCTGGGCTCAGGATCTCCGATGTCGCCCAACGCCTGGGCGTCCACCCCTCCACAGCCGAGTACCACCTCCGCCAGCTCGTGCGGGCTGGGATCGTGACGGTCCACCGCGACAAGCGTCAGGTCCATCACTACCCCACCGGCCGTGGTTGGTGCCAGAGGGCCCAGGCCATCCACGCGGCGTGCACCGAGGCGGCTCGACGAGGCCTGGAGCTCGCCTTGGAGGCCCAGGTGGTCTCCCAGAAAGCGCTGGTGGACGAGGGGGTGAGCCGGTCGGCCACACGGTGGGCCATCGAGGTGCTCGTCGAGGCCGGTGGTCTGGAGAAGGTGGCCTGGGGGGTCTACATGGTGCCGGCCGAGCACCGGGCTTGCGCCCAGGCCGCGTTGGACGAGCTCCCGTGCCAGGCCTGCAACCCGGACCTGGCCACGGGCTTGGCTCACCGGCGGTAGGCGACCATCAGGCCATCGCCCAGCGGTAGGATCGTCGTCTCCAGGTCCGGGTGGTTCAGCGCCTCCTTGACGAACTGGCGCATCTCCTCGGCTCCCTGGATGTTCACCTGGTCCGAGAAGGTGGAGCCGTGCCAGAAGACGTTGTCGGCGATGACGAGGCCCCCGTGCCGGAGCAGGCGCACGGCGAAGTCCAGGTAGGTGGACATCTGCTCCTTGTCGGCGTCGAGGAACACCGCATCGTAGCGCTTGGTCGGCAGCGTGGGCAGCACGCCGAGGGCCTTGCCGGCCATGACCTCGACCTTGTGCGAGAGCTCGGCCTTCTCGATCCACTCCCGGGCCTGCTCGGCGCGTTCCTTGTCGACCTCGATCGTCTGGAGGCGGCCACCCTCGGCCATGCCCCGGGCGATCCAGACCGCCGAGTAGCCGAGGCAGGTGCCGATCTCGAGCACGCGCTCGGCTCCGATGGACATCATCAGCACCTGGAGGAAGTTCCCGGCCTCTGGCGTGATGCTCGGCAGATCCTCCTTGGCGACCTGAGCGCGGATGCTGGCCAGCACGCCGTCCTCTGCGGCTGAGGTGCGCCGCATGAACTCCACCGCGCGCTCGTTCACGAAGTTGGCCACGCAGCAGGAGAAGGCTCTGTAGGTAAAGCGTTGGTGGAAGCAACGGTAGCGCGGGGATGTCCCCCGTAACCTCTTTGACGCCAAGCCATCTCAAGGGGCCTGATGCCCGACACCGAGGTCCTCTACCTGCCCGAGCCCGAGAAGGCCTACCAGAAGACCTTCCAGGCTCGCGTGGTGGACGCCAGCGAGCACCACCTCCAACTGGACCGCACCCTCTTCTACGCCACCGGCGGCGGCCAACCTCACGACACCGGCCAGCTCTCCTGGGAGGACGGCCAGGCCAAGGTCGTCGATGTGCGCAAGAAGAAGGGCACGCCCCTGCACAAGCTCGACGGGCAGCTGCCCGAGCCCGGCACCGAGGTCAAGGGCGAGCTCGACTGGCAGCGACGCCACCAGCTCATGCGGATGCACACCAGCCAGCACGTGCTCTCCGCCGTGGTCTACGAGCAGTTCGACGGGGCTCAGACCAAGGGCAACAACATCAGCACCGACTACTCCCGGGTCGATTTCGACGTCGATGGGTTCAGCGACGCCGACCTGGCGGACATCGAGTCGGCCTGCAACGACGTCTTCGACGCGGACATCGAGGTCAAGGGGTACGAGGAGGACCGC
>CAYREV010000047.1:0-1035 GCA_964423345.1 uncultured Balneolaceae bacterium | reverse complement strand
CATCCCCGACTTCATCAAGACGCTGCGCGTCGTCGAGATCCCGGAGGTGGACATCTGCCCGTGCGCCGGCACGCATGTCTCCTCGACCGGTGAGATCGGCCAGATGCGCATCCTTCGCACCGAGAACAAGGGATCGGGCCGCACGCGCATCGTCTACGACCTGGCCTGAGCCCCCTTGGCGCCTCTCGCGTGGTGGCCTGTCGGGCCCTCGCTTTGAAGTAGGGGGCTGGCTTACCTGGCCACGTGCCTCGAACCCTCGTCCCGGACACATCCGTCCTGGTCTCCGGCCGCCTCTCCATGCTCGTCGAGGAAGGCGAGCTGGATGACGCGCAGATCGTGATCCCTGAGGCCGTCATGTCCGAGCTCGAGCATCAGGCCAGCCAAGGCCACGAGTCCGGCGTGGCCGGCCTCGATGAGGTCAGCAAGCTCCAGGAGCTGGCCAGCGTCCAGAACACCCGGTTGACCTTCTCAGGGCAACGCCCCCACCCCCGGGACCTCGAGCAGGAGAACATGACCTCGCTTCGCCAGCTGGCCAGGGACGTGGCCGAAGAGATGGGGGCCCAACTGGTCACCAGCGACCGGGTCCAGGCGCATGTCTCCCGGGCCCGGGGCCTCAACGTCTGGTACCTGCACGCCTACGCCGAGGACGAGGAGCCGGACATCGACTCCCTGGAGCTCGTCTCCTACTTCGAGGACGACGTCATGAGCGTCCACCTCAAGGCTGGCTCGCCGGTGGTCCGCAAGACGGGCACCCCTGGCAACCGGCGCCTGGACCGAGGCGACCGCATCCTCGAGCACGCCGAGATCTCGGCCATGGCCCGCGAGATCATCGAGGCTGCCCGCCGCAACCCCGACAGCTTCGTGGAGATCGAGCGCCCCGGTGCGGTCGTCTGCCAGCTGGGTGCGATCCGCGTGGCCATCGGGCGCCCGCCCTTCAGCGATGCCATCGAGATCACCGCCACCCGGCCGGTGGCTCGCCTCTCCCTGGACGACTACGACCTGCCCATGGAGGTCGTCGAGCGCCTGACCCACTCC
>CAYREV010000046.1:0-10409 GCA_964423345.1 uncultured Balneolaceae bacterium | reverse complement strand
AGATGAAGGAATTTATCTTCATGGAACGCAACGGGATTCACATCATCGACCTCAAGAAAACCCAGAAATTTTTCCAGGAAGCGCTTGATGAAGTCGCCAAGCTTGCCCGTGCCGGAAAGACCATCCTTTTTGCCGGTACCAAGAAGCAGGCCCAGGATATCATCAAAACGGAAGCTATCCGCTGCGGCATGCCCTTTGTGACCCACCGGTGGCTTGGAGGGATGCTGACCAACTTCTCTACCGTCAAGAAAAGCATCTCCAGGATGGAAGAGATCGACCGCATGGAGAAAGACGGCACCTTCGAAGAGCTTACCAAGAAAGAAGCACTCATGCTGGACCGCGAACGAGAAAAGCTTGAGCAGACGCTCGGCGGCATCGCCAACATGAACCGCCTGCCCGGCGCCATCTTCGTAGTCGACACCATCAAGGAGCATATTGCTGTCAACGAAGCGGTGAAGCTGAATATTCCCATCGTCGCCATGGTAGACACCAATTGCGACCCTGATATTCCCGACTATATCGTCCCCTGCAACGACGACTCCGCACGCACCATCCAGCTGATCGCCGGCAAGATTGCCGATGCCATCATTGAAGGCAATGCCGAGCGGGAAGCCCAGAATGAGGAGGAACTGCTGGAGCAGGCCGCCGAAGAAGCCAAAAAGGCCGAGGAAAAGAAAGAAGCCAAATCCTCCGGCAAAAAACGCCGGTCGCGCCGCAAGAAGAAAAAGAAAGCCACTTCTGATGAGGATAAGAAAGCCACTTCTAAAGATGAAACCTCCGGTAAAGATGAAACCTCCGAGGCACCTGATTCCGGGGAAGAGGGCGGCGACGAGGAAGAGTAAGTATTATCACTAAAGACTAACAATTAAACAGAGCAACTCAACATGGGTATTTCTGCTAAGGAAGTAAAAGAACTGCGAGAACAAACCGGAGCCGGCATGATGGATTGCAAGAAGGCTCTTCAGGAGGCCGATGGCGACTTTGACCGTGCCATTGAGATACTCCGCAAAAAAGGACAGAAACTTTCCGAGAAACGTGCCGACCGTGAAGCCAACCAGGGACTTATTGTTACGAAGGTCAGCGACGACGGAACCAAGGCGGCCGCTCTTGAGATCAACTGCGAGACCGATTTTGTAGCCCGCAACGACGATTTCCAGCAGCGCGCCGAACAGTTTGTCACCCTCGCCTACGAAAATGAGGTTGGATCGGTCGAGCAGCTTCTTGAAACTGAAGTTGACGGACTGACGGTAGCCGACCATCTTAAGGACATGATCGGCAAGATCGGTGAAAAGATTAAGATCAACCGGGTGGTCCTGGCCAAGACCGACGGACAGTTCATCTCCTATATCCACCCCGGAAGTCAGCTGGGCGTACTGGTTGAGTTTGCCGGCGATGTAGACGATGAGGAGATCGGCAAGGATGTGGCCATGCAGGTTGCAGCCATGAAGCCCCTGGCCGTCACCCGCGAGGGAGTAGACAGCTCCATCGTGGAAAAAGAGCTGGAGATCGCCAAGGAGCAGCTGCTCAATGAAGGCAAGCCCGAGGAGATCGCCGAAAAGGCTGCACAGGGCAAGCTTCGCCGTTTTTACGAAGAGCGGGTTCTGCTGGAGCAAAAATTTGTCAAAGACAACAGCCTCTCGGTTGAGGAATACCTCAAGGAAAACGACACCCCTTTGGTGGAGTCGTTCCACCGGCTGCAGCTCGGGGATGATTCCTAATCATCTTTTTTGATGAAAAGGCTACCAATTCGGTAGCCTTTTTTTTATATACCAACGATCCGCAATCTTACATCAAAACAGACTACAGTGGCAAACAGATATAAACGGGTTTTATTGAAACTCAGTGGAGAAGCACTGCTGGGTGAGCAGGGACATGGTATAGACGGGGAAATCCTTACTCAATACGCCAACGAAATTAAATCCGTCCACGGCGAGGGGTATGAGCTTTGCGTGGTTATCGGCGGCGGAAACATTTTCAGAGGAGTCAAGGGAGCGACCGAAGGCATGGATCGCGTACAGGGCGACTACATGGGCATGCTGGCAACCATGATCAACAGCATGGCCTTCCAGGATGCCCTGGAGCGCAAAGGGGTCCATACCCGCCTGATGTCGGCTATCCGCATGGAAGAGATTGCCGAACCCTATATCCGGCGGCGTGCTATTCGCCACCTGGAAAAGGGACGGGTTGTCATCTTCGGGGCCGGAACGGGCAACCCCTATTTTACCACCGACACCGCCGCCGCCCTGCGGGCCATCGAAGTGGAGGCGGAAGTCATCCTGAAAGGAACCCGCGTGGACGGGATCTACGACAGCGACCCCGAGAAAAACGACGACGCCGAAAAATTTTCAACCATCACCGGCAACGAAGTGCTCAACCGCAGGCTAGACATCATGGACCTGACGGCCTTCACCCTGTGCAGGGAGAATGAAACCCCCGTCATCGTTTTTGACATGAACGTGGTAGGCAACCTGAAAAAAGCCCTTGACGGCGCCGATGGCGTCGGTACTACGGTTGTTTGGGAAGAAAGCTAGATTTCTTACATTCATTTAGTTTAATAGTATGTCTGTTGTATAACCGATAACCAGATTGCGATCATTATGATACCTCAGGAGTTGAAATCCATCATCAATCAGGCCGACAGCAAAATGGACGAGGCCATCCAGTTTTTTAAAACCGAACTTTCCCACATTCGGGCGGGCAAAGCCAAGCCGTCACTCCTGGACAGCGTTAAAGTGGATTATTACGGCAGCAAGACCCCGCTCAACCAGCTGGCCAACGTCAGCGCCCCCGAATCGCGTATGCTCACCGTTCAACCCTACGACAAATCGGCCCTGGAAGACATTGAGAAAGCCATTATGTCGGCCGGCCTGGGACTGAACCCCAACAACGACGGCAACATCATACGTGTACCCCTGCCCCAGTTGACAGAGGAACGGCGCAAAGAGCTGGTCAAGCGATGTGGTGAACTGGCAGAAGACGCCCGGATCAGTGTCCGCAACACCCGGCGCAATGCCAACGATGAAATTAAGAAAACCGTCGAGAAAGAGTCTCTTTCGGAAGACGCCCGCTATGAGGCGGAAGAGGAGATACAGAGTATTACGGATAGCCACACCGCCAAAGTGGACGAGCTGCTGGAACAGAAGGAAAAAGAAATAATGACCGTTTAGGGGTAGGTAACACACTCAAATTCAAGAATAACAGGCGGGGTACAGCTGTGCCGGGACGTCCTGTTTTGAATTTGTTTGCTATTTGACGATGCATGTCATTCGCCATTTATACTAAGAGATGTATATATCCGAATTAGAATTACAGGGATTCAAAAGCTTTGCCTATAAAACGAAGGTAAAGTTTGACAAGGGGATTACCGCTATCGTGGGCCCCAACGGCTGCGGCAAATCCAACGTGGTAGACGCCATGCGGTGGGTCCTCGGTGAGCAGCGCCCCACCCTGCTGCGCTCCTCCAGCATGACCAACGTCATCTTTAACGGCACCGCCCAGAAAAACGCCCTCGGCATGGCAGAGGTGTCGCTCACTTTTGTCAACAACAAGGGGCTGCTGCCTACAGAATATAACGAGGTAACCATCGGCCGGCGGCTCTACCGTTCGGGCGAAAGCGAATACCTGATCAACGGGACCACCTGCCGGCTGAAAGATATTTCCGAGCTGTTTATGGATACCGGCATGAGCTCCGACGCCTACTCGGTTATCGAGCTCAAGATGGTTGAGGAGATCCTCAACGACAAGAACAACGACCGTCGGCGACTGTTTGAGGAAGCCGCGGGGGTGACCGGCTACAAGGAGAAACGCAAGAAGACTTTTCGAAAGCTGGACCAGACCCGCAAAGACCTTCAGCGGGTGGAGGACATCCTCGTGGAGGTCCGCAAAAAAACGCGCTCCCTTGAAATACAGGCCGAAAAAGCCCAGAAGGCCAAGAAGTACCGAAAGGAGCTCGAACACCTGGACAAGGCCCTCAACAGGCACGAATACCGGAAGATACAGGAAGAGCTGAAACCGCTGCAGGAACGCATAGGCAACGCCGAAAAGGAGAAAAAGGAGATCCTGGCCAAGGCCGAGAAGCTGGAGGGAGCTGAAGAGGAGGCCCGCAATGCCCTGAACAGCAAAGAACGCAATCAGTCCGAAGCCCAGCGCCGTGTAAGCCAGCTCCACTCCAAGATACGCGACACCGAGACCAACCTGCAGATCACCCGGGAGAAGATTAGCAATGAAAAGGGGGTCATCGAACAGTACACCAAAGATATTGAACAGGGCGAACAGGACCTGGAAGACCTGAGGGAGCTGTTTCAGAGCAGCCGGAAGAAACTTGAATCCTTCGATTCCGACCTCGAGAAAGCCTCAAACAACCTCAAGGAGTCCAAAGAGAAATACTCGTCCATCCAGCAGCAGTTCTCGGCCGAAAGGGAGAAACTGAACAGCCTGCAGCAGGAACACGACGATACGGGGGGCGAGCTCAGCGAGCTTCGCAATGAACGCATCCGCATCGAGTCCAGGCTGGAGAATACCGAAGGCGACCTGGAGCGCATCGCCGGGGAGATGGAAGACCTGGAGGAGCAGATCAAACAGTTTAAGACCGAAAAGGAGTCCCTCGCCTCCACCCTGGAAGACGCCCGCAGCGAACAGCGCCGGCAGCAGGAAAAACTGGAGCAGGCCCGGGAGGAGAGAGAGCGACTGGGCAGCCGTAAGGAGGAACTGAGAGACGAGATACGCAGGCATCGAAGCAGGCTTGACTCCGTACAGTCGGAGATCGCCCTGTTGCGCGACCTGGCCAAATCGAATGAGGCTTTTCCCTCAAGCGTGCAGTACCTGCTGGAAAATCACGAATCCGACTTTTCCCAGCTCGATGTCGTTTCCAACATCTTTTCAACCGACCAGGAGCACGCCGTAGCCCTCGAAGCCGCCCTGGGCGAGACCATGAACTTTGTAGTAGTCGACAGCCTGGAAGACGCCCGCAAGGCGGCCTCCATACTCAAGGACAACGGCAAGGGGCGAGCCACCTTTATACCGCTCAACCAGCTTGGCAGCGGTTACGAGGTCGAGAAGGGATCGCTCTACCACCAGGCCGAAACCCCCGGAAAGTTTGAGCCGCTTAAAAAGCTTCTGCTCGGCAATGTGCTTCTTTTTGATACGGTGGAGGAGGCCTACCGGAAGATCAACGGCACCCGCAATGTAGGGGTGACCCTCGACGGGGAGGTAGTGACCAGTTCCCATTTCCTGCAAAGCGGAAGCAAGGGCAAAAACGCCGGCATCCGCGTGGGACTCAAGGATAAGATTGAGAAACTGGAAAACAAGGCCGGCAACATCACGGCCGACATGCAGAAAGCCGAAGCAGCACTTGAGAAGGTTCAGCAACAGTACGGGGATATCAACCCCGCAGAGCTGGAGCAGGAACTAAAGGAGAAGGAGCAGGCTGTTCGGGGCGTCGAAAACAAGATCAACAGCTTTGACTCCAGGATAGAGGTCTACGAGAAGAATATCCGCGAGCTCGAGAACCGCCGCAAATCCCTGAACGACAACGAGGTGAAGGCCCGGGAGAAACTGGAGGGGCTCGATCCCCGGCAGAAGGAGCTCAGGCAGAAACTGGATGAGCTGGAGGAACAGCAGAAGGAGAAGAAACAGGTTCTCGAAGAGCTCGAGGAGGAACGTTCCATTGCCCAGAGCCGCTTCAACGAGGCCCAGCTGAAGCACCAGGACCTCAAAAACAAGGTGGAGAACCATGAACGGGACATCAAGCGGGCGGAAAGCGGGATCCAAAGCGTCAAGGAGCGGCTGAAGCTTCGTTCGGAGAAGACCGAGGAAGCCCGGGAGCGGATCAAGCGGTACAAGGACCAGATCGAGCAATATGAAGACCAGCTTGAAACCTATAAGGAACAGAAGAATAAAGCCGACAAGGCCCTGGAAGATGCCGAGCAGGCGGCGGCAGAACAGCGCGGCAGGATCAATGAAATTGAGAAAGAGCTGAAGGAGGTGCGCCGCCGCAAGGAAGTCAACATGGAACTGGTTCACCACCTGGCCATGGCAAAAGAGAAGTTTGAGATGCAGGCCGAAAACCTATCCGACCATATCTGGGAGACCTATGGCATTCTGATGGACCAGATTGAGGTGGAGCTGCCCGAGGATAAGGAAGCCGAAGAGGCCAAGGAACGCATCGGCTGGCTGCGGCAGAAGCTTAACAGGATCGGCGAGGTCAACCCCCTGGCCATCGAAGAGTTTGAGGAGGAAAAAGAACGCCTCGACTTTTACGAAGAGCAGACCGAAGACCTGCACAAGGCCGAGGAAGAACTGCGTGAAACCATCGAGGAGATCAACAAAACTGCCACCGAACGGTTCAACAAAACCTTTGAAAAAATACGCACCAACTTCATCGACGTCTTTCAGACACTATTTTCGGAAGACGACTTCTGTGATCTGGTGATCGACCAGGACGCCGAGGACCCGCTGGAGGCCAGCATCGAAATCAAGGCCAACCCCCGCGGCAAGCGCCCCTCCACCATCAACCAGCTGTCGGGCGGTGAAAAGACCCTGACCGCCATTGCCCTGCTCTTTGCAATCTACCTGGTCAAGCCCTCTCCCTTTTGCGTGCTTGACGAGGTTGACGCCCCCCTCGACGACGCCAACATCGAGCGCTTTGCCGCCATGATCAAGCGTTTCAGCGAAGACACCCAGTTTATCATCATCACGCATAACAAGAAGACCATGAGCAAAGCCGAGATGATGTACGGCATCACCATGCCCGAAACCGGCATCAGCCGCCTGGTAGGCGTCCAGCTTGACGAAGTGGCCGAAGCGTAGGAAAGCACTGGTGATGTTTCTGTCTAAGCTTCTTATATTTATCCCCTATGGCCAGAAAAAAATTTGACATACCCGAGATTTACCAATCTCCCATCATCCGAAAGGTTAAAGACGCCACCAAGGTAGTGGACCCGCGAAAGAAAGACCTGGAGCCCTCCCTGCTGGATTTCGGCCCGGTGCAGTTTTACATACCGCGCCATTTCGGTTTCTGCTACGGAGTGGAAAACGCCATTGACATCGCCTATCGTACGGTAGAAGAACACCCCGACCGGGATATCTACCTGCTCAGCGAGATGATTCACAACCCCACGGTCAATGAAGACCTGCAGGCCCGGGGCGTGAAATTCCTTTTTGAGACCGACGGCTCGGAGCTCATACCCATCGAATCCCTGGAAGAGGACGACATCGTCATCGTGCCCGCTTTCGGCACCACCATTGAGATACAGCAGCAGCTGAAAGAGCAGGGCATCGACCCTTATGAATACAACACCACCTGCCCATTTGTGGAGAAAGTATGGAAACGGGGACGGCAACTCGGAAAGAAGGGCTACTCGCTGGTCATCCACGGCAAGCACCGCCATGAAGAGACCCGCGCCACTTTCTCGCACAGCGCCAACCACTCGGAGTGCGTGGTGGTGCTCAATCCCCGGGAGGCCCGTATACTCGCCGATATCATGACCGGCGAGCGTCCCCGGGCGGATTTCGACAAATATTTTGGCCACAAGAGTACCGATGGCTTTGACCCCATGGAAGACCTCGAGCATTTCGGGGTGATCAACCAGACCACCATGCTGGCCACCGAAACGCAGGAGGTCATGGATATACTGAAAGAGGCCGCCACCGAACGGTTCGGCGAAGCCGAGGTACTGGACCATTTCGCCGATACGGCCGACACCCTCTGCTATGCTACCAACGAAAACCAGTCGGCCACCCTGGCACTGGCCGAAACGGAAGCCGACCTGGCGGTTGTGGTAGGCGGATACAACTCCTCCAATACCATGCACCTGGTCGAGATTCTCGAACATGCGTTCCCCACCTACCATGTGCGGGATGCCGAGGAGCTGGAATCGGAGAGCAGAATACGCCATTTCAACCAGTGGGACAAAGAGATCAGGGAAACCGACGACTGGCTTCCGCGGGAACGGGAACCGGTACGCATAGCCGTGACCTCGGGAGCCTCCTGCCCCGACGTACTGGTGGATGAAGTGATCCTGGAGATCCTCTCCTATTTCGACGACACCCGCGATGTGGAGGAAGTCATACGGCCCTATGAAAAGAAACTCGACGAAGTGGCCTGAATCAGTCGTCTATCACCATAAAATAGGATACTTCGGTGGGCTGGAAAGAGCGTATCCTCACATGGTATTGGCTGTCGGCCGTCTTCTCAACCTGGGGGACTACAAATCCGGTCGAGTCCTGCAGAATCCGGTTATAGTCAACATACGCTTCAAAGGGAGTTGCCAAATCCTGTACTTCCGCGTATTCGCTGATCGGCACATCGTATTTAACCGTGATGGATGAGGGACTGAAGTTCACCTTGCGTGCCGGTAGTATATTGCGGGCCTCTACGTAGACGCGCGCCTCCCCCTCGGTAAACTGTGCGACCTCTCCCTTGAATGTCACCTCGTCCGGCACCAGGCTCAGCAGCTTGTCCGGCTCCTTAAGTTCCACCGCAGTCTCCACATCCTCCTTCACGCCGTTGAGCGTCACAGGCTTTGTCTCCCACCGGTTAATATTCTCCAGCAGCGACAATGCCCCGGTTATCACCACGCTGTCGGGTTCCAGGTAGGGATCGTTTAAAAAATCATACTGCTCGTTGAACATGACGCTGACATTGGAGACCACCGGTATCTTCTTGGTGGCATTTTTTTCCAGGTTGATATTCAGATAGAGGGGCTGCACCTTCTGGACCGTCAGCTCGGGCGTGGCATTCATCTGCTGCTGCACCTGGTCGTAGAGATTGATTTCGTTGCGGGTTACATCCACAAATATTGGCGGGGGGTTGTTATAGACAGTGATCAGCTGCCATCCCTCGCCCGAAACGCTGACAGTTACAAAATCCGGCAGGTCTTCGGCCAGGGCCCGGTCTGAGGGGATATTCCCCACCGATACGGGCATATTCACATTCAGCGTATAATCGCGGCTCAGGTTCACCATCAGCCAGAGTCCCAGGGCCAGGACAATAGATATACCGAACACAATGATCTTGTTGCGCCACGGGTATTCCGAATCCTCCTCGCCGGCATCCTTGGTAATGGCACTCCAGAGGGCCCAGGCTCTTTCCTTAAATTCTTTGAATCTTTCCTGTATCATACGTCAGCAAATATTTTAGCCAATATAGAAGGGGGACGTACCTTTGTCAACGAAACTATGAGCGTACGACGATTTCCCTGATTATTTTTTCCCCCACCTCGTCGTTCAGCTTTTTGGCGATGCTGAACCGTTTCATATGAATCTCATGCCGCCAGGCCGGGTTTTTAACATTCATAACCAACTTGCCGTTTTCAAAGCGTACGTTTTCGGCCTGTTCGGCTATAGAGGGACCTACGGTCTCGGCCCAGAGCGACAGAATCATCCCTCTTTTCAGGCGCTTGCGGTAAGGCACCTTATCCAGGTAATCCTTAACCAGCTCTTTAAGGGATTTAGGGGTATTTGTTCTGAATCTGGCCATGCCCGGTTTTTTGGGTTTGTCGGGGAGTGGGTTATACCCGCTTTACCTCCCCGTCTTCGACTTTGTATTTTCGATTGCGCTCGCCGTCGAAGCTCACGTAGTCATCAAAAGGTATCGGATTTGCCGACGTAATGAAAGTCTGCCCCGCATGTTCGATCAATGCATTCAGAAGCACCTCCGTGCGCCGCGCGTCGAGGTCGCCGAACACATCGTCCAGCAGAAATATAGGCAAATCGTCCAGCTCGTCCGAAAAATAAAACAACTGGGCCAGCTTCAGGGCCAGGGCGAACAGCCGGTGCTGTCCCTGCGAGCCGTACTTGCGAAGCTCAAGGTCGTCCAGGTAGAAGACGATCTCGTCACGGTGGGGCCCAACCGTCGTTATCTCCCGTTCGATCTCGTTATCAAGCGCCTTCTCCAGCTCCTCGCGGTATCGATCCTCGATCACCTCCGCCTCTTCCGAGGGTTCGCAAAACGTCTGGTATTCCAGCCTCGGGCGGTGCCGCATTCCGGATATCAGCTCGTACTCCTCCGACAGGTAATCGCGGAACTGCTTCAACACTTCCGTGCGTTTGGCCACGATACGTGATCCGTATTCCACCAGCTGCACATTCCACGGCTCCAGGTAGGCCAGCAATACCTCGCGGCTGCCCCGGAACTCCTGCAGCAGCTTGTTGCGCTGCTTGCGCGCCTTGCGGAAGTCCAGCAGGTCCTTCAGGTAGCGGGGCGATATCTGGCTGATAAAGGCATCGATGAACGAGCGCCGTTCGGAAGGGCCTTCGCTGGTAAGTTTCTTGTCCTGCGGCGCCAGCACCACCACCGGGACCATCCCGATAAGGTCGGACAGCCGGTCGAGGGGACTGTCATTCACGAAAATCTTTTTGCCCTCGCCCCGCGAGTAGGAGCATCCCACGTCAAAACTGGACCGTATGTT